>JAEUQR010000181.1 GCA_016789705.1 Acidobacteriota bacterium
AGTGTCGCGCGCAGGCCGCCGGCGATCATCGTCTCGGCGAGCGCGCGGGTGTTGGTCGTCTTCCAGAGCGGGAAGAGCGGCTCGAGGCCCGTGCCGGCGAGGCGGTCCACGCGATATTGGCGCACGTCTTCGAGGAACAGATCGCCAAAGGCGACGTGCGTGAACCCGTCGCGCACGAAACCGGCGACGGCTTCGCCCATCAGGCGTTCGTAGTCAGCGTTGCTGCATGGCCACGGTAGTGGCACGACGTGCAGCGGCAACGCGGCCGCCTGCGCCTGCGCCTCGAGCACCTCGCGGCGCACGCCGTGCATCGCCACGCGGTTGAAGGCGCTGTTGGTGGTGGTGAGGAGGCCCGCGATCGCGCCCGGATGCGACGCGCGCAGCATGTGCAGCATCCACGCCGAGTCCTTCCCGCTCGACCACGACACCAGGATCTTCATGGTGTCGGTCGCGCCGGGTGGAGCACGCCGGCGAGGCGTTCGACCGCCGCCGCCACGCGCGGTCCGGGCACGACGAGGCCCGTGCCGCTCACGATGTGCACGCGCCGCGCCTTCACGGCGGGCACGGCGGCCAGGCGGTCCCAGTCCGCGGTGCGGGCGCGAACGTCGGCGTCGCTGAGCGCCGGCCCCTCGCGCACCTCGATGATGACGTCCGGTGCCCGCGCGAGGATGAGTTCGGTGGTCGCCTGCACCGACTCGCGCCCGACGTCCGCGAACACGTTCGCGCCGCCGGCCACGACGAGCATGTCGTGCAGGAAACCCGTGCCGCCCGACACGTACATGTTGCGGAGCGAGCCCGGCTCGCGGCCGAAGACGAGCAGCGTGCGCCGGGCGGGCGCGGCGGCGGTGCGGGCCCTGACCGCGTTCAGGCGGCGTTCGATGTCGCCGGCGAGACGTTCGGCCTCGGCGTCGTGCCCGGTCGCGCGGCCGATCGCGCGCAGCGTCGTGAGCACGTCGGCCAGACCGGCGTGCCGGTAGTCGAAGATCGGGATGGCCGCGCGCTCGAGTTGACGCCGCAGATCGCTCTGGCTGCCGTAGGTGATGACGAGGTCCGGCGTGAGGGAGAAGATACGCTCGACGTCCGGATCGAGCAGCGCCCCCACCTTCGGGCGCGAAGCGGCCTCCGGAGGAAAGGTGTCGTAGGAGCTCACCGCGACCACCTGCGGCCCGGCGCCGATGGCGAAGAGCATCTCCGTCAGCGCCGGCACGAGCGAGATGATCCGCTGCGGCACCCGCGCCTGAAGTCTGGCCCCGCCCAGAATGGGGACTGTCCCCATCACACAGAGGGCAAGAAGTGCGACGAGGAGGGTGCAGAACCTGCGCATCAGCTGTGTCTCACGAGCTGCCAGAGGAAGAACGGGCCACCGATCATCGCCGTGACGATGCCGACGGGGAGTTCGAGTGGCGCGAGCGCCGTGCGCGAGATGAGGTCGCAGCCGATGAGGAACGCAGCGCCGAAGCAGGCCGACGCCGGCAGCACCACGCGGTGGTCGGCGCCGACGAGCAGGCGCACGAGGTGCGGCACGATGATGCCGATGAAGCCGATCGGACCGGCGAGCGACACGGCGGCCCCTGTGGCGAGCGAGGCGCTCAGGAACGCCAGGCGCTCGGCGCGCACGACGTCCACGCCGCGCGCGGCGGCGGCATCGGCGCCGAGGCTCAGCACGTTGAGCGAGCGCGCCAGCACGGCGAAGGCGGCGAACGACAGCACGACGAGCGGTAGCGCCGCCACGATCGCGCCGTAGCCGCCGACGTCGAGGTCGCCCATCAGCCAGCGCACCGTGCGGAACGCCTGCGTGAAGTCCGCGAGGTACTGCACGAAGAGGATGAGCGCCGAGAAGAACGAGTTGAGCGTGACGCCGGCCAGCAGCAGCACGTTGGTCGAGAGGCCGCGCCGCTGGCTGCGGGCCAGCCAGTAGACGATCGCGGTGGCGACGATCGACCCCGCGAAGCTCGCAAGCGGCACCGACGACACCCCGAGTGCGCCCATGTCGAGCCCGGCGGCAATCACCAGCATGGCGCCGAGCGCCGCCCCCGACGACACGCCGAGCGTGAAGGGCGTGGCGAGTGGATTACGCAGCAGCGCCTGCAGCACCACGCCCGAGGCGGCGAGCGCGGCGCCGACGAGCGCCGCCGCCAGCACACGCGGGAGGCGCGCCACGAAGAAGATCTGCGCATCCACGTTCTCGGCCCACGGCAGCGAGCGATCGAACGCGCGCGCCAGGCTGATCGGCGTGCTGCCCACGGTAGGCGCGAGCAGCACGGCCGCGAGGGCGCCGGCCGCGAAGAGCGGCAGCACCGTCCAGAGGCGGCGTCGCACCGGGGGCGTCATGGCGTGCGGCGGTGGAGCGGCACCACCACCAGGTGTCCGGTGCCGGCGTGCAGGTGCACGTCGGCGTCCACATCGTAGAGCGCGCGCACGTTGTCGCTCGAGAGCACGGCGGCGGTGGGGCCGGCCGCCACGACGCGTCCGTGACGCAGCAGCACGAGTTCGCGGCAGATGCCCGAGGCCAGCGCGAGATCGTGCGTGGAGACGACGATCGTCACGCCGCGTTCGGCGTTGAGGCGCCCGAGCAACTGTGCGATGTCGAGCTGCGCGCCGAGGTCGAGCGACGACGTCGGCTCGTCGAGCAGCAGCACGTCGGTTGCCTGCGCGAGCGCCGCGGCGATGACCACGCGCTGCTTCTCGCCGCCGCTGAGCGTCATGAAGTCACGCTCTTCGAGGTGCGCGGCGTTGACCGCAGCCAGCGCGTCGCGCGCCGTGGCCACGTCGGCCGGGCCTTCCACCTCGAAGAGGCCCAGATGGGGATGCCGGCCCATGAGCACCATCTCGAGCACGGTGTACTCGAAGGCGAGATGCGTCTCCTGCGGCACGACGGCGATGCGGCTCGCCAGTCCGCGACGCGAGAAGGCCGCGAGCGGCCGGCCGTCGAGTGTGACGGTGCCGCCCGTCGGGCGCCGCGTGCCGCCGAGCGCACCGAGCAGCGTCGTCTTGCCCGACCCGTTCGGCCCGAGGATGCCGACGATGGCGCCGCGCGATACCTCGAGCGACACGCCCGCCAGCACGGGCCGTGTCGCGTCGTAGGCGAAGGTGAGACTAACGGCCTGCAGCAACGCGGACGCCTGCATAGACCGTGCGGCCCAGGGCTGGATATCCGAGGACGTCTTCGTAGGTGGCGCCGAAGGCGTTGGCGACCCGCGCGTGCAGCGTGAGGCGCGCGGCGAGCGTCCAGGCCCCGCCGAAGGTGACGACACGATAGCCGTCGTTCTCGAAGAGTCCGCCGAAGGCGCCGAAGTTCGGTTCGACGTCGAGCGTGCGCCCGCGCAGCGTCGCCGTGGCGAACGCCTGCAGCCGGTCACTCGTCCAGGTCACGTCCACGCCGCCCTGATGGGTTGGACGCCGCAGCAGGCGGTCGCCCACCGCGAAGGGCGACGGCGCCTGTCCGGCGGCGCCATCCACATCGAGGATGTCGGTGTCGAGCCACGTGTAGTGTCCGCGCGCCGCGAAGGCCGCGCGCGGCCGCCACGCCAGCGCGAATTCGGCGCCGCGGGCCCGCGCATTGGCGATGTTGTCGGTGCGGTAGCGGCTCGTGCCGCTCAGGCGCCCCACCGAGATGATGAGGTCGTCGTAGCCGTTGTGGAAGACGGTGGCGTCGGCCTGCACGGCGCCGCCGGCGAAGGTCTGCACGAGGCCTGCCTCGATGCTCCTGCTGCGCTCCGGCGCCAGGCCGGGGTTGTCGGTGAAGGCGATCTCGAAGGCGTCGGGCGGGCGGATGCCGGTGCCGGCCGCGACGCGCAGACGCGTCGAGGCGCCGCGCGCGCCGGCCGCCGGCACGAGCGTCCAGGCCGCCGTGACCTTCGGGTTGACCGACACGACCGTGTCGGTGGGGAAGGCGGGCCGCGCGGAGAAGGCCGAGGGATTCGCCGCCAGGGCATCGCGCGTGATCCGTTCGGCGCGGACGCCGGCCGTGACACTCAGCCGATCGCCCGGCTGCCAGCGGCCTTCGGCGAAGGCCGCGAACGCGCCGCGTTCGACCGGCACCTCCGCCGCGCCGGCCGTGATGAACGTGCTGCGGCCGCTCTCGCGGATGACGTCCGCGCCGGCGCTCACGCCGAGGGCGGCGGTGGCGGCGGCATCCACCTGCACGCGGCCGTGCGAGCGCCGCGTCTCGCCGCGGGAACCGAAGTCGCCGCGGAATGCGAGGTCGAAGTCGGCGACGTCCGCCTCCGCGCGCAGACGCACGCGGCTCGTCGCGCCGCCGACGGGCTGCACGGCGCGCAGCGCCAGCATGCGGCGCGTGGTCAGGCTGCGCGACGTGCGATCGATGCCGCCGAAGTTGCCGGCGGGATTCGCGCCGAACGGGCCCGGTGAGCCGCGGTCCGAGTCCACGTACTGCAGCGACGCGGTCAGCTCGCGTCCGCCCGCGCCGAGCCAGCCGAGGCTGGCGCCGCCCTGCGAGAGCCGGCTGTCGTCGTTCGTCACCGCGCTGCCATCCGCCGGCGCGAGGCCGGTGAACCCCTCGTCGCGCTGGTGGGAGAGTGACGCCGAGCCCTGCCAGCGCGCGCCGCCGGCCCGCACCGTGGCCGCGCCGTTGCGCGCCGCGCGGCCGCCGGCTTCGGCGAAGGCCGTGCCCATGAGCGGACCGCCGCGCGCCGTCACGATCTGGATGACGCCGCCGATGGCGTCCGACCCGTAGAGCGCGCTCTGCGGACCGCGCACCACCTCGATACGCGCCGCGTCGGCCACGGGCACCTGCGAGAGGTCGAGGCCGCCGCCGAAGGCGTTGGCCCGCACCCCGTCCACCAGCACGAGCGTGAAGTCCGACTCGCCGCCGCGCGGGAAGACGGAGGTGACCGTGCCCGGACCGCCGCTGCGCGCCACGGCGAAGCCGGGCACGAGGCGCAGCGCATCACCGAGGGTGAGCGTCTGCCGCGCGTCGAGATCCTCGCGCGTGAGCACGCTCACACTCGAGCCGGCGAGCGAGAGGGGCGTATCCACCTGCGAGGCCGTCACCGTCAGCACTTCGCTCACGGCGCGCACGGCGAGCGTGAGCTCGAGGTCCGTGCGTCCGGCGTCCACTCGCGAGGGCGGGGCGTCCATGCCCGGGGCGAAGGCCCGCAGCGTCACGGTGCCAGCCGGCAGGTCCAGGTGAAACCGGCCCTCGGCATCGGTCGTGGTGGTCACAGGTGCGGCCAGCGGGCCCGACACGGTGACCGTGGCCCCGGCCACGGGCTGGCCGTCGGGGCCGAGCACCCGGCCGCCGAGCGGACCTGCGCCCGCCAGGGTGGCCGAGAGCAGGGTCGCGGTCAGGACCGCGAGCACCTGACGAATTCTCGGGACCCGGAAATGGGGTGGAGTCGTCCAAACGGACGACGACTGAACGTCGTGCATGAGCCCCTCCTCGGCGTTCTCCGCGCCGATACCGACGTCCCGGAATGGGGCGGCGGCTGAAGGACGTGGGCCCGTGGAGGAGGTCTCCTGACTCGCGGAGTGGTGCGCGACGCCCGCGTCTTCCCCCCGCGTGCGGCGCCCGAAGACGCCTAGCGGCAGTGACGGACCGGCTCGGGCCGGTCTGTGGACGTACGCTTTCCGCTTACAGTGGCGGGACCGTGTGGGATTTGCACCCAGCTTCCCTGGCCAGCCACGAGATCGCGTCGATTGAGTGGCAGTATAGCGCCGATTGCGGCGGCACATGAAGATTGCGTAAAATACGGCGTTTGTGTTTGGATGTCACACGGCCAGCCGGGGCTGGCGACCTGAGAGGAATCATGAGCAAGAGTTCGACCGTGACCGTCCGCGAAACCCCTGTTGAGGCGGTAGCCCGCGCGACGACTGGCGGCCTTGTCATCCATGGCGAGAACTTCGTCATCGACACCGACGAGCGGCTCGAGCTCGTGGACCTCACCGACCGCGTGATGGAGTACGTGCGGAAGTTCGACATCAAGGAGGGCATGATCACGCTGTGGTCCATGCACACCACGTGTTCGGTCTTCATCAACGAATTCCAGAAGGCGCTGCTCACCGACATCCGCCGCTTCCTCGAAGAGATGGTGGCGCGTGACAGCTACTACCAGCACAACGACCCCGACCATTCGGACTGCGATCGGATGAACGCCGACTCGCACCTGCGCGCCATGCTGCTCGGCCATTCGCTCACGCTCCAGATCAGCGGCGGTGAAGTGGTGCTGGGCCAGTGGCAGCGCATCCTGATGGCCGAGCTCGACGGTCCGCGGTCCCGCACCCTGCGCGCGCAGGTGTGGGGCGTCTCCTAACGGCGGGGACCGGGACCCGGGTTCCGGGGCTCGGGAAGAGCTGATGCGTGAACGACTCCAGCGCGCCGGACTCACCGACATCGTCGACAAGGTCGAGGCGCGCGAGCGCCTGACCTTCGACGAGGGCGTGCGGCTGTTCGAGACGCCCGAGTTCATCGGCGTCGGCTGGCTCGCGAACCGCGAACGCGAACGGCGTCACGGCGCGAAGACCTACTTCAACCACAACCTGCGGCTCGAGGCCACGAACGTCTGCGAGGCCTCGTGCCTCTTCTGTTCGTTCGCCCGCCTCAAGGAAGGCATGGCCGGCGCCCACACGGCGTCGGTCGAGCAGATTCTCGATCGCCTGCGCGCCCGCGCCGGCGAGCCCCTCACCGAAGTGCACATGGTGAACGGGCTGCATCCCGAGCTGCCCTTCAGCTACTACCTCGACCTGCTGCGCGGCCTGAAGAGCGTGCGGCCGGGCATCCACCTGAAGTGTTTCACCGCGGTCGAAATCGCGTTCTTCGCCGATCACTACGGCAAGACCGACCGCCAGGTGCTCGAGGAGCTGCGCGCGGCCGGCCTCGACTCACTGCCGGGCGGCGGCGCCGAGATCTTCGCGCCGCGCGTGCGGAAGAAGATCTCGTACGACAAGTGCGACGGCGATCGTTACATCAGCGTGCATCGCACCGCGCACGCGCTCGGCATGCGCACCAACATGACGATGCTCTACGGCCACATCGAGACGCTGGCCGAACGTGTCGATCACCTGCTGCAGGTGCGCGCCCTCCAGGATGAAACGGGCGGCCTCCAGGCGTTCATCCCGCTCGCCTTCCACCCCGACAACAACCAGATGCGCAAGCTGCCGGCGCCCGCCGCCACCGACACGCTGCGCACGCACGCCGTGGCCCGCCTGCTGCTCGACAACGTCGACCACATCAAGGCGTACTGGATTTCGACCAGCGTGGAACTGGCGCAGACGGCGCTCTGGTTCGGGGCCGACGATCTCGACGGCACCGTGCAGGAAGAAACCATCTACCACATGGCCGGTTCGACGACGCCCACGGCGCTCAGCACCGACCAGATCGAGCGCGTCATCCGCGACGCGGGCCGTGAGCCGATCGAACGCGACACGCTCTACAACGTCGTGCGCGTGCCCGCCGCCTAGGGGCCTGTCCCGTTTGCGATAGCGGGACTGGCCCCGATCCACCTACCGCTGGCAGACCGGGCAGTAGAACGTCGATCGTCCGGCCTGCACGATGCGCCGGATCGTCCCGTCACAGGTGCGCCGCGGACACGGCGTGCCGGCGCGTTCGTAGACCTTGAAACGTGCGGTGGGCTTCGCGATGGCGCGTTCGAGCACCTTCACGACGGCGGCCGCGAGCGCCATGGCCTGCGGACGCGGGGCGCCCGTAGACGTCGCGATGGCCGAGGCCTTGCGCTTCGGCGAGATCCGCGCCTCGAAACACGCTTCGCTTGCGTAGATGTTGCCCACGCCGGCCACGACCGTCTGATCGAGCAGCGCCACCTTGATCGGTGTCTTCCGCCGATGGCAGGCGCGCGCGAGCGCCGTCGCGTCGAACTCGGGTGACAGCGGTTCGGGGCCCAGGTCCCTCAACGCCTTGTGCGACGCCAACTCGCCCCGGGCCGCCAGATCCATCAGCCCGAAGCGGCGCGGATCGTTGAAGGTCACGAGCATGCCCGAGGACATCCTGAACACGACGTGGTCGTGCTTCGGGTCGTCGTCGGTCTCGCCTGGCTCGGCGTCGAACTCCGGCCCGGCCGCCCGCTCGACGCGGAACCAGCCCGACATGCCGAGGTGCACGATGAGCGTCTCGCCCGACGAGAGCGCGGCGAGCAGATACTTCGCCCGGCGCGTCACGGCGGTGACCGTGTGGCCCACGAGGCGCTCCTCGAAACCGGTGGGGAAGGGGATGCGCAGCTTCGCGCGGCGGACGAGCAGCGCCTCCACGCGGGCGCCGGTCATCACCGGCGCCAGCAGGCGGCGCACGAAATCAACTTCGGGCAGCTCGGGCACGGCGCCCGAATCGTACTGCGACCCGCGCCCCGCACGCGAATGCCGCACGCGCCGCGCGGCGCGCGCCGGCCGCCGGCGCGGTAGAGTGAGGCGACGGAGGACGACCATGCAGGTCGAGATCACAACCGAACCGGCCCGCCGCCTCGCCGCCGTGCGTCATGTCGGCCCGTACAACCAGATCGGCCGCGCCTTCGCGCAGCTCGGCCACACCTTGGGCCCCTGGATGCCGGATCTCGCGGAACGCGGCGCGATGATGGCGCTCTACCACGACGATCCGCGCACCGTGCCGCCAGACCGGCTGCGGGCGGACGCCGCCATGGTCGTACCCGACGACTTCGTCCTGCCGGCGGATCTCGTGGAGCTGCACCTGCCCTCTGGCCGCTACGCGTCCACCGTGCACGTCGGCCCTTACGAGCAGCTCGGCGAGGTGTGGCAGCGCTTCATGAGCGAGTGGCTGCCGGTGAGTGGCGAGCGCGCCTCCGCCAGCCCGTCGGTGGAGACCTACCTCAACAACCCGGAAACCACGCTCCGGGCCGATTGGCGCACGCGGCTCTCGATTCCGCTCGCCTGACGGCCTCGAAGCGGGCCGGCCCGGCCCTGTCCCGCGTCGATGTGACCCAGGGTCGGGCGATCGCATCTAACGTGGTAGCATCGAAAACAGACCAAGGTCTGCCGACGCAACAGCTGACTGGCGGGCCTTGGTCTTTTCGCGTCCGGAGATTGCGAAATGTTTCACAAGGTCGCAAGCGCCGAACCGCCAGACGCGGCAGGAGAGGGACGCCGATGACGACAGGCACGTATCTGCCGGTCCTCAACGAAGTCGAGAAGGCCAGCATCCGCGAGCGCCAGCCGCTGCCCGAGCGCTATCTCGGCCTGCCCGACGACGAGATGGCCGCGCGTATCGCCGCCGCCCGCGCCACCCTTGGCGACCGCCTCGTCATCCTCGGCCACCACTACCAGCGCGATGAAGTGATCCGCTTCGCCGACTACACCGGCGACTCGTTCAAGCTCTCGCGCGAGGTCGCGAAACATCCGGACGCCGAGTACATCGTGTTCTGCGGTGTCCATTTCATGGCCGAGAGCGCCGACGTGCTGGCGCTGCCGCACCAGAAGGTGATCCTGCCGGACCTGGCCGCCGGCTGCTCAATGGCCGACATGGCACCGGCCGACGAACTCGCCATCTGCTGGAGCGAACTCGAGCAGATGGGCATGGCGTCGCGCACGGTCCCGGTGACCTACATCAACTCGGCGGCGGCGATTAAGTCGTTCGTCGGCGAGCAGGGTGGCACGGTCTGCACGTCGTCGAACGCGGCGGCCGTGCTCGCGTGGGGCTGGGAACAGAAGGAGAAGATCCTCTTCCTGCCGGATCAGCACCTGGGCCGCAATACGGCGTACTTCCGCATGGGCGTGCCGCTCGACCGGATGGTCGTGTGGGATCCGAAGCAGCCTTTCGGCGGGCTCACGCGCGAGCAGGTGGAGGCGGCGCGCCTCATCCTCTGGAAGGGGCACTGCTCGGTGCACGTGCGCTTCAGCGCGAAGCAGATCGCGCTCGTGCGGCAGCAGCACCCCGGCGTCCGTGTGATCGTGCACCCCGAGGTGCCGTTCGAGGTGGTGGAGGCCGCCGACGACAGCGGCTCGACCGAATACATCCTGTCGCAGGTGCGCGCCGGCGCGCCGGGCTCCGTCTGGGCCGTGGGCACGGAAGTGCATCTCGTGCACCGGCTGGCCGACGAGGTGGCGCCGCACGGCATCACCGTGCTCTCGCTCGATGCGCTCGGCTGTCTCTGTTCGACGATGTTCCGCGTGTCGCCGAATCACCTGTTGTGGGTGCTCGAAGGGCTCGTAGACGGCCAGGTCTACAACCAGGTGGCCGTGCCCGAGCATCAGATTCGCTGGGGGCGCGTGGCGCTCGATCGGATGCTGGCGATCCACTGACACGGCCCGTCGCACCGCGCCGCACCGCCGGACCAGCGTCCGGCGTCCTACGTTTGATACGATTCCTGAGTCGTCTATCCAGACTCAACGTCCCCGAGGAGGCTCGTTCCATGGCTCATTCCCTGCCCGCGCTGCCCTACGATCACGCGGCGCTCGAACCGCACATCGACACCACCACCATGCAGATTCACCACGGCAAGCACCACCAGGCCTACGTGACGAATCTGAATGCGGCGCTCGACAAGCACCCCGAGCTGCACGAGAAGAGCCTCGACGATCTGGTCAAGGGCATCGCCACGGTGCCGGACGACATCCGCACGGCCGTGCGCAACAACGGCGGCGGCCACTGGAATCACGCGATGTTCTGGACGCTGATGGCGCCGAACGCCGGCGGCGCGCCCACGGGCGACGTGGCAAGCGGCATCGACGCGGCCTTCGGCAGCTTCGACAAGTTCAAGGAGCTGTTCCAGGCGGCCGGCATGGGACGTTTCGGCAGCGGCTGGGCGTGGCTCATCGACAACGGCGGCAAGCTCGAGATCACGAGCACGCCGAATCAGGACAACCCGCTCATGGAGGGCAAGAAGGCCATCCTGGGCGTGGACGTGTGGGAACACGCCTACTACCTGAAGTACCAGAACCGCCGCGCCGACTACCTGGCGGCCTTCTGGAACGTCGTGAACTGGCACGCGGTCAACACGCGCCTCAAGGGGTAGGCGCCGGGCCGAGGGCTGGGACGCGCCTCTGATGCAGCGACGGCAGGCGTTATCCGTGCTCGGGGCGGGCGCCGTGGCGTTCGGCGCCTACCGCTACTTCGGCAATGCCGGGATGGCCGCGAGAGGTGTCTCGTGGCCGCCCGGACTCTCGGCCGCCTTCACCGACGCCGATCTCTTCTACACGGTCTCCAAGAACAAGCTGTTCGATCCGCGCGCGGACGGCCGCCGCTGGTCGCTCGAGGTCAATGGCCTCGTGGGCCGGTCGCTGTCGCTGACGCTCGACGACCTGCGGGCGATGCCTGCCGTGGAGTCGGCGGTGACGCTCGGCTGCATCAGCAACGGCATCCCCGCGCGCGCCATCGGCAACGCCCGCTGGACGGGCGTGCGGCTGCTCGATGTGCTCGAGCGCGCCGGCGGGGTGGATCGATCCGCCGTGGACCTCGTGTGGATCTGCGCCGACAGCTACACCGACAGCATCCCGGTGGCCAAGGCGCTCGACGACAGCACGCTGCTCGTCTGGGGCATGAACGGCGAGCCGCTGCCGCAGGCGCACGGCGCGCCGGTGCGCGCGATCGTGCCGGGCATCTACGGCATGAAACACGCGAAGTGGATCGAGGCCATCGAGCTCATCGCGGGCGATCACCAGGGTTACTGGCAGCGCCAGGGCTGGAGCGACACGGCGCCCTTCATGACGCTGTCGCGCTTCGACATGCCGCGCGCCGGTGAGTCGCTGCGCGCCGGCGCCGCGACCACCCTCGGCGGTATTGCGTTCGCGGGCGACCGCGGCATCACGCGCGTGGAAGTGGGCGTCGGCACGCCGGACCAGGCACCCGGCGGATTGCTGTGGATGGACGCCGACCTCCAGCCCCCGATTGCACGAGCGGCGTGGCGCCTCTGGACGTGTCCGTTCACACCGGTGCCCGGGCCACTGCGTCTCAGCGTGCGCGCCACCGATGGCGACGGCGTGGTGCAGCCCGAAGCGCGGCGCGGCAACTTCCCGAGTGGCGCGCAGGGCTGGCATACCGTGGACGTCGCCGTCTCGTGATGGCCGCGTCGTGGAGCCTCCGGGCCGTCGTGGCGGGCGCGGTGTGTGGCCTGGCGGCGTGTCTTCAGGGCGCCGTCGCGCAGGCGCAGGGCACCGAGCCGCCGGGCATCGACCCGCCGGGCGCGACGACCCCGGTGCTGCCGTCGTCGGGGGCCGCGGGTGAGACGACGTTCCTCGTCGAGAACATGACGCGCGCCGAAATGTGGCGCTACTTCCAGCCGCCGCCGAATGCGGCCACCCATCCCGACTACACGTTCTTCGGCAATCGCTCCACGCTCGGCGCCTCGTATCGCGGCTCGCGCTGGTCGGCGCACGGGGCGCTGCAGTACGTGCGGCTCGAGAGTCTGCCGGCGGGGGCCATCGGGCCGGGTCTGCTCGGCACCGGCGCCGCCTACTACTTCCAGGCGAGCGGTACTTTCAGCTATCAGTTCTATTTGCGCCGCCTCAGTCTGGGCTGGCGCCACGCGGGGAGCGGTGTCTGGGTCGAGGGTGGCCGGCTCTCGCGCGCGGCGTCCACCGAGACGCCGTCGGGTGATGTGACGATCGACCGGCTCGTGGGCACGGACCTCAACGGACGTCTGCTCGGCGACATGGAGTGGTCGTTCTACCAGCGCGCCTGGGACGGCGTGCGTGGCGGCGTCAGGCGCGGTGGACTGGCGGCCACGGTCACGGCCGCGTTTCCCACGCAGGGCACGTTCGAGGAATCCGCGAACCTGACCGTGGACCGCGTGCGCGTGGCGGCGGCGGAGCTCACGCTTCAGCCCGGCACACCCGTGCGTCGCACGCGCGTGCAGCTCTTCGGCATCGGCTACGACGACACGCGGCCGGTCACGGCGCGTCCCGACAACTCCGGCCACGAGCCGCGGCGTGCGGACATCCGCGTGTGGACGGCCGGTGCGTCGGTGGCGGGCGCGTATCCGTCGCGCTGGGGTGTGTCGGACGTCGTCGGCTGGGCGGCGGGGCAGTCAGGCGCGTGGTACGAGCTGTCGCATCGCGCGATGGCGGCGACGGGCGCCGGCGGCCACCGCTTCACGCGGCTGCCGTGGCGGCCGTGGCTGCGCGTGGGCACGGCGTACGCCTCGGGCGACTCGAGCGCGACCGACGGCCGGCACGGCACGTTCTTCCCGCTGCTGCCGTCGTCGGACCGCGTGTCGCGGCTGAACGCCTACGCGCTCATGAACGTGGTGGACCGCTGGGCCGGGCTCGAGATCCAGCCGCACCGCGCGGTCGACGTCATGGCCAGCGTGCGACGCGTGTCGCTCGCCTCCACGGCCGACCGCTGGTACCAGGGCAGCGGCGCCACGCTGCGGCTGGGCAACTACTTCGGGTTCCAGGGACGGAACGGGCGCGACGGATCGTCGATCGGCACGGTGGTGGACGGCATGGTCACCTGGCGGCCGGCGCGCTCGTGGACGATTCGCGGCTTCGCGGGCCGCATCCACGGCGGCGACGTCGTGACGCGCCTCTTCCGAGACGACCGCCTCGTCACCGCCTGGCTCGAATCCACGTTGCACTTCTAGCCACGCTTGTAACGGGGTCTGTCACGGTCACGTCTTGTCATCGCGAACGTTACGCCGCGTGACCGTGACAGACCCCGTTACAAATGAGGCTGGAACAGCACCACGTCGACGCGGGTGCCGGCCTCGATGGCGGCGACGTCGCTCGCGATCTCGATGTAGCCGTCGGCGTGGGCCATGCTCGTGATGTCACCCGACGCCTTGAACGCCGGTTCCGCCTGTCCGTTCACGAGTCGCACGGTGTAGAACTGATGCCGTCCCAAGCCCGAGACGACGCGGCGAGCGAGCGGCACGCCGACGACGCGCGGCATGTGCGGCGGCAGGTGCGCGAGCGTGCGGAGGAACGGCACGAGCAGCACGTAGGCGTTCGTCAGGCACGACGTGGGGTTGCCCGGCATGCCGAACACCGGCACACCGTCGATCGTGCCAAACGCGGTGGGCTTGCCCGGACGCGTCGCGATGCCGTGGAACACGACCGTGCCGCGGGCGCGCAGGATGTCCATCACCAGATCGCGGTTGCCCACGGAGCTGCCGCCCGAGAACACCACCAGGTCGCAGGCCACCGCGGCGCTGACCGCGGCATCGAGCGCCTCGAGCGTATCGCCGGCGACGTCGAACGTCACGGGCTCGCCGCCGTGGGCTTCGACGATGGCCGAGAGCGTGTGGCGGTTCACGTCGTGGATCTGCCCCGGGCCAAGCGCCTGCCCCGGCGCCACCACCTCGTTGCCGGTGGAGACGATGGCCACGCGCGGCTTCGCCCAGACGCGCGCCGACGCCAGGCCCACCGCGGCGATGGCGCCCACCTTCGCGGGCAGCAGCACCTCGCCGCGCGTGAGCACCGCCTGCCCGCGCGCGATGTCCGCGCCGGCCCGTCCCACGTGCTGGCCCTCGTGCACCGTCGCGTGAACACGCACGGTCGCGCCCTCGCCCGGCGATGTGTCTTCCACCATCACCACGGCCGTGGCCCCGGCGGGCAGCGGCGCGCCGGTGGCGACTTCCGCGCACTCGCCGTCGCCCACCGCGCGGTCCAGTACTTCGCCGGTGAACACGCGGCCCACGAGCGCGAGCGTACGCGGAGCGTCGGGCGTGGCGCCGGCTGTGTCGGCGGCGCGCACGGCGTACCCATCCATCATCGCGCGCGCGAACGGCGGCACGTCGCCGCCGGCGACGATGGCCTCGGCGAGCACCCGTCCACCAAGCGCGGCGAGCGGCACGTCGTCGATGCGTTCGATCGGGCGCACGGCCGCGGCCAGCAGCGTCCGGGCGTCGTCGAGCGGAATCGTGGAGGCGAAGGGCCGCATACTACTTCGACGCCTGCTGCACGAGATGCCCCAGCTCCGGCACCACGAGCCGCGTCATCGCAAGACGCACCGCGCCCTCGGACCCTGGCAGCGCGATGACGACCTTGCCGCGGGCCAGCCCTGCGCAGGCGCGGCTCATCATCGCCGCCGCGCCAATGTCGTGATAACTCAGCATGCGGAAGAGCTCGCCGAAGCCGTCGAGGCGTTTCTCGAGCAGGGCGTCGATGGCTTCATACGTGGAATCGCGGGAGGTGATGCCGGTGCCGCCCGTGGTGATGACGACCTGCGCGGCCGTCTCGAGCTGATCGAGCACGAAGCCGGTGACCGCGTCGGGATCGTCGGGCACGATGGCGGACGCGGTCACGGCGTGGCCGGCCTCTTCGAGGAGCGCCCGGATGGCGCGACCGCTCGTGTCCGTGGCCTCGGTGCGGGTATCACTCACGGTGAGGACGGCCACCCGCACCGCCGTGGGCGCGGCGGCCTTGTGTTCCTGCTGCGACACAGCGTGATCATAGCTATGATTTGCCGATGCGGCGAATCCTCACGGCCCTCCTGACGCTGACGGCGCTGGCGTTCGTCGATCACGCCGCCGTCCAGCGCGTGCGTGCGCAGACGCCGGCCCGCCGCGGCGCCCCCCGCACGGCCCCGGCGCCCGTGCCGCCACCGCCGCCAGCCTTTGCGCCGTCGCTCGACCGCGAGGCCGTGCGCTGGGTCGACACCACGCTCAAATCGCTCAGCGACGACCAGCTCGTGGGGCAGCTCATCATGGGGCGCCTCGATTCCACCTACCTCAGTGCCGACTCGGCGGCCTTCGAGGAACTCGCGGCGCTCGTGCGCGACATACATATCGGCGGCTTCTGCGCCTTCGGCGGCGTCGAGCCCGTGCCCGCGGTGATGCTGAATGGCACCTACGGCGCCACCATCCTGGGCCAGCCGCTGGAACTCGCCGCCATCCTCAATCGCCTGCAGCGCCTGTCACCGCTGCCGCTCGTCGTGGCCGGCGACTTCGAACACGGCGTCGGCATGCGGATCAACGGCGCCACGCGGTTCCCGCGCGCCATGGCGTTCGGCGCTGCCGGGGATGCCGCGCTCGTGCGTGAGGCCGGGCGTGTCACGGGCGTCGAGTCGCGGGCGCTCGGCGTGCACGTGAACTTCGCGCCGGTGGCGGATGTGAACAACAACCCGCGCAATCCGGTCATCAACATCCGCTCGTTCGGGGAAGATCCCACGCGCGTGGGCGTGATGGTGCGGGCGGCCGTCGAGGGCCTCCAGAGTGGCGGCGTGGTCGCCACGCTGAAGCACTTCCCGGGACACGGCGACACCGCCGTCGACACGCACCTGGGCCTCGCCACGGTGTCGCACGATCGCGAGCGCCTCGAACGCGTGGAGCTGCCGCCGTTCCAGGCCGGCGTGGCCGCCGGCGCCGGCGCCGCGATGGTGGCGCACGTGGAACTGCCGGCCATCGATTCGCAGCCAGGGCCCGCGACGTTCAGCCGCATGGTCGTGCGTGGCCTGCTGCGTCACGAACTCGATTTCGGCGGCGTCATCTACTCCGACGGCATGCGCATGGAAGCGGTGAACGCGCTCGCCGAGCCGGGTGAAGCCGCCGTGCGCGCCATCGAGGCCGGTCTCGACGTCGTACTCGACTCGCCGGATCCTCGTGCCGCTCACGCCGCCATGAAGGCGGCGCTCGCGTCGGGCCGGCTGACGCGGGCGCAGCTCGAAAGTTCGACCGCGCGCCTGCTCGCGCACAAGGCCCGTCTCGGCCTGCACAAGACGCGCACGGTGGATCTGGACGCCGTGATGACCCACGTGGGCACGCGCGCCGGCGCCGACCTTGCCCGTACCACGGCGGAGCGGGCGGTGACACTGCTGCGCGACGAACGCACGCAGGTGCCGCTGGCCACGCCGCGCACTGGCAAGCTGCTGTACCTCTCAGTGCTCGACTACCCCGCCAACTGGCGCATCGCCGCGCCGAGCCGGACGGTGATTCCAGAGTTGCGCAAGCGCTGGGGCGCGGTGACCGCCGTGGAGCTCTCGGACCGTTCGACCGCCGAGGAGCTGGAGCTCGTGCGCGCGATGGCGGCCAACTACGATGCCGTTTTGGTGGGCGTGTTCGTGCGCGCGTCGTCTGGCAGCGGCCGGCTGGATCTCGCGACCGGCGTCGTGCGGCTGCTCCAGGATCTGTCGGGCGCGGCGGCGCGGCGCAACCAACCCATGGTGGCGGCCTTCTTCGGCAGTCCGTATGCGGCTGTGGCGGCCACGTCGCTCCCGGCCGTGCTCGTGACCTACGACTTCGGCGACTATGCGGAAGCGGCGGCAGTGCGGGCGATCGCGGGCGAGATTCCCATCCAGGGGCGGCTGCCGGTGGCGCTTGGCGAGGGCCTGGGCGTGGGCTTCGGGCTCACCCGTCCCGGCCCGGCGGGCTCCGCACGGTGATCGCTGGACCAAACGGCGAGAAGCTGTGCTAGAATCGTAGTTTCTCAACCCCGCGCCCTTAGCTCAGCTGGATAGAGCGTCTGGCTACGAACCAGGAGGTCGCACGTTCGAATCGTGCAGGGCGCGCCAACTCACTTCGTGAGTTAGCGATCCCTGCCCGCCTCAGTCACGCCGCTCGGCGCGGGCGTCGAGCGAGCGGTATCGAATCGTGCCGGGCGCGCCAAATCCTTTCTTTCGGAGTTGGTCCTCGCGTCCGGGCGCGCATCGGCGCCGCCCCGATCCTTCCCGCGATAAACTCTGAAGCTACTGCGTGCGGCGCCGGCTGCTGTCTGCGCGCGCGCCTTGTGGAGGCACCTCAATGGCACTGCAGCTCGGACAGACGGCGCCGGATTTCGAAGCCGACACCACCGAAGGCCGCATCAGGTTCCACGAATGGATCGGCGATTCCTGGGCGGTGCTCTTCTCGCACCCCAAGGACTTCACCCCGGTGTGCACGACGGAACTCGGCTACATGGCAAAGCTGCAGCCGGAGTTCGCGAAGCGCAACACCAAGGTGATCGGCCTGAGCGTGGACCCCACCGATCGCCACGCCGCGTGGGCGAAGGACATCGAAGAGACGCAGGGGCACCATCCCAACTACCCGATGATCGGCGACACCGATCTGAAGGTCTCGAAGCTCTACGGCATGCTGCCGTATGAAGCCGGCGAGTCGTGCGAAGGCCGCACCGCGGTCGACAACCTGACCGTTCGCACGGTCTTCGTCATCGGTCCCGACAAGAAGGTGAAGCTGCTCTTCGCCTACCCGATGACCACCGGCCGCAACTTCGACGAAGTGCTGCGCGTGCTCGACTCGCTGCAGCTCACCGCGAAGCATCGCGTGGCCACGCCCGTGAACTGGCACCAGGGCGAGGACGTGATCATCGCCGGCGCCGTGAGCGACGACGAGGCGAAGACGATCTACCCGAACGGCTGGAAGGCGCCCAAGCCGTATCTGCGCATCGTGCCGCAGCCGCGCGGCTAGCCCGACGCCCGATGCCCCGCGTCCCCTCCCGGGTCGAGCGCGGTCTCGCGCGCCTCTTCGGCGACGACGAGCCCACCACGTTCGGCACCGGGTGGATGGCCGGCACGGGCGGCGTCTTCCTGGGGATGCTGGCCGTGGCCGGCACCCTGGCCTTCCGCTATCCCGACCTCCTCACGACCGCGGAGTTCCGTGTCCGCTACCCGGCGGGCGTGCTGCGCGCCCTGCTCGAGGTCACGATCGGCCTCACGTTCCTGCTCGGCGCCACCTCGATGATGCTGCGGCGCCGGAAGGTGCTGGGGCTCACGGCGCTCACGCTCTCCCTGGCCGCGCTCGTTGCCGGCGGCGCCGATGTGCGCGCCGCGGCCACGCCCGATGCACCCTTCACCAT
This sequence comes from Acidobacteriota bacterium, assembly GCA_016789705.1. Lineage (GTDB taxonomy): Bacteria > Acidobacteriota > Vicinamibacteria > Vicinamibacterales > UBA2999 > CADEFD01. The sequence continues at coordinate 18,649 of JAEUQR010000181.1, forward strand.
CGGGCTCGACTGGTTCGCCCTGAACGTGCTGCTCACGGCCGTGGTGTTCGTGCCGCTCGAGCGGGCGTTTCCGCTGCGCCCCGCGCAGACCACCTTCCGCTTCGGCTGGGCCACCGACGGCGTCCACTTCCTCGTGAGCCATCTGGCCGTGCAGGTGCTGTCGTTCCTCACGCTGCTGCCGGCGACGGCGCTCGCCGCCGTGTGGCAGCCGGCCGGGCTGCGCGCGGCCATCGCCAGCCTGCCGTTCCTCGTGCAACTGGCTGGCATCGTGCTCGTGGCAGACCTCACGCAGTACTGGGTGCATCGCGCGTTCCACACCGTGCCGGCACTCTGGCGCGTGCACGCCGTGCACCACTCCAGCACCGCGATGGACTGGCTGGCCGGCTCGCGTCTGCACGTCATCGACGTGCTGGCGACGCGCGGCCTCGTGCTCGTGCCGATCTTCCTGCTGGGCTTCGAGACGCGCGCGCTCTACGCCTATCTCGTGCTCGTGGCCTTCCACGCGGTGTTCGTGCACGCGAACGTGCGCTTCCGCTTCGGCTGGATCGACCACGTGGTGACGACGCCGCGGGGCCATCACTGGCATCACGCGCCGGCGCCGGTGGACAAGAACTTCGCCGTGCACCTGCCCGTGCTCGATCGCCTCTTCGGCACGCAGCATCTTCCCGGGGACGACTGGCCGGCGGCCTATGGCATCGAGGGCGACCCGGTGCCCGAGGGCTACGCCCCCCAGCTCGCGTATCCGTTCCTGCCGCGCGACGCGGACTGATAAGCTTCCGGGCATGGCCGTCAATCCGTCGGCGCGGGGGCTCACCGCCCTGCGTCTTTTCCTGGGCGTGTTCTTCCTGTTCGAAGGCATCGGCAAGATCGGGTGGCTGCTCGATCCGTCGCCGCTCACGACCCAGCTCACCGGGTATCTGCAGAACGCCAATCAGTGGAATCGGGCCTATTTGGAGACGGTGTGCCTGCCGGGCGCGGCCGTGTTCGCGCGGCTCGTGCTCTTCGGCGAACTCGCGACCGGCGTGTCGTTCATCCTTGGCGCCTACGCGCGCTTCGCGGCGATTGCCGCATTCCTGATGGTGCTCAACATCCATTTCGCGAGTGGGGCGCTCTTCCAGTACCGCTTCCTCACGAATGGCTACGGCCTGCCCGTACTGGGCGGCCTGCTCGCGCTCGCTCTTGGCGGCGCCGCGCTGCCGCTCAGTCTCAGGAAGTAGCCGGGAGGCGTGATGGCCAAGCGCTCGAGCCGCGACCGCTTCACCGAGCTGCTGTTCTACGGCGTGCTCATCGGGATGGGCTACCTGGCCCTCACGATCGTGTGGCCGTTCCTCGCGCCGCTTGCCTGGGCGGTAATTCTGGCGATGACGCTGCGGCCGGTCTACCTCTGGTTCTGCGTGCGCACCGGCAACGCCCGGGCGGCGCTGGCCACGACGCTGCTGGCCGGGCTCGTCATCATCACGCCGGCGGTGTTCCTCGCGGCCGTCGTCGCCCAGCAGGTGCCGGCCGCCATCGACTACGTGAACGGACTCTCGGCCACGACGCCGCAGCAGATCCTCCGCTTCTGGACGAACGTGCGCGCGCGTGTGCCGGTGCCGCTGCCGCCCGACCCGATGACGCTCATCACGCAGGGCGCGCAGACGGCGGCCTCGTACCTCGTGGGCGGCGCCGGATCGATTCTGGCCAACGTGCTCTCGACCCTCGGCAGCCTGCTCGTGATGCTCTTCGCGCTGTTCTTCCTGCTGCGCGACGGCCGCGCGTTTGCAGCGATCATCCGTCGCCTGCTGCCGTTCAGCGAGGCCGAAAGCGATCGCCTGATCTCCGAGACCACCGAACTGGTCGTCGCCAGCGTGGGCGCCGGCCTCACCGTGGCCTTCGTGCAGGGCGTCGTGGGCGGTCTCGCATTCTGGGTGCTGGGGCTGCCGGCGCCGGCCGTGTGGGGCGCGGCGATCGCGATCTGCTCGCTCATCCCTGTCGTGGGCGCCACGATCGTATGGGTGCCGGTGGCGGCGTGGCTGTTCTTCTCGGGCGAGGTGGGACGCGCGCTCATGATGACGGGCCTGTGCGGCGTGGTGCTCGGCTCGGTGGATAACGTGCTGCGGCCCATCCTGCTCGCCGGCCGCACCTCCGCCAGTGGCCTCGTCGTGTTCATCGGGCTGCTCGGCGGCGTCTCGGCCTTCGGCTTCGTGGGCATCGTGCTCGGGCCGATCGTGCTCGTCATCACCGGCACGCTCATCGACGCCATGACACGCCGCGTGCACGCACCCGACGAATCGATCTCGGTGATCGAGTGAGCGACGACACCGCCGTGCACGACGCGTGGATGCGGCAGGCGCTGGCGCTGGCCGCCCGTGCCGGCGACAGCGGGGAAGTGCCGGTGGGCGCGCTCGTTGTCGTGGACGGCGTCGTGGTGGGCGAAGGCTGGAATCAGCCGATCGCCACGAGCGATCCGACGGCGCACGCGGAGATCGTGGCCATGCGCGCGGCCGCGCGTCAGGTGAAGAACTACCGGCTGAGCGGCGCGACACTCGTCGTCACCGTGGAGCCGTGCCTGATGTGCGTGGGCGCGATGGTGCACGCACGCATCGGCACCGTGGTGTACGGCGCGACCGAACCGCGCGCCGGCGCACTCGGTTCGGCGATTGCCGCGCACGAGACGCCGGGGCTGAATCACCGGCTCGTGGCGGT
>JAEUQR010000196.1 GCA_016789705.1 Acidobacteriota bacterium
CACCGGCGTGCGTGCTGACAGCCTGCTCGGGCCGATTTTCGACGACGTCGCCCGCATCGACTGGGCCCGCCACCTGCCGACGATGTACGACTTCTGGGAGTCGGTGCTCTTCGGCGCCCCCGCCTACCGTGGCCAGCCGATCGGCGTGCATGTCGCGCTCGCCGGCCGCGTGCCGATTGGCGAGGCCGAGTTCAGCCGCTGGCTGGCGCTCTTCACGGGGACGGTCGATGACGTGTTCCGTGGACCGCAGGCTGACGAGGCCAAGCGGCGGGCCGCCCGCATCGCCGCCGTGATGCTGCACCACATCCAGCGCGCCGGCGCGGCCGCCGCCCCGGGCCGCTGACCCGGCACGGCCCGGTTCGGGGGCACGTGCTACATTGGATCGGAACCAGTGTTTTCAGGCCGGCCCCGATGGGGCGCAAGGGACCGCGCGACGCCCGTTCCGTCGCGTGTTGAGGGAGATGACCACATGACGCGTGTAATGCAGTGGGGAATGACGGCCGTGGGCGTGGCCATGGTGGCGGGAGCGGCGACGCTCGCCGCGCAGGCGCCGGTCAAGGTCGATATGAAGGACGCCCAGGGACAGTCGATCGGGACGGCGACGCTGTCGTCGTCGATGGGCGCCGTGCACATCCAGCTCGATCTGAAGGGGCTCAAGCCTGGACCGCACGGCCTGCACGTGCATGCCGTGGGCAAGTGCGAAGGCCCGGGCTTCACGACCGCCGGCGGTCACCTGAACCCGGCCGGCAAGAAGCACGGCCTGCAGAGCCCCGACGGCCCGCACGCCGGCGACATGGACAACTTCACCGTGGCCGCTGACGGCACGGCCAAGGGGATGGTGATGGCCAAGGGCCTGGCGTTCGGCAGCGAGCCGAACTCAGTGTTCGCGAATGGCGCGACCGCGCTCGTCGTGCACGCGGGCCCGGACGACGGCAAGACCGACCCGTCGGGCGGCTCGGGCGATCGTATCGCCTGCGGCGTCATCACCAGGTAGGACACGCGCGGCCGCCGGCCGCGACGAGTGCACCGGAAGCCCGGGGCGCACAGCGCGCTTCGGGCTTTCGTGCGTACAGACCAGGAAATCCGCCGGGCGCGGCGAGCGCGCAGGAGGCTCATCATTGAAATCAACATATTGACATTTATTGATTCATGTTGATATCTTCGTCTGGTCGCGACGGTGCACCCGACGCGGCTCTTATCCAGAGTGGCTGAGGGACCAGGCCCGACGACGCCACGGCAACCAGGTGCGAACCGAAGGTGCCCCTTCCTGCCCGGACCCCGTCCGGGGAGATAAGCCGCCGTGATCGACGCCGCCCGTCCGTCTCCGCCTTCGCCCGCCCGCGCACTCATCGCCTCCACGGCGCGGCGCCGTTCCCCCCTCGCCGGCCCGGACCGCTACGCCGCGGCTGCCGCGCACCTGCGCCCGCGGATTCGCGCTGGCGCCGTCCCCGATCCGCGGCTGTTCGCCGGCGCGTGGTCGTCACGGGCACGGCGGACCATCTCGCTGCTCGCGCTCGCGCTGCGCGCCGAAGGTGTCGCCGCCAGCGGGCTGCGCGTCCGGGCCGCACTCGGGGAGGCCGCGCGGGTGCGGCCGTCCGAGAGGCGATAACCCCGTTCCACCCGCACATCCGTCAGGAGACCGCCAATGGAATTCGCCACGAGAGCGATTCACTTCCGTCAGCCCACCGATCCGCTCACCGGCGCCGTGACGCCGCCGATCTACCAGACGACCACCTTCGAGCAGGTGGCGCCCGGCGAACATCGCGGCTTCGACTACTCGCGCACGAACAATCCCACGCGCCAGCGTCTCGAAGCCGTGCTGGCCGACCTCGAGCACGGCGCACACGCCGCTGTGTTCGCGTCGGGGCTGGCGGCGGAACATGCCGTGCTGCTGGCGCATCTCACGCCGGGCACGAGTATCGTCGTGCCGCACGACCTCTACGGCGGCACCTGGCGGCTGCTGCACAAGGTCTTCGCGCCGCTCGGCTGCCGCATCACACGCGCGGACTTCTCGGATCTCGACGCGCTCGGCGCCGCCATCGACGGCACGACGCGCCTCGTGTGGCTCGAGTCACCGACGAATCCGCGCCTGCAGGTGTACGACATCCGGGCCATCGCCGGGCTCGCCCACGCGCGGCGCGCCCTCGTGGTCGTCGACAACACGTTCGCCACCCCCTGCTTCCAGCAGCCGCTCGACCTCGGCGCGGACCTCGTCGTGCACAGCGTCACCAAGTACCTCGCCGGACATTCGGACGTGATCCAGGGCGCCGCCATCGCCCGCGACCCGGCCGTGTTCGACCAGGTGAAGTTCCTGCAGAACGCCCTCGGTGGCGTGCCGAGCGCGTTCGACTGCTGGCTCACGCTGCGCGGACTGAAGACGCTCGATCTGCGGATGGAGCGGCATGCCGGCAACGCGCGGCGGATTGCCGAGACGCTCGCCGGGCATCCGCGCGTGCGGCGCGTCTACTACCCGGGCCTTGCCACGCATCCCGGGCACGACATCGCGGCGGCGCAGATGACCGGATTCGGCGGCATGGTGGCCTTCGAACTCGAGGGGACGGCGGCGGAGGCGTCTCGCTTCGCCGCGTCGCGCCGGCTCTTCGCGCTGGCCGAGAGCCTGGGCAGCGTGCGGGCGCTCATCAGCGTCCCCGGCCTCATGACGCACGCCTCGATTCCGGCCGACGTCCGCCGGTCGATGGGCCTGCCCGAGACCCTCATCCGGCTGTCTCCCGGCATCGAACATCCGCGCGACCTCGTCGCCGACCTCGTGGAGGGGCTCGATGCCCTCACGCCCACCGCCGCCGGCCGCGCGCACGCTGCGTGCGTCGGCCGCGCGCACGCTGCGTGCTAGACTGCCGCCGATGGCCCGTCAGCGCTGCCCGAGCCCTGTGCGGGCGTGCTGACTCCCACCGGCCATGACCGACGCGCCGCCGCCTTCCCGCTCGTTCCGCGCCGCGCTGGCCGTCTACACGGAGCGCTCGTCGCTCGTCATGGTGGCGCTGGGTTTTTCGGCGGCGCTGCCGTACTTCCTCGTCTTCGACACGCTCTCGGCATGGCTGCGCGCCTCCGGCCTGTCGCTCGAGGTGATCGGGTTCTTCAGTCTGGTGACGCTCGTCTCGAGCTTCAAGTTCCTGTGGGCGCCATTCGTCGATCGCCTGCGCGTGCCGCTGCTCGACGGCTGGCTCGGCCATCGCCGTGCCTGGATGCTCGTGTGCCAGGCGCTCATCATCGCGGGCCTGTGGGCCGTCGCCGGCTTCGAGCCCACGCGCAGCCTCGGCGCCATCGCCGTGTGCGCCACGCTCGTCGGCTTCGCGTTGGCCACGCAGGACATCGCCATCGACGCCTGGCGCATCGAGGCCGCGGACACCTCGCGCCAGGGGGCGATGGCGGCCGCTTACCAGTGGGGCTACCGCGTGGCGATGATCATCGCCGGCGCCGTGCCGCTCATCCTCGCGCAGACCTACGGCTGGAACTTCTCGTATGCGGTCATGGCAGGCCTGATGCTCGTCGGTGTCGCCGGCGTGCTGGCGGCGCCGCGTGAAGCGCAGCATGTCGTGCGACCGATCGCTACCGCGGGTCTGGCAGCAACACCCGCCCGGGATGCCGTCGAGTGGGTCGTGCGCCTCGCCGTGCTCGGCACCGGCGCGCTCGTGCTCGGCTCGGGGCTCGCCGCCAACGCCGGCATCCTCGGTAACGTCGTCGCGGCGCTGGGCCTGCCCGGCCTGCGCGACGCACTGCTCGCGGCCTGGCAGTCGGACGTGCGGGTGTGGGTGCATGTCGGAGCCGTCGTGGCTGGCCTCGTGACGATCGCCGTGGCCGCGTCGCCGCTTCCCGGCGCCCGCACGCGGCCCGGCGTCTACCTCGCCTCCGCGCTCGCCGATCCCCTCAGGGATTTCTTCGCGCGGCATCGCTCGACCGGCACGCTCGTGCTGGCGCTCATCTGCCTCTACCGCATCCCGGATTTCGTGCTGAACATCATGAATCCGTTCTATCTCGACCTCGGCTACACGCTGGTCGAGATTGCCGAGGTGCGGAAGATCTTCGGTGTCGCGATGACCATGTTCGGCGTGTTCGTCGGCGGCGTCGCCGTGGCGCGCTACGGTCTGCTGCGCGCCATGGTCATCGGCGCCTTCGCCGGCCCGCTCAGCAACCTGCTCTTCATCTGGCTGGCGCTGCAGGAACACAACCTGTGGGCGCTCTTTGCCGCCATCGGACTCGACAACGTGGCCGGCGGCTTCGCCGGCACCTGCCTCATCGCCTACATGTCGAGCCTGACGTCGGCCGGCTTCACCGCCACGCAGTACGCGCTCTTCTCGTCGCTCTACGCCATTCCAGGCCGACTCATCGCGTCGCAGTCCGGGCGCCTCGTGGAATACGCGGCGCGCCTGGCCGATGGCGGAGGACTGGCGGCTCTGACGGGTCTCTTCGCGCACCGGCCGGCGCAGAGCTTCGCCACCGCGGTCGAGAAGTCGGGTGTGTCGCCGGAAGCGCTCGGTGCCGGCTACGTGCTGTTCTTCCTCTACTCCGCGCTCATCGGCGTCTTCGCGCTGGCCCTCGCGTTCGTGGTGGAGCGGCGCACCAACGCTCCCGCACCCTGACTCCCGGTGTGCCGCCGCGGCCCGCCGCCGCGTGACCTCAACCGTGGCTGCGCAGGATGAGGCGCAGCATCTTCAGGTTGATGACCGCGAAGCGCACGACCTGCCAGGGCACGAACGTGCGCAGGAAAACCGTGGTGGCGCGTGGGCAGGGCGGCGTCCGGTGTGGCCGGCGTCGATGCGGGGGCCATGTCGTTACTCCGGAATGAGACTCCAGCCGGGGCGGAGTCGGGCCTTGTGCAGGAACAGGCGGTGCAGCAGGCTCTTGATCCAGTGGCCGGCCAGGCCGATTTCGCCCGATGTCTATGCGAGGTCACGGCCATACGCCGGGTACCGTTAGAAGTCGGGCACGATCGGGAAGACCGTCAGTGACACGGCCGTGCCGGTGAACGGATTCGCGCCGGCCGAGGCTACGCAGGCGGCGCCCATCGTCGCCATCGACGTGCGGCGCGTCGGGCTGGTCGCGCCCTGCAGCATGTCCACGATGCTTCGAGCCACCGCCTTGCCGATCATGGCGGAGGGCATGCCGGTGCGCGGCGGCGCCGGCGCGATCCACCGCCGTGAGTCCGACGCCGCTGAAGGGCGGCAGCAGCATGGCGAAGTCGAAGGCCGCCGTGTCCTGGTGGCCGTCGATGGTCTCGTAGTGCGCCTGCCCGGCCTCCACCTGCCGCACGTGCGCCTTCGTCGTCGCCGAGATGCCGCGTTCGGCGAAGAGCGACTCCATGAAGATGCGGCCGGGCGTCACATAGCCGCCCTGCGTGAAGTGCATGCCGCCCATGCCGAAGTCGCCGAGCTCGTGTTCGTTCGTGATCCACTGGATGTCCGCCTTGTCGCGCACGCCGCGCGCGCGGAGTTCGAACTCGAGGTTGACGGCGTATTCGAAGGCCGCGCTCTCGCATGTGCAGGCGCCGTGGCCGGTGCCCACGAGGAACCGGTGCCGTTCGCCGCGCCGCATGCGCTCGACGGCCACGTCGAGGGCGTGTGACGTGGCGGCCGCGTGCGCGTCCGTGCAGACCGAGAGACTGTGGCCGTCCGGGCCCAGGCCCGGCGTGGCGCCGAAGTTCAGCTTCGGGCCGGTGGCGTCGATGAGGAAGTCGTACGCCTCCGTACCGTAGGAGCCGTTCCACGGGCATTGGGTTCGCCCGCCCGTGCGAATCCCTCGGCGGCGCCGTGACTCCCACCAGGTGAGGCGGCATCGGCCGCGCCAGGAGGAGGGTGATGTCATGACTAGGGTCGCATGGATCGCAGGCGTGCTGTCGGGGCTGCTGGTCGTGGCGGCGTGCGACGAGGCGCGCTCGCCCGTGGGGCCGTCGGTGGTGGTGCTCGCGCCCGACGTGCAGGGCGCGCTCGAGGCGACCATTCAGGACGAGTTCCGGGCCGAGACGATCTATCAGGGCGTCATCAACGACTTCGGCCCTGTCCTTCCGTTCGCGGCGATTCTGACGGCGGAGCAACGGCATTCGACCGTCATCGGGCAGTTGTTCACGAAACGGGGGCTGCCGGTGCCCGTGAGCGCCGTGACGGTGGTGTCCGTGCCGCACTTTGCCACCCTGCGTGAGGCGTGCGCCGCCGGCGTCGTCGCCGAGCGCGAGAACATCGCCCTTTACGACCGCTACCTCGCAACCGCTCTGCCCGACGACGTGCGGCAGGTGTTCTCGAACAACCGCCGGGCGTCGAGCGACAACCACCTGCCGGCCTTTCTCACCTGCGCCTGAGGCACGCTTCCGGCGGCACCGGCCGCGGGCGCGGCTAACATGGGTCTGTGACGCCCGCCCAGGAGCCCGTACCGGATGCTGCCCTCGTGCAGGCGGCGCAACGCGGCGAGGCCGACGCGCTGGAGGCGCTCATCACGCGCTACCAGCCGCGCGTCTTCCGTTTCAGCCTGAAGATGTGCCGGAACGTGGACGACGCCGGTGACATCGTGCAGGAGACGCTGCTGGCGCTCGCCCGGAAGATTGGCGCGTTCCGCGGTGACGCGTCGGTGTCGACCTGGCTCTTCGCCATCGCGCGCAACGCCTGCATCCGGCGGCGGCGCCGTGGCAAGTTCGCTCCGCCGCGGGAGGAATCCCTCGAGCGCCTCGAGGCAGGGCTGCGCGACCGGATTGCCGATCCGGGCGCCGGACCCGAGCAAACGACTCTCAGCCACGAGATCGAGCAGCGGGTGACCCTGGCGATCGATGCGCTCGACGCCGGGCAGCGCGAAGTGCTCGTGCTGCGCGATGTCGAGGGGCTGACGGCGCCGGAAGTGGCGGAGGTGCTCGGCATTCGTGTGGACGCCGTGAAGAGCCGCCTGCACCGGGCGCGCGTGGCCGTGCGCGCCCGGCTCGCGCCCGCGCTGTCGGCGCCGGTCACGGCCCCGGGGGCGGGGTGTCCCGACGTCCTCGCCCTGTATTCACGGCACCTCGAAGGCGACATCGCCGCCGATGTCTGCCAGGAGATGGAGGCCCACCTCGCGCAGTGCACGAGCTGCCTTGCCGCCTGCGATTCGCTGCGGCGCTCGGTGGCGCTCTGCCAGGCGGCCCCGCCCGGCCCGGTGCCGGATGCCGTCGCCAGCGCCGTGCGGACTGCCGTTCATGCCGCGATCGAGGAAATGCGGCGCGGCGCCCCGTCGGCGGGCTGAGCGGCTCCAGCGCGATCGTGGTTCCGCCGATTGCGTCTCTACGGGAGCGCTCGGTACACTCATTCGTGGCTTCCGGGACGGCATGGTGACCCCCGCCCTCAGCGCCCCGCGCATGTGGTTCGTGCTCGGCGTGTCGGCCGTGCTGCTCTCCGGCACGGCATGCCGGCTCGCGCCTGCCGGAGAAGCGCCACGCACCCTGGCGGGCCCGTGGAAGTTCCAGCCCGGCGATGACCTGACCTGGGCCCGGCCCGAGACCGACGATCGCGCCTGGACGGACCTGCAGGTGCCGAAGAGCTGGGGGCGGCAGGGTTTCGACCACATCTTCGGTCTTGCCTGGTATCGCACGCGCGTGTCGCTCCCGTGGCCGGCGAATGAGCCGGTGGCGCTTTCCCTCGGCAAGATCGACAGCGCCTACGAGGTCTACGTCGGGGGCCGCCGCCTGGGCGGCGTGGGCCGGCTGCCGCCCTCGCCAGTGATGGAATACGACCGGCACCGCATCTACATCGTGCCGGCCTCCACGCGCGAGTCCGACGGGTCGATCGTGATCGCGCTGCGCGTATGGCGGGCGGACGGGAAGTCGGCTGGCGCGGCCGGTCCCGTCGAGGGCCCGTTCGAGGTGGGGCCGATCGGGCCCATCCTCGAGCGCGACAAGCTGGCCGAGTCGGCGCAGCTCGCCCTCGTGCTGCTCTTCGTCGGCGTGGCCCTGTTCCATCTTGTCCTGCGCCTGCTGCGGCCGGAGGCCGCGGCGTACGGCTGGTTCGGCCTGCTGGCGCTCGAGTCCGCCGTGTACGCGTTCCTGCGCACACAGTGGAAGTACATGGTGTTCGACGACTTCGTCACGCTGAAGAAGATCGAGCACCTGATGATTTACCTCGTGCCGGCCACCTTCCTGCAGTTCCTGTGGGTGTTCTTCAGCCGGCCGGTGCCCGGCAGTATCCGCCTGCTGCAGGTGGGCCTGCTCGCGGGGGGCGCCGTCGCGGTCTTCACGCCGGGCCTCGAGACCGCGCTCGGCCTGCTGCCCGGCGTGCAGGTGGCGGCGTTCAGCGCCGCCGGCGCCGGCGCGGTCTTCGTCGTGCCGTTCATCCGCGCCGGCGATCCCGAAGCGCGACTGCTCGGCCTCGGGGCCCTCGCGGTCGTGCTCACGATCGGCAGCGACTTCCTCGTCGAGCGCAACTTCTACGTGGCGCCGCGCACCGTGATCTACGGCTTCGCGGTGCTCGTCTTCGGCATGAGCCTGGCGCTCGCCAACCGTTTCCACCGCGTGCTCGCCGACGCCGACAGCCTGCGCCGGGAGCTGGAAGCGCGTGTGGAATCGCGCACGCAGGAGCTCTCAGCGGCCTACTCCCGCATGGAGGAACTGGCCCTGCACGACGGGCTCACCGGCCTGCTGAACCGCCGCGCCATGCTGGACCGCGCGCGCGCCGGCCTCGCGCAGGCGCGGCGCCGGCAGACGTCGTTCGCGCTCGCGATGATCGACGTCGATCACTTCAAGGCCATCAACGACACCCACGGCCACGCGACCGGCGACGATGTGCTCGGACACGTGGCCCGCGTGCTGAGCAGCACCGTGCGGGCCTCCGACGACGTCGGGCGCTGGGGCGGCGAGGAGTTCCTCGTGCTGCTGCCGGAGGCGGATGCCGCCGAAGCCGCGGCCGCCGCCGAACGCCTGCGGCATCAGATCGCCACCACCGAGTTCCACGCCGATGCGCACCAGGCCGCGGTGACCGTGAGCATCGGCGTGGCCATCCTCGAGGGCCCGCGTCTCGAGACGACGGGCCTCGACGTGCTCATCCGAGTGGCCGACGCGGCCCTGTACCACGCCAAGGCGCAGGGCAGGAACCGCGTCATCGTCTCGGGCTAGCGTCAGAAGCCGGCGACGAGCGCCACGCGCAGCGTGAACGGCTCGACCGGGTGGAAGTGCAGGCCGTCGACGCCGCCGGCGGGTTCGCCCGGCAGGCGCGACGTGTAGAAGTAGTCGATGTCGGAACTCTTCGAATCGAGCAGGTTCAGCAGATCCGCCTTGAGGCGCCACAGGCGCGTGACCTGCACGCCGGCCTCCGCGCTCACGAGATGCGAGGCGCGGCTGCGCACGCTGTTGTCTTCGACGAGCGGCCGCGGCCCGAAGAAGCGGTAGCGCAGGCTGCCGCTCCAGCGCTTCTGCGGCGTCACGGTCAGGCCCGCGCTCGCGACGCCTTCGATGGCGCCCGGCACGCGGTCGCCCTCGGCCGCGCCGTCGGTGAAGCGTGCCTGTGAGTAGGCCACGCTGCCATCGAGCGTGAGCCACGATGCAGCGCGGTAGTCGGCGTCCCACTCGAGGCCGAGGCGGCGACTGGGCCGGCTCGCTTCGGTCGTGCCGGCATCACCGATGAAGAGCAGCTCCGAGTCGAGCCACAGGCTCCAGACAGCCATCGTCGTGTGCAGGCGAGGCAGCGCCAGCGTGCGCAGGCCCACTTCGGCGCCCTTCGCGCGCACCAGCGGATCCACGGCGTCGACCGCGTCGCCACTCACCGGGTCGCGCCGGATCGTCGCCCCGCGGCCGTCGTTGCTGTGGAATCCGCCGCCGGCGCTCGCGTAGAGCTCGGTGCGGCGCCACGGACCGAAGGCGAGGCTCAGCTTCGGGTTGACGATCGTCTCGGTCGCGATGCCGCCGTTCACCGGGTCGCCGGCGTCGACGTTCCAGCGATAGGCGTCACCGCGCAGGCCCACCGTGGAGCGCACGACGTTCGACCACTGCGTCTGCAGTTCACCGTAGAGTGCACCACTCGTCTGGCCGACGGCGTCTTCGCGCACGGAAGCGCGGCGCACCCGCGCCGTCGTGCGGTAGAGGCCCACGGCGTCGATGGCGTCGTGGCGCGCGTCGCCGCCGATCGTCACCATCGACCGGCGTCCGAGAATGTTCGCCGGCCGCGTATGGCTCACGCGACCGCCCGTCACGAATCGATCGTCGCGCTGCTCGAACTGATCGCCGGCCTCGGGGTCGTCGAGGAAGTACGTGAAGTTCGAGAAGAGGCCGAGGCCGTAGCTGAAGCCGTAGGCCTCGGCGCGCGTCGTGCCGGCCGCGGTCGTGCGCTGCCACTCGGCCATCGCGCCGGCGCGATGCGTCTCACCGCCGTTGCTGCGGTCGAGGAATCCGAAGCGCGAGAGCGTGCCGTCGTCGACGGCCCGCCGCGGGATCTGGTCCGACGAGTTCCAGCGCGCCTCGTAGGCGAGGGCCGTGACGGAGAACCCGTTCGTGGCACTGCCCTGGCTGTAGCGGGCCAGGCCGTTCCAGCGCCGCATCACGTCCGGACGCTCCCACGGGCCGTCGTTGCCCATACCCTCGGCGGCGACGAGCAGGTGGCCGCGGCCCACCTGCGGCGACGCGGCCGCGAGCACACGCCCGTAGCCGTAGGTGCCGCCCTCCACGCGCACGATCGGCGCGCCGAGCACGCTCAGATAGTTGACCTTGATGGCGCCGGCGGCGGAGAAGTCACCTGACTCGGCCGCGTACGTGCCCTTCCGGTACTGGATGCCGCTCACGAGTTCCGGAATCAGGATGTTCATGTCGGCGTACCCCTGCCCGTGGCCGTGCGTGGGCAGGTTCACCGGCATGCCGGCCACGCTCAACGCCAGGTCGGTGCCGTGGTCGATGTTGAAGCCCCGCAGGTAGTACTGGTTGGCTTTGCCCTCGCCACTGTGCTGGCTGACGACCATGCCGGGCACACCCTCGAGCGCTTCGGCGGGACGGCGCCGTGCCCGCTCACTGAGTTCGGCGGGCGTGACCACGCCGGTGCTGGCGGCCTCGGCCACGCCGATGAGCTCGTCCTGATCCGACACGGTCGCGAGATTGCGGAACGTGCCGCGGCCCGTGACGACGACCGATGCCGTGGCGGCCACGAACAACGTCGCATCCGCCGCGGCCGTGCCGCCCGCGCTCACCGCCACGGCGCGCCGCTGCAGCGTGACGAATCCCGGGAGCGAAAATCGCACCGTGCGCGATCCGGCCGGCACCGTCTCCACGACGTAGCGGCCGTCACCGCCGGTCCGCGCGGTGAGTGTTGCGACGCCGGCCTCCACTTCCACGAGCACCCCGGCGAGCGGTTGGCCGGTGGTATCGACCACCTGGCCCTGCAGGCGCCCGGCCGGGGCCTCCTGCGCCCGCGCACCCGGCGGGGCGGCGAGCAGCGCGGCGAGCGCCGCGCACACGATTCCTCTCATGACACACCTCGACTGTGGTGGCGCGCGTACATGGGGGCGCCACCCGATTCCCGAACAACCACGAACGACAGGACGTCAGTGCGAGTGCGGCGGGCCGCGCGCGGGCGGCTGGGGCAGAGCAGGTGCGTGATGCCAGCGGGCATGGACGTCTGGCGGCAAAGCCAGCGTCGCGGCGGGCGGCGGCAGGAAGGGCGGCGGCGGACCGTCGAGGAGCGCCAGATCGAAGTGGGCGGCGCTGGCGCGTCCGTGATCCGATGACGAGGGCCGTGGCGGCGTGCGGTCGTCGTGATCGTGATCCGCGTCGTCGTGGGTGACCGCGTCGTCGTGGCCGTGGTCGGCGTCGGCGTCGTCAGTCTCGTGGTCGGCGTCGTCGTGCTCGTGGGCGTGGCCGGCGCGATGGGCCGCCTCGTGAGCGTCCGCCGCGTCTGGTCCGTGCGTGTGGTCGTTGCGGTGCGTCGCGAGGTGGGCGAGCGGGGACAGCTGGACCGCCAGCAGGAACACGCCGAGCAGCAGCCGGCCGGCCGTGGGCCGGATCCGTTCGAGCATGCTGTGCGGGCGTCGCATGGCGGTCTCTGACGATAGCGCACCGACCACGGCGCGCGTTTCGCGTGATGTCTGCGACGGCCGGCGTAGGGTAGATGTTTGCGAGATTTCGAATTGTCGAATATAAATGACCTGTGAACTCGGCGCTCAAAGCCTTCAAGGCGCAGGTCTTCCAGGCGCTGGCGCATCCCACGCGGATTGCCGTCGTCGAAGCGCTGCGTGAAGGCGAGATGACCGCCGGGGCGCTGCAGGCACAGTTGCGGGTCGAGCAGGCCAACCTGTCGCAGCACCTGGCGGTGCTGCGGGCACGTCAGATCGTGGTGAGCCGGAAGTCTGGCAACCAGGTGTATTACACGCTCCGCGATCCGGTGCTCATCGAGGTGCTCGACCTCCTGAAGCAGTACTTCAACGCCCACCTCAGCGAAACGGCGGCGCTCCTCGACGAGATGGCCGCCGACAGCAAACGTCCCGCATGAATCACGTTCGAGTCACAGGAACCGCCAGGGACAGCCGACCGGCGAGTCGTTAACCACAGGGAGAGTCTATGGCGCTCAGAACCGGCGATCGGGTCCTTCAGGAAAACTACGGCGTGGGCGAGATCATCGACATGTCGGCCGCCTACGTCACGATTTCCTTCGATGACGGCAGCACCCGCAAGTTCGTGACCTCGCGTGTGACGCTGCAGCCGAGCAGCACGCCGGCCCCGGTGAAGACCAAGTCGGCGTCGCGCAAGCGGACGACGAAGAAGTCGGCCGCGGCGGACAAGGGAGCCGACTCGTGAGCGAACGCGGAACCACGCCGGTGACCATCGCCCCGGCTACGGGCAAACTCGGCGTCCTGCTCGTGGGGCTGGGGGCCGTGGCCACGACCACCATCGCCGGCGTCTTCGCCATCCGCAAGGGGCTGGCGGAGCCGATTGGCTCGCTGACGCAGATGGGCACGATCCGG
>JAEUQR010000008.1 GCA_016789705.1 Acidobacteriota bacterium
GGTGTGGCCGCTGATGGCCCATTCGTAGACGCCGAGCACCGGCGCCCCGGCGCGTTCGGCCATCCGCAGCAGACGCTCGGAGAGCTCCGGCCGGCGCAGGGGCCGTACGCGGTAGAAGATCGGCAGCAGCAGCACCGGCGCCAGACGTGCCAGCAGCACCATCGCCACCGTGAAGACGCCGGCAGCGGCCAGCCACCAGCGTTCGGGCCACAACACGATCGCCGCGTAGACCGTCACGAGACCGCTCCACATCACCACACCGCTCGCCGTCACCGCCTTCACGTGGTCGGCGAGCCAGTGCGCGAGGATCTGCGTGGTGAGGCCGTAGCGACGCTCGAGCCAGTAGCCCTGGTACCAGGCGAAGGGCAGTTCCAGCGCGTTGACCGTGGCAACGAGGCCGGCGAAGAAGAGACCGGCGGCGAGCACGGAACCGGCGGGCGCCGGCAGCCAGCCGGTGGCCCACTCGAGCGCCCAGCGGATGAGGCCGGCGGCGCCGGTGGCCGAAAGCAGCAACAGGAACAGACCAACCAGCACCGTGCCGGCGAAATCGGCACGGCGGCGGCGACGGTGGTACCGGGTGGACTTGTCTTCGGTCACGGGTCGCGCCCTGGCGCCCCGTCAGGGTACGACAGTCCGCGGCCGGGCCACAACGGGCCCGCCGCGGCTCGTCCCTAGGAGCGGCCGACGGTCACGCCGCCGTTGGTGGTCTGCAGGTCGATACGGGCGCCGCCGCCATTGAGCGTGCCCTGGACGCGCCGGCGCGTCGGTTCGCCCTCGACGGCGAGCGGCAGCGCGCTCACGTCCACGCGGCCGTTGGTGCAGCGGGCCGAGACACTGGCCTTCGTGTCCGCCGGCACGTCGAGGCGGACGCCGCCATTCACACTCGAGAGACGGACGTCGGCGTCGGGCGCAATCGTCCCGGCAATCGAGAGCTCGACGCCGCCATTGGTCGTGCGGGCTTCGACGAGCGACGCCCCGCTGATGGTGCCCTTGACGCCGCCGTTGGTCGAGGTCGCGCGCACTTCCCCACCCACGTTGGCCAGGCGCACACCGCCGTTCACCGTGCGCAGGTCCACGTGCACGCCGGCCGGCACACGGACGAGGAACTTCGCGCCGTAGCCGCCGCGCCAGCTCTTCGGCCCGTGGGTCTCGACGCGGACGCGGGAGGGCGAGACTTCTTCGCGCATCTCGACTTTGCCGAGCAATTCCCGGGCAGACTCGTCAGAGGCGGCGGAGGCCGTCCGCTCGGCGGTCACTTCGACCTGCGAACCGGTCCAGGCTTCCGCCCGTACTTCGCCGTTGACGTTCAGGATCTCGATGCGGCCGCCGGGTTCGACGGCGTAGGTGCGTGTCCAGGTATCGGACGCCTGCCCCGACCAGCCCGAGACCGAGAGCCCGTTGCCGTCGGCCTTGATTTCGCAGCCCGCCGTGAGCGTAGCCGAGGCCACGAGCGCCGCTGCCGTCCATCCGCGCCATCTTCGTCCGGTCATGGTCGTGTCCCCCACAGAGGAGACTACGCGCCTGCGGCGGGATTTGTTCGGCCGGCGGCCCGGGAGGGCCCACCGGCCGCCAGGCCTAGTTCATCTGCAGCGAGATGAGCTTGGAGACACCCGGCTCTTCCATCGTGACGCCGTAGAGACGATTGGCGATCTCCATCGTCTTCCGGCTGTGCGTGATGATGATGAACTGGGTGCGGTCGATCATGCCGCGCAGCAGCTCGACGAAGCGGCCGATGTTGGCGTCGTCGAGCGGCGCGTCGATTTCGTCGAGCAGGCAGAACGGGCTCGGCTTGTACTTGAAGATCGCGAACATCAGCGCGATCGCCGTCAGCGCCTTCTCACCGCCCGAGAGCAGCATCACGCTCTGCAGACGCTTGCCGGGCGGCGAGGCCACGATGTCGATGCCGCTCTCGAGCGGGTCGGAGTCGTCGAGCAGCGTGATGCCCGCCTTGCCGCCGCCGAAGAGCGTCTGGAACGTGCCCTGGAAGTTGGTGTTGATGGCCGTGAACGCTTCGCGGAAACGCACGTGCGTGGTTTCGTCGATCTTCTTGATCGCCTCGTTGGTCTGCGCGATCGAGTCGATGAGGTCCTTGCGCTGCGTGGTCAGGAAGGTGCGGCGCTCGTCGAGCTCGGTGAACTGCTGGATGGCCATCATGTTGACCGGCCCGAGCCGCTCGATCTGCGCGCGCAGTTCGGCGATCGCTTCTTCGGCCGTCATCGCCGCCTGCGCGGCTTCGGCCACCGCGGCATCACCGGCCACGGCCTCGGCGCCGGTCTCGGCAGCGGCCTCCTCGACGGTGTCGTCGCCTTCGGGTGACTCCGCGGCTTCAGCCACGGCACGACGGATGACGCGGGCGTCGGGCGCGTGAATGCCCTGCCGCTCCATCTCCGCCACTTCCTCGGCCACCGTGTCGAGGTCGGCCTGCACGGCGTCGAGGCTCTGCTGCGCCAGGTGCGTGAGCTCGGCTTCGGCCGTGGCGCGCGAGATGTCGAGCTCGGCAGCCAGCGCGCGCACAGCATCGAGCGCCCGGCGCGCATCGCGAATCGACTGCTCCTGCCGTTCGGTGGCCGCCTTGAGCACCAGCGTCTCGTCGTCGGCCTTCAGCATCTCTTCGCGCAGGTCTTCGAGCGCGCGCACGCTCTCGTCGAGCAGGCGCTGCCCTTCCACACCGGCGGCGAGCAGGCGTTCGCGCTGCTCGCTCATGATGTTCATGTCGCGACGGCAGGCGGCGGCGCGCTCGTCAACTTCGCGGGCGGCATCCTCGAGCCGGCGGACTTCGGCCACGACGGCCAACGCGCGTTCGCTCAGGGCCGCGTGCGACGCCCGCGCTTCGGCGGCCTTCTGGCCGAACGCGTGCAGGTTCTCGCGCGCATCGGCGAGCTGGCGCTGCCGCTCCGCCAGCGCCTCTTCGAACATGCCGCGATCGTCGGTGAGGCGCGCGATGGTGGACTGCGCCTCCGACTGACGGACGTCGATCGCCTCGATGGTCTCGCGGGCACTGCGGCTTTCGGCGGCCACGAGGTCCACGCGCTGACGGACCCGCGACTCGTCGGCGGTGGCCCGCGCCACGTCGGCCTGCGCCGCGACAATCGCCTTCTCGTGGCGATGGCCGTCGGCCACGAGGCCGGTGACCGCGGCACTCGCCACAGCAATCGCGTGCGAGAAGCCGGCGAGTTCGCCGGCGAGCGCCGCGATGGCCTGCTGGTCCTGCTCGACCTTCTCGCGCAGGTCGCGGATCTCGCGCTTGGTCGCGAGAATGCCGGTGGATTCCGTGCGGCTGCCGCCGCTCACGACGTGTGGTCCGCGGTAGACGTCGCCGTCGAGCGTCACGACCGGCACTCCGGCATGGGCGGCGACGATGGCGGCACGATCGAGCGAATCGGTGATGAGCGCCTCGCCGACGACGGCGGCGAGCGTCGCGGCAAACGGGCCGGTCGCGCGCACGACACTCGACAGCGTCACGCAGCCCTCGGGCACGGACGCCACGACGGGCGGCGGCGTCACCGCCGTGCGATCGCTGATGACGATGAAGCCGCAGCGGCCGGCCCCTTCGGCGCGCACGATCTGGAACCCGGCGTGCGCCTGCGAATGGCTGTCGACCACAACGTGTTCGAGCAGATCGCCGAGCGTCGCCTCGACAGCGCGTTCGTACTTCGGCTGCACGTCCAGGTAGTCGGCAAGCGCCCCACGCTGGCCGATCGACGCATCGGCGCTCGCGAGCAGCATCCGCGCGCCGTCGCTGAAGGCCGCGCGCGCCCCTTCGATCTCTTCGAGTGACAGCAGACGGGCGCGCGCGCCGGCCAGGTCGTGTTCGCGCTGGCGCTTCTCGCGCTCGCGCCACTCGTGCTCGATCCGGGCCGTGGCCAGTTCCCGCTCGCGTTCGCTGCGGGCGATTTCCGTGGAGGCGAGCTCACTCTGCGCCTGACGGAGCGCGCTGGCCGCGCGGTCGCGCGCCTCGACGGCGCGGGCGAGTTCGCCATCGAGATCGCGGGCCTCGACATCGAGCCGGCCCACCACGGCCGCCGCGCGTTCGCGCTCGGAGGTGGCATGGTGGATGGCGGTCGTGAGCGCCGTGACGGTGTTCATCACGGCATACACCTCGGCGCGCGCCTTTTCGACCGCGCCTTCCACGGTGGCGATCCCCTGCTGGGCCTCGGCGTAGGCTTCGGCCGCGGCAGTAGCGGCATCGGCGGCTTCGTCACGCGCCCGTTCCGCCTCGGCGATGGCGGCGCGGCGTTCTTCGAGGCGCAGCCGCTCGGGCTCGCGGCGGTCTTCGAGCGCCTGGCGCTCGGCATCGAGTTCGCCGATGCGCGTCTGCAGCATCGCCGCCTGCTGGGCGTCGAGTGCGAGCTGCTGCTGACGGCGGTTGACGTCGAGTTCCCCGGCGTGGGCGGCTTCGCGGACGCCGGCGGCGTCCTGCTCGGCCTTCGCCAGCTCGATGCGCACGCGCGCCAGCTCGGCTTCCACTTCGGCCAGACGGGCCGACGAACTCACTTCGTCCTGCCGGGCGTCGTTGAGGCGCGTGCGCGCCGACTCGATGTGTTCGGCCAGGTGACGGTAGCGGCGGGCAAACAGCACCTTCTCCCAGCGCCGCATCTCGTCGCGCAGGCGCTGGTAGCGGCGGGCCTTGCCGGCCTGGCGTTTGAGCGAGCCGCACTGCTTCTCGACTTCGAAGACGATGTCGTCGAGGCGGGTCAGGTTCTGCTGCGCGGCGTCGAGCTTCAGTTCGGCGGCGCGGCGGCGGGCCTTGTACTTGGTGACGCCGGCGGCTTCTTCGATGAGCTGACGGCGGTCGGTGGGCCGCGAGCTCAGGATCATGCCGATCTTGCCCTGCTCGATGATCGAGTAGGCCTTGGCGCCGAGCCCGGTGTCCATCAGGAGCTCGTGCACGTCGCGCAGACGGCACTGCGCGCCGTCGATGAGGTATTCGCTCTCGCCGGAGCGGTACAGGCGGCGCGTCACCTCGACATCCCGCACTGCCTGCATCGGATCGGCCAGCAGGATCTCCGAGGCCGGCTCGGCGTGGCCGTTCAGCGATGGCTCATGGCCGTTCGTCGGAGCCGGCGGCGGCAGCGGCACGCCGCTCAGGCGCAGTCGCACCTCGGCGGCGCCGGTCGGCTTCCGGGCGTCGCTGCCGTTGAAGATGACGTCTTCCATCTTGTCGCCGCGGAGGCTCTTGGCGCTCTGCTCGCCAAGCACCCACGTGAGCGCGTCGGCGACATTGCTCTTGCCGCAGCCGTTGGGCCCGACAATCGCCGTGACGCCGCCGTCGAAGGCCAGCTCCGACCGATCGGAAAACGACTTGAACCCGGAAATCTGAAGGCGATCGAGACGCATGGATACCCGCGCGGAGAGGCCAGCGGAGCGAGGGACTTCCGCCGCTGGACGAAACTGCGGGCAAGTCTAGCAGGGCCCTACCAGTGTGGCAAGACGATCCGGACACCCCAACATTTTGGGGTTTGCCAGAACTTCAGAAGGGCCGGGGCGGCCAGCTCAGCGACCGCCGGATCGGGTGGTCTTGGCCTTCGAGAGCGTCAGGAGCTGCTCAGCCTTGGGGAAAAGACCTAGCGCATGCTGCGCCTGCGGATCGACCTCGAGGAGGCGGCGGCGCGCCACGCCCATGCCGAAGACGGCCGAATCGATCTCGAAGCGCACCATCGCCCGGATGAACGCGGTGTCCTGCGTCCAGGCGGCCTCGTCCATCTTCACCCGTTTCGACTCCACGTACTTCTTGAAGTCGGCCAGCATCGCGTCGTCGACGGCGAAGTCCTTGGCCACGGCGCGGCGCTCGGCACCCGCGGTGCCTGGCCGGGAGTCGCCCTCGGCGTAGAACTTCTCGGCGTAGCCGCCGAAGAGCTGCCGCCCGAAGAGGGAGCGGCCGAAACGCGTTGGATTGAAGCCCTCGACAGGGCCGTCGAAGCGTTCGTCGGGCTCGACGCCACCGCCGCTGTAGACCTTGCGGCCGCCGTCGGTCAGCTTGAGGTCTTCGGCCGAGTGCTGACGCTGCGACTGGTCGCGCATCGTGTAGGTGAGGTACTCGTCGAACGCGCCGTCCCACGGACGCTGAATCAGGCGGCCGCTCGGCGTGTAGTAGCGCGCGGTCGTGAGGGCCAGCCCGGCGCCGGCACTCACCCGGTAGACCGACTGCACGAGCGCCTTGCCGAAGGTGGTCTCGCCGACGACGAGCGCGCGGTCGTGATCCTGCAGCGCACCCGACACGATCTCGGAGGCGCTGGCGCTGTTGCGGTTGACCATCACGACCATCGGCACGTCGAGGAAGTCGCTCTGCCGCGTGGCGTGGTAGTCCTCGTCGGAGTTGTCGACGCGGCCGCGGGTGTAGACGATGAGATCGCCGCGCGGCAGGAAACGGTTGCTCACACGGATGGCCTGATCGAGCTGGCCGCCGGGATTGCCGCGCAGATCCAGCACGAGCTTCTTCATGCCCTGGCGGCGCAGGTCCTCGAGCGCTTCGCCGAGCTCGTCATCGGTGTGTTCGGCGAAGTCTTCGAGCCGGATGAGACCGATATCGCCCTTGGTGATGAAGTGCGCCGGGATGCTGGGAATCGTGACTTGATCGCGCATCACGTCCATCGGCAGCAGCTCGGCGATGCCGGGGCGGCGAATCGAGATGTTGACGAACGTGCCCTTCGGGCCGCGCAGCTTCGACACGGCCTGGTCGGTCGTCCAGCCGGCGAGATCCTGATCGCCCGTCTTCGCGATGACGTCACCGCGGCGCAGGCCCTTCTGGTGCGCCGGCGAGCCTTCGAACACGCGCACGACCGTGATGTTGCGGTCGAGCGATTGGATGGTGATGCCGAGACCGTAGTAGCGCTGTTCCTGCCGCTCGCGCATCTGCGCGTAGGTCTTCGGGTCCATGAAGCTCGAATGCGGGTCGAGCGTCTGGAGCATGCCGTTGATGCCACCGTAGACCAGCCGGTCGGATTCCACAGGCTCGGCGTATTCGGCCTCGATGGCCGCCAGGGCCGCCGTGAAGGCCCGGTAGTGCGCGGGCACCCGATCCTGCGTGGCGAGCGCGCTCTTGCCGAGCAGGCCACCGAGACCCGCCGAGAGCACCACCGCCAGCGCCGCCACCGTCACGAATCTGGACGTCCGCATGACACCTATCCTAGCCCGGACAACCTCCGCGCCTCCAACGATTTCGCCCCACCCGGGCGGGTGCGGGAACGCTTGACGCTCCCTCCGTCCGGCCTATACTGGAGGTTACGGATGCCCTACGCTTCGGGGCACCGCGCAACGGGCGAGGCGACGCGGCGCGCCCCTCCCCTTCTGCCCTGGAGTTCGCGATGTTCGGATCGATTGGCATGCCGGAACTGGTCATCATCCTGGTGATCGCGCTCATCATCTTCGGGCCCCGGAAGCTGCCAGAGCTCGGCAAGTCACTCGGCAAGAGCATCAACGAGTTCAAGAAGGCTTCCACCGAGTTGCAGAACACGCTCGAAAAGGAAATCCAGCTCGAGGAGCAGAAGGAAAAAGAAGAGGTGCGGGCCAAGACGGCCGCCGCCGCCCCGGCCCCGGCGGTCATCGACGCCGATGGCACACACGGGCAGCCCGTGTCGCGGAGCGAAGCCGGCAGCTAGCCCGTGGCCCTCGTTCCTTTCAAGAAGTCGCAGGACGAAGACAAGCCTGCGCTCGGCCAGTACGACAGTGGCGGTATGGAGCCCCCCGACGAGGAGGATGACCTCGACGGGCGGATGAGCTTCCTCGACCACCTCGACGAGCTGCGCAAGCGGCTGACGCACGCCATCGTGGCGCTGCTCGTCGGCTTCATCGCGGCCTTCGCCTTCGCCGCCCGCGCCCAGGACTTCGTGATGAAGCCGCTGGTGGCGACGCTGCCGCCCGGCAGCCACTTCGTCTTCACCGAACCCGGCGAAGGGTTCTTCCTCCAGCTCAAGATCGCGGCCATCCTCGGCCTGCTCATCGCCAGTCCCTATGTGATGTGGCAGGTCTGGATGTTCATCGCGCCCGGGCTCTATTCGAACGAGAAGCGCTTCGCGGTGCCGTTCGTCCTCGGCACGTCGATTCTCTTCACGGCCGGCGCCGCCTTCTCGCACTACATCGTGTTTCCGGCGGCGTTCGACTTCTTCGGCAGCTTCCAGACCGACAACGTCGTCTTCATGCCGCGCATCGCGCCGGTGTTCGGCATGTATGCGTGGCTGCTGCTGGCGATGGGTCTCATCTTCCAGATGCCCATGCTGGTGATGGTCCTGGCGCGGCTGGGCATGGTGACGGCCGGCTTCCTCGCCCGTCACATCAAATACGCGATCCTCATCATCTTCATCGTCGCCGCCATCGCCACACCCTCACCCGACCCGGTGAGCCAGGTGGTCGTGGCCGCGCCGATGATCGTGCTCTACGGCCTGAGCATCTGCGTCGCGTGGCTCTTCCAGAAGCGCCGCGATAAGGACGAGGACGACAAGGACTAGCGGCTGGCGGCTGGTCAGTAGGCCTTGGCGAACCAGGCGTTCACCACGGCGGGCTTGCCGCACTTCACGCACACACCCGTCGGGGTCTCCGACCCGAACGGGATGTTGCGAATCGTGGCCTGCGTCTCGGCCTTGATGGCGGCTTCGCACTCGTCGGTCTCGCACCAGGGCGAGATGACGAAGCCGGGCCGGCCGGCCATGGTGGCGCTGAACTCCTCCCACGTGGACGCGGTGGAGGTGTGCGATTCGCGGAAGGCCCGCGCGCGCGCCAGCAGGTTCGCCTGAATCTCGTCGAGCAGGCCGCGCACGTGACCGGCCAGGCCGTCCATCGGCAGCGGCGCCTTGGCCTTCGTGTCGCGGCGCGCCGAGAACACAGAGCGCTTCTCGAGGTCCTTCGGGCCGATCTCGAGCCGCAGTGGCACGCCGCGCATCTCGTACTCCGCGTACTTCCAGCCGGGTGTCTGGCTCTCGTCGTCGTCGAGCTTCACGCGGATGCCGGCGGCCTTCAGCTCATCGCGAATCGCCTGGCACGCCGGCAGCACCGTGTCCTTCCAGTTGCCGCGCGGAATCGGGATGATGACCACCTGCCAGGGCGCGACGTTCGGCGGCAGGATGAGGCCGCTGTCGTCGCCGTGGGTCATGATGACGCCGCCGATGAGGCGCGTGGAAACGCCCCACGACGTCGTCCAGACATGCTGCAGCGTCTTGTCGCGGCCCTGGAACTGGATCTCGAAGGCCTTCGCGAAGTTCTGGCCGAGGTTGTGCGAGGTGCCGGCCTGCAGCGCGCGGCCGTCGCCCATGAGCGCCTCAATCGAGTACGTGCGCTCGGCGCCGGCGAACTTCTCGCTGCTGCTCTTCTGGCCGTCGACGACCGGCATGGCGAGCACGTTCTCCGCGAACTCCTTGTAGAGCGCGAGGATCTTGAGCGTCTCTTCCTGCGCCTCATCCGCCGTTTCGTGCGCGGTGTGGCCTTCCTGCCAGAGGAACTCGGTCGTGCGCAGGAACGGCCGCGTCACCTTCTCCCAGCGGACGACGTTCGCCCACTGGTTGATGAGCAGCGGCAGGTCGCGCCACGACTGGATCCACTTCTGGTACATCACGCCGAAGATGGTCTCGGACGTGGGCCGCACGATGAGCTTCTCTTCGAGGTCTTCGGTGCCCCCCTTCGTGACCCAGGCCACCTGCGGGGCGAAGCCTTCGACGTGCTCCGCCTCCTTCATGATGAGGCTCTCGGGGATGAAGAGCGGGAAGTAGGCGTTCACGTGGCCGGTCGCCTTGAAGCGATCGTCGAGCTGCCGCTGGATGAGTTCCCAGATGGCGTAGCCGTACGGCCGGATCACCATGCAGCCCTTCACGGGCGAATAATCCGCGAGTTCGGCCTTGCGGACGACGTCGAGGTACCAGCGGGAAAAGTCTTCGGACTGGGGCGTGATCTCGGTCACCTGCCCACCACCACTCTCAGGAGTCTTGGTCATGCGTGCTCTCGGCTACGTGAACCATCCAGTGTAGATCGTCTCGGGCCGGGAAGTCCGCACGCGCATGCCCGCCGCGGCTCTCGGTGCGATCGAGCGCGCCGCGCGCCATCAGCCACGCCACCGTGACGAGGGCGCCGGTCGGGTCTCCCGCATCGCGTCCGGCCGCGACGAGCGCCCGCCGCCAGCCGTCGAGCGTGGCGACGGCGGCGGTGAGGCCGGCGGCCTCCCGCACGAGACCCACGTCGCGCCACATCAGCGCCCGCACCGCGTCGGCATCGGGGATGGCCGCTCCGGCCTCCCCGCGTGGCATCGGGCCGCGCCGGCGCGGACGACGAATGACACCGGCCGCCGGCGCCCCGAGCATCGCATCAGCCGCGCGGGCGCCGAAGACGAGCCCTTCGAGCAGCGAGTTGCTGGCGAGCCGGTTGGCGCCGTGCACTCCGGTGCAGGCGACTTCCCCGGCCGCGTACAGACCGGGCAGCGACGTGCGTCCGTCGATGTCGGTGGCCACGCCGCCCATGACGTAGTGCGCCGCCGGCGACACCGGGATCGCGTCGAACGCGAGGTCGAGGCCGCGCTCGCGACACGCCGCCGCCAGCGTGGGAAAGCGCCGGCGCACCCATTCGGCCTCGAGATGACGCATCGACAGCGTCACCGGGGCCCCGGTGCGCGCCGCCTCCTTCACCATCGCCCGGGCGACGAGATCACGCGAGGCCAGTTCACCGGCGGGTTCATACCGCGCCATGAACCGTTCGCCATGGACGTTCAGCAGCCACGCGCCATCGCCGCGCAGCGCTTCCGACAGCAGGAACCGCGGCGTGCCGGGCACCGACATCACGGTGGGATGGAACTGCACGAACTCCATGTCGGCCACGAGCGCGCCGGCCTGCCAGGCCAGCGCCACGCCGTCGCCGGTCGCCACCGGCGGATTGGTGGTTTCGCGGAAGACGCGCCCCGCGCCGCCCGTGGCCAGCAAGGTGGCCGCGGCCCGCGCCTCGACCACGTCGGTCCCGACGACATAACGCGCGCCGACGCAGACACCGGACTCGAGGAGCAGGCCGACAGCCCGCGCGTCGGCGGCCACGCGCACGCGCCCGAGCGCCGAGACGTGCTGCCACAACACGCGGCTGATCTCGCGGCCGGTGGCGTCGGCCGCATGGAGCACGCGGCGCACGGTGTGCGCGCCCTCGCGACCGAGGGCGAACCGTCCATCGGCGTCGCGGTCGAAGGCGGCCCCCCACGAGGCCAGCTCACGGACGTAGGCCGGGCCGTCGGTGACGAGCACCCGCACGGCCTCGGCATCACAGAGGCCGTCGCCAGCCGCTTCGGTGTCGCGCGCATGCAGCGCGGGGGAATCGTCGTCGCCCACCGCGGCGGCCACACCGCCCTGCGCGTAGCCGGTGTTGCTCTCGCCGGCATCGCCGGCCTTCGTCAGCACGAGCACCGTGCCGTGCGCGGCGAGCGCCGCCGCCGCACGCAGGCCGGCGACGCCGCTGCCAATCACCAGGAAGTCGGCGGACTCGGGCACCGGGTGTTATCCTACCACCCGCGTTCCGGCGCATCCGGCGCGGTCACGATGCCTCCCGTTCCCATTGACGTCCGCGCCACCAATGGCGCCTATCGCATCGTGGTCGATTCCGGCTCGACCACTCGCCTGCCGGCGACGCTGGCGGCGCACGGCATCACCGGCCGGCACCTCGTCATCTCGAGTCCGCGCGTGTGGGCGGCGATCGGCCGCCGCTTCGGCCGCGCGACCCCCACGCTCGTGCCGGACGGCGAACGCGTGAAACATCTCGCCAGCGTGTCGCGCGTCTACGACGCGCTGCTCGATGCGAGCGCCGACCGCGGCACGACGATCGTCGCCGTGGGTGGCGGTGTCATCGGTGACATGGTGGGCTTCGCCTCGGCCACCTACCTTCGCGGTCTGCGCCTCGTGCACGTGCCCACGACGGTGATGGCGCAGGTCGACAGCGCCATCGGCGGCAAGACCGGGGTGAACCACGCCCGCGGCAAGAACCTCATCGGCGCCTTCTACCCGCCGGCCCTCATCGTGGTCGATCCCGAGACGCTGCAGACGCTGTCGCGGCGGGAGTTCCGTGCCGGTCTCTACGAGGTGATCAAGTACGGCCTCATCGCCGAACCCGCGCTCCTCGACCTGCTCGAACGCGACCTCGACGCGGTGCTCACGCAGCGGGGCGACACGCTCGCCGAGCTGATCCGCATGTGCTGCCGCATCAAGGCCGAGATCGTCAGCGCCGACGAACACGAGCACGGCCTGCGGCGTATTCTCAACTTCGGCCATACCCTCGGCCACGCGCTCGAATCGGCCACCGGGTACACGCGCCTGCGGCACGGCGAAGCGGTGGGGCTTGGCATGCGCGCCGCCCTGGTGCTCGGCGCGGCCCGCGGTGTCACACCGAAGGCACTGGCCAGCCGGGCCACCGCGCTCATCGCGAGACTGGGTCCGCTGCCAAGCGTGATGGACGTGCCGGTGCGTGAGGCGCTGGCCGCCGTCACACACGACAAGAAGGTCGTGAACGGCCGCCTCCACTTCGTGCTCGTGCACGCCACCGGGGCGACGACCGTGGCGGACGTGACCACGAAGGAACTGCGGGCGGCCCTCGGCGCGCTCGGTATCCGCGGCCGCTGAGCCGCGAATCCGCCGGCGGCGCCCGCCTCAGCGGGTGCCGAGTCCGTAGGCGCGCATCTTCGCCAGCAGGTCGCGGAACGGCAGCCCGAGCAGCTCCGCCGCGCGGCCGGGATCGTTCCCCGCGTCCGCCAGCACCGCGGCGATCTTGCGCCGCTCGGCGTCTTCGACCGCGCGAGCCACGACGTCGGCGAGCGACCCCTGCAGGTCGAGGGCGGCGACGACGGGCGCCGGGGGCGCCGCCTGGGGCACGGCGGCCTCGCGCAGCCGCAGGTGGCGCGCGCGGATGAGATCGCCATCCGCCAGCACCGCCGCGCGTTCGAGACAGTTCTGCAGTTCGCGCACGTTGCCGGGCCAGTGATACGCGCACAGCGCGGCGCGGGCGTCGGCGTCGAGGGCCGGCGGCGTGCGGCCGCTCGCCTGCGCCTGCCGCTCGACGAAGTAATGCGCGAGCAGCAGCACGTCGTCGCCGCGGTCGCGCAGCGGCGGCACGGTGATCGGCATCACGGACAATCGGAAGAACAGATCCTCGCGAAAGCGGCGCTCGGCCACTTCGCGCCTGAGGTCGCGATTGGTCGCGGCGACGAGGCGCACGTCGGCGCGAATCGTGGCGGTGCCGCCGAGCCGTTCGAACTCGCGCGTCTCGAGCACGCGCAGCACCTTGGCCTGGAGCGGCGGCGCCAGCTCGCCGATTTCGTCGAGGAAGAGCGTGCCGCGATGGGCCAGTTCCACCCGCCCCAGCTTGCGCTGCCCGGCCCCCGTGAACGCGCCCTTTTCGTAGCCGAAGAGCTCCGATTCGAGCAGCGTCTCCGGAATGGCCGCGCAGTTGATGGCGATGAACGGCCCGTCGGCGCGCGGGCTCCACGCATGGAGCGCGCGGGCGAAGAGCTCCTTGCCGGTGCCGCTCTCGCCTTCGAGCAGCACGGTGATCTCGGTGGCCGCAGCCCGCTGCATGGCCTGCGTCGCTTTGGTGAGGACGGGCGCCGTGCCGATGATGGTCGGCGCGCCGCGGCGCTCGGCGGCCTCCTGCAGCAGGCGCTCGTGATCGCGCATGAGGCGCTGCTGTGCCACGGCGCGGCCGACGACGAGCAGGAGATGATCGGGGTCGACCGGCTTGGCGAGGAAATCGAGCGCGCCGTCGCGCATCGCCGCCACGGCGTCCTGCACGCCGCCGTAGGCGGTCATGACGACGACGGGAATGTGGGCGTCAGCGGCCTTGACGGCGCGCAGCACGCCGAGGCCGTCGCCATTCGGCAGCCGCAGGTCGGTGATGACCACGGCCGGCTGATGGCGCGTCAGCAGGGCCTCGGCTTCGGGCTGGTCGCGCGCCTCGAGCGCGCGGTAGCCCTGTGACTGGAGCGCGAGGCGCAGCATCGTGCGCAGCGAGTCGCGGTCTTCGACGACCAGGACGTCGGCGTCGCCACCGCCGGCCGACGCGGCACTCACGATCTCAGCGCAGCCAGCCGGCAGGGACGCCGGCCTTGCGGGCTTCTTCTTCGATGGCGGCGATGGCCTTCCTGTTGCTCTCGATCTCGCGCTGCGTGCGCTCGAGTTCGGCGACGGCCTTCACGCGCTGCTGTTCGATCTGGGCCCGTTGCGCCGGGTCGTCGCGGTTGACGAAGTCCATGGTGAGGCCGTTGATCTGCGACTGCAGCGCGCCAGCGAACGACGTCGAGCGGTCGAGCGCTTCGCGCGCGGACGTCATCCGCTGCCGCCAGGCGGCCTCGTCCTTCGACCGCTGGTCGCGGGCATCGGTCACCGGACCGCCGGCGGCCGCATCGGCCGAGGCGGCCCCGGACGCCTGGTCGGCGGGGGCCGCGGCGTCGGGCGAGGGCGACGCCTCGGGCGTCGAGCCCGGGGCCACCGGCGTGCTCGGCGTGATGTCGACCTTCAGATTGTCGTTCGTGTAGACCTTGCCCGCCTTCGGCTGCTCCTTGCGAGTGGCCGAGGCGGCGCGGGCGACGTCGGCAAGCGACTGCGCCGGCGACAGCGCGGGCACGGCACAGAGCATGACCGCGAGACACGAAACGACGAGGCGACGCGGGGCGTGTGGAGTCATGACAGTACCTGTATCGAACGTACGGCCCGCCCGGAACAGGGTCAAGGGACGCTGTCGCGCACAGGGCCCCACGACTGCACGCGGCTGCCCCCGCACGGCAGGTTCGATCTGCGGCACGGCTGGGCCACGAGGGCTTCCGCCTC
>JAEUQR010000015.1 GCA_016789705.1 Acidobacteriota bacterium
TCTCGAGTGGCCGACCTTCGTCACGCCGAGGCGCGGACAGTCGGCCACGACCGCACAATCGTCACACCGAGGGTACACCGGACGGCAGCAGTTTTGACCCCAGGTGACGAGATACAGATTCAGATACTTCCACCAGCGGGCGTCGGTCGCCGCATAGAGCGCCTGTTCGGTCTCGCCGGGGGTCGCCGTCTTCACCCAGCCGAGGCGGTTGGCAATCCGGTGCACGTGTGTGTCGACGCAGACGTGATCACGGCTGCCGAACGCCACGATGAGCGTGAGCGTGGCGGTCTTCCGGCCCACGCCCGGGAGCGTCACGAGTTCGTCCACGGTGGACGGCACGCGGCCGCCGTAGACCTCGAGCAGGCGCTCGCAGGCGGCCTTCACGTGCCGCGCCTTGTTGCGGTAGAAGCTCACCGGGTAGATGAGCGTCTCGATGTCCTCGAGCGGCAGCTTGGCCATCGCCTTCGGCGTGCGGGCCTTCGCGAAGAGCCGCGTCGAGGCGGCCAGCGTCGTGGCGTCCTGGGTGCGCGCCGAGAGCAGCGTGGCGATGAGCACCTGGAACGGGTCCGTCTGCTGCGATTCCGAGATCTTCTCGATCGCCGGCAGCTCCATCCCGTCGATCTGGCGGGCCAGCTCGCGCAGCACGCGTTCGACGCGTGCCGGGTCCGGACGCCCGACACGGACACGCGGGCGCGGCGTGGCGGCGCCAGAAGGCGCGGCGACGGCGGCGCGCGGGCTCATGGGACGGGCGTGATGGCGGGCCGGCCGTCGAGCACCGCGAGCACGTTCGAGATGGCCAGATCGGCCATCGCCGTGCGCGTTTCGGTCGTCGCGCTCGCGAGATGCGGAATGAGCAACGCGTTCTCGAGGCCGAGGAGGTCCGGATGCACGACCGGCTCCCTCTCGTACACATCCAGCGCGGCACCGGCAATCACCCGTTCGCGGAGGGCCCAGGCGAGGGCCGCTTCGTCCACGACCGGACCGCGCGACGTGTTGATGAGGTACGCCGATCGCCGCATCTTCACGAGCGCCTTCTGATCGATGAGGCGGGTCGTCTGCGGCGTGAGATTGACGTGCAGCGACAACACGTCGGAGGTCGCGAGCAGGCGGTCGAGCGACATGGCCGTCGCTCCGGGCACGTCGGTGACGACCTGGTCGGTGTAGGCCACGGACATGCCGAATGCCGGCGCCTTGTCAGCCACGGCACGGGCAATCCGCCCCATCCCCACGAGCCCGAGCTGCTTGCCGCGCAGCTCCATCCCCAGCAGATGATCGAGCGCCCAGCCCTTCCAGCGGCCATCGCGCAGCTCGCGTTCCCCCTCACCGAGCCGGCGCGTGACGGCCAGGATGAGGGCCCAGGTGAAGTCCGCGCAGGCGTTGGTCAGCACGTCCGGCGTGTTCGTCACGACGATGCCGCGGCTCCGGCAGGCGGCCACGTCGATGTTGTTGAACCCGACCGCCACGTTCGCCACGACCTTCAGCGACGGCCCGGCCGCGTCGAGCACAGCGGTGTCGATGGGCTCGGTCAACAGGCACACGAGCGCGTCCTTGCCGGCCACGCGCGCGAGCAGCGACTCGCGGGAGATGGCGGTGGGTTCGGTGTGAAGATCGATGTCGCAGACCGACTCGAGGCGCTCGAGCACGGCCGATGGCAGCCGGCGGGTGACGAGCACGGAGGGCTTCGTGGGCATGGTCAGCAGGTCAGTGCCCGTAGCACTGGCAATGGCCGCAGTGATTACACGTCACCGTAGGCTCGATGAGGCACTCGGTCTCGCCGGCGGGCCGGACGAGGTGGAAACGCGCGAAGCTGGCATGGGTGGGGGACGCGGCCGTCGCGGGCCTCGCCGGCGGCGGCACGACCGGTCCGGCCGCGGCGGCGCCCGTCGCGGCGTCAGACGCCGGCGGCGCGCCCATGTGTCGCGCAATCGCCTGCCGCACGAGGAGCCGGACCTGCTGTTCGTCCATCGTCACGCCTCGACGTCCACCTGATCGACGATGCCGATGATGGCGGCATCCACCGGCGCGAGCTTCCGGCCGACGATGTCGGCGGCGGCGCGGCCTTCCACCACGACGAGCACGCGCTCCGAGACCCCGGCGCCGACACCGTCCACGGCCAGGAGCGGCGCGCCCACGGCGACACCCTCGGGCGTCTCGGGCTGCACGAGCAGCAGCTTCGTGCCCTCGAACTGCGGGCGCTTCACGGTCGACACGGCCTGGCCGATCACGCGCGCGAGGATCATCGTTCGCCGAGCGTCCAGTGATCGAGGATGCCGACGATGCCCGCATCGGCCGGTACCTCGGTGGGGTGGAACGGAAACGACGCTTCCTTGCCGCGCACGAAGAACACGTGCTCGCCCACACCCGCGCCGACGCTGTCGACCGCGACGATCGGCCGCCCCTGCGGCTGCCGTTCGGGGCCGAGCGGCTGCACGAGCAGCAGCGGCACGCTGGTGAAACCGTGATCCTTGCGGGTGGCGACCACATCGCCGATGACGCGTCCGATCTGCAACGCCGTCGCTCTAGGAAGGGACGTCCACGTGGTCGACGATGCCGACGACAACGGCGTCAACCGGCAGGTCTTTCATGCCGGCGGCCATGCGGGCCGAACTGCCGCTGACGATAAGCACCGTCTCGCCGATGCCGGCATCGACGGTGTCGATGGCCACGAGGTGATTGCCCTCGTTCTTGCCGTCGGGATCGACCGGCCGCGCCAGCAGCAGCTTGCTGCTGACGAGGCGCGGGTCCTTGCGCGTGGCCACGACCGTGCCGACGATTCTGGCGAGGAGCATGGCGGGGCCCGGAAGAAGGGACTAGCCCTTCGTGCTGGCTTTGCCGATCGGCAGCACGTCTTCGAGGTTGGCGTGCGGCCGCGGAATGACGTGCACCGACACGAGTTCGCCGACCCGCCGCGCGGCGGCCGCGCCGGCATCCGTGGCGGCCTTGACGGCCGCGACATCACCGCGCACGACCGCGGTGACGTAGCCGGCGCCGATCTTCTCCCAGCCCACCAGGGTGACTTTGGCGGCCTTGACCATGGCATCGGCCGCTTCGATCATCGCGACCAGGCCCTTTGTCTCGACCATCCCGAGCGCTTCGCCCATTCCATTCCTCCGCCCGGATTTCGGGCCGGGCCGGCACGCGGCCCGCTGCTATCGCACGCCTTTGACGGCCTCGTCGATGAGGGTCGTCAGCTGGCCGTATGTTAGCCGAATCTCTCCGTCCGTGCCGAGGCGTTCGCCGGGCCCCGGCGGCAGCCCCGGCGTGTCGGGCACGAGGCGGGCCGTCGAGTGCGGCGCGTCCACCACCTGACAGTCGGCGCCACTGGCCGCCGCCGGATCGACGCAGATGGGCGCCGGGGAACTGATGCCGTACATGCCGCGCAGGCTCTGGAGCCGCGTCACTTCGTCGCGCGACAGCAGGTTCTCGCGTCCGAGCTGCCGGGCCACGAGGCTGATCTTCGCGAAGTGCTCGATCGTCTCCATCCGGTAATAGGCGGCGAACAGATCGGGCGCCACGGCGAGCGCGCCGTGGTTGGCGAGCAGCAACCCGTCGTGCGCCTTGATGTAGTCGCGGATGGCGGCCGGGAGCTCGGCCGTGGAGGGCGTCGCGTACTCGGCGATGGGAATGCCGCCGAGCGTCGTGATGACCTCGGCCAGCACGGCGCGGTTGAGCGGCACACCGGCCACGGCGAAGCCGGTGGCGGTGGCCGGATGCGCATGCACCACGGCCCCGACATCGGGTCGCTGGCGGTACACCTCGAGGTGCATCTTGAGCTCGGAGGAGGCGTCGCGTGTGCCGCGCACGCTGGTGCCGTCCATGTCGGTGACCACCATCATGTCGGTGGTCATGAAACCCTTCGACACGCTCTTGGGGGTGGTCAGCAGCCGGTCCGGCCCCAGCCGGACGCTGATGTTGCCGTCGTTCGAGGCCACGAAGCCCTGCACCCACAGGCGGCGGCCCACTTCGACGATATCGAGGCGCGTCTGCTGCTCGTCGGGGTAGGTCATGCGCGGCTAACTGCGGCGGGTGAAGGTGGCGCGGCACTGCTCGGAACAGAACCACACGGTGGCGCCGTCGGCGGTGGCGCTCAGTGCCTTGCCGGGCACGACGAACGTGCCGCAGACAGGATCCTTCGCCATCTTCACGGGCGTCTCCGCGGATCGGGCTCGCGGCGCCTCACCGCGCGCGGCCTCGGAGAGGCCGCCCATGAAGCGCGCCACCGCGCGCAGCGCGAGGAGCGCCATCACGAACAGCAGGATGACGCGCAGGGTCACGGTACTAGGATCCGGACGCGCCGGCCGCCGGGCCGCCGGGATGGGCCTGCTGCAGGCCTTCGAGCGCCTTCTTCGCGGCCGTGGCCTCGGGGCTGTCGGGCGCCGTGGCGATCACCTGCTGCCAGGCGGCAGCCGCGCCGGCCAGGTCCTGCTTGCCGAACGCCTTCACGATGCCCATGTTCAGCATCGTCTTCGTGTGTTTCGGATCGGCCTTGAGCGACTGCTCGAACTGCTGGATCGCCTTGTCGGGCTGATCGGTGTAGTAGTAGGCGACGCCGAGGTCGGTCGAGACGTTGGCGTCGTTCGGCGTGAGCCGCAACGCCTGTTCGTACCACTCGACCGCTTCCGGATACCGCTCGGCGTCGAAGTAGAGATTGCCGAGCTCGACGCGCGGGGCGGCGTCGGCGGGCGCACCGGAGGCCGCCGCCACCAGTTCCTTGGCCCGGTTCTCGTCGAGCGGGGCCGCGGGGGGGCGGGTGCCGTCACCGCCCGCGGTCGCGGGAGCCGCCGCGGCCGCCGGCGCCGCCGTGGCCGCCACGCCGGCGGACTGCTGGTTGCCCAGAATCCAGCCGACGATGACGCCGAACAACATCCCGGAGATGGCAAAAGCGATGGAATCGGCGCGCATGGGAAATCCCCTTCAGGATACCGTCCGTCTCAGCCAGTCCACAAGCGCCGTGGCCACGTCGGGGTCACGGTCGAGGATCTGCGTCCCGTGCGCCGCCACGAGTGACAACCGCTGCTCCCGGGCCGCGGGTGCGGCCTCCCCGACCAGGCCGCGGACGGTGCGCGCCGCGAGCGGGTCTTCTGTGCTGGCGATGAGGAACATCGGCCGCGCGCCGTACTTGCGGAAGGCCGCATCGATGCGCACGCCGCGATAGTCGGACGCCGGCGAGAGCAGCGCGACGCCGCGCACGGCGGGGGCCTCGGCGGCCGCCATGATCGCGGCGCTGGCGCCGAGCGAGGCACCGACGACGGCGATGCCGCGCACGCCGCTGCGTCCGCCCAGGAACCCAATCGCGGCCTGCACGTCGAGCGCCATGGCCGCGGCGGGTGCGGAGGCCCCGCCCGAGCCGCCGTGCCCGCGCAGGTCGATGGCGAGGGCCGTGAGGCCCGCGGCCTGCAGGCGCTCCGCGAAGGGCCGCCAGTCGTCCTTCGTGCGCGTGAACATGTGCACCAGCACGACCGCCGGCGCCTCGCCGTCGACCGCGTAGAGCGTGCCGGCAATCGCGACGCCGTCGGACGCGCGGAGCTGCACGGGCAGGCCGGCCGCGTACGCCGCGGCCGGCGCGAGCAGCAGGCTGATGACCACGGCCATCATGGCGAGCGGCCGTGTCACGCAGAGGTTCCGGTGGCCGCGAGGTAGTCACGCACCGCCGCCGCGAGGCCGACGAAGAGCGCGTGGCTCATGAGCGCGTGCCCGATCGACACCTCGTCGAGGTGTGGCAGGGTGCGGAAGAGCGGCAGGTTGCCGAGATCGAGGTCGTGGCCGGCGTTCACGCCAAGGCCGCGCGCGTGTGCGGCCTCGGCCGCCGTGACGTACTGCGCGAAGCCGGCGCGACCCGCCGCGTCGCCGCGCTCGAACGCCCGCGCGAAGGGCTCCGTGTAGAGCTCCACGCGATCGGCGCCGAGGTCGGCGGCCAGTGCCACCGCGTCGGGTGTGGGATCGACGAACAGACTCACGCGGATGCCGGCATTCCGCATCTCGCGCACGACCGCCGCCAGTTCCTGGCGCGGGGTGTCGGGCGCCCAGCCG
Organism: Acidobacteriota bacterium; assembly: GCA_016789705.1. Taxonomy (GTDB): domain Bacteria; phylum Acidobacteriota; class Vicinamibacteria; order Vicinamibacterales; family UBA2999; genus CADEFD01. The sequence continues at coordinate 6,031 of JAEUQR010000015.1, forward strand.
GCCTGGCTCGTGATCTCGCCGGGACGCACCGGGACGAGTGTGCACTGGTCGGGCGCGACCTCGTGCACGAGCGCCACGAGATCCGGCCGCGGGTCCCCCTCGATGTTGTATTCGACGCGGCCGCGCAGCGGGCGCAGGAACGCCGCGATGTCCCGCACGTCGGCGGGCGTGATGTGCCGCTCGTCGGCGCGCGGATGCACGGTGACGCCGGGGGCGCCTGCCGCCACCACGACGCGCACGGCCTCGATCACGGAGGGCTCGTGGCCGCCGCGGGAGTTGCGCAGCGTGGCGACCTTGTTGACGTTCACGGACAGACGGACCATGGCTGCCTGACAGCCTATCATCCGCCCGCGCGGACAGCGCGTCAGGCGAGCGTGGCACGCACGGCGTGCGCGATCTCGTCGGCCCAGGCGCGGATCTCCGCCTGGTCGCGACCTTCGAGCATGATGCGCAGCAGTGGCTCGGTGCCCGAGTAGCGGACGAGCAGGCGGCCGTGCCCTTCGAGGCGGGCCTCGACATCACGCATCGCCGAGGCCACCGCCGGCACCTTCGAGATGTCGGTGCGCTCGCGCACGCGGACGTTCACGAGCACCTGCGGATAACTCGTCAGCGTCGCCGCCAGGGCGGCCAGCTCATGACCGGTCGCGATCATCGCGCGCAGCACGTGGAGCGCCGTCGCGATGCCGTCACCGGTGAAGAGGTGCGTGGCGAAGATCACGTGACCTGACTGCTCGCCGCCAAGCGCCAGACCACGCTTCAGCATCTCTTCCATCACGTACTTGTCGCCGACCGGGCAGCGCACGAGCTCGACGCCGCGCTCCCTGAGCGCGATCTCGAGCCCGATGTTGCTCATCACCGTGGCGACGATGGCGTTGCCGGGCAGCGCCGATTCGCGGCGCAGCTGATCGGCGCAGATGAGCATGACCGCGTCGCCATCGACGCGATGCCCGTGATGATCGACGAAGAGCGCGCGGTCGCCGTCGCCGTCGAAGGCGACGCCGAAACGTGCGCCGGCAGCCACCACCGCCGCCTGCAGCGTCTCCATCGCCGTCGAGCCGCAGCCAGCGTTGATGTTGCGGCCGTCGGGGGCGACGCCGATCGTCCTCACGTCGAAGCCGAGCGCCGCGAAGAGCGCCGGGGCGATGGTGGTCGTGGCGCCGTGCGCGCAGTCCACGACGACGGTCGCACCCGCCAGCGGGCCGGCATCGTCGAGAATCTGCCGCAGGTGGGCGACGTAATGCGCCGTGAGTTCAGCGTCGGCGCCCGGTACGGCGGCGCCGTCGGGCACCTGCCACGCGGCGTCGGCGACGATCGCCTCGATCTCACGCTCCTGCACTTCCGAGAACTTCTCGCCGGCACCGGAGAAGACCTTGATGCCGTTGTCGTGGAAAGGATTGTGGGACGCCGAGATGACGATACCGAGATCGAAGCCCTCCGTTCGCGTGAGATACGCCACGGCGGGCGTCGGCACGACCCCCAGGCTCACGACCGAGCCGCCTTCGGAGGCAATGCCGCGGGTCAGCGCGGCTTCGAGTTCGGGGCCCGATTCGCGCGTGTCGCGGCCGATGAGCACACGCGGCGCGCCGCGGCCCGAGACACGCGCCAGCGCCGCGCCGACACGTGCCACGGTGCCGGCGTCGAGCGGCGCCTTGCCGGCTTCCCCACGGATTCCATCGGTCCCGAACAGCTTCACAGTCGCTCCTGGCTCACACTCACCGGCGTCCTGCCGGCTGGCGGTACTTCACCGTGGGCGGGACGATCGACCGCACGACGTAGCGTGGCGACGACTCGGCCTGCACCACCAGATCGCGTCCCGGGGCGTCACGCTGGGCATCGACGAAGAGCGTGATGTCCCGTGCCGTCAGATCCCGCACGATCTCGCCGGCGCCCTGGATGGTCACCGACGCTGCCGCCGGCGTGAGTTGCCCCCCTGCCCGGCCACGCAGCAGGATCGGCACTTCCACCAGGGTCCGCTCGGTTGTATCGGCCGCAATCGTGATCGTCACCACCGCCGTGGCGCTGCCGGCAAGCCGCAGGCCCGAGTCGCTCGTGTCGATGGTCACGGCTTCGCGCACGAGGCTCGTCGCCCGCTCGATCGAGACCACTTCCGTGAATACTTCGGTCAGACCGCGCACCACGCTCTCGGGGCCGTCCACGCGGACCTGCGACGGGGTGACCGAGACGTTGGTGACGCTGTGACCGGGCACCGGCGTGCCCTCGACACGCGGACGCACCGGCACCACGGCCGACGCCGTGGCCTCGAAGGTGAGGGGCAGGGCGGGCGGTGTCACCTGCATGACCTCGACGCCGAATGGCGTCGTGACCTGCGAGGGCGCCAGCGGGAACAGCCGGCGGCCGGCCTTCACGCCGTCGAGGTCGACCACGGCCGAGACGTCCGCCGGAGCGAGCCCGGAGAGCCGGCTGGCGGGGCCGCGCACACGCACGGCCACTGAATCTGGCACCGCGCCCACGAGTTCGAGGCCGGCCGGCGCCCGCTGCAGTTCGAGGCCGACCCGCATCGTGCGCTCGACCACCGGATCCCCGGTGACCACCATCCACAGCAGCGTGGCGACGACGATCGACAGCAGCTTCAGGCCGACGTGACGAATCCTGAGGCGCGCCATCAGTCCATCGTCGCCGCGACGATGCGGCGCTCCGGGCGGGCCTGTGTCCGCTTGATGAGGGCGCGCAGGCGCCACCGCAGCTTGTCGGGCGTGAGCCCGCGTTCGATCTTGCCGTCGAGCACGAGCGACACGGCGCCGGTTTCCTCGGACACCACGAGCGCGACCGCGTCGTTCTCCTCGGTCACGCCGAGGGCGGCGCGATGGCGCGAGCCGAGCTCGCGGGCGAGTTTCGGATTCACGCTGAGCGGCAGGAAACAGGCGGCCGCCGCGATGCGGTCGCCCTGGACGATGACGGCGCCGTCGTGCAGCGGCGAGGTGGGCTGGAAGATGCTGACGATGAGGTCGTAGGTCAGCTTCGCGTCGAGTGGGATGCCGCTTTCGATGTGGTTTCGCAGCCCGATGCCGCGTTCGACGATGACGAGCGCGCCGATGTGTTTCGCGGCCAGCGTCTCGAGCGCCACCACCAGCTCTTCGATCGAGTCCTCATCGGCCTCGACGCGGCGCAGGTACTTGAAGAACGGCGCGCGGCCGAAATGGACGAGCGCGCGGCGGATGTCGGTCTGCAGCAGCACGATGGCGGCGAACACGACGTAGCCGACCACGTTGCGGATGAGCCAGTTGACGGTCTCGAGCTCGAGCGCGCGGGACAGATAGAAGAGGCCGACGATGGCGCCGAGCGCGACGGCCATCTGCGAGGCTCTGGTGCCGCGGATGAGCTTCAGCACCTCGTAGACCACCACCGACACGATGGCGATGTCGAGGAGGTCCCACCAGGTGAGCGGCGGCCGGTCGAGAAGGGCGTCGAGCCAGGGCATGATTCGTGACGAGCAGCTGGGGACGAGCGGCTGGCGGCTGGACGCCGGAGGAAGTCCCGCGTCTAGCCTGAGGCCCGAGTGCCGCCTTCGCCGGTGCCAGCGCCGTGCCCCCGGATCATATCCGCGACGCGCGCCACCTGCACCATGTGCGGCACGGCATGCACCCGCACGATGTGGCTGCCACCGAGCACGGCGGCGGTCACGGCCGCCGCCGTGGCCCAGTCGCGATCGCCCGCGGGCACATCGCCGATGGCCGCGGTCAGGAACGACTTCCGCGAGGGACCGACGAGCAGCGGACGTCCGAGGCTGCCAAGCGCCGACAGTCCGGCCAGCACCGCGGCGCTATCGCCGGCCCGCTTGGCGAAGCCAATGCCGGGATCGAGGATGAGCCGGTCCCAGGCCACGCCCCGGCTGACCGCCCGCTCGATGGCCCGGGTGAGATCGCGGGCGACGTCGGCCGCGACATCGCCGTACTGCGCGTGCGCGTACATGTCGGAGGGCCGTCCGCGCATGTGCATCAGCACGAGCGGCGCCCCCCGCACGGCGACGATATCGCCGAGCGCCGGGTCGTATTGCAGGCCGCTGACGTCGTTGACGATGACGGCGCCTTCGTCCAGGCCGAAGCGCGCCACCTCGGCCTTCGTGGTGTCGATGGACAGCGGAATGCGCAGCCGGTGCAGCTTGCGCATCACCGGCAGCAGGCGCCGACGCTCATCGCGGCCGAGGAGCGGCGCCGCTCCGGGACGCGTCGACTCGGCGCCGATGTCGATGAGGTCGGCGCCGCCGGCCTCCATCGCCAGCGCGAGGTCGAGGGCCCGTTCGGGGTCGAGGGCGTGCCCGCCGTCGGAGAACGAGTCGGGGGTCACGTTGAGCACGCCCATGACGAGCGTGCGCGGACCGAGCACGAGAGGCGCCCGGCCCGCGAGCGGCAGGGTGAAGGAAGCCCGCGGCGCGATCAGCGGTCTATTCCTGCGCGAGCGGCTTCGGCGTGAGCGGCAGGAGCGGCGAGCGCTCGTTGTCGCGCGCGCGTTCACGCGGCTGGTCGGCCGGCGCGGCCGGCGCCGGCGGCGCCACGGGCGGTTCGTCGATCGGCAGGCCGTTCACGATGCGCTTCACCTGCTCGCCGTCGAGCGACTCGCGTGAGAGCAGCGCCTCGGCAATCGCCAGCAGCGCCGCCTTGTGTTCGGTGAGGAGCGCCGTCGCCTTGTCGTAGTTCTCGCTGACGATGCGCTTCACTTCCTGGTCGATGCGCTCGGCGGTCGTGCCGCTGTAGTCCTGCTGCTGCGCGATCTCGCGGCCGAGGAAGATCTGCTCTTCCTTCTTGCCGTAGGTGAGCGGGCCCATGATCTCGCTCATGCCCCACTCGCAGACCATCTTGCGCGCCATCTCGGTCGACCGCTCGAGGTCGTTGCCGGCGCCGGTCGTGATGTCGCCCGTGGTCAGCTCCTCGGCGATGCGGCCGCCGAGCAGGATCGCGATGCGATCCATGAGGTAGACCTTCGAGTAGTTGTGCTTCTCGTCGAGGGGCAGCTGCGTCGTGAGGCCGAGCGCCATGCCGCGCGGGATGATGGTGACCTTGTGCAGCGCGTCGGCCTGCGGCAGCAGGACCGCCAGCAGCGCGTGCCCGGCTTCGTGGATGGCCGTGACGCGCTTTTCTTCCTCGGTCACGATCATCGACCGCCGCTCGGCGCCCATGAGCACCTTGTCCTTGGCGAACTCGAAGTCCACCATGGCCACGGCCTTCTTGTTGAGCCGCGCGGCGTTGAGCGCCGCCTCGTTCACGAGGTTGGCGAGATCGGCGCCGGCAAAGCCCGCCGAGCCGCGCGCCAGCACGCGGATGTCGACGTCGTCGGCCATCGGGATCTTCTTGGTGTGCACCGCGAGGATGCCTTCGCGGCCCTTCACGTCGGGGCGGTTCACGACGATGCGGCGGTCGAAGCGGCCCGGGCGCAGCAGCGCCGGGTCGAGCACGTCGGGACGGTTGGTGGCCGCCACGAGGATGACGCCCTCGTTCGACTCGAAGCCGTCCATTTCGACGAGGAGCTGGTTGAGCGTCTGCTCGCGTTCGTCGTGGCCGCCGCCGAGCCCGGCGCCGCGGTGACGGCCAACGGCGTCGATTTCGTCGATGAACACGATGCACGGCGCGTTCTTCTTGCCCTGTTCGAACAGGTCGCGCACGCGGCTCGCGCCGACGCCCACGAACATCTCGACGAAGTCCGAGCCGCTGATCGAGAAGAACGGCACATTGGCTTCGCCGGCCACGGCGCGCGCCAGCAGGGTCTTGCCGGTGCCCGGAGGGCCCATCAGCAGCACGCCCTTCGGGATACGGCCACCGAGCTTCTGGAACTTCTGCGGTTCCTTCAGGAACTCGATGATCTCCTGAAGCTCGTCCTTGGCTTCGTCGACGCCGGCGACGTCACGGAACGTGACCTTCTTCTGTGAGGACGATGACAGCTTTGCCTTGCTCTTGCCGAACGACAGCGCCTTGTTGCCGCCGCTCTGCACCTGCCGCATGAAGAAGACCCAGAAGCCGATCATGAGCAGGATCGGCGCCCAGGAATAGAGGATGGCCGCCCACGGTGATTCGGTGGGCGCCTTGCTCTCGACGCTGACGCCGCGCTCGATGAGGCGGTTGGCGAGGCCTTCGTACTGAAACGGGGCGTAGGTGCGGAAGTTCTCGAGGCCCTTGGTCACGCCGGTGATGTCGTTGCCGACGATTGTGACGCGCTGGACCTGGCCGGCATCCACCCACGAAACGAATTCACTGAACGGGACGGGGTTTTCGTTGCGCTGCAGGCGCGACGAAAAATTCCACACGAGGAGCCCGACGACGCACAGGATGGACCAGAACACGAGGCTCTTTGCGGTGGAGTTCACGATCCCTCCGAGCCGGACGGCGCCGGCTGGTCAAAAGTCAAGACTATCACGTCGTCATCACCACCCGAGGGCGCTACGTCGGCGTCCACGGCGTGTCCGACCACCCACACGATCCGGCCCGTGGCGTCGGCCACGACCGGCACGCGCTCGCGTTCGGCGCGCGGAACCTTGCGATCGACCAGCAGGTCCTGAAGCTTCTTCGAACCGCCCAGCCCGCGCGGCCGGATCCGGTCGCCCGCCGAGCGCCCGCGCACTACCAGCGGTAGAGGCACCGTCGCCTTCATAATCAGACGCCGGCGGAGGTCCGCGGGCTCCTCCAGTGCCTTTATCGGCCTCTCGGCCGTCAGGCGGCAGCCGGACCCGAGTTCCGGCAGTGCCACCGAGCCTGGCACCGGCAGCGCCCGCGACGGCAGCGCTGCCGCGATTGTGCCCGCCTCTCTAGTCAATAAGACAGCATCCTCGGAAAAACGTTCCACCCTGAGGCCGGCGGGCGTCGCGGCGGGCGGCCCGCCCGGCCGGCAGACGGCCCGCAGCGCCTCGATGTCGGCGAGATCCGGCGCGTGCGGCGGCGCCAGCCGCTCCATCGCCCGCCGCACCACGCGTCGGGCCAGCGCGAGCGGCAGACGCTCCAGGGCCACGGTCGAGATAACCGTTCCCCGGGGCGCCAGGGTGACCACGCCGGACGCGGCGGCGTCCGCGAGGGATTCGAGCAGGGCGTCGTCGGCGGCGACCACCTCTGCGGTCCGTGCCAGCACGCGCGTGACCGCCGGCTGGAACCGCGCGGCCAGCAGCGGCATCAGTTCGTGCCGCACGCGGTTGCGCGGCTGCATGACGTCGGCGTTGGTGGCATCCTCCACCCACGTCTGGCCGCGCCGCTCCAGGTCCGCGCGAAGGGCCACTCGCGTGCAGTCGAGCAGCGGCCGCACCACCGTGCCGCGCACCGGCAGGATGCCGCGCAGCCCGCGCGGGCCGGCGCCCCGCAGCAGGCGCAGCAGCACGGTTTCGGCCTGATCGTCGGCCGTGTGGGCCACGGCCACGACCGCGGCCCCGCGCGACGTCCTCGCCCGCTCGAGAAACGCGTAGCGGGCACGCCGGGCCGCCACCTCGATCGACACCTGCGCCTCGGCGGCGAGATCCGCCACGGGCACCGCCTCGACCACCAGCGGCACGTCCAGACGGGCGCAGAGGTCCCGGCAGAAGGCCTCGTCGCGGACGGCTTCGGGCCGGAGCTGATGATTGAGGTGCGCGGCCCCGGCCAGCACGAGTTCGCCGGCCGCGGCCAGGTCGTGCAGGGCGAGGAGCTGCGCGACCGAATCGGAGCCGCCCGACAGCGCCGCCACGACCCTGGCCCCGCGGGGCCAGAGCTGGTGGCGGGCAACGTGCCGCCGCACGCGTTCCAGAACTGGGATGTTCAAAAGGTGGTGCCCGCCTTCGCTCGCCTTGCGGCGAGCTACGGCGGATCAGCCAGTGGCCAGTCCGCGCCGTCCGCGGCTGGCGGTGCCAGCCGACGCCCGCCGGTGAGGCGAGGGAAGACTGGTGCCGGAGGGCGGACTCGAACCGCCGACCCTGCGCTTATGAGACGCATGCTCTAACCGGCTGAGCTACTCCGGCAGGAATCTCTGACTTTATCACGCCCCAGCCGTGCCTGACCGCTCAACGAGCGCGGCGGCGAGGAGCGGAATCAGAATCTCGTGATGCCCCGTCAGGTGGATGCCTCGCCCGATGCCGGCCGTGGGCCGTCGCACCACGTTCGTGAGCGGCCGGTAGTGCGGCAGGAAGTCGAGGTCCACGGTTGTCAGTGGCGTCAGGTCGTGCCCGTGATTGCGCGCGACGGCGACGGCCTTCAGGAACACCTCCGGCAGCACCACCGCGGACCCGCAGTTGAGGTACACGCCGCCCGCCAGGCGCGCGACCGAGCTCGTGAAGTGGCGGAAGTCGCGCAGGCTGCCTTCGCCGATGGCCGCGCCCGACGCGTCCGGGTGCATGTGAATGATGTCCGTGCCCATGGCCACGTGCACCGTGACGGGCACGCCATGGCGGACGGCGGCGCAGAGCAGGCTGACGTCAGCGTGCGGCGGCGCCGAAGCCGCCAGCCACTCCGCCACCGAACGTCCGAGGCCCCAGCCGCGTCCCACGCCGTCCACGATCGCCCGGTTGATACCGGCGCCCGTTTCCTCGGCCATGCCGAACGCGCCCGGGCCGAGCGCGGCATCCACGTCCTCCGACGTCGCGCCCGCGAGCGCCATTTCCACGTCGTGGATGATGCCGGCGCCGTTCAGCGCGAGCGCCGACACGTAGCCTCGCGCCATGAGGTCCGCGAGCACGGGCGACAGGCCGGCCTTGATGACGTGGGCGCCCAGCCCCCAGATGACCGGCGCCGGGCGCGCGGCCGCGCCGGCGATGGCCTCGACGACCGCCACGAGGTCGCGGGCCGCCAGCAGCTTCGGCAGGCGCGAGAGCCAGTCGCCGATGCCGCGCCCGGGCGCGTGTGGTGCGGCCAGGTCCTCCCGCCGCACCTTGCTCGACCGCGACGCCAGCGGGTACCGCCGCACCGCGGAGAGGTCGAACTCGTCGTAGTCAAGCTTCATCGTGGTCGCCTCGAGGTCCTACAGTATGACCATCGCGTCGCCGTAGCTGTAGAAGCGATAGCGCGCGGCCACCGCCTCGCGGTATGCCTCGCGGACATGGTCGAGTCCGGCGAAGGCCGACACCAGCATGAGCAGCGACGATTTCGGCACGTGGAAGTTCGTCACGAGGCCGCCCACCAGCCGGAACTGGTAGCCGGGCGAGATGAAGAGCGCCGTCTCGCCGGCGCAGGCCGTGAGACGGCCCTCGGCGTCGGGCTCGAGCGACTCGAGCGTGCGCGTCGTCGTCGTGCCCACGGCGACGATGCGGCGGCCTTCGGCGCGGGCGCGCGTCAGGGCCTCGGCGGCGGCGGCGCCGACCTCGAACGACTCGTACGCCATGCGATGGTCGGCGATGAACTCGGCGCGCACCGGCTGGAAGGTGCCATAGCCGACGTGCAGCGTGATGGTCGCCCGTTCGATACCCGCGGCGTCGAGGGCCTCGAAGACGGCCGGCGTGAAGTGCAGACCGGCGGTCGGCGCGGCCACGGAGCCTTCCTCGCGCGCGTAGACGGTCTGATAGTGCTCGCGGTCGCTCTCGGAATCCGGCCGCTTGATGTAGGGCGGCAGTGGCATGTGCCCCAGGCGGGCGATGGCAGACATCACCGGTGACCCGTCGGGCGTCGTGAGGCGCACGACCCGGCCGTGGTCGGCGCGAGCGATGACCTCGCCGTCGAGCCTGGCGTCCGGCCCTTCGAACACGAGCCGGGTCCCGGGGCCCACGCGCGCCCCCGGGCTGACGAGGGCGCGCCACAGCTCGTCGCCAGGCGCCCCGTTGGCCGACGCCTGGCGCGAGACCAGCAGACACTCGACGGCCCCCTTGCCGGGCTCACGGTGCCCGAGCAGACGGGCCGGGAAGACCCGCGTGTCATTCAGCACGAGCAGATCGCCACGCCCCAGCAGACCCGGGAGGTCGCCGAACACACCATGCTGAATCGCCCCCGTCGCGCGATCGAGCCGCATGAGCCGCGATGCGCCGCGCACGGCCGGCGGCGCCTGCGCGATGAGCTCGGCGGGCAGGTCGAAGTCGAAATCGGATAAGCGGAGAGACACAGAGATCTGGTGATCGGGTGATTGGGCGATCTAGCGATCTGATGATCTATCGACCGATCGCCAGATCGAGAGATGCAAGCATCCGATCACGCGATCAGACGGTCAACCGATCGGCCGATGCGGGAAAAAAAGGGCCCGGGCGCCCCTGGAAAGCGGCCCGGGCCGACAACGGACGGTCTCGGGAGGTCTAGTGCACGCTCGAGGTGTGCACGGCGGGGGTATCGTTCCAGTCGGTCGCGACAATCGCCCACAGCACCTGATCGTGGAATTCGCCGTCAGTGGCGCGGGCCCGGCGCAGCAGGCCCTCCTGCGTGGCCCCCAGTTTCCGGAGCGCGCCATTGGCGCGGCCGTTCCGGACGTCGATGCGGAACTCGGCGCGGTGCACGCCCAGCTGGCCAAAAAGACACCCGAGCACGAGGCGGCCGGCGGTCTGGAAGATCGACGTGCCGCGGAACTCATCGGCCATCACGGCGAACCCTTCGACCATGGAGCAGGCGTGATCCATCGAGCGCACACCGAGAATGCCGACGGGCACGCCGGTGTCGGCCGGCACGATGACCCAGCAGGCCGTGGTGCCGGCGCAGCGCCCGGCCTGCAGTTGCTCGATGAGCAGTTCGATGCCGGCGACGCTTGCAGCAGGCGGATCAGCCACGATCTGCGCGAATGCGTCCTCGGGCAGCGCGGTCAGCAGGGCCAGGGCGTCCCCGGCGACCGGCTCGCGCAGGGTGAGCGCGCCGCTCGACAGCACCGGCAGGGCCTCGCGCCAGTTGGTGCGGACGGGTTCGGCCGCCGCGGCGTCGGGAAGCCTGGCGCGTGTCGTCGCCGTCTGAGCGGTGGTCTGTGCCTTGGCCATAGTCACCTGGCATCGGTCCGAACCACGCTGGCCCCAGACCGATTGCGGTCTGGAGCCCTCGTGGGTGCCGGCCGAACGCTGCCGCGCCGGGGGAGAGAAAGTCGCATCGGGCCGTTCCACGACCCGACGGCCCGGAAATAGCAAGGCACGCGCCACGTCCATCCGGCGGGATGTCGATGCCGCTAAACACCTGCCCCCAATGGACTTGACTCAATGCCTCGGAGGGGGAGGCAGCGGAAGGGCGGATGTTCCGTTACAACACAGGCGCGCGGGCACCTGTGCGCAGGGAGCCCCGTAACCCCCCTGTTAGCTGCTGGTTACAGCTGTGCGCCAGATCGATACAGCGCACGTTGCCGAGTCGCTGCGCCGGCGACCAACAGTTAAAGCATTCATGCACAATCACTTACAAGAAAAAGCCCCCGGAGATCCCTCCGGGGGCTGTGCTTGAATGAGACAGTCGCGGCTGGCGGCGTGGTCGATCAGAACGCCCAGCGAATGAGGAGCGCGCCGACGGTGAAGCCGGCGCCGACCGAGGCCACCAGCACCAGATCGCCCTTCTTGAGACGCCCCTGAAGCACGGCGTCGTTCATCGCCAGCGGGATCGTGCCGGCGGTCGTGTTGCCGAACCGCTCGATGTTGATGATTACCTTCGACCTGTCGATGCCGACACGCTCGGAGACCGCCTCGATGATGCGGCGGTTGGCCTGGTGCGACACGAAGAGGTCGATGTCGTCGGCCGTGACGTTGTTGCGCTGGAGCAGGCGTTCGCAGAGATCGCCCGTGCGACGCACGGCGAACTTGAAGACCGTCGAGCCGTCCTGCTTCACGTAATGCAGCCGCTGATCGACCGTCTCGTGCGAGGCGGGCCTGAGGCTGCCGCCGGCCGGCATGCACAGGGCCGCACCGCCGCTGCCGTCGATCTCGTGCGCGAAGTCGATGATGCCGAGTTCGGGTGACGACGACGGGCCGAGCACCACGGCACCGGCGCCATCGCCGAAGAGCACGCAGGTCGTGCGGTCCGTGTAGTCGATGATGCTCGACATCACGTCGGCGCCGACGATGAGCGCGTACTTCGCCGAGCCGGCGGCGATGAGCTGGCTGCCCACGGTGAGCGAATAGGCAAACGCGGAGCAGGCGGCGCTCACGTCGAAGCCCCAGGCGCGCGAGGCGCCGAGCTTGTGCTGCAGCAGGCAGGCCGTGCTCGGGAAGAGCATGTCGGGCGTGACCGTGCCGACGATGATGAGATCGATATCATCTGGCGTCAGGCCGGCGCGGCGAATAGCCTCCGCCGCGGCTTCCCTGGCGATGTCGGAGGTGCCGACACCCGGCTCGACGATGTGGCGCTCGCGGATGCCGGTGCGCTGCAGGATCCACTCGTCGCTCGTGTCGACGAGCTTTTCGAGATCGGCGTTGGTCAGCACGCGCGGCGGCACGTAGGTGGCCAGGCTCTTGATTTCGGCGCGGCCGATTGGAGTCGTGCCAGCCAGATTCGCGATGGAAGTCCTCAAAACAATCCTCTCCTTGGCGCCTGGCGCCCGAAGTATTCGTAGGCTCGTGCGGTGGCGACGCGGCCGCGCGGTGTGCGGTCGAGGAAGCCGGCCTGCAGGAGATACGGTTCGTGGATGTCCTCGATGGCGTCGGGCTCTTCGCTGAGCGCGGCGGCCAGGGTGTTGACGCCGACCGGGCCGCCCCCGAACTTGTCCATGATCGTGCTGAGCAGACGCCGGTCGATCTCGTCGAAGCCGTGGTCGTCCACTTCGAGCATCTTCATCGTCGCCCGCGCGACGTCGACCGTGATCGTGCCATCGGCCCGCACCTGCGCGTAGTCGCGCACACGGTGCAGCAGGCGGTTGGCGATGCGCGGCGTGCCGCGCGACCGCCGCGCGATCTCGAGCGACGCGTCGGGTTCGAGCGGGGTATTCAGGATCCGGGCCGACCGCCGCACGATCTCGTCGATATCGGCCACGGTGTAGAAGTCGAGTCGGTGATTGATGCCGAAGCGCGCCCGCAGAGGCGCCGTCAGCAGGCCGGCCCGTGTGGTGGCACCGATGAGCGTGAAGCGCTCGACGGGCACCTTTACCGAACGCGCGCCCGGCCCCTGCCCGATCACGATATCGAGCTCGAAGTCCTCCATCGCCGGGTAGAGGATCTCTTCGATCGTCGCCGGCATGCGATGGATCTCGTCGATGAAAAGCACCTCGCCCGGCTGAAGCCCCGAGAGCATGCCCGCCAGATCGCCCGGCTTCTCGATAACCGGCCCCGACGTGGTGCGGATGGCGGCGCCCATCTCGTTCGCAATGACGTAGGCGAGCGTGGTCTTGCCGAGGCCGGGCGGGCCCCAGAGCAGGATGTGGTCGAGCGCTTCGCCGCGCTGCCGGGCCGCGGCGATCGACACCTGCAGGTTCTCGCGCACGCGGTCCTGGCCGATGTAGTCGTCGAGGCGACGCGGGCGGAGCCCGGCTTCGAACTGCGCGTCGTCGTCGCCCGGGACGGACGACACTACCCGGGCCGTCATGCGCGCGCCAGCTCCCGGAGCGCCGCGCGCAGTGCCACGTCGAAGCGCGGACGCTCCTCGCTGGCCAGCTGCTTGTCGAGCACCTTGTCCACGGCTGAGCGATGGTAGCCGAGATTCAGCAGCGCCGACACGAGGTCGTCCCGTACGGCGTCGGCCTCCGGCGTCACCGGCGCCGCGGTGTGCGCCGCCGGGGCCGTGGGCAGCTTGTCCTTGAGTTCCAGGCAGATTCGCTCGGCGGTGCGTTTGCCGACGCCGGGAATACGCGTCAGCCGGGCGACGTCGCCGCGCTGCACGGCCGCCACGAAGTCCACGGCGTCGATCCCGCTCAGCACGGCCAGGGCAAGCTTCGGACCGATGCCGCTCGTGGCGATGAGCTTTTCGAACACCGTGAGTTCGAATGACGTCGGAAAGCCGAAGAGCGCGATCGCGTCCTCCCGCACGTGCGTGTGGATGCGGAGCTCCACGTCGTCCCCCGGCTCGCCCACCGCGTAGAAGGTCGACACCGGCACCGCCACGTCGTAGCCCACGCCGTGCACGTCGAGCACGAGACGTGTCGGCTGCTTTTCGAGGAGCCGTCCCCGCAGCCACGCGATCATGAGCGGCGGACACCGGCGCGCGCCGGCCGCGCCGTCTTCGCCTTCGAGGGCGGGCGATACGCCCGCCAGCTCTTGAGCGCGGCGGCGTCGCGGCCCTTCGGCACGGCGACGGTTCGTGCCGGCAGGCGATGCACGTGGCACAGCGCCACCGCGAGAGCGTCGGCTGCATCGTGCGGGGTCGGCGGCGCGTCGAGGCCGAGGAGCAGCGCAATCATCTGGCCGACCTGCGCCTTTTCGGCGCGGCCGTAGCCGACAACGGCGCGCTTGATCTCGGTGGGGGTGTACTCCGCCAGTTCGAGCCCGGCTTCAACGGCCGAGAGCATGGCCACGCCGCGCGCGTGGCCGAGGGTCAGCGCGCTGCGGACATTGGTGGCGTAGAACAGGTTTTCGATGGCGACGACGTCGGGCTGACACTCACGCAGCAGCATCGAGAGGCCATCGTGGATCACTGCCAGCCGGGCCCCGAGCGTCGGGGCGCCGGCCGTGGCGATGGCGCCGCAGGTCACGAGGTGATGGCGCCGGCCGTCCGACTCGACGCAGCCGTAGCCGGTGCGCTCCGAGCCGGGGTCGATGCCGAAGACCCTCACGCGAGCGAGGCCTCGATCTCCTTCTCGTCGATGTCGAAGTTCGACCAGACGTTCTGCACGTCGTCGTGATCTTCGACCGCTTCCATCAACTTGAGCATCCGCGAGGCGTCCTTGCCCTCGAGCTTCACGTAGTTCTGCGGCAGCATCGAGACCTTGGCGGTGACCGGCTCGATGTTCAGGGCCTTGACGGCTTCCTTCACGGCCTCGAACGACGCCGTGTCACTGATCACCTCGAAGCTGTCGCCGTCGTCGCGGAAGTCCTCGGCGCCGGCCTCGAGCACGGCCTCCATGAGCTTCTCCTCGTCGACGCCGGCCTTCTCGACGACCATGTAGCCCTTCTTCGAGAACATCCACGCGACGGAGTTCTCGGCGCCCAGGTTGCCGTTGAACTTCGCGAGCATGTGGCGGATTTCACCGACGGTGCGGTTCTTGTTGTCGGTCATCGTCTCGATGATGATGGCCGCGCCGCCGGGCCCGTAGCCCTCGTAGTTGATCTCTTCGTAGGTCACGCCCGGCAGTTCACCGGTGCCGCGCTGGATGGCCCGCTTGATGTTCTCGGCGGGCATGTTGGCGGCCTTGGCTTCGGCCACCACCGTGCGCAGGCGCGGGTTCATGTTGACGTCGCCGCCACCATTCCTGGCCGCGACGGTCATTTCCTTGATGAGGCGCGTGAAGAGCTTGCCGCGCTTGGCATCGAGCGCGCCCTTCTTGTGCTTGATCGTGTGCCACTTGGAATGGCCGGACATGGTGCAGCTCCAGACGGTAAAAAATCGACCCTTTAGTCTATCAGACCCGGCGGGCGATGATGATCCAGGCATCGGCGTCACGATGCCAGGGCCCGCCGTCGTAGTCGCCGAGCAGGGCTTCCACCGCAAATCCGGCGGTGGCCAGCCGGCGTGTCATCTGCGGCACCGACAGGGTGCGGAACGTGAGGGCGAAGGCCCGCCGGCGCACCGCCCGGCCGCGCCTTTCCACGAATTCCTGGTCGAAGATCGTCAGGCCCTTCGGGGCGTCCTGCCGGACCGACTCGATGAGCGTAATCTGACTGCCGCCCGGCCCGCGCCGGCCCTTCAGGCTGACCCGGCGCGAGTATTCGCCCCAGGCAGGCAAGTCGGCCACGAGTTCGAGGGCGAAGATGCCGTCGTGGCGCACGACCCGCCCCACGTCCTTGAGCGTGGCCCGGAGGTCGCGCTCCGACAGGAGCGACTGCAGGATGCCGTAGGGCGCCATCACCATCGGGAAGGCGCCGTCCGGGAACGGCAGGGCACGGATATCGGCCCGCACGAGCGCCGGGCGCACGCCGCGCCGCTGCCGGGCGACACGCCGCCGGGCCCGCGCCAGCATCTCGGCGGAGCGATCGACCCCGACGATGTGCACACCTTCATGCGCCAGCGGCATCGTGACGCGCCCCGTGCCGCACCCGAGTTCGAGCACCTGCCCCTCGACGGCGCCGGTCATCCGCTGCCAGAACGACAGGTCACGCCGGCCCAGCGTCTGCGCGTTCTCCCAGTCGTAGAAGGGCGCATAGTCGTCCCAGCCGTGCCAGCCCTCCCGGGCGGCCTGCGGCCGGCGCGCCTTCGCGGGCCGGGAGGAACGGGAGTGCGTCGTCGTCGCGCGCGTCGCCATGCGGTGGCGAGTATACCGGGCGCCGCCCCGGTAAGATGGCGCGATGCGTTGGTTCCTGCGCTGCAGCCTGCTCGTCGCCGCGACGTCGTTGCTCGCGGCGCAGTCACCGCCGGCTCCCGCCGAGGAACCGACGCCGGCGAGTCTCGACGAGTTCAAGGCGGCCGCTCTGCGGATCGTCGAGCAGGCAGGTCTGCCGGGCGCCGGCCTGGCGCTCGTGCGGGCGAACGGCATCGAGTGGGCGGGCGGCGTCGGCGTGGCCGATCGCGCGACCGGGCGGCCGATCGACGGCGACACGCTGTTCCGCGTCGGCTCGGTGAGCAAGTCGTTCGTGGCGATGGCGCTCGTGCAGCTCTACGAGGACGGGCAGCTCGACCTCGACGCGCCGGTCGTGTCGATCGTCCCCGAGGTGCACATCGACAACCCGTGGGAGGCCACCGAGCCGGTGCGTGTCCGGCACCTGCTCGAGCACACCGCCGGGTTCGACGACATGCACTTCAACGAAATCTACGTGCTCGACGATGCGCCGGACCGGCCGCTCGACGAAGTGCTGCTGCGCAATCCGGCCTCACGTCGCGTGCGATGGCGCCCCGGCACCCGGATGGCCTATTCGAACCCCGGGTACGCGGTCGCCGGCCGCGTCATCGAGGCCGTCGCCGGCAAGCCGTACGACTCGTTCATCCGCGAGCGCATCTTCACGCCGCTGGCGATGACCGCGAGCACGTTCTCGGGCGACGTCGAGGCCCCGGCGCTCGCGCAGGGCTACGAGCGCCGGAACGGCCCGCCCGTCGTCCGGCGGCGGATTCACCTGCGGCCGGCCGGCGCCCTGCACTCGTCACCGCGAGAGCTGGGCCTGTTCGTCGAGATGCTGCTCAACTGGGGTGAGCTGCGCGGCGGCTACGTCATCGACCCGGAATACCTCTCGAACATGGAATGGCCGCGCACGACGGCAGCGTCGAAGGCAGGGGTGCGAGCGGGCTACGGTCTCGGCATCTACAGCACCATCGATATGCCGTATCACGTGCTGGGCCACGAGGGCGGCATCGATGGCTTCCTGTCGGCCTACGGCTACTCACCCTCACGGGACGTCGGCTACGTGGTGCTGCTGAACGGCACCTACGCGCCCGACGCGCTCACCCGGCTCTCGTCGCTCGCCATCCGCTATCTGAAGCGTGACGTGGCGGCGACGCCGCCCGACGCTCTCCCGGTCGCGCCGGACGAGTTGCGGCGTTTCGAGGGGTATTACCACGACGCCAACCCGCGCGCGGCGCTCCTGCAGGCCGTGGAGTTCCCGCTCGGCGGCCGCACGGTCCGCGTGTCGAATGGCCGCCTGGTGATGACTCCCGTGTTCGGCCCTGACACGCCCCTCGTTTCCGTGAACGATGCGCTCTTCCGCCGGGAGTCAGAGCTCACGGCGTCCCTGGCGTTCACGGAGGTGGACGGCCGGCCGGTGCTCGCGGGAGCGGACATCTACGCCGAGAAACGCCTGCGGTGGCCCGTCGATCTGCTCCGCGGAGTCCTGGCCGCAGCGCTCGTGTGCGTCGCTCTGGCCCCGCTGATTGCCGCGGCCGGCGCATGGCGTCGACGCGCGCGCGGCGGTGCTGGCACGGGTGGCCTCGGCACGGCATGGACACTGGCCCTTCTGGCCTTCGGCGCCATCTTCGCCGTGGCCTCCACCTCGCCGGTGACGTCGCTCGCCACATCGGGCGGACCCTCGCTCGTGCTGTTCGGAGCCTCAATCGTGCACCCGCTCGTCGCCTTCGCCATGCTGCCGCTTACCGCCGCCGCCTGGGTGCGGGGACTGCGCGGACCCATCGGATGGTTCGCCGCCGCCACGGCCGCCGCGCACGCTGGCCTGGCCTGCTACCTCGGATGGTGGGGCCTCATCGCGTTCCGCAGCTGGACCTACTGACGCGGCCAGCGCGCCGCGCGCAGGAGACACGACAACATGGATCATCCGACCGTCATCCACGCCGTCGACCATGCGGTGTTTTCGCCCGAGAAGATGGGCAAGACCACACTCTTCAGCTCACGGCACGTGCTCGTCGGCCTCAATGCGTTCGAGCCCGGTCAGGCGCATGCGCTGCATGCGCACGCGGGCATGGACAAGGTCTACCACGTGCTCGCCGGGGAGGGCGTGTTCCTGCTCGAAGGGTGCGAACTGCCGATGCGCGCCGGCGATCTGCTCGTGGCGCCGGACGGCGTGCCGCATGGCGTGCGCAATACGAGTCAGGACCGACTCGTCGTCATGGCGGTGCTCGCGCCCGGGACGCACAGCAAGTAACGCGGGAGAAGGCACAGGCACCGTATGATCGTGTCCCATGCCTTCTGAGACACATCGACGCCTGACGCGGCTGTCCCGGCACTTCCGGATCACCGGCGGCCAGGGCTTTCGCCTGCGCGCCTTCTCACCAGACGACACCCGCGGACTGCAACTCAAGGACAAGGCCGACGCCCTGCTCGAGGAGAGCGCCGACGTCATGGCGAAGCTGCAGGAGCGGCTGTACGCGCAGGACCGGTGGAGCGTGCTGCTCATCTTCCAGGCGATGGACGCTGCCGGCAAGGACGGCACCATCAAGCACGTGATGACGGGACTCAATCCACGCGGCTGCGAAGTGCACAGCTTCAAGGCGCCATCGAGCGAGGAGCTCGATCACGACTTCCTCTGGCGCACGTCGAACCGGCTGCCGCGCCGCGGGCACATTGGCATCTTCAATCGCTCCTACTACGAGGAGATGCTGGTCGTCCGTGTGCACCCGGAGATCCTCGGCAAACAGCAGCTCCCGGCCGAGCTCGTCACTCCGCGCATCTGGCGCGAGCGGTTCGAGGACGTCGTCAGCTACGAGCGCTACCTCTCCCGCCAGGGCGTTGTCATCCGCAAGTTCTTCCTCTACGTGTCACCCGAAGAGCAGCGGCGCCGCTTTCTCGAGCGGATCGCCGACCCCGCCAAACACTGGAAGTTCTCGCTGGGCGACCTGCACGAACGCGAGTACTTCGAGGACTACCTGGCCGCCTACGACGACGTCATCCGTCACACGGCGTCGCCCTTCGCGCCGTGGTACGTCGTGCCGGCGGACCACAAGTGGTTCACGCGCCTGGTCGTCGCCTCGGCGGTCATCGAGGCCATCGAGTCGGTGCAGCCGACGTTCCCCACCGTGGACGCCAAAATGCTGCGGCAACTGAAGGCCGCGGAGACGGCGCTGCTGCACGAGGCCGCGTCGGTCACCGGCGCGCCCGCGCCCGCTCGCCGGCCGGCCGCACGCACGCGCCGACGCCGCTCGTGAGCTCGCCTGCTGGACTCATCCCCGCGGGTGATGGCCGCCTGCGGTGCGCCTGGTGCGGCGACGACCCGCTCTACATGCGGTACCACGACGAGGAATGGGGCCGGCCCGTGCTCGACGACGTCCGTCTCTTCGAGAAGATCTGCCTCGAGGGCTTTCAGTCGGGCCTGAGCTGGCTCACGATCCTCCGCAAGCGCGAACATTTCCGAGCCGCATTCCGGGGGTTCGACCCAGCCGTCGTGGCACGGTTCGGCGCCCGGGACGTGACACGACTGCTGCAGGATGCCGGCATCGTGCGGCACCGAGGCAAGATCGTCTCGGCGATCAACAACGCCGCTCGGGCCCTCGACCTGCAGGCGGAGTTCGGCTCGATCGCCGCCTACGCGTGGTCGTGGGAGCCACCGCGAGCCGAGCGTCCGGCGGCCGTGACGTGGGACGCGCTCAAGGCGATGCCAACGACCGCGACCTCCACCGCACTGTCGAAGGACCTGAAGCGCCGCGGCTGGACGTTCGTCGGGCCGACGACGATCTACGCGTTCATGCAGGCCATGGGACTCGTGAACGACCACGTCGAGGGATGCTTCGCGCGGGCTGCCGCGGGCCACGAGCGACGGGCCGCCGCACGGCCGGCACCGGCTACTGCTGTTCGACGCTGAAGCCGGCCTGCCGCAGCATGGCCACGACGCTGTCGGCGCCGACCAGGTGCGCGCCGCCCACCACCACCAGGCACGGCGCCGGCTCCGAGGCGCAAGCCGCGACCTGCGGCACCCAGGCCCGATTGCGGTCCACCAGGATGCGCTGGTAGACGTCGGGCGATTCGCGGAACTCGTCGAGCAGCAGGCGCTCGAGCGCCCGCACGTCGCCGGTGCGCCAGGCGCGGATGATATCGGCGACGGCGGCGACCTGGGTGTCGATGTCGCCCAGCACGGCCTTCAGCATGTCGATCTGCACGGGCATCGGCAGGCTGTCGAGCGCTGCAAGCTGTGACGCGACGGTCTCGAGGCCGCGCACGGGCCGTGCGGCCGCCTTCGCTCGATCGTAGAAGTGGCGATCGAGGCCATATGACGGATCGTAGCCGGCGCGCTGAAGCGCCGGCACCGCCAGCGTCATCGCGGCCAGCCACGGTTTCATGCGGTCCACGACCAGCATCGGCAGCCCCGCCGCCGATGCCTTGGCCTGGACGAGTGCGGCGGTGTCCTTGTCGAGGATCGTCGTGAGCGTGCGTCCGTCGGTGAGCATGGCCTTCGACGCCAGCGGCAGCACGGCGCCGGGGTCTGACGAAGCGCCCAGGTCGACCTCCTCCACGAGTGTGCGTGTTTCGCTGAAGGCACGTTCGAACACCGGCGGCAGGGGATACACGTCCCTGGTGAGCACGTGGACGGAACCGACCAGGTAGGCGACGGTCTTGACGTCTTTCGTGACTTTCCAGACGAAGTGCGAGCCCGCCGGCGCGGACGACTGCGCGTGCGCCATCGGTACCAACGACGCGGCGACGAGGAGCGCACAGGCGCTGAGGCGGACGAGAGAGCGCATGTTCGAGCGTAGCATGCCGGTTCGCCTGCAGCCTGCCCGCGCCGGCACGCTGTTACCATGAACCCAATGACCTTCGCCGAGACCCTCACCGGCGCCCTCGTCATGGCCCCCATGACGAAGGGTTCGAACCTGCCGTACCGCCGGCTGTGCGTGGAGTTGGGGGCACGCGTCACGATGAGCGAGATGACCGTCGCGCGCCGCCTCAAGCAGAAGCGCAAGGGCGAGTTCGCGCTCATCCGCCGCGCGCCTGACGAGCCGTTCTTCGGCGTGCAGCTGGCCGGCACGAACCCCGAAGAAATGGCCTGGTCGGCCGGTCTCGTCGAATCACGCGGGGCCGACTGGGTGGACATCAACTTCGGATGTCCCATCGATCATTTCACGCGCAAGGGGCTCGGGGCGTCGATCGGCCGGCAGCCGAATCGCATTCGCCGCCTCGTCGAGGCGATGAAGCGCGGCGTGACCCGCGTGCCGGTCACGGCGAAGATCCGGCTCGGCTGGAACGACGACGACCGGAACTTCCTGGACCAGGCGAAAGCCGCCGCCGACGGCGGCGCCGACGCGATTACCGTCCATGGCCGTACGAGGAATGCGCGTTACCGGCTGGCCGCCGACTGGGACGCCATCGGACAGGTGGTGCGCGCCGTGACGGTGCCCGTCGTCGGCAACGGCGACGTGCTGTTTCCCCACGAGATCGGCGAAGCGCGCGCGCGATCAGGCTGCGTGGGAGTGATGTCGGCCCGCGGCGTGCTCATCAAGCCGTGGCTGTTTCGCGAGGCCACCGAAGGGTACCTGGACCTGGACGGCGAGGCACGGGAGGCGATCTACCGCCGCTACGTCGCACTGGCACTCGAACACTGGGGTGACGATGAGCACGGGCGGGCACGCGTGCGGGAGTTCCTGCGCTGGCATGTCGGCTTCTGGTGCCGTTATGCCCGGCGTCGCGACGACGGCTCGTGGCCAACGATGCAGCAGCGCGAGGACACGCCGGTGCTGCGGTCACGGCTCGAGGCGCTGCTGGCCCGGGCCGACGACGCGGCGCTCGACTTCGTGACGGACGCGCTGCTGGCTGGAGAATCGCTCGACCCCGGGCGTGCGCCGGCCATGCACGAAGCGGCGCGGGACACCGACCTCGAGGCGGAAGGCTGACGATGGGGTGCAGCAGGCGGAGGTCGTCGGCCTCGGGGACTGCGTGGTGTGGCGTGCTGGCGATGGCCATCGCGGTACTCGCAGCCGCACCCCCGGCAATCGGCGCCCAGACGACGCCGGTCGTGGTGGCACACCTCGATGTGTCGAACCTTGCGGGCGACTGGTATGAAGTGGCCTCCACCGGCACGTGGTGGCACCGGCGCTGCGTGGCGGATACGCGCTACGCGTTCGACCTGCCACAACGCGGCAGCCTGCGGGCGACGAGCGTCTGCTCCACCCGTGAGGGCGTGGCGCGTTTTCGCGGCCGCCTGCGGGCCGGACGAAGTGGCGGCGGAAGACTGTCCATTCGCTTCACGCCGGCAATCTTCGCGTGGCTGCCGGCGACGTGGAGCGACTTCTGGGTGCTCGACGCCGGCGCTGACCTGGCGTGGCTGCTCGTGGGCGACAATCGACGGGAGCGGCTGCTGGTCCTCTCCCGCGCCGTGTCACTCGACGAGGCGGCGTTCGCACAGGCCCTTGCCGCGGCTCGCCGGCAGGGCTACGACCCCGATCGACTGGCGCGCGTGCCCCACCCGGCGGGCGCGACCGGCCTGCTGCCCGGGCGCTGACGTCAGTCCGGGCCCCGTCCTCGGTACGAGGACATCCGGCGCTCGAGTTCCTCGAGCGATCGCGGCCAGTCGCTCTTGAGCAACCTCGAAAGTCCGCGGTCCGCGAGCAGACGCCCATCCGTCTGGCACGTCGGACAGTAGTTCGCCTCGTTCGCCGCGTAGCGCAGCCGTTGAATCGGGGCGCCACAGACGGGACACGGCCGGCCGTAGCGCCCGTGTGCGGCCATGCCGTCGCGGAATGCCGTGACCTTCGCCGGGAAGGCCTCGCCGGCTTCGGCGATGAGGGTGTCGCGCCATTCGCAGAGCACGGCGCGAACGGCGCCGTACAGCGCCGCCACCTCACCGGACGTGAGCGCGTCGGACATCCGCGCCGGCGACAGACGGGCGCGATGGAGGATTTCGTCGGAGTAGGCGTTGCCGATGCCGCTGAACAGCCTTGGATCCGTGAGTGTGCGCTTGAGCGTGTGACGCTCCCGCACCAGCGCCTGACGGAACTGCTCGACCGTGGCCGTGAGCACCTCCAGGCCTCCCGGGTCCATCGCCTCGAGAGCGGCAGCATCAGGCAGGACATGCGCGGCCGCGCGGCGCGTGGTGCCAGCCTCGGTGAGCAGCAGCGTGCCCTCGCCTGCGTCGATCGCCAGCAGCCCGAGGCGCTGCGGAATCGGCGCGTTCGGCGGTCTCCACTGGAATCGGCCTGCAATCATGAGGTGGATGACCAGATACGGGCCGTCGAATTCGAACACCACCCGTTTGCCCAGTCGGCGGATGCCGACGACGGTGCGGCCGACGAGCGTCTGGATGTCGGGCGTGGTCGTGCGGACGAGGAAGGGGCTGGCGAGGCGGATGCGGTCGACTGCGCGCCCTACGAGTCTCGGGCGAAGGGCGTGCAGATAGAGCTCGATGTCCGGCAGTTCCGGCACGGGCCGATCCTACCAGCACGGCGGCGGGTGCCGCCGCGTCCGCCGTCGGGGCACCTTCGCGTCGAGTCGTCTATGCTTGAAGCGGCAATGGAGCGAGCGAACTGGACGATTCTGGCCGCTGTGGCGATCGGGAGCGCGGCGGGCGGCGTCGCGCGGCACCTGCTCACCGAGGCGGTGGTCCGCCTGGCGGGCCAGGGCTTTCCCTGGGGCACCTTGTTTGTGAACGTGTCCGGCTCACTGGCGATTGGCGTTCTGACCGCGCTGGCCGCAGCCGCCATGCCTGCCTGGCCAGTCGTCTGGCGGCACGCTGCGGTCACGGGCGTGCTTGGCGGATTCACCACCTTCTCCACGTTCAGCGTGCAGACCATCACGTTGCTGCAGCAGGGCCAGTGGCTGGCCGCGGCCTTCAACGTGGCCCTCTCGGTGGGCCTTGGTTTGGCCGCCTGCTGGGCCGGGTTTGCGATGATCGCGACGGCTGCGCGATAGGCGCGCCAGGGTCGCAGGGCCATCAGGCCTCAGCGCGGCTGTGTGATCTCGGCGAGGCGGCGCTGGATCTGTGTGTTGGCTGGAAACTCTGACTTCAGCGTCTCCAGCACCTGACGCGCGGCGGTCAGGTCGCCAGAGGCCGCGAGTGCCCCGGACCTGAGTAATCCGGCCCGCACACGAAGCCGTGTGTCCTCGGTGGGCACCCGGATGGCGTCGAGCTTCGCGAGTGCCGCAGCGGGCTCCTTGCGGTCGTTGATGATCGAGTCCACGCGGGCGAGCTGCAGTTCCAGGTGCGCCGGAAATCGTTCGGCCACCACGTCGATGATCGCCGCGGCGTCCACAGGTCTTCCCGACTGTCTGTCCAGGTTCGCCTGCTGGTGCGCCGCCGCGATGAGAAGACGGCTGACGTCCTCCGGATCGCCCGTGTTCACCGCAACGCCTCCTGCGTAACCATAGACGAGGCGTCCTCCGAGGTCTGCCGCCCGATAGAGCACGCCCACTGCCGCCAGGCCCGCGACCGCCGCGACGACTTGTGCCGTCCGTGCGCCGCCGACCTTCCGTGCGGTCAGCGTGGCGGCGACCGCCTCGACGGCAAGAAGAATCAGGAAGACGTTCCTGGCTCGCTCACCCCATTCCTCGTGCTCGACGACTGCGGGACGGGCCCCCGGCACCCGCTCCACGGGGCCGTGGGCGTCAACACCGGAACGGACGGCGACTACGGAAGCCAGGGTGCCGAGCGTCACGAGGGCAAGCGCTGCCGGCGACAGCCAACTCATCCTCACGCCCAGCGACAGCAGGCGGAACAGGACGCCGACGATGATCAGTGCGACGACGAAATGAACGACTTGCGGGTGAATCGCAGCGAGACTCGGCATGCGGCAGACGCTCCGGCGAATTCAGTCTAACCGCAAAAAGAAAAAGCCCGACGCACTCATGCGTCGGGCTTTCCCTTCAATATATCCCCGGCAGCGACCTACTCTCCCACGCACCTACGCACGCAGTACCATCGGCGGTAGCAGGCTTAACTTCCGTGTTCGGAATGGGAACGGGTGTGACCCTGCTCCTATGGCCACCGGGAAACTTGGTGTCTGGGGTCCCACGTTTGCTCAATATGCGAGCGCACGCAGGTCGTCCCAGATCATCTTATGACCGCGTCCGCAGACACGGTATGAATATCCTGCAATCGATCGTTCTTTGATCACACACCCGCAGCAGGCGAGTGAATATGGTCAAGCCTCACGGCTAATTAGTATCGGTCAGCTCCACGTATCGCTACGCTTCCACACCCGACCTATCAACCTGGTAGTCTACCAGGAGCCTTCAGGGACTTACGTCCAGGGAAATCTCATCTTGTGGAGGGTTTCACGCTTAGATGCATTCAGCGTTTCTCCCTTCCGGACTTAGCTACCCGGCGCTACCACTGGCGTGATAACCGGTACACTAGAGGTCCGTCCAACCCGGTCCTCTCGTACTAAGGTCAGCCCCACTCAAATTTCCTCCGCCCATCACAGATAGAGACCGAACTGTCTCGCGACGTTCTAAACCCAGCTCACGTACCGCTTTAACCGGCGAACAGCCGGACCCTTGGAACCTGCTACAGCTCCAGGATGCGATGAGCCGACATCGAGGTGCCAAACCTGAGCGTCGATGTGAACTCTTGGCTCAGATCAGCCTGTTATCCCCGGCGTACCTTTTATCCGTTGAGCGATGGCCCTTCCATGCGGGACCACCGGATCACTAAGGCCTGCTTTCGCACCTGCTCGACTTGTTTGTCTCGCAGTCAAGCTCGCTTATGCCTTTGCACTCTACGGCTGATTTCCAAACAGCCTGAGCGAACCTTCGCGCGCCTCCGTTACCGTTTAGGAGGCGACCGCCCCAGTCAAACTACCCGCCTAGCAGTGTCCTGAGCCCGGATGACGGGCTGCAGTTAGAACACCGGAGTCGTAAGGGTGGTATCTCACCGTTGGCTCCCCCAAATCCGAAAACCTGGGTTCAAAGCCTCCCACCTATCCTGCGCATACGACGCCAGCGTTCACTACTAAGGTGTAGTAAAGGTGCACGGGGTCTTTTCGTCTTGTGACGGGCAACCGGCGTCTTCACCGGTACCACAAATTCGCAGTGCCACTCGTTGAGACAGCGCCCAAATCGTTACGCCATTCGTGCAGGTCGGAACTTACCCGACAAGGAATTTCGCTACCTTAGGACCGTTATAGTTACGGCCGCCGTTTACCGGGGCTTCAATTCAGAGCTTCGCCTTGCGGCTAACCCCTCCTTTTAACCTTCCGGCACCGGGCAGGCGTCAGACCCTATACGTCGTTTTCGACTTAGCAGAGCCCTGTGTTTTTAGTAAACAGTCGCTTGGGCCTCTTAACTGCAACTCCCTCCCGCTTCATGCCGCGTGGACACTAACGGTAACGGAGCACCCCTTCTCCCGAAGTTACGGGGCAATTTTGCCGAGTTCCTAAACGAGTGTTCTCACTTGCGCCTGAGGATTTTCTCCTCGCCTACCTGTGTCGGTTTGCGGTACGGGTACCCAGATATCTCCTTAGAGGCTTTTCTCGGCAGCGTGGCGTCTACGACTTTGTGTCCTTGCGGACTCGCTTCGGCCCCTCAGGATTATGACCCACCGGATTTTCCTAGCGGATCTCCCTACAGACCTCAACCTGGCGCCTTGCGGCCCTCTCCAGGCTCGTATAGCCTCCTGCGTCCCCCCATCGTGATAACGATATCTAGGTAGTTCCGGAATATTAACCGGATGTGCATCCGCTACGCCTTTCGGCCTCGCGTTAGCTCCCGACTAACCCTGAGCGGACGAACCTACCTCAGGAAACCTTAGGCTTACGGCGGGGAAGATTCTCACTTCCCTTCTCGCTACTTATGCCGGCAGGGTCACTTCCCAACGCTCCACCAGTCCTTACGGTCTGACTTCGCTGCATTGGGAACGCTCCTCTACCAATCGCGGACCTCGCAAGATCCGCTATTCGACGGCTTCGGTCTAGTGCTTAAGCCCCGTTATATTGTCGGCCCAAAGCCGCTTGACCAGTGAGCTATTACGCTTTCTTTAAAGGATGGCTGCTTCTAAGCCAACCTCCTGGTTGTCAGAGCGTCTTCAGATCCTTTACCACTTAGCACTAAGTTTGGGACCTTAGCCGGTCGTCTGGGCTGTTTCCCTCTCGACTATGAAGCTTAGCCCCCACAGTCTCACTCCCGGAATACGTGTCGACGGCATTCGAAGTTTGGCTGGATTCAGTAAGCTGGTAAGCCCCCTAGTCCAATCATGTCTCTACCACCGTCGCCGACCTTCCGAGGCTGCCCCTAAAGGCATTTCGAGGAGAACGGGCAATCACGGAATTTGATTAGCCTTTCACCCCTACCCTCAGCTCATCCAAGTTGTTTTCAACCAACACTAGTTCGGACCTCCACGTGATGTTACTCACGCTTCATCCTGGCCAAGGGTAGATCATCCCGCTTCGCGTCTATTCCCAGCGACTGAACGCCCCATTCGGACTCGCTTTCGCTACGGCTCGCTTATCGCTTAACCTCGCCACTGAGAATAACTAGCCGGCTCATTATGCAAAAGGCACGCGGTCAGGCATTCCCGGTTACCCAGGCATAGCCCTCCCACTGCTTGTAGGCATACGGTTTCAGGTACTATTTCACTCCCCTCACAGGG
>JAEUQR010000049.1 GCA_016789705.1 Acidobacteriota bacterium
CCGGCCCGCTTCAGCAGCACGCCGATCTGCGAGGCGAAGTCGGGCGGCACGTCGAGGTGCGACGACTCGCCCTTGCGGCCGAACACCCATTCCACGCGGCCCTGCGGGTTGAACTTGACGATCATGTTCGACCCTTTGTCCACGATCCAGATGTTGTCCTGCTTGTCGATGCGCACGGCGTGCGCGTACGACATGGCGAAGTTGTTCTTGCCGATCTCGCGCACGTACTTGCCGGTGGCGTCGAACTCGAGCAGCTGCGCCGCCTGGTTCATGTAGGCCGGACCGGTCAGGTTGCCGCGCGAGAACACGAAGATGTGCCGCTTCGAGTTCATGGCGACGCCGCCGATTTCGCCGAAGTGGATGTCGTTCGGCATCGTCAGCGGGTTCGGCACCGACTCGAACGGCAGTTCAGGCACCGCTTGCTGCGCCGCCGCGGGGGCCATCGTCAGGGCCACGAGCCCGGCTACGAGAAATAGACGTCTCACCAGAACCTCCAGACAGGAACACCGATGGCCCCATGGCGCATCGGAGACGGGCGATGGTAATCGCGTTCGCCAGCCAAGGGCAACCACGGACGCGTCCACGCGGGGCGGCGTCGGGCGTAGAATGCGCGCCGAGGTTTCCGCCATGCCGCACCGCCGCACCACGCTCGCACTCGCCGTCCTGACCGCCATCTGCGCGATGGCCCGCCCGGGCGCGGCGCCCTCGGCCGACGGCCCCGACCCGTGGTTCGGCACCTTCTCGATCATCGCCTTCGACCCGGGCACGCAGGAGCTGGGCGTCGGCGTGCAATCGCGCGCCTTCGGCGCCGGTGCCGCCGTGCCCTACGCCAAGCCGGGCGTGGGCGCCGTGGCCACGCAGGCCTCGGCCAACCGGCAGTACGGCCCGAAAGCGATCGCGCTCCTCGAACAGGGGCTGTCACCCGCCGAGGTCGTCAAGCGCATCACCGACGAAGACCCCGGCCGCGACAGCCGCCAAGTGGCGGTGATCGACACCAGAGGCCGCTCGGCGGTGTACACCGGCAAGCGCGTCATCGACCGCAACAACGACCCGAAGGACCTGGTGCACCTCGGCGGCTTCGCCGGTCACACGAGCGGCCTCAACTTCTCGGCGCAGGGCAACACGCTCGCGAGCGAAGCCGTCGTGCAGGCCATGGCGGCGGCCTACCAGCGCGGCACCGGCACGATGGCCGAACGGCTGATGGACGCGCTCGACGCCGGCCAGGCCATGGGCGGCGACACCCGCGGCATGCAGTCGGCCGGCATCCTGGTGGTGAAGCCGCTCGATTCGAAGAGCGAATCCACCGTCGAACGCATCGTGGACATCCGCGTGGACGATCATGAAGAGCCGTTCAAAGAACTGCGCCGTCTGCTGCAGATGACCCTCGGCGTGCCGCAGCGCCTCACCGCGCAGTCGGCGGACCTCGCGCTGGCCGGCCGCCACGCCGAGGCGATTGCCGAGATGCAGAAGGCGCTCGCCATCAATCCGCGCAGCGAGGCGTCGATGTATGCGCTGGCGCAGCGCTACGCGCAGGCCGGCCAGCCGGCTCCGGCGCTCGCGCAGCTCCGCCAGGCCATCACGCGGCAGCCGAAGCAGTGGAAGGCGCAGGCGGCCGCCGACCCGCTCTTTACTCCGCTCCGCACTGACGCGGCGTTCCGCGCGCTCGTCGCGCCGTAGAGAGGCAGGCCGCGCGTCGTCCGGGAAGGGCCGTGGGGCATCGCGTAGAATGCGCGGGCAGGAGCCGTTCATGACCCGCCGCTTCGTCCTCGCATTCACGCTTGCCGCGCTGACCCTCGGCCAGAGCCCCGCGCTCGACGCGCAGACCGACGCCATCACCATCCGCGCGCCGCGCATGATCGACGGCCGCGGCGGTGAGCGCGCCGACGTCATGGTCACCGTGAAGGAGGGCAAGATCCGCGTGCTCGGTCCGGCCGCCGGTCCGGCCACCTACGACCTGACCGGGCTGACGCTCCTGCCCGGTTTCATCGACACCCACGTGCACATCGGCTGGCACTTCGATGCCAACGGCCGCTACGCCACCGGCCCGGAGCCCGCGGACCAGGCGGTGCTCTACGCGGCCGAGAACGCGTGGGTCACGATGATGGCCGGCTTCACGACCATTCAGAGCGTGGGATCGCCGGGAGACAAGGCGCTCCGCGATGCGATCAACCGCGGCATCCTGCCGGGCCCGCGCCTCCTGAGCTCGCTGGGCCAGATCTCGAATCCGAAGCTGACGCCCAACGAACTGCGCGGCCTCGTGCGGAAGTTCAAGGCCGACGGCGCCGACCTCGTGAAGATCTTCGCTTCGGCCAGCATCCGCGACGGCGGTGTGCCCACGTTGTCGCAGGCGCAGCTCGACGCCGTGTGCGGTGAGGCGAAGGCGCAGGGCCTGCGCTCCATGGTGCATGCCCATGCGCCCGAGGCGATGATGCGCGCCGCGCGCGCCGGCTGCACGGTGGTGGAACACGGCGGCCTCGCGAACGCCGAAGCGCTGGCGCTCCTTGCGGAGAAGGGCGTCTGGTTCGACCCGAACATCGGCCTCGTCACCCAGAACTATCTCGAGAACCGCGCGAAGTTCCTCGGCATCGGCAACTACACCGACGAAGGCTTCGCGTCGATGGAAAAGGCGCTCGGCTTGAAGGACGCGATGTTCTCGGCCGCGCTCAAGACGAAGAACCTGAAGATGGTGATGGGCACGGACGCCGTGGCCGGCGCGCACGGGCAGAACATGCGCGAGATCATCGAACGCGTGAAGTCGGGCCAGGCGCCGATGGACGCCATCAGGTCGCTGACCTCGCTCGCCGCCGAGTCGATGAACCTGCACCACGAGATCGGCGCCATCCAGCCGGGCCACAACGCGGATCTGGTGGCGGTCGAGGGCAACCCGCTCACCGACATCACGGCCCTGCAGCGGGTGCGTTTCGTGATGCGCGGCGGCACGGTCTACAAGTACGAGAAGCCGTAGATGCCGGACCGGGGATCGATGCGGTTTCGCGGCGTCGCGGCGCTGCTCACGGCCACGCTCGCGTTGGCCGCTCCGGTGGGGCTGCAGGCACAGCCGCGGCGAACCACCCTCCGGGGTGACGTCGCATTCGAGGGAGGCGCGGCGATACCGGCGATTACCGTCACGTTGAAGAGCGCCGACGGGTCCTTCGTGAGCGCCGTCATGACCGATGCCGCCGGTCGATTCGAGATTCGCGACGTCGCCCCGGGCTCGTACGTCATCTCTGCCGAGAGTGGCACCTTCGCAGGTGAGTCGTCCGTCGATGTCGGCTCGACCCGCGTCGTCGACGTCGCCGTGCGCCTGCACCTGCCACGCGACCCTCCCCTGTCGGTCACCGGTCATCTCGACGCCTTCATGCGCGCGCAGTCGGCGCTTGGCGGCGAGATCCTCCGCGACCTGCCCGTCCGCCTGCAGACGCGCGCGCTGCCGCAGGCGATTGCCTCGCTGCCGGGATTCGCCGAAGAGGATAACGGCTTGCTGCACGTGCGCGGTGTGGACGACGGCGTGCTGTACGTCGACGACGGCATCCCGATCTACGACCGCCTCGACGTGGCCTTCGGCATTCCGCCAGGCCTCGCGGATCTCGGTGCCGTCGCGGTCACGACTGGTCATACGCCGGCGGCGTTCGGCCTCAAGTCCGGAGCGGTGATCGAGATCACCCCGCCGCCCCCGACCGACGACTGGCGCGTGCAGGTGCAGGCCGGCAGCGGCTCGAGTGACCTCGCTGGCGGCGCGCTGGCGGCCGGCGGCCCCGCGGGCACGGCGGTCGATGTCTTCGCGTCCGTTGCCGCTGAACGCTCGGCGCGCTTCCTGGATCCCGTGCATCCCGACAACCTCCACAACAGGGGCGGCGTGGCCGGGGCATCACTGCGAGCGCTGGCGGCACCCGCGGAGGGCGCCCAGGTCACGCTGAACGTGCGCACCGGGCAATCGCGATTCGACGTGCCGCACGGCGAGGCGTCGCGGGCCGCCGGTCAGGACCAGCGGCAGCGAACCACGCAGTCCAGTCAGTCGCTCGGGTGGCGCCAGCGCGTCGGCAGCGTCGGACTCGATGTCGCCGGCTACCACCGCCGTGTCGATGCACGTCTCGATGGCTCGGCGACCGACACACCGGTCACGGCCGACTCAGCGCGCCGGCACGATCGTCTCGGCCTCGTGGGCTCGGCCACACGCCGAGTCGGCCGTCACGCCCTGACGATCGGCGGCGAAGTGTCGCGCGCCTCCATCACCGAGAACTTCCGCTTCGCCGTCACCGACCCGGACGCCGACGATCTCTCCCCCGCCGCGACAGCGTTCACGCCGTCCCGGCCGTTCGTGTTCGCCGGCGACGTCGCCCGCCCACAATGGTCCGCGCACGGCAGCGACCGGGCCAGTCTCGGGAACGTGCTCGAGGTCGACGTCGGCCTTCGCGCCGATCACACGGAGCTGCTCGTGCCCACCACCGCGTGGAGTCCACGCGTGGGCGTGACGCTCTCGGCCTACGGCCTGAACGCGACCCTGCGCGCCTCCTTCAACCGCTTCTTCCAGCCGCCGCAGGCCGAACACCTGCTGCTCTCCTCCTCCGAAGCCGCGCGCGCGCTCTCGCCCTTCGTGGACGACGACGATGGCGACGGCGGCGGCGCGGAGCTCCTGCCCGAGCGGCAGACGGCCTGGGAACTCGGGTGGGAACAGCGTCTGGGCCGCGTGACGCTCGACATCGCCGGCTGGAGGCGCCGCGTCGAGAACTACACCGACCCGAACGTCTTCTTCGGCACCACGATCGTGTTCCCGAACAGCGTCGCACGCGGCACCGCGCGCGGCCTCGACGTG
Organism: Acidobacteriota bacterium; assembly: GCA_016789705.1. Classification (GTDB taxonomy): domain Bacteria; phylum Acidobacteriota; class Vicinamibacteria; order Vicinamibacterales; family UBA2999; genus CADEFD01. The sequence goes on from JAEUQR010000049.1 coordinate 4,814, forward strand.
CGGCTCCAGGTGCCGTCACTGCGCGGCGTGACGGCCACGGCCGCCTACACCCTGTCGAAGGTCGAACAGGAGGGGCCGATCAACGGCGGGCTCTTTCTCGAAGACGACATCGACGAGATCGGCCCGGGCGTGGTCTTCACGCCGGATCACGACCAGCGGCACACGGCCTCGGCCACGCTGACCTGGGTGCAGCCGGTGGGCCGTTGGGCCGCCACCGCGCAGGCGCGTTACGCGAGCGGCACGCCCGTGGAACTGGGCGACCTCGACGAAGACGACCTGGAGGAGCTGGCCGAACGCCCCGGCGCCGGGCTCGTGGACTTCGACCGCGGCCGCGTGAAGCCGCGCCTCGTCGTCGATCTCTCGGCATCACTCCGTGTGCGCCGTACGTCGTGGGGCGAGATCGGCCTTGCCGCCAGCGTGCTCAACGCCTTCAGCCGCGCCTACGCCTTCAACTTCGGCAATCCGTTCAGCGGCACCCACTTCGGCGCACCACGCCAGATCCGCGCCGACCTGCGCGTCCGCATCAACTGACGCACCCGTCGGCGGGTGGGTGTGGCGTTCGGTCGGCGAGCGACTATGAGTCGTCGGCGCGGTTCGAACGCGTCAGCCCACTGGTCGGGACGGCGGTATCCGAACGACGGCGACTCTGAGCGCGGCGCGCACGCCTCCGACACTCGCACCGGAAGTGCGGGTGTCTACGCCGTCTCGGCTAGTGGCGCATCCACCCAACGGGAGAGTCGTTCACCCGAGCACGTCGCGCAGGGCGTCGGCAGCCGTCGCCAGATCCTCGTCGGTCGTGTACACGTGCACCGATGCGCGCACGCGGCCGAGTTCGCCGGTGACGAGCACGTCCGCCTCTTCGAGCGCCTCGCGCACGGCCTGCGGGTCAGAATGCTCGAAGGCGATGCTCGCGGCGCGCGCGGCGGCGGGCTCCGGCGTCATCACCGGCACGCCGAGGCCGGCGACCCGCTGGCGCAGCGCGCCCGACCTGGCGAGCGTGTGCGCCTCGATCCGCTCCATGCCGATCCCCGCCAGGTAATCGAGCGACTGATCGAGCACGTAGAGCGCGGGATAGGCGGGATTGCCCGGCTCGAAGACCTGCCCGGTGGACTTCACGTGCACGGGCCCCGGCTCCTCGAGCGGTGGACGCCACTCGGCGGAGTGCCAGCCGGTGAGGCGCGGCCGCCAGTCGGGCACGCGGCGGCGGTTCCACGACGCGATCGCCACGCCGTGTACGCCGAGCAGGAACTTGTAGCAGCAGCTGAAGAGCACGTCGGCCACGGACGCATCTACACGCACCGAGCCGAGCGCGTGGGAGGCGTCCACGACGAAGAGGGCGCCCACCTTGCGGGCCAGCGCCGCGTACGCTTCAAGGTCCTTGCGTTCGCCCGTGAGATACGAGACGTGGCTCACGGCGACGACGCGCGTGCGGTGGTCGATCGCCGCAGCGAACCGCGCCAGCGGCGCCTGCCAGCCGCCACTCGGCGCCACCGTGCGCACCTCGACGCCGTGACGCGCCTGCGCCAGCCATGGATTCATGAGCGAGGGGAACTCCCAGCGCTCCATCACCACGTTGTCGCCCTCGCGCCAGTCGAGCGAGTCAGCAAGCAGGCTCACACCGTGGGCCACGCTCGACGGGAACCCGATATCGCCGGGATCGGCGTGCACGAGGGCGGCCACTTTGGAGGCCACGCGCGCCCGAACGGCGTCGTTCAGGCGTTGACCGGCGAGCCCGGTGCCCTTGGCCCGCGCCGCGCGGTCGAGCGCGACGAGCGTGGAACCGAGTACCGGCGACTGCCCGCCCGCGGCCAGGTGGGTCACGCCGTCGAGGTTGATGAAATCGGAGGCAGGGACCAGCACGCGGCGATTGTCGCACGCGCCGGCCCGCGCGCAACACGCGCTCAGTCGAAGGTCAGCACCGCGAAGACCACGACGAGGATGGAGCTCACGAGGCTCACCATCCCGATGCGCGGCAGCATCGCCGCGGCCGCCGCATCCCCGCGCCGCGCCTTCGCCTGGAAGGCGTGCGACGCGCCCACGGCCAGCGTGAGCAGCACCACGAAGCCGAGTTTGGCGTGGAACTGCCACGGCAGCGCGGCGAAGCCGCCCCACTTCGTGAACGTGAGCATGAAGCCGGTGGCCCAGAGCAGCAGCAGGCCGCTGCCCCCGACCTGCGCCATGACCGGACCGATGCGCACGAGGCCGCGGGCTTCCGCCGGATCGGCGCCGGCGAGCAGGCCACGCAGCGTGAGGCCGACGACCGAGGCGGCCAGGCCCATGCCGAGGCCGAGGAAGTGGAGCACGAGCAGCAGTTGATTGAGGTCCATAAGAATCCTGACGAGTCCGGCTCAGGGCCGCCGGTAGACGCGGCCGTCCTTCATCACGAACCGCACCTGCCGCAACGCGGCGAGGTCGCGCGTGGGGTCACCCTCGACCGCGATGAGGTCGGCGAAGAGCCCGGCCTTCACCGCGCCCACCTTGTCGGCGATATGGAAGGTGGTGGCGTTGCCGGATGTCGCGATACGCGTGGCTTCGGCCGGCGTGACGCCGGCCGCCACCATCATCTCGAGTTCACGCAGGTTGTCGCCGTGCGGGTAGACGCCGACATCGCCGCCGAAACAGAGGTTCACACCGGCCGCCATCGCCGCCTGGAAGGTGCGGCGTTTCTCGGTGAGGCGCGCCGGCTCCGGCTCCTGCCCCTTCTTCCAGCCGGCGTACTGCGCGGTGGCATCGGGCGCGGCGAGGGTCGGGCAATAGGTGACGCCCTTCTCCTTCATGAGCGCCCACACCTCGGGTGTGCCGGCATCCCCGTGATCGATCGTCTCGACGCCGCCGAGCACCGCGCGGCGCATGCCCTCGGCCGTGCCGGCATGCGCGGCCACGTAGCGGCCGCTGCTCTTCGCCACGGCGACGATGGCCGCGATCTCCTCGATGGAGAACGTGGGCCGCGCCTCGCCGTTCGGGCCCCAGCGGTAATCGGCGTAGATCTTCACGAAGTCGATGCCGTGACCGATCTGCCGGCGGGCCACATGCGTCACGCCCTCGATGCCGTCCGCCTCCTCCGCCCCCTGCGGCACGGTCATCTCGGGCGCGAACCCCTTCGGCCCGTAGGTACCCGTCGCCACCATCGCCGGGCCGCTCACGAGCATGCGGGGGCCCGGGATGACACCGTCCTCGATCGACTTCTTCAGCCCGATGTCGGCATACCCGGCGCCTTCGGTGCCGAGGTCGCGCACCGTCGTGATACCCGCCATCAGCGTGTCGCGCGCGCTTACCGTAGCGCGAGCCACGCGGTAGGCCACCGACTCGCGCAGCACCTGGTCGTTCCAGGTGACCTCATTGTAGGGATGCAGCAGCAGGTGCGAGTGGCCTTCGATGAGTCCGGGCAGCAGCGTGAATCCGGGCAGCGCCACCCGCGCCGCGCCGGCCGGCACGGTGAGCGAGGCGACCGGTCCGGCCGCCTCGATCGTGCGCCCCCGCACCACCACGCCCCAGCCTTCGTGCATGGCCGTGCCGTCGTAGACGCGGGCCGGCTGCAGCACCGTCACGGCCGGCGGAGGTGGCGCCTGCGCGACGGCAGACGAGGCGCTCGACAGCACGAGCAGAGCCAGGACAAACGTTCGACCGCGATGCATGCAGACACTCCCTGGCGAACGGCGAACCGGCAGGCCGTCCGGGCCGGTCAAGTTTAGCGCGGCGGCGATGGTACGATGCCGGGCGATGGATTCCGCGGATATCGTCATCGTCGGCGGCGGCTGCATGGGCGCCGCCACAGCGTATTACCTGACACAGCTCGGCGCCGGCTCGGTCGTGCTCATCGAACGCGACACCCAACTCGGCACCGGGTCCACCGGCCGCAATGCCGGCGGCGTGCGCCACCAGTTCTCCGACCCGGCCAACATCGCGCTGTCACGCGAGTCGATCGCCCTCTTCGAGCGCTTCGAAGACGTGGTGGGCAGCCCGATCGACTTCTGGCAGGACGGGTATCTCTTCCTGCTGTCGTCCGAGGCGAGCGCCGCGCGGTTCCGCGAGAGCGTGACGCTGCAGCGATCGCTCGGCCTCGACGTGGCGTGGCTCACCGGCGACGAGGCGGCGCGCATGACGCCCGGTCTCGATGCCGAGGGTGTCATCGCCGCGACGTTCTGCGCGAAAGACGGCATCACCGATCCGAACGGCGTCACGATGGGCTTCGCGAAAGCCGCCCAGGCACGCGGCCTGACCATCCGGCGCGACACGGAGGTGACGGGCATCGACGTCGACGGCGGACGCATCACGCGCGTGCGCACCTCGCGCGGTGACATCGCCACCGGCACCGTGGTCAACGCCGCGGGTCCATGGGCCGGCCGGGTGGCGGCACTCGCGGGCGTCACGCTGCCGATCACGCCCGAGCGGCGTCACATCTTCATCGCCCACCCCGAGGCGGGCGCCGGCTGGGACGACCCGCGCTTTGCCGGCCGCACCCCGGCCTCGCGCCTCATGGTCATCGACTTCGACACGACGTTCTACTTCCACCGCGAAGGGGCCGGGCTGCTCTTCGGGATGGGCGATCCGAGCGAACGCCCCGGCTTCGATCTCACGGTGAAGTGGGATTTCCTGCCCGCGGTCACGGAGGTGGCGGCGCGCCGCCTGCCCGCGCTCGTCGATGCCGCGGTCACCCATGCCTGGGCCGGCCTCTACGAGATGACCCCGGACCACAACCCGGTCATCGGCCCGCTCGGCCTCGACGGTTTCTACGGCATCGCCGGCTTCAGCGGCCATGGCTTCCAGCAGGCGCCCGCAGCCGGGCGCGTGCTCGCCGACGTCATGCTCGGCCGCGATCCGCGCTTCAACCTCGCGCCCTTCGCGTTCTCGCGCTTCGCCGCGGGCCCGGCCTCCGGCGAACACAACATCGTCTAGCCACCTCGATGCAGGCCGCCAATCTATCGCCGGTGCCGCTGGCAGGTCGGACGCAGTCGGGCTGGGATCTGTTCCTGGTCTTCGCCGCCGCGAACATCGTCGCCACGACCTTGCAGGTGGGCGCGTCGCTCGGCGCCGGTCTGTCGCCCGATCGCCTCTTCCTGGCCGTTGGGCTCGGCAGCGTCGTCGGCGCGGCGCTGGTGGCGGTCCTCGCGCCGGTGGGGTCGCGACTCGGCGTGCCATCCATGATCGCCGCTCGCGCCGTGCTCGGTCACACCGGTGCCCATCTCGTCGCCGCCGTTCTCTTCATCACGAACTTCGCGTGGATCGCGGTGAACAACGTCATCGCCGCCTCGGTCGCAGCGCGGAATCTGCCGCTGCCGCTCGACGAACGCGCCTGGGCGATCGTCGTCGGCCTCGTCTCGACGGCCGTCGTCGCCGCCGGCCCAGTGGCCGTGCGCCGCGCCGACCGCTGGGCCGTGCCGCTCATGGGCGTGGCCGGCGTGGCCGTGACGTGGCTCGTGCTGCGCCTGCCCGACGCACCGGCCGCGCCGGTTGACGCGCCGGTGCCGCCCCTGCCGCTGCTCCTCGACATCGTGATCGGCTATCAGGTGTCGTGGCTGCTGATGTTCGCCGACTACTCGCGCTTCACGGCGACGGCGCGCACGAGCGCGCTGGCCGTGTTCTTCGGCCTGTCGTTGACGGCGTTGTGGCTCATGCCGCTCGGCTGGCGTCTCGCGCGGCACGCGGGCAGCGCCGACCCCGGCACGATGCTCGCCGCGGCCGACGCCGGCACCGCGGCCGCCGTGCTCATCGTGCTCGCCACGGTCACGACCAACTTCGTGAACGTCTACCTGTCGTCGCTCGCATGGCGCAGCGTGGTGCCGGCGGTGGGCGGCGCCGCCGCGGTGTGGATCGTCGGCGTCATCGGTACCCTGCTCGGCCTCAGCGGCGGCTGGCTGGATCGTTTCGCCGGCTTCATGACGGTGGTCGGGTCGGTGCTCGTGCCGGTGGGCGGCGTGCTGATCGCCCACTTCGTGCTGCGGCCGCGGCCGGTGGATGTCGCCGCGCTCTACGACCCGCGGGGGCCGCTCGCCGGCATCCGCTGGCCGGGTCTCATCGCCTGGGCCGCCGGCGTCGCCACCTACTACCTGATGGCGGGCGGCGCCACGGTGCCCAGCCTGGTCGTCGCCGTCGTGGCCTACCTGCTGCTGGCGCGTCGTCTGGGGTAGATTGCTGGTGTGGACGGCCCGCTCGACGTCGTCATCATCGGCGCCGGCATCAACGGCGCGGCCGTGTGCCAGACGCTGGCGGCGCAGGGCTACCGCGTGCTGCTCGTCGACCAGGGCGACTTCGGCAGCGGCACGAGCCAGGCGTCCACGATGCTCATCTGGGGCGGCCTGCTGTACCTGAAGAACCTCGAACTGGCGACGGTCCTGGCACTCACGCGCGATCGCGATCGCCTGGTGGCCGAGCGCCCCGGCAGCGTGCAGGCGCGGCCGCTGCTCTACGTGCCCTCGGGGGGGCCGCCGCGCGTCGTCGTCGAGAGTGCCCTCGCCGCCTATTGGGTGATGGGGGCCGGCAAACGCGCCCGCCCGCAGCGTCTGGACCGCTATGCCGAGCAGGCGCACCTCGCGGCCGCGGGGCCGGCGTATGCGATCGAAGAAGCCGCGCTCGTCACGTCGGATGCGCGCTTCGTGCTCGAATGGGTGCTGGCCGCCGAACGTCTCGGCGCTGACGTCCGCAACCATGTCCGCGTCGATGCGATCGACGCCGGCGGGTCCGCCGCGGGGTGGCGGCTGCAGCTGTGCGACACGCTCACCGGCAGCGTCACGGACGTGCAGGCGCGGATGGTGGTGAACGCGGCCGGATGCTGGACTGACGCCGTCAATGACAAAGCCGGCCTCACGTCTCCCTGGCGTCACGTCTTCAGCCGCGGCGTCTCGCTGGCGTTTCCCCGGCCGGCGTGGCACACGCGCCACCTCGTGCTCGACAGCCTCGAGGGCGACGTGATGACGCTGGCACCGTGGGGGCCGGTCTCGCTCTGGGGCTCGACCGACACGTTGCGCGACGATCTCGCCGAGGCCCGGCGCCCGGCCGACGCCGATGTCGCGCGGCTGCTTCGCGAACTGAACCGGCATCTGCGCGTGCCGGTCGACAGGTCGGACGTCGTCTCCCTGCGGACGGGTGTACGGCCGGTGCCGGTGCGGCACGACGCTCGCGCACCGCGCACGCCGGCATCGCTCACGCGCCACCACCGCCTGCACCTCGATGCGACGCGCCCGTGGGTCAGCATCTACGGCGGCAAACTGAGTGGCTGCCTCGGCCTGGCGGCCGACGTCCGCGAGCTGGTGGCGCAGCGCATCTCGCCACGTGGGGCCGCGCCGTGGCCGCACCCTCCGCGGGACGAGGCCCCGCAGGTCACGACGACGTTCCCGACACTCGAGGCACCGGTGGTGTCGGCCGCCTGGGCCGCCGCCCACGAGCACTGCACGTCGCTCGACGACTACCTGCGGCGCCGGACGAACATCGCGCAGTGGGTGCCCTGCGGTGGCTTCGGCGCCCGCGGCGTGCATGCCGGTACGCTCGAGCGGATCGCGCTCGAGATCCACGACGGCGACACCGGGCTCGCCGAGCGCGATCTGCGTGCCTACTGGCATCAGGTGTGCGAGACCGACGCCGTGCTGGCGCAGGCCCGACGGCCCGACACGCCGGCCGACACGATCGGGTGGAGATGGTCATGACCGACACGCGCCCTGCCCTGCTCGGCGGTTCACCCGCCGTCACGCTCGACCAGCACGCCGCCAACCGCTGGCCCGTGCTCGAGGCCGACGACGAAGCGGCGGTGCTCGAGGTGATGCGCCACGGCGATCTCTCGAATCACGTCGTGACGCGCCACCTCGAAGACGACTTCCGCGCCCGCCTCGGCTGCCGCCATGCGCTCGCGCACGCCAACGGCACGCTGGGGCTGCTGGCCGCCTTCCACGCGTTGCACCTCGCGCCGGGCGACGAGGTGCTCGTGCCGTCGGCCACCTTCTGGGCGTCGGTCGTGCCGATGCTCTGGGTGGGCGCGGTGCCGGTCTTCTGCGAGATCGAGGGCGAACGTTTCGCGCTCGATCCCGAGGACGTCGAACGCCGCATCACGCCGCGCACGAAGGCGATGGTGATCGTGCACCTGTGGGGACTGCCGGCGAAGGTCGACGCGTTGCTGGCCATTGCGCGGCGGCATGGCCTGGCCGTCATCGAAGACGCCTCGCATGCCCTCGGCGCCGTGAGCGGCGGCGTGCCGTGCGGCCGCTTCGGCGACATCAGCGTCTTCAGCCTGCAGACGTCGAAGCTGGCGGCGGCCGGCGAGGGCGGCGTGTTCCTCACCGACGACGACACCTACATGGAGCGTGCGATCTGCCTGGGCGACATCGTGCGGATCTTCGAGCTCACGACACCGGCGCGGCGCTTCGCGGCCACGAGCTTCGGCATCAAGACGCGCATGGCGCCGCTCTCGGCGGCCGTCGGCCGCACGCAGCTCGCCAAGCTCGATCGGCACAACCAGCGCCGCGCGGCCAACATCGAAGCCCTCGGCGCGCGGCTGGCGCCGCTCGGCTTCGAGACGTTCCCTTCACCGCCCGGCACGACGCGCGTCTACTTCGAGCATCTCGTGCGTTACGACCCGGCGCCCTTCGACGGGCTGCCGGTCGAGTCGCTCATCGCGGCACTCGCCGCCGAGGGCTGTGAGGTCACCGGGCCGCGCTACCCGCTCGTGCACCAGCAGCCGTTCTTCACGGAAGGCCACTGGCGCCGCGTGGCCCGCCTCGCGCCGGGCGATCACGCCGGCTGGCAACCGCCCGACCTGCCGATGAGCGCCGCCGTGCAGGCCAACATGCTGCGCCTGCCGACGTTCCCCTGGGCCGAGCCGGCCCTCATCGACCAGTACGCGCAGGCCTTCGAGAAGGTGCACGCGCACGCGCGGCACCTGCCGCGGCCGGCGCATGCGTGAGCACCTGCGCCACGGCTGGCGGGCGGCGGCCTTCACGCTCGAGCTCGTGGCCGGCGACCGGGCGCGCTGGCTGACCGGGCCGCGCGCGCGGGTGGACGTGACCGCCCACGCCGTCACGCACCACGGGCGCGTCGTCCGCTACGAGTGCTACGCCGTGCCCGACCGGCGCGGCCGCCGCCATCCGGCGGTCGTCGTCACGCACGGCTTCACACACGAGGGCGCCGCCGACCCGCGCCTGCAGGCGCTCTGCCGCCGCCTGGCGCGCGCCGGCTTCGTCGTGGTGGCGCCGGAGTTCGACGAGATGCGGCAGTACCGCCTCGGCGAGGGCGACCAGGCGGATCTCGAAGCCGTCGTCGCCGGCCTCGCCACACATCCCGGCATCGACGTGACGCGCGTCGGCGTCATAGCGTTCAGCTTCGGCGCGGCGCCGGCGCTCATCGGCCTTGCCCGGCCGCCGCTCAGGGACGCCGTGACGTTCGCCGTCGTCTTCGGCGGCTACTTCGACCTGAAGCGCACGTTCAAATACGTGCTGACGGGCGCCTACGACGGCTTCGGGTATCACGGCCGCCTGCCCGTGCCCACCGTGGGCGACGACCGCTGGAAGTTCCTGCGCGGCAACCAGGCGATGATTCCGCCCTCGCCGACCTCGCACCTGCTCGAAGAGGCCGCCGCGCGGCGCATCGCCGATCCGGCGGCGGTGGTCGATGTGCGCGGGTGCAGCGCGGCCGAACGTGCCGCCTTCGCGCTCATCGAGAACCGCGACCCGGATCGCTTCGACGCCCTCTATGCCGCCGCGCCGTTCGTCGACGCCTGGGTGCAGCGCCTGTCGCCGGTGCACACGGCCCACGCCATCCGCGCCAGGCTCATCCTGATCCACAGCTTCACCGATCAGAAGACGCCGTTCATCGAGAGCATCGCGATGAGCCGTGGCGTGCCCCACGCGCCGCCGCCGTCGCTCACGCTGTTGAACGCATTCGCGCACGTGGACCTGCGCCTCGACTGGCGCAGCCTCACGTCACTCATGCGCGACGGCCTGCCGGGACTCGTCGCGATCTGGCGGATCGTCGTCGCCGTGATGCGCGCCGCGCGCCTCTGACGCTCAGGCCGGCGGCACGACCTCCCCTCGCCGCGCACCGGGTTGCCCGAACACCGGGGAGAACACCGCCCTGGGCCATGGACCCACTACAATTGAGCGCCGGAACTACCCGAAGGAGCACCATCGCCATGCGCCGACCGTTCTCACTCGTCCTTGCCACGGCCCTGCTGGCCGCCCTCCTCCCCGCCACGCCCGTGACGCGACTGCACGCCCAGTCCGCGGCCACGCCGCTCGTGCCCGCCGCGGCCTACCAGGGCCTGCGCTGGCGCAATGTAGGCGCCGGCCGAGGCGGCCGCGTCACCGGACTTGCCGGGGTGCGGCAGCAGCCGCACACCTTCTACATCGGCGCCACCGGTGGCGGCGTGTGGAAGACCGACGATGCCGGCATCTCGTGGTACCCCGTCGGTGACGGTCAGATCACGACCGGCTCGATCGGATCGATCGACGTGGCGCCGTCGAGTCCGAATCACGTCTACGTCGGCACCGGGTCGGCGGCCATCCGCTCGAACGTCATCATCGGACGCGGCGTCTTCCGCAGCACCGACGCCGGCAGGAGCTTCCAGTTCGCCGGCCTGCGCGAGAGCGGCCAGATCGGCGGCATCCGCGTGCACCCGAACAACCCCGACATCGTCTGGGCGGCGGCGCTCGGTTCGCCCTTCGGCCCCACCACGGAACGCGGCATCTTCAAGACCACCGACGGCGGCAGGACGTGGAAGAAGACGCTCTTCGTGGACAACGAACACGGCGGCCGCGACATCGAAGTCGACTGGCAGAACCCGAGCGTGCTCTATGCCGCGATGTACAAAGGCTTCCGCAAGGGCTGGGACATCGTGAGCGGCGGCCCGGCCGACAAGGGCGGCATCTACAAGTCGACCGACGGCGGCGAGACGTGGGCGAAGCTCTCGGCGGGCCTGCCCGGGAAGCTCATCGGCAAGATCGATCTCGACATCGCGCGCAGCAACCCGAACGTGCTCTACGCGATGGTCGAAGCGCCCGGCGCCGAAGGTGGTCTCTACCGCTCGAACGACGCCGGCGCCACCTGGACGATGGTGAACAACAGCCAGCGCCTGCGCGCCCGGCCGTTCTACTTCAACTACGTGAACGTGAACCCGAAGAACGAGAACGAAGTGTGGGTGAACGAACTCGGCCTGCACAAGTCCACCGATGGCGGCAAGACGTTCACGAGCGTCGAGACGCCGCACGGCGACAACCACGGCATGTGGTTCAACCCCGACAATCCCGACATCATCCTGCAGGTGAACGACGGCGGCGGTAACGTGTCGCTGAACGGCGGGAAGAGCTGGTCGTCGATCCTGAACCAGCCGCACGCCGAGTACTACATGGTGGCCGTGGACGAGCAGCATCCCTACCGCCTCTACGTGCCGCAGCAGGACAACACCACGCTCGTCCTGCCGAGCAACCCGCCGGTGTCGTGGGGCCTCGACCATCCCGCCGAGATGTGGTCGCAGGCCTCGGGCTGTGAAACCGGACAGATCTGGGCCCGCAAGGACGGTTCCGTCATCTGGGGCGCGTGCAAGGGCGAAGTGGGCCGCTTCAACGTGCTCACCGGCCAGGAGAAGCACTACTGGATCTACCCCCAGAACCGCTACGGGCAGGACCCGGACGAGATCAAGTACCGCTTCCCGCGTCAGACGGTGGTCTACCTCTCACCACACGACGACAGGATCGTCTACCAGGCGAGCCACGTCATCCACCGCTCGATCGACGAGGGCGTGACGTGGGACACGATCAGCCCGGATCTGACGGCGAAGGAACCGGAGTATCAAATCATCCCCGGCACGCCGATCACGCGCGACATCACCGGTGAAGAGGTCTACAGCTCGATCTACGCCATGATCGAATCGCGCCTCGAGAAGGGCGTGATCATGGTGGGCGCGAACGACGGCCCGGTCAGCATCACGCGCGACAACGGCAAGACGTGGAAGCGCGTGACGCCGCCCGACATGGGCCCCGGCGGCCGTATCCAGACGGTGGAAGACAGCCCGCACGCGCGCGGCACCTTCTACATCGCCGCCTACCGCTTCATGCGGGAGCACGATCTCAAGCCGTACATCTACAAGACCACGAACTACGGCGAGACGTGGACGAAGCTGACCGACGGCACGAACGGCATCCCGATCGATCACCCGACGCGCGTCGTGCGGGAAGATCCGAAGCGCCAGGGCCTGCTCTACGCCGGCACCGAGTTCGGCGCGTTCGTGTCATTCAACGACGGCAAGGCGTGGCAGCCGCTGCAGCAGAACCTGCCGGCCACGCCCGTGACCGACATCAAGGTGCATCGCAACGACGTCGTCATCAGCACGATGGGCCGCGGCCTGTGGATCATGGACGACGTGACGCCGCTGCAGCAGCTCGCGGCGATGTACGCGCCGGCGCCCGCGCCGGTCACGACGACTGCGCGCGCGGCGGCCCCGGCCGCGGCGATGCCCTCGTCGCTGCCGGCGGCATATCTCTTCCAGCCGCAGGACGCCGTGCGCAACCGCTGGGTGCCGACGCCGCCCTCGGCGGCCGAGCCGGAATACACGATCCCCGGCCCGCACTTCGACCTCTACTTCGCGAGCGCGCCGACCGATGCGACGCTCGAGGTGAAGGATGCGAAGGGCGCCGTCATCCGCTCGTTCGCCGTCGCCGCTCCGCGTGGCGCCGGCGCTGCTCAGGAGATGCGCGGACCGTTCCGCCGCCTGGGCGGGTCGTCGGCCATCGAGGCACGCGCCGGCATGCAGCGCTTCACATGGGACATGCGCTACCCGGGTCCGTGGGCCCCGAACGCGCCGAACGGCGCGGCTGGTGGTCCGATGGCGGCGCCCGGCAAGTACACCGTGACGCTCACGGCGGGCGGCCAGAGCCAGACGAAGAGCTTCGCGCTCACGGCCGATCCGCGCGTGCTGCGCGATGGCCTCACGAACCTTGACCTCGAGGCGTCGCTCGCCTTCCAGCTCAAGGTGCGTGACGGCATCAGCGAGGCGCGCAAGCTGGCCGATGCGGTGGGCCAGGCGATGCAGAAGGCCAACGTGCGTCCGCCGGCCGCCGCGCCCGCAGGCGTGCGGCCGATGGACCTCAAGTTCGAGCATCCGCTCCAGAGGGTGTGGACGATGCTGAACGACATGCCCGGCGCCTATCCGCAGCCGATGCTGCTCAGCCAGTTCAACAACGTGCAGCGCATGATCGGCCAGGCCGACCAGAAGATCGGCAAGGACGCGATGGACCGCTTCGGCGACCTGATGAAGGAACTCGCGGCGGTGCAGGCGGAGTTCAAGAAGGTCGGGGTCTAAGGGCCAGGGCTGGGGCGCGATTCGGCCCCGTCTCGCGGCAGGCCGACATACGGGCGGGTCTGGTGGCGCGGCCACCGGCCCGCCCGTCGTGTGTACGGCACTCGCCCGCGACGAATCGACGTACAATTTCGCCTGCATGTCCACGCGTCAGCTCACGCTCGACTACGACGGCGAGCAGGTCACCTTCACCGTCGAAGGCGCCGTCACACGCGGCGCCGACGCTACGCTGCTCGATGGCGACGACAACCTGATTGCGGGCCGGCCCTGGGCCGAGGCCGGGTTCGTCGTGGCGCCGTTCCTCGCCCCTGACGAGTACCGCCGGCTCGCCGAAGGCGTCCGCCTGACGCTCCGGGCGCGCATCGCCGCCGCCGGCATCGACGTCCCGGCGGACTTCGCGCTGGAGCGGTATCACGAGGTCGTGGCCACCGACGAGGCGCACGCCGCCGTGAGCGCGCGCGGCCCGTGGTGCCATCCGGTGGGCGATCTGGGCGTGCCCGTCGAGGCCATCAGCCAGCGGGTCAGCGAGATCCTCGGTGTGCGCGTCTCGACCACGCCACCGCACGCGGAGTTCCCCGAACACTTCTGCTACCGCGTCGTCAGGCCGCGCAGCCGCGACAACAACCCGCCGCACCGCGACGTCTGGCTCGACCGGCTGCGTCATGCGGTGAACATCTACGTGCCGTTTGCCGGCAGCACGCCGCGCTCGTCGCTGCCGCTCGTGCGGGGCTCGCACCGCTGGAAGGAATCCGAGATCGAACGCACGGCCGAGGGCGCGCGCGTGAACGGCATGACTTTCACGGTGCCGTCGGTCGTCGGCGCGGCCCACCCGCTGGTGCTCGAGCGCCCCAATCCCGGGCTGAACGAGGTGCTGGTGTTCTCGCCGTATCTCATTCACGGCGGCGCCTTCAACCAGCAGACCGACCGCACGCGGGTGTCGCTCGAAATGCGCTTCTGGCGCCTCCGCTGAGGCGGAGTTTTCCATGGCTGTCAGCGCGTTCGACCTCTTCAAGATCGGCATCGGGCCGTCCAGTTCTCACACCGTGGGCCCCATGCGCGCGGCCCGGCTCTTCGCCGGGCGCCTGGCGTCCACCCATCAGCTCGCCGCGACCCACCGCATCCACACCGAGCTCTACGGCTCGCTCGGCGCCACCGGCAAGGGTCACGGCAGTGACACGGCCGTGCTGCTGGGCCTCTCGGGGCACGAGCCTGACAGCGTCGACGTGGACCAGGTGCCGGCGTACCTCTCGCGCATCCACGGCGAACGCCGCCTGCAGGTGCTGGGCCGCCACGACATCGGCTTCGACGCCACGGCCGACCTCGTCTTCAACAAACGCGAGAGCCTGCCGTTGCACGCCAACGGCCTGCGCTTCATCGCCTTCGACGCCGCCGGCGCCGAAGTGGCGAACCGCGTCTACTACTCGGTGGGCGGCGGCTTCGTCGTGAGCGACGAGGTGGCGGCCGACGGCACCGCGCAGAAGCGCATCGCGCCGGACGCGACAGTGCTGCCCTATCCCTTCCGCACGGGCGACGAACTGCTCGAGCAGTGCGAACGTCAGGGCTGGTCGATTGCGGAGGTGATGCGCGGTAACGAGCGGCACTGGCGCACCGATGCGGACATCGACGCCGGGCTGCTCAGGATCTGGCAGGTGATGCAGGCCTGCGTCGAGCGCGGCTGCGCCACCGACGGCGTGCTGCCGGGCGCCTTCAAGGTGAAACGCCGCGCCGCCGGGCTCCAGCGGCAGCTGGCCGCCGCCGCGGCCGGCCCGGCCGATCCGCTGCTCGTCCTCGACTGGGTCAACCTCTACGCGCTCGCCGTGAACGAAGAGAACGCGGCCGGCGGCCGCGTGGTGACGGCGCCGACGAACGGCGCGGCCGGCATCGTGCCGGCCGTGCTGCACTACTACACGCGCTTCGTGCCGGGCGCCACCGACGCCGGCGTCATCGACTTCCTGCTCACGGCGGCGGCCATCGGCATCCTCTACAAGGAGAACGCGTCGATCTCGGGCGCCGAAGTGGGCTGTCAGGGCGAAGTGGGCGTGGCCTGCTCGATGGCCGCCGGCGCCCTCTGCGGCGTGCTCGGCGGCACCCCGGCCCAGGTCGAGAACGCGGCCGAAATCGGCATGGAACACCACCTCGGGCTCACCTGCGATCCGGTGGGCGGGCTCGTGCAGATCCCCTGCATCGAGCGCAACGCCATCGCCTCGGTGAAGGCCATCAACGCGGCGCGGATGGCGCTGCGCGGCGACGGCACCCACTTCGTGTCGCTCGATCAGGTGATCAAGACCATGCGCGAGACCGGCGCCGACATGAAGACGAAATACAAGGAGACGTCGCGCGGCGGCCTCGCGGTGAACGTCATCGAGTGTTAGCCGCCGCGCCGACACGGATCGGCGGCTCGATGAGATCGACGGCGAGCGGCGTCTCGGGCACGAGGCGCGACATCGTGCGGTCGCCCTCGGCGCGGTCACGCCAGCGCCTCGGCACTCGTTCGATCTTCACCGGCCAGATCGTCAGGCGGCCGTCCGTGCCGACGTGCAGCCGGAGGAAGTGCTTGTAGTCTTCGATGCGCAGGCCGCTGAAGGCTTCTTCGCTGTGGCGGCCGAACACGTTCACCGACACGAGCAGATAGAGGCCCATGATGACCGAGCCGGCCAGCCAGCCGCCGGCGAACGTGCCGGCGCCGGCGAGCGCGGCGCGCACGACGCCACTCGCGTGCAGCCACCGTCCAGCCAGGTCGAGGGCGCCCCAGCCCAGGTAGAACATCGCCGTGAAGTGCGCCACCGAGTGCAGCAGGCCGCCGAGCACCCGGTAGATGCGGCTGTGGGTATCGGTGAACGCGAGGAACGCCATGACGATGCCGCCGCACCAGAGGGCG
Organism: Acidobacteriota bacterium; assembly: GCA_016789705.1. GTDB lineage: Bacteria > Acidobacteriota > Vicinamibacteria > Vicinamibacterales > UBA2999 > CADEFD01. The sequence goes on from JAEUQR010000049.1 coordinate 20,968, forward strand.
AGGCCGGGGTGGGTGCTGAAGGCATCCACCGTCACGCGCAGCGCCTGCCACGGACTCGTGGGCGCGGCCCCGGCCGCCGCGGCGCCGACGAGCCACGCCGTCATCAGATAGACGGTGGCCGGCACGACGCCGAATCGCGGGTTCTTCAACGGAAACAGCAGGTTGCCCCAGGCCAGCCGCGACGACTGCGCGGTGGAAGGATAAGTGCTGCGCACCTCGAAGGCGCGCGGCGCCACGTCCTCGGCAATCGGCTCCTCGCGCAGCACCGAGAAATCGTCTTCGTGTGTGGGATGCAGGAAGGCGCCGCCGCCCCCGGCCGTGATCTTCTGCACGGGCTCGGCCGCGCCAGCCGACTCGCGTGTCTCTTCGTGGCGCCGGTAGTGGTGCAGGTCCCCCGTGAGATAGACCTTCACGTCGATGCCGCGCTTCGCGAAGACCTCCTCGCGCAGGAAGATGAGGTCCGTCTCGTCGAAGACGCGGCCCATGTTGCGGTACTTCTGCGCGTAGACCCAGACCGGCAGCGACAGGCACAGGATCACCTTGTCGCCCGGCTGCATGTGGCGCTCGGCGATCTCGCGGAAGTGCTCCATCTGCGGCACGTCGAGGTCGCTCTGGAGCTGGCCGTCGCTCGCCACCAGCCACCAGCGGTGCGGCAGCTTCAGCACGAAGTAGCTGCGCCGCTGCCGCGTCCACCAGCCGGCGAGGCGCCGGCCGCCGATGTCGGAACAGAAGAGGCGGGTGAAGGCCGAGAGGCCGTCGTACCAGTCGTGATTGCCGGGCACAGCGTAGACATGGGGCCGCTCGGCCGGCTCGTCGTCCCCGAACGCGGCGGTGAAGGGCGCGACCAGACGGCGCTGGTACTCTTCGCGACTCGGCGTCGGGTAGACCTCGTCGCCGCCGAAGACGAGTACGTCACCGCGCGGCAGGTCGTGGGCGTCGGTGCCGTCGTAGACACGCAGCGCACGCTGCGCGGCCGCGTAGGCCACGGCGTAGGTCGAGTTCCAGCCGTCGCCGGTGTCGCAGATGAAGTCGAGCCACAGCTCGTCACGCGGGTGCGCCTTGTCTGGCTGCGGGCCGCGCGCGCCGTCGCGGTAGTGGATGCTGTGGTCGTAGTACTCCTGCCGCCGCGACGCCAGGGCCTGCACGATCCGGCGATCGCTCTGCTCGCCGACAACGAGCGAGACCAGGCTCTTGACCCCGGTCGCGAGAAGCTGGCCGGGATCGAACCAGCCCACCATCGGCATGCGCGCGTCCGGGCCGGGCCGTCCGCGCAGCCACAACGGGAAGAAGACGGGGCTCGCGGCGATGCGCCGCGCGATCGGCACCGCCACGTCGGGCACGGGCGGCGGCGTGCTCGGCTCCGGCGCGGACTCAGGCGCCGCCATCAAGCGCCTCGATATCGCCGAGGTCCTTCGCGCGTCCGGTCGCCCGCTTGTTCCTGATGAACGCGTCGCGGCCGATGACGCTGACCGCGACATCGCCGAACGTGGCAGTGACGCGGTCCGGCCACGCCTCGTCAAAAGTGAGTCCGCTCAGGGCGGTCAGCACATCGATGCGCCCGGGCGGCAATCCCATCTGGAACACGATGCCTGGACGCGAAAAATCCGCAGTGCTCACATCGTGCAGCGGCGCACCGAATTCGACGAGGGCCTGCATGACCTTCGACGCGTTGCCGGGAGTGGCGTCGACCCAGACATCAAGGTCGCCGGTCGCCCGCGGCCGTCCATGCACCGCCAGCGCGTAGGCGCCGACGACCAGAAACCGGACGTCATGCGCGCACAACGCGCGCAACAGATCGACAAAGTCCTGATTCATCCGGATACTCGCCGCGAAGGCGCCACTGCTCTTCGCTGAGACGCCACGCCTGGCGCACACGCACGTCGACCGGAAGAGCCCGCCAGTAGGCGGCGTCTGCGCGATCGTGCTCAGCGAGCGACGCAAACGTCGTCACCGTCATGCGCCTGGTTCGGCCTGACGTGGCAGTCACGGCACCATTATCCTGCGGATTGCCACGGCCGTGCCCAGACGCCGGCGTCTCGCTCATCGGCCGCGGGCCGCGGCCTGGAAGGCCGGACCGCGGAAGACGGCCGTGCCCTTCAGGAGCGTGAGTTCGGCCTTCATATCCTTGAGCGCCGGCGTGGCCACGGTGTAAGGATTCCTGTCCCACACCGCCAGGTCGGCGTCCTTCCCCACTTCGATCGAGCCGATGCGATCGTCGAGGAAGATGGTATGCGCCGCCCACAGCGTGTACGAGCGGAGCGCCGTCCGCACATCCACCGCCTCGGCCATACCGAACGGCGTCTTGCCGAAGGTGCCGTTCAGCGTCTCACGCGCCACCGACGACCAGATGCCGTAGCGGGCCGGGAACGGCGTGACGCCGAAGTCCGAGCCGCCGCCCCAGCGCACGCCCTTCTTCAGCCACGTCGCCAGGGGCTTCATGCGCTGGTTGCGCCGCGGCCCGAAGTTGCCGGCGTAGGTGTCGCCAATCCACCACATGAAGGACGCCGACGCCTCGGGATAGGCAGCATCGTAGTCGCGCTGCAACCGCGCCATCTCGTCGATGGCATGGTCGGTGGGCGTGTTGGCGTGGATGATGCCGTGACGCAGGCCCTTCGTGGGACGGGCGGCGACGGCGCGGGCGTAGGTGTCGACCACCCAGTCGATGGCCTGGTCACCGATGGCATGTGTGCTCACGTGCACGCCGGCGTTGTGGAAATTCGTGGCCATCGCGCGGTACTGGTCCGGCGGGGTCGCCGGATACCCCACGTTGCCCTTGTCGACGTCTTCGAGGTTCTTGTTCCAGTCCTCGTGCATCCAGGCCGTGCGGGCGCCGCCGCTGCCGTCCATGTACATCTTCACGCCGCCCGAGAGCAGCAGCCCGTCGCCGAGCGACGCGGGCGGCCGCGGATTGGCGTCGACGCGCGCCTGTACGGCCGCCTGCTGGTCGAGAGCGCGCGGGCCGGCCCAGAGCGCGAACATGCGGACGGTCAGCCGGCCTTCCTTGAGCAGCTCGTTGTACAGCTCCCACTTGAGCGGGCTGATGCCGGGGTCCTTGGCGCCCGTCATGCCCTCGGCATTGAAGTCCTCGATCATCTTCACGAGGCCGGCCTTCTGCTGCTCGCGTGTCATCGGCGGCACGTGGCGCGTGATGAGGTTCTGCGCCGACTCGAGCAGCACGCCGTTCGGGTCGCCGTCGGCTTCGTGCACGATCGTGCCAGCCGGCGGATCGGGTGTGCCCTTGCGCAGCTCGGCGATCTTCATGGCGTAGGTGTTGCCCACACCGTAGTGGCCGGTGGTGTTCGTGAGCCACACCGGGTTGTTCGGCGCCACCTTGTCGAGGTCGGCCGCCGTGATGTGGCGGCGTTCGGCGAGTTTGCCTTCGTCCCAGCCCCGGCCGCGAATCCACTCCCCGGGCTTCGTCTTCGCGACGGCCGCGGCGACGCGCGCCAGCACGTCATCCATCTTCGTGATGGACGGATCGCTCAAGTCGACGTTGAAGAGGGCATCGACCTCGGTGAAGTGGACGTGTGTGTCGATGAGGCCCGGCGTCACGGCCCGGCCGCCGAGGTCCACGACCTCGGTCGCGGCGCCGGCGCGGGCGCGGATGTCGGCGTTCGTGCCCACGGCCACGATCCGCCCGCCGGAGACGGCCACCGCTTCGGCGACGGTGTCGCGCGCATCCACGGTGAGCACGGCGCCGTTTACGAGCACGAGATCGGCCGGCGCGGGCGTCTGCGCGTCCGGCGCGGCCGACGGCCACAGTCCTGCCACGAGGGCTCCGATGACTCCCGCACCTGCCAGCCGACGCTTCATGGGCACTCCTCCGATGGGCGCCGGGCATCGTACCCCAGGTCGGCGTGAGACCAGATCGGTTGCGCGGGCGTCGAAGCGGAATAGAATCCCCGGACAAGGGCCGGCACGGGCCAGCCCGGACACTGCCCCGTGCTCGACACGATTTCCCAACTCCTCCTCGGTGTCCGATGGGTCGTCTTCGGCCAGGGCGAACTGCGGCTCGCGCCACCCGCCGGCGTCACCATCGCCGCGCTGCTGGCGGTCGTGGCCGTGGCGGCCACGGTCGTGAGTTACCGCCGCGCGCCGCGCCGCCTCTCGACGCGCGACCGCGTCGTGCTCGCCACGCTGCGCACGGCGCTGGTCGCCCTCCTCTTCCTCTGCCTGCTGCGGCCGATGCTGGTGCTGCGGGCCGCCGTGCCGCACCAGAACGTGGTGGCCGTGCTGCTCGACGACTCGCGCAGCATGCGCATCGCCGACATGAACGGCCAGCCGCGCAGCGCCTGGCTGCAGGAGCAGTTCGGCGCCGCCGATCGCGGCCTGCGCCGTGCCCTCGGCGAACGCTTCACCGTGCGCACGCTGCGTTTCTCGAGCGGCGTCGCCGCGGCGCCAGCGGGCGCGGACCTCAGCTTCGACGGCAGCAACACGCGCCTCGCGGCGGCACTCGACCAGGCGCGGCGCCAGCTCGCGGGCGTGCCGCTCGCCGGCCTCGTCGTGGTCAGCGACGGCGCCGATACGACCGGCGACGCGGTCGAGCCGGCGCTGCTCGCGCTGAAGGCGTCGGGCGTGCCGGTCTTCGCCATCGGCCTTGGCCGCGACGCCGCGGAGAAGGACATTCAGGTGGGGCGCGTCACGGCGCCGCGCGCGGTGCTCACCGGCACCACCCTGCTGCTCGATGCGGTCGTGACCGCGCACGGATACGCCGGGCAGTCGCTCACGATGGACGTGCTCGACGGCGCCACCCTGGCCGGCTCGCAGAGCTTCACGGTCGGCCCCGACGGCCAGCCCACCACGGTGCGCGTGCGCTTCACCGCCAAAGACCCCGGACCGCGCGTCTTCACCTTCCGCGTCGCCGCCCAGCCCGGCGAGCTGCTGCCCGAGAACAACGCCCGCGACGTGCTCATCGACGTGCGCGATCGCCGCGAGAAGATCCTCTACTTCGAAGGCGAACCGCGCTTCGAGATGAAGTTCCTGCGGCGCGCGCTGACCGACGACAAACAGCTCCAGCTCGTCGTGCTCCAGCGCACCGCGGACAACAAGTACCTGCGTCTCGAGGTCGACGATCCCGAGGAACTCGTCGGCGGCTTCCCGAAGACCCGCGATGAACTCTTCAAGTATCGCGGCGTCGTGCTCGGCAGCATCGAAGCGGCCGCCTTCACCGGCGACCAGCTCGCCATGCTGGCCGAGTTCGTGGACACGCGCGGCGGCGGCCTGCTGATGCTCGGCGGACCCCGCGCCTTCAGCGAAGGCGGCTATGCCGGCACGGCGCTCGGCGAGGCGCTGCCCGTGGCGCTGCAGCGGATGACGCCGCCGGCCGAGCCGGTGGTCACGAAGCTGGCCGTGCGGCCGACGCGCGCCGGCAGCGGGCACGCCGTGTCGCAGATCGCCGCCACCGACCAGGCATCGGCCGCGCGCTGGCCCGAGCTGCCGGACCTCACCACGGTGAACGGCATCGACACGGTGAAGGCGGGCGCCACGACGCTGCTGAGCGCCACCGACGGCACGCGCCGCGAGCGGCCCGTGCTCGCCTTCCAGCGCTACGGCCGCGGCAAGTCGGCCGCCTTTACGCCGCAGGACTCGTGGCTCTGGCAGATGCACGCGTCGATGAGCGTCGAAGACCAGACCCACGAGACGTTCACGCGGCAACTGCTGCGCTGGCTCGTCGACGGCGTGCCGGATCCCGTCGAACTCACGACGGCTGCCGATCGCGTCGACCCGGGCGATCCCATCGCCCTGAGCGTCGATGTGGCCGACCCGTCGTTCGTCGCCGCCAACGACGCCGTGGTCACGGCCACGGTCACCGGTCCCGACGGCGCCGCCACGACCGTGCCGCTCACGTGGAACGGCCAGCGCGACGGCCTCTACACCGGCACGGCGCCCACCGGCGCGGCGGGCTGGTACGAAGCGCGCGTCGAGGCGATGCGCGCCGGCACGCTGCTCGGGCAGTCGACCACGCACGTGAACGCCGGCCCGGGTGATGCTGAATTCGCCGAAGCCACGCGGCAGATGGCGGCGCTGCGCCGTCTCGCCGACGACACCGGCGGCCGCGCCTACACGCCGGAGACGGCCGAGCAGCTCCTCGAAGACGTGAAGTACACGGGCCGCGGCATCACCGCCGTGGAGGAACGTGAACTCTGGAACGCGCCGCTCATGCTCGTGCTGCTGCTGGCGCTGCTCTCGGCGGAATGGGGGTACCGGCGTGCCGTCGGCCTCTCGTAGCGTGTGGCGCCGGCGGGCCCTCGGCGCCGCCGTCGTTCTGGGGATTGCGGGCGTCGCCGTGGCGGCCGCGCAGTCGCCGTTCCGCGGGGAACAGGAGCGCCGGCGCGGGCCGGCCGTCGACTACGAGTCGAGCACCGAGGTGCCCTACGACGGCCGCTTCGCGTTCGTCCGCCTGCGTTACGACATGGGCAGCCAGCTCGGCCGCTTCCGCGGGTTCCGCCGCGAGCCGCCGTGGGCGCACGACTACCCGCGCGCCGACCTGCACCTCATGAAGATCCTGAGCGAGATCACGCTGCTGCGCCCGCATCTCGACACGAGCGCGGTGCTGACACTCGACGACCCGGCGCTGCACGGCTATCCCGTGGCCTACATGTCGGAGCCCGGCTTCTGGACGCTGAATGACGCCGAGGCCGAGGGCCTGCGCGGCTACATCGCCAAGGGCGGCTTCCTCATCTTCGACGACTTCCGCCAGGAGCACTGGGTCAATTTCGAGACGCAGATGCGGCGCGTGCTGCCGGCTCAGCGTTTCGTCAAGCTCGATCCGGCCCATCCGGTGTTCCACGCGTTCTTCGAAATCGATCCGGCGAAGTTCGTCTCGCCCTACGGCGGCCTCACGCCGATCTTCTACGGGCTCTTCGAGGACAACGACCCGGCCAAGCGGCTGCAGGCGGTGGCGAACTACAACAACGACCTGGGCGAGTACTGGGAGTTCTCCGACACCGGCTGGGTGCCGATCGACCTCTCGAACGAAGCCTACAAGTTCGGCGTGAACTACATCCTGTACGGCATGACACATTAGGGATGTGTTGATCGGGTGATGGCAGAGGAGGTTTCGTGGACGCAGCGAACATGCAGGTGGATCTGAGCGCGCCGGACGACATCGCGCTCGCCGACCGGATGAAGCACGGGCAGGACCGCATCCGCCACGAGCTGCGCAAGCTCATCATCGGGCAGGACGAAGTCCTGCAACAGGTGCTGCTCTCGCTCTTCGTGGGCGGCAACAGCCTCATCATCGGCGTGCCGGGCCTGGCCAAGACGCTGCTCATCCACACGCTCGCCCGCGTCGTGGACCTGAAGTTCGCGCGCATCCAGTTCACGCCCGATCTGATGCCGTCGGACATCACCGGCACCGACATCATCCAGGAGGACCCGGCCACCGGCCGCCGCCAGATGGTGTTCGCGCCGGGGCCCATCTTCACCAACATCCTGCTGGCCGACGAGATCAACCGCACGCCGCCCAAGACGCAGTCGGCGCTGCTCGAGGCGATGCAGGAACACCGCGTCACCATCCAGGGGCGCACCTACACGCTCGAAGAGCCGTTCTACGTCTTCGCGACGCAGAACCCGATCGAACTCGAAGGCACGTATCCGCTGCCGGAAGCGCAGCTCGACCGCTTCATGTTCCACATCGTCATCGAGCACCCGCCCGAAGACGAGGAATACGAGGTCGTGCGCACGACGACGGCGGTGCTCGACCCGCAGTTCGAGCGCACGGTGAACGGCGAGGATCTCATCGCCTTCAAGCGCCTCGTGCGCCGGGTGCCGGTGGCCGAACCGGTGATGCGCTACGCGCTCGCCCTCGTGCGCGCCAGCCGGCCGAAGTCGCCGGGGGCAAGCGACGTCGTGAAGAAGTGGGTGTCGTTCGGCGCCAGCGTCCGCGCCGCCCAGTATCTCGTGCTCGCCGCCAAGGCCCGGGCGCTCACGAGCGGCCGCTATCATGTGACCTTCGACGACATCCGCGCGCTGGCCCACCCGGTGCTGCGCCACCGCGTGCTCATCAACTTCCACGCCCAGTCGGAAGGCATGACCTCCGACATGATCGTCGACCGGCTGCTCGAGTCGGTGCCGACGCCGCGATCGGGCATGTGATGCAGCTCGGTGGCGCAATTCCCGGCGCGCAGTTCGTGGACCCGGCGGTCCTCGCGCGCATCGGCAACCTGGATCTGGTGGCGCGGTCGGTCGTCGACGGCGTCATCAACGGCCTGCACAAGTCGCCGTTCTTCGGCACCTCGGTCGATTTCGCCGAGCACCGCGGCTACGTGCCCGGCGACGACATCCGCCGTGTCGACTGGCGCGTCTACGCGCGAACCGACAAGTACTTCGTGAAGGAGTTCGAGGCGGATTCGAACTCGAACTTCACCGTGCTGCTCGATATCTCGGCGTCGATGGCGTTCGGGGCCCGCCTCTCGAAGCTCGACTACGCGAAGACGCTCGGCGCCTGCCTCACGTATCTCGTGCACCGGCAGCGCGACCGCGTCGGCCTCGTCACCTTCGACAGCGACGTCGTGGACCACGTGCCGCCGTCGGCGAAACATCTGGATGTGGTGCTGCACACGCTCGAGCGGGCGACGGCGACGCGGCCGGGCCAGCTCTCGGGTCCGCTGCGCAAGCTGGCCGAACATTTCGGCCGCCGCGGCGTGGTGGTGCTCATCTCGGACCTCTACGACGAACCCGAGGCGATCTTCGAGGCGCTGGCGCCCATCCGCTTCCGTGGCAGCGACGTCGTCGTCTTCCACGTGATGGATCCGGCCGAGCTCGAATTCCCGTACGCCGATCCATCGGCCTTCGAGGACCTGGAGACCGGCGAGCAGTTGCCCGTGGTCCCCGAGTCGTTCCGCGACAAGTACCAGGCGCTCGTGCGCGCCCACATCGACGCGCTCACGGCCCGCGCCGCCGAACGTGGCGTGGACTACCGGCTGCTCGACACGAGCAAGCCCCTCGATTTCGCGCTCTACGACTACCTGTCGTTTCGCGAGCGCACGACACGGGTGCGGTAGCCGGCATGGGCTTCCTCGTCCCGCTCTTCCTCGCCGGCCTGGCCGCCCTCGCGGTGCCGGTCGCGATCCATCTGATCCAGCGCGAGAAGAACACGGTCGTGGCGTTCCCCTCGCTGATGTTCGTGCGGCGCGTGCCCTACGAGTCGGTGCGGCGCCGGAAGATCCGGCACTGGGCGCTGCTCGCGATGCGGCTGCTGGCCCTCGCGCTCATCGTCGCCGCCTTCGCGCGGCCCTTCGTGCGCGGCAGCGCCGCGGCCATCACCGGTGGCGCGCGTGAAGTGGTCGTGCTCGTGGACCGCTCGTACAGCATGGGCTACGGCACGCGGTGGACACGCGCGCAGGCGGCGGCGCAGGGCGTGCTCGACGCGCTCGGCCAGGGCGATCGCGCGAGCCTCGTCTTCTTCGGCACGGGCGCCGAGGTGGCGCTGCAGTCGGTCGACGACCGCGCCCGCCTGACCGCCGCGCTTGCCGCGGCGTCGCCGGGCGCCGAATCCACGCGGTATGCCCCGGCGCTGCGCGTCGCCGGCACGATCGTGAGCGAGTCGACACGGCCTGGTAAGGAAGTCGTGCTCATCAGCGACTTCCAGAAGCTCGCCTGGGCGCCGAGCGACGAGGATCGGCTGCCGGCCGGCACCGTGCTCACGCCGGTGGCGATTACCGACACCGACACGCGCAACCTGTCGGTGACACCGGTCGCCGTGCGGCGGTCGCGCTTCGAGGGCCAGGAACGCGCCACCATCACGGGGGGCGTGACGAACCGCGGCTCGGAACAGGCCGACGGCGTCACCCTCGCGCTCGAGCTGAACGGCCGCGTCGTCGAGACGCAGACGGTGAGCGTGGCGCCGCAGGCCTCGGCCTCGGCGGCCTTCGCGCCGGTGACGCTCACGCCCGAGCCGATGCGCGCGGTCGTGCGCCTGGCCGACGACGCGCTCGCCGCCGACAACCGCTACCACTTCGTGCTCGCGCCCACGCGCCCGGTGGCGGTGCTGCTGGCCTCGGCCGGCGGACGCGGCGCGGATGAGACCTACCTGCGCCGCGCGCTCGCCATCGGCGAGTCGCCGCGCTTCGATGTCACGGCCACCACCGTGGACACCCTCACGGATGAGGCGCTCGCGGCCGCGCGCGTGCTCATCGTGCACGACGCGCCGCTCGGCGACGCCGCGGCGGCCAGGGTGCTGCGGTTTGCCCAACGCGGCGGCGGCGTGTTCCTCATCGCCGGCGCGCGCGCCGCGTGGCCGCAGGCCGCGGGCTTCCCGGGCACGCTCGCCGCGCCGGTCGATCGTTCGCGCGGGGACATCGGCCGGCTCGGCGGCCTCGAGTTCGGGCACGCCGTGTTCGCGCCGTTCCGCGCCGCGCGGAGCGGCGACTTCTCGTCGGTGCGGGTCTACGGCTACCGGCGCCTCGCGGCGGCCGACACCGCGCAGGTGCTGGCGCGCTACGACGACGGCCTGCCGGCGCTGGCGGTCACGCCGGCTGGCCGCGGCGCGGTGATGGTGTGGACGTCGAGCCTCGACCTCGGGTGGAACGATCTGGCGCTCAAACCGGTCTTCCTGCCCTTCGTGCACCAGGCCGTGCGCACGCTCGCCGGCTTCGAAGACCGGCCCGCGGCGCTCACGGTGGGTCAGGTCGCCACTCCCGATACCCCGGCCGACCAGGCCAGGCCGCGCGTGGTGGTGGGCCCCGACGCCGCCCGGCTGCCGCTCGACGCCGCCCGCGGCGACACCTTCGAAGTGAGCCAGCCCGGCTTCTACGACGTGCGGAACGCCGGCGCCGACGACACCACGATGTCGATCGTCGCGGCCAACGTGGACGTGGCGGAGTCTGATCTCGCCAGCGTCGATCCGGCGGTGGTGACCGCCGCGGTGACGGGCACGAGAGACGCCGCGGCCGCCGCGGCCGCCAGAACGGCGCCGCCGCGTGACGAGGTCACCGAACAGTCGCAACGGCTGTGGTGGTACCTGCTCCTTGCAGGTATGCTGCTGCTCATCGGCGAAAGTGTGGTCGCGAGCCGCCTGTCGGGCGGCGCGGCGTAGCAGGACGGCCGGGCCGCATCCGCGGCGCGGACGAGGAGGGGCGATGCTCCACGAGCGACGGCAGACGGCCACCGGTGACGTGGCCCGTGTCATCCGCGAGGTCCGGGCGGGGTGGCGGCGCAGGCTGCTCGTCCGCGGTCTCCTGCGCGTGCTCATCGCGGGCGCGCTCGTGCTCATCGGCGCCGGCGCCGCCCTCGAGGCGCTGCGCTTCACGCCGAACGCCATCCTCACGTTCCGCATCGCCACGCTCGTCGCGATTGCCGGCGTCATCGGCTGGTGGATCCTGCGTCCGCTGCTCACCCACGTCACCGACGATCAGGTGGCGCTCTATCTCGAGGAACACGAGCCCTCGCTGAACAACCTGCTGCTGAGCGCGATGAGCGCCGAGCGCCGCGGCGACTCGCCCGAGCACTCGCCAGCCCTCGTCGCGAAACTCGTCGAAGAGGCCATCGACCGCGTGCGCGAGGTCGAGGCCGGGCGCCGCGTGGAACAGCCCCTCGTGAAGCGCTACGCCGCGATGGCGCTCGCCACGGTGGCCGTGGCCGCCGCGGTCTTCACCTTCGGACCGGCCTACCTGCGCCAGGGCCTCGCCGCGATGTACTCCTGGTCGCAGGACCTCGAAGCCGCCGCCCCCTACCGCATCACGCTCACGCCGGGTTCGGGCACGGTGCCGCGCGGCGCCGACCAGCTCTTCACCGCCACGCTCAGCGGCTTCACGGCCGACGACGCCGTGCTGCTCGTGCGCAAGGGCGACGCCACGGCCTTCGAACGCGTGCCGCTCCTCAAGGGCGAGAACGGCACGTTCGAGGGCATGGTCTTCGACCTCGACGCGAAGCTCGAGTTCCTGGCCGAAGCCGCCGGCGTCCGCTCGCCCACCTTCACGCTCGACGTCGTCGACCTGCCCTACGCGCAGAAGATCGACCTCGAATACCACTTCCCCGCCCACACCGGCCTCGAGCCGCGCACGGTGGAAGACACCGGCGACATCGCCGTCCTCGTCGGCACCGAAGTGCGCGTCACCGTCACGCCGACGATGCCGACGCCGGCTGGTCAGCTCACGCTGCACGAGTCCACGAACGTGCCGCTCGCCGCCGGCGCCGGCGGCGTGCTCACCGGCCGTTTCGTGGCCGACAAGGACGGCTTCTACCGCGTCGGCCTGCAGGGGCCCGACGGCACGATGATCACGGCCTCGCCGCAGTACGTCATCGACGTGCTCGACGACATGGCGCCCACGGTGACCATCGCGAAGCCGGGCCGCGACACCAACGCCACGCCGGTCGAGGAGTTCTTCGTCGAGGCGCGGGCCGATGACGACTTCGGCGTCCGCGGCCTCGAACTCGTCTACTCGGTGAATGGCGGCCCCGAGAAGAGCGTGTCGCTCTACAAGGGCGCGAAGCGGCTGGAAGAGGTCACCGCCGGGCACACGTTCTATCTCGAAGAGCTCGGCGTGCAGGCCGGCGACGCGGTGAGCTACTACGCGCGCGCCGCCGACAACGACGCCAATGGCGGCAAGCAGGCCACGAGCGACATCTACTTCCTGCGCGTCCGGCCCTTCGGCAAGGAGTTCAAGCCGGCGACCTCGATGGGCGGCGGCGGGGGCGGCGGGGGTGGCGGCGGCGCCGAAGTGGGCGCCCTGTCGGAACAGCAGCGGCAGATCATCGCCGGCACCTTCAATATCCTGCGCGAGAAGAAGACGGCCACCGCTGAGAAGATGCGCGAGGCGTCGGTGGTGCTGGCGCTGTCGCAGGGCCGGCTGCGCGAGCAGGTCGAAGGGCTCGTGAGCCGCATGAACTCGCGCCTCGTGGCGCCCGATCCGAGCTTCAAGAAGATCGCCGAGCTGCTGCCGCTGGCCGTGGCCGAGATGAAGAACGCCGAGGGCAAGCTGCAGACGCGCAGCCCCGATGGCGCCATGCCCTTCGAACAGAAGGCGCTGCAGTACCTCCAGCAGGCCGAGGAAGAGTACGAACTGCAGGTGCAGACCAACCAGCAGTCAGGCGGCGGCGGGGGCGGCGGGCAGGCCGGTTCGATCGCGGAAGACCTGGCCGACTTGTTCGAGCTCGAGATGGACAAGATGGCCAACCAGTACGAGACCGCCTCGCGCGCCGAGAGCGCGCAGGCCGAGCAGCGGATCGATGCACTGGCCGAGAAGCTCAAGGAACTGGCGCGGCGGCAGCAGCAGGAACTCGAGCGTCAGCGCCGGCGGGCGTCCGGCCAGGCGGCGAGCGGCGGCGGCGACCAGCAGCGCGCGCTCGCGCAGGAGGCCGAAGAGACGGCGCGGCAGCTCGAGAAGCTCTCGCGCGAACAGAACCGTCCGGACCTGGCGAATGCGGCGCGGCAGATGCAGCAGGCCGCGGATGCGATGCGCAAGGCAGCCGCCGGCAACGATCCGGGCGCCTCGGGGCAGGCATCGCAGGCCGCCGAGCGCCTGCAGCAGGTACAGCGGCAGCTGCGCGGCGCGCAGACGGCGCGGGCCGAACGCGACGTCCAGGATGCGATGCGGCAGGCCGAGGAACTGGCGCGGGAACACGCCGATGTGGCGAGTGACGCCGAGCAGATTCCTGGCGCCGGCGCCGACCGTCTGCAGAAAGCGCAGCTCAACGCGCAGCGCCGCGACGCCCTCTCGAGCAAGGTCGGCCAGCTCGAACAGCAGCTCGACCGGACCGCCAACGAGATCGCGAAGGAAGAGAAAGACGCCTCGCAGAAGCTACGCGAGGCGGCCGGCGACATCCGCGACGACAAGGTGAAGGAGAAGCTGCGCTACTCGCGGCAGTTCCTCGGCCGCGACGCCGCGCAGGGCGCCGCCGCCGAGATGGACGCCTCGATCGGCACGGACCTCATGGACCTGCGGCGCAAGCTCGCCGAAGCGGCCTCCGCGCTCGGCAAGGGCGGCAACGCGCAGCAGACCGAGAACGCCCTCGAACGGGCCCGCGACCTCGTGCGGGGCGTGGACTCGCTCGGGCGCCGCATGCAGGAACGCGCCAGCGGCGACGACCGGCAGGCCGCGAACCAGCAGGGCCAGCAGGGCCGCGATGGTCAGCCCGGAC
>JAEUQR010000130.1 GCA_016789705.1 Acidobacteriota bacterium
GCCCCGACCAGCGAACTCGCTGCGTTGGCCGAGCGCCCGGATGTCGTGCGCATCTCGAGCGATGCGCCCGTGCAGTCGCATACCACCGCAGACGTGGCCGCGCCAACCGCCGGTCACGTGATTGGCACGCTCGGTCTGGCGGGCAGCCCGTGGAACGGGTCGTGGGTCGGCGTGGCCGTGATCGATTCCGGCCTCGCCTTCTCGAAGGACTTCCGTTTCGCGAACGGCTTCTGGGACTTCACGCTGACTGACGACGCCGGCGCGCCCTTGCCGCCGACGCTGACCAAGACCTACGACGACTACGGCCACGGCACGCACGTGGCCGGGCTCATCGCCAACAACGACAACTTCGCCGAGGGTGTCTATCGCGGCGCGGCCCCATCGGCCTCGGTGTTCGCCATGAAGGTGCTGGATCGCACCGGCGCCGGCCTGACGAGCAACGTGATTCGCGCCATCGACTTCGTGATCGCCAATAGAGACTCGCTGTGGATCGACGTCATCAATCTGTCGCTCGGGCATCCGATTCTCGAGCCGGCCGCCTCCGATCCACTGGTGCAGGCCGTGGAGCGCGCGGTGCGCGCTGGCATCGTCGTGGTGGTGTCGGCCGGCAACATCGGCCGCAATCCGCAGACCGGCGAGGTGGGCTACGCCGGCATCACCTCGCCCGGCAACGCGCCATCGGCCATCACGGTCGGCGCCGTGGACACACGCCAGACCATCTCCCGCGGAGACGACGTCGTGCCGGCGTTCTCGTCGCGCGGGCCCACGTGGTACGACGGCCTCGCCAAACCCGACATCGTCGCACCCGGCTCGCAGCTGGTCTCCACCGTCAGCTCGAGCAGCACGCTGTATCAAAAGAGCCCGTACCTGCTGACTGATAAGGTCACGAGCGACACTGACTCCACGGTCTACATGCGCTTCAGCGGCACGAGTATGGCGGCCGCCGTGACCACGGGCGTGGTCGCCCAGATGATTCAGGCCAATCGAGAGACGTGGGGCAAGGGGCCATGGCAACAGGGTGGCCAGTCTGCGCCGCCGCTGACGCCGAACGCGATCAAGGCCATCCTGCAGTACACGGCCCTCGACGTGACCGGCGCCGATCGACTGACGCAAGGGGCCGGCGCACTGAACGGCGAAGGCGCGGTGCGCCTGGCCGCCGCCATCGACACGCGCGCGCCTGTGGGGGAACCGTGGGTGCTCGGATCGGTCGTGCCCACGTCGACCATCGACGAAGAGGCCTGGCTCTGGAGTCAGACGCTCATCTGGGGCGACAGCCTGGTCTGGGGCGACTCCATCTTCTCGAATCGCCTCGCCTGGGGTCTGAGCCTGGTGTGGGGTGACAGCCTGATCTGGGGTGACAGCCTGGTCTGGGGCGACAGCCTGGTCTGGGGCGAGAGTCTCGTCTGGAAGGACCCGCCCCCCACTCAACCCTGACGGCTCGAGTGGATCGAGGCGTGATGCCGGCGCCGCTACTGCCCGAGCCTGAGTCCGCCTGCTCGTGGCGCGCCGCGACCGCCTGCTGGCCTTCAGTCTCGTCTGACGGGCGCGCCGACGTCGACTGTGTCCGAGCGCCTGCATGGAATTCCCGGGCAGCCGCAGGCCGCGCGGCGATGGGGGGCCCCGCCGCCCGCCCCCGGGCGCATCTCCGCATGGCATGACTCTGGCTGGTTGTCCCATACGCGGGTCTGCGGCCACTTGGGTTCTGGTCGGCCGATCGCGGGCCGATCGCGGTGGCGCCTGGCGCGGTGACGACGGGCATCGGCTTCTCGCTGCGGCGCGACGTGCCACCCCCGGCACCTGACGGGTTGCGGGCGTCGGTCGAATTGGTCGCGAACGCACAGGGCAGCGCACCGCCGGCCGCTCCGCCGTTCGTCTCGGGCTGGATGAGTGGGTCGCGGTTGACCCCCACTTGGACACCGCCCTTCGTGGGCGGCGTGGCGACGAGCTATCTCGTGGAGGCCTGCGCGGCCACGGGGGCGACCAGCCTGACGCCGCCGGCATCAGTCCGCCGTCGCCGCAAGTGCGGCTGCAGGTCGGCAACGTGGCGGCGCCGCCGTACGCCCGGCAGAACCTGCAGGCCACGGCCGCGGGCGGCACCGTGACGTTCACATGGAGCTGGCCGTTCTGGCAGGGTGTGGTCACCGGCCACGGCCTGGTCGCGGGCTCCGGGCCGGGGCTCTCCAACCTGGCGCAGGTCACGCTGGGCGCGGCCACGCAGGCGTCGTTCGGCGGCGTGCCGCCCGGCACCTACTACGTGCGCATGCACGCACTGAACGCGGCCGGCGCCAGCATCGCCTCGGACGAAGTCGCGCTGGTCGTGCGATAGGCACGTTCCGGTCACGGCGCTCGCCCTGTCTCCGCGCGCTCAAGTCGCTCGACTCGACGGCCGAATATCAGGGTGGAAGGCGCCTGGACGACGGGACGGCGCCGGGAGGCCATCATGATCGTCAGGCAAGTCATGTCGACCAAAGTCTTCACCGTGCTGCCCGACAAGACGCTCTTCGTGGCCGGTGAGTTGATGGATTGGGCGCATGTTCGCCATGTGCCCGTCGTCGATGCCCACGGCCGGCTCGTCGGCATCGTCAGCCACCGCGATCTCCTGCGCGCCTCGATCTCGAGCGTCGAGACCCATATCGTGCGGGCCGAACGCCGTCAGCACCTCGCGCAGATCACCGTGGCGCAGGTCATGCAGACACCGACGCACACGGTGACACCCGAAACCACTGTCCGGCAGGCGGCAGCCACGATGCGGGCGTTCCACGTCGGCTGTCTGCCGGTCATCGAGCATGGCGTACTGGTCGGCATCGTCACGGCGCACGACATGCTCGGCCTCATCGTCCATTCACCGTCCTTGTCCGAGCCTCAGGCCTCCAGCGCCGCCTGAACCACGACGAGTTCGTCGATATGGGTCGCCGTGTCACGGAGCCGATGGGTCGTGACCGCGTAGCGGCCCTCGAGCCGGGAGAGCAATGCGGAATGGGTTCATGGCTCCTCCGCGGCTCGCGCGAATCCTGGCAGTCGCGAAGCGGCGGCTGAGGCCGTCACGGCCGCAGGCGGACGATGACGCCGGTCGTTTCGCCGGGCCGAGCGGTCGTCGGCTCGTCGGAGATCGCAGCGTAGACGACGCCGTCGCGGCTCACCAGATCCTCGAGCCGACCGGGAAGGCCGGGCACCAGACCATCGAGCTCGACGGGCACGCCTAGCCGCACGACGCCCGCGGGCAGCACGCGCATCGCACCGGCAACGAGTGGCGCGAGATCGCGCACGCCTTCCGCAGTCAAGGTGTCGAAGCGCAGCCGCGGCTCGGCGCCATCGCGACCGGCCAGAAAGCGCGCCTTGCCCTCGCCGGCACCTGGGCCGCCACGCGCCCCGCCGAGCGGACCAACCAGCGCCCCGGCGGGCCCGTCCGGCAGCAGACCGAGAAGCTGACGCGTGAACGGATGCCAGCCGAACGCCAGGGGATGCGTGTGCACGCCGGTGAGGGCACCGTCGGCGGGCGTGTGTCCTTCGGCGGTGAGCCTGACCACGGCCGGCACCGGCAGACTCGCCGCAGGCTGACCGTCGAAGCCGAGCCCGGCCGGCAGCGACGCGTAGAGCAGGCCATCGGGACCAAAGGCCAGGCGCGGCCCTTCCGCCAGCGCGCGTTCTGAGACCCCTTCGGCTGAGGTGTCGGGCGAGAGCGCCGCGTCGAAGATCGGCGCCGGTTCGCCGAGGCGATCGGCGACTTCACGCAGCCGCACGATACGCGCACGCAGGCGATCGCCCCCGTCGAGGTACGTATAGGCGACAAACACCTGGTGCGTTGCAGCGAAATCCGGATCGACGGTGAGGGCAACCGCGCCGGCCGGCGGCGGATCCAGCAGTGCCGCGGCCTGGAGCGCCACCGACACCCGGTCAGGGTCGCCCGGATACAGCACGCGCACACGCCCGCCGTATTCCGCCACCAGCACGCGCCCGTCGGGCAGTGGCCCAAGCTGCGCCGGCATCCGCACGTCCCGCGCCACGACGTCGGCGGCAAGGCCAAAGCCGATGTCGAGGCCGACGTCAGACACTTCCGTCCCTCGCCGGTCGGTGACGGCATCCGGCAGCGCCGTCGCTACAGCGGCCGCCCGTGCCGTGATCTTCTGCAGGGTGATCGGCGCAGAACGCTCGCTTTCGAAACCCCCGGCTTCGTACACGGCCGTGACTTCCACGGTGTGAACGCCGTCGCTCATCGGCGGCAGTGGCGCGGAGCAGTCGGATTCGGTGGCGTCGACGACACAACGAGTCGCCGTGAGCGCCACCGCGACGCCGTCCACGTACGCGCGAAATGACACCTGAGTGCCATCGCCGGGCTGGTACCAGGCAAGGCGTTCGCGCCCCGTGACCTGCGTCGCGCCAGGCACCGGCGCCGGCGCAGACGGCGCCGGCGACTTGCCGCCACACGCGGCGGCGACAAGCGACGCCACCAACGCCAAAGCGAGCCGGAAAGCGGTCCGCGCGGCGGGCGCAAGCATGTCGTCCATCTTACGGCGGAGCAGAGCCGCTACGGCAAGCTCAACAGCAGCGGCAGCTGAGCCGGCGATGCGCTGCCGCTGAAAGGGCACGGGAACCGCCGGCGGGAAGCAACGCCACCGGGAGCGCCAGCCTGGGCAGCTCCCGGTGAAGTCTGGTCGTGCGAAGGCGCCTACGAGATTGGCAGCCTCTTGGGCTCGGGCGTCGCAATCTTGCCGAGGGGCACCTTCACCTCGAGCACTCCGTCCTTGAAGTTCGCTTCCGCCTTGTCGAGCAGCGCCCCTTCGGGCAGCGGCACGAACCGCTCGAAGGAACCATAGAGCCGCTCGGTGCGGAAGTACCCGATCTTCTTCTCTTCCTTTTCTTCCTTACGCTCACCGGCGATGGTGAGACCCTCGGCACTCACGTCGACCCTCACGTCCTCCTTCTTGAGGCCCGGCAGGTCCGCCTTCACGAACAGGGCACCTTCCTTCTCGGCGACCTCAATCGCGGGCGCGAAGCTCATGTCCTTCCACGGCGCCAGGCGGCCGAAGGGGTACCCCTCGAACATCCGGTCCATCTCGTCGCGCATCTGATCGAACAGCGAAAACGCGCGCGGCTTCGTGACTTTCTCCAGGAGCGCGGCCATGATCCAACCCTTCCTTTCTCCGCATCCCTGATGGCGATGCGTGGTTCGGCCCGGGTCCGCGTCCCGATGGCCGATCCAATGTGAAAGGTGCATCAAGTCTGCCAAGGGCCAGGGCCACGGATCGGCCCGTGATCCGCCAGGTCACCAGCCGGGCATGGGGAATTTCCATCACTCGGGGTCCCGGCGTCGCGAAGCGCAGCGGCGGGCCTTCAGTACTGCCACCAGGGCGTCGTCATACCCTCGGGCTTGTGCCGCGCGATGTGGGCGGCCATCTGCTTCAGGCGCTCCGCCATGGTCTCCGGGCCCTGCCAGCAGTGCCCTTTGCCATCGCCGTACAGGAAGAACCCCTCGTAGTGCGGGTTCTGGGTGGTCTTCATCCACTGCTCGAGTTCCTTCGTCGAGTTGTTGAGGAAGAAGTTGTCCATCGTGCCCGTATAGACGTGCACTTTGTCGACGAGCTTCGGGCCCACCGTGGACCAGTTGCGCTTCAGGTACTCGAGCAGGTCGTAGTGGTCACGCCAGTACTCGGCGACCTTGCGGTTGATGACACCCGTGCGTTTGTCGAACAGCGGCTCGAAGTAACCGTCTCTCCCGAGCGGGCCGAACACCGCCGACCAGATGTCGAGCTGCTCGCCGGAGCGGCCCTTCGTGCCGTTCACGAGCTCCATGTGATTGCGCTGCTCCGACGTAAGCCGCACATGCCCGTTGATTTCGCGGGTGTTGATGATCGGCACGGTGCGCCAGTCGATCTTCCGGTAGTAGGCGTTCTCGTCGGTGTAGATGTTGATGCCCTCCACATCCGTGAAGGTCACCGAATCGGGGCAGTACGACCAGACGCCGCCGTAGAAATCCGGATAGAAGATCTGGTGCGCGAGTGAGATCCAGCCGCCGGTCGAGCCGCCGTCGGTGATCCGCGCCCACGGTTCGCCGATGATCCGGAAGCGGCGCTCCACTTCGGGAATCAGCTCCTGCATGATGGCGTCGCCGTAGGGCCCGACGTTGACCGAGTTCACGCCGTAGCTGTCGTCGAAGTACGGCGCCGGGTGCTGCAGCGTCACGACGACCATGCGGGGAAAGTCGTCGCGCATCCACGCCCGGTGCAGGTCGCCGCCCTCTTCGAACCCGAGAGGCGCGCCGAGCGAGAAGTGGCCCTGCCGGTAGAGCACCGGGTACTTGACGGTCGACGTCTCGTAGTCGCGCGGCAGCAGCACCGTGGCGCCGAGGTAGATGGGCCGGCCCCAGAACTTCGTGAGCAGCGGGCTCTGGATCTTGAGGCGCTTCACGAACGCGGTCTCCGCCGGCGCGGTCACCGGGCCGATCACCTGGTCGGTCGACAGACGAATGCGTTCGGTCGCCTGATCGATGCGCACCGTCTGCGGGCGGCTGTAGAGATTGCCCGGCGAGACGTTCCAGTGCTGACCCTCCCACTGGTCGTCGTGCATCCAGACCGTGTGGCCATCGGCGCGCTTGAACTCCGAGTAGAGGTTCACGAACGCCTGCACCACATAGTCGCCGGGCGGCAGATCCTTGAGGCTCGCCAGCGGCGTGCCCAGGTCCGACACGTCGATGATGGCGGCCTGGCCAGGGGCCAGATTCTCGACGTCACGTCCGAAGAACGGGGTGCCGGTGCGGCCAATCTGCAGGCGCGGCTCGCGGTCGCCGCTCCGGGCCACGATGAAGTAGACGCGGCCGGTGACCGGCGTACTGCGCACCGAGGCTGGCACGCTGATCTCGACCTTCAGCCCCCGATCGAACGGCGAACGTGCCGGAGTCTGCGGCTTCGATGACTGCGCGCCGAGGCTGACCGCTGAGACCAGAAGAACGGCGAGCGTGACGACTGGATGTGTCATGACGCGGCTATCGTCCCCGAGCCGCGCGCGGCGGTCAACCCGTGCCGTGGCTCAGGGCAGCCGCGGCACGCGAGCCAGAAGGCCGTCCTGCTTCATGACCGCCTCGATCTCCTGCGGCGTGCTGGCGAGCGACGGCGTGAAGTTCTCCATGCCGGTCTTCGTGATGACGATGGTGTCCTCCATCCGCACGTAGAGCTTCTCGTCGGGAATCCACATCATCGGGTCCACGGTGAACACCATCCCCTCCCGGAACGGCTGGCCCCAGATCACGCCCGGGTCGTGCACCGTCATGCCCACGGGGTGCTGCAGGTGACCGCGGAACGTCAGCATCTCCTCGGCCGCCTTGCGGTGCGCCGGTGAGGCGAAGACGGTGCGCGCCAGCACCGGCTCCATGTCGCGCCTGGCCCGCACGAGCACTTCTTCTGGCGTGACGCCAGGCCCGATGTAGCGGAAGAACGCCGTCCGATAGTCGAGGATGAACGTGGCCAGCGTGCGCTGCGCGACGGTGTAGGTGCCGCTCACCGGCCACATGCGCGTGACATCGCTCGTGTAGTAGCGAAGATCGGGCGCGTAGTCCATCAGCACCATGTCGCCCGCCTTGAGCGCGTCGGAGTTGCGCGAGTAGTGCCCCATCCACGCGTTCGTGCCGCCACCGGCAATCGGGTTGTAGCCCTCGAAGCGCGCGCCGTTGGCCAGAAAGACGAATCGGGCCGCGGCCGCCACCTGATACTCGAACACGCCGGGGCGCGTGCCCTTCATCGCTTCGAGGATGCCGAGCGCCGCCAGGTCCGACGCTTTGCGGATGAGCGCGATCTCCCGCGGGCTCTTCGTCTGCCGGAGCGTGTCGAGGATCGGCGTCAGGTTGCGGCGCTCGAGCGATGGATATCGCGCATCGAGGAGGCCAAGGAAATGGGCCTCGCGCGAGGGCCGCCCGTCCCACGGATCGGCAGCCACGCCCGCCTGATGGCCGAGGATCTCGTCGCGGCTCTGCGCCTCACCTTCCGCCGGGCTGAACGGCACGTAGAGCACCGGCCGCGGGCCACGGAGCATCGCGTTGAAGGTCTGGCGCGAGAGCAGTTCTACGGGCGCCACGTCGTCCACGCCGGTGAGCCGCTTCACCTCGGCTTGATCTTCGGCCGACCACACGGTGCCGGTGCTGCGCTCGAGCGCCTCGTTACGATGCGACAGGTAGAGCACCGTGCGGCGCGTGCGGCCGTCGAGCACGAGATACGCGTGCGGGCTTTCGAGCCCCGTCAGGTAGTAGAACTCGTTCGACTGGCGGAAGACCTTGAAGCCATCGACACCCGGCGCGCCCTGGATGACGGCGATCGCCTGCGGCCCGATGGCGTCGAACACCTGATTCCGCCGGGCGGCGAACTCCTCGACCGGAAAGTCGCTCTGGTACGGCGCCACGCCCTGGCCGCGCAACAGCGCGGCAGACAGCAGCACGAGGGCGAGGAACGGCACACGACGCGGATTGGCCATGCCGAATGCTACCGGGTTCAGGGGCGGCCAGCCACCTCGCGAGGCACGCGGGCGAAGACATTCCAACCACGCGGCCTCCGGCGCCATCCAAGCGTTGTCTCACCATTCAGGAGCGACAACGATGACTGCCCTGCTTCTTGCCGCGGTGCTCGCCGTGCAGCCCGCCGACCTTCGTGATGCCGAGTCGGTGACGCGGCTGCTCGCCTCGCTGCGTGCCGCCGATCCCGCCGTGTGCGAGCTGGCTGGCCGCGCGCTCACGAACTTCGGCGGCTGGGGCGGCTGGAACGGCGACGAGCCGATGCCCACGCCGATGCCCATCCCGATGCCGATGCCGTTCGCCCATCGCGGCCCGTCGATCGCCGTGGGCGGCCCGCGGACGCGCACGATGATGAGCGCACCGGCGCTCGGGGCGTTCCGCGCCGCCCTGCGCGACCCGAGTCACTGCGTGCGGCGAATCGCCGCGCGTGTCGTGGCGCGCGAGGAGCCGGCGTGGGCGGTGGCGGAGTTCACGGCGCTGGCGAAAGACGCGGCTGCCGGCTATCGCGAAATGGGCCTGCTCGGACTTGGCGAACTCGAAGACCGCGCGACGCTCGGCACCATCACGAACGGCCTCGGCGACAAGGACGTCGCCGTGCGCGCCATGGCCGCCTGGGCGCTCGGCGAGCTCGAGCTGGTCGAGTCGGTGCCGGCCCTCGGCCGCGCGCTCGCCGATCCGGCGCCGCTCGTGCGCCGGCGTGCGGCGTGGGCGCTCGGCCAGGTGGAGAGTGCGTCGGCGGTGCCGCTGCTGCGCGGCGCGCTGCGCGACAGCGACGGCGACACGCGGCGGACGGCCGTGTGGGCGCTCGGCGAAATCGAAGACCCGAGCGCGGTGGAGGCACTCGCGCCGCTCATGACCGACAGCGACGCCCGCGTGCGCCGCATGGCCGCGTGGGCGCTCGGCGAAATCGAGAGCAGCCGCGCCGTACCCGTGCTGGCGCCGCTCGTGCGTGACGCCGACCGTGACGTGAAGCTCACGGCGCTCTGGGCGCTCGGCGAAATCGAATCGTCCGACGGCGTCGCCACGATCGCCCCCGCGCTCAAGGACGCCGACGCCGGCGTGCGCCGCATGGCCGCGTGGGCGCTCGGCGAAATCGAGTCGGCGTCGGCCGTGCGGCATGTCACGCCGCTGCTGAACGACGCGGACGCCGACGTGCGCGCCGTGGCGGCCTGGGCGCTCGGCAGCATCGAGAGCCTGTCGGCGCTGCCAGCACTCGAGGCCGCGAAAGACGACCGCGCCCCCACGGTGCGGCGCGCGGTGCAGTGGGCGATCGCGCAGATCGACGACCGGCGTTAGCCGAGCGCCCCGCGGCGCTTCCGCAGAAGCGTCCGCTCGGCGGCATTCCCGGTGACGGCCAGTGCGGCGTCGTAGGCGAGCGCCGCCTCGTCGTTGCGGCCGAGGCGCCGCAGCAGATCGGCGCGCACGGCGTGGAACAGCGGGAAGCCTGCGAGCGGCAGCGGTTCGACCAGAGCCAGCCCGGCGGCGGCGCCGTCCACCTCGGCGATCGCCACCGCGCGATTCAGCGTGACGATCGGCGTGGGGGTGAGGCGCAGCAGGTGGTCGTAGAGCTGCACGATCTGCCCCCAGTCGGTCTGGGCGGGCGTCGCGGCCTCACTGTGCACGGCATTGATCGCGGCCTGAATCTGATAGGGCCCGGGCTGGTTCTGCGCCAGGCACTGCCGCACGAGCGCCTGCCCTTCGACGATGAGCGCATGGTTCCAGCTCCCCCGATCCTGGTCTGCCAGCAGTACCAGGTCGCCCTCGGCGGTCATGCGAGCCTTGCGGCGCGACTCGATGAGCAGCATGAGCGCGAGCAGGCCGCGCACTTCCGCGTCCGACGGGACGAGCGCATGCAGCAGACGGGCGAGACGGATCGCCTCGGCGCAGAGCTCGTCGCGTCCGAAGCGTTCACCCGCCGCGGCCGCATAGCCCTCGTTGAAGATGAGGTACAGCACCGCTTCGACGGCGGCGAGCCGCGCCGGCCGGTCGCGGTCATCTGGAACGCGGTACGGAATCCGCGCGTCTCGGATCTTCCGCTTCGCCCGTGCCAGCCGCTGTGCCATCGTGGCCTCGGGCACGAGAAAGGCGCGCGCGATCGCCGCCGTGGAGAGTCCGCCGAGCAGGCGCAGGGTGAGCGCCACGCGTACGTTCGGCGCCAGTGCCGGATGGCAACAGGTGAAGATGAGCCGCAGCCGCTCGTCGGGCCATTCGTCCTGCGCGTCATCCGCATCCGGCGCCTCGGCACGACGCAGCCACTCGGCCTGCTCATGCCGCGCATCGCGTGACGACTCACGGCGCAGCCGATCGATGAGCTTGTGCCGGGCGGTCGTGATGATCCAGCCGGCCGGCGCCGGCGGCACACCGCTCGCCGGCCAGCGTTCGAGGGCGGCCATGAACGCATCCTGTGTCGCCTCCTGCGCCAGATCGATGTCGCCGCACAGACGCACCATGACCGCCACGGCACGGCCGTATTCCGCGCTGAAGACACGCTCCACCGCGGCGACATCGGTCGTGGACGCGTCGCCCATCAGTGCCGGAACGGCCGCACTTCGATCGGGAGCGTGGTGGCGCACGCCAGCTTGCGGCCCCAGTCGAGCGCCGCATCGAGATCAGGCGCCTGCACCACGGTGAAGCCGCCGAGGTGCTCCTTCCCCTCCACGAAGGGGCCGTCGGTCACGAGCACGTCGCCGTCGGCCGGCCTGAGCACCGTGGCGCTGCCGGCGTCGTGCAGTCCGCCGGCGAACACCCAGGCGCCGGCCGCCTGCATCTCTTCGGTGAGCGCGCCGACGTCGCGCATGATGCGCTCGAGGTTCACGGTGGCCGGCGGCGGCCCGTCGGGCTGGTAGATGCTGAGCAAGTACTTCGTCATGTCTGCCTCCGCTCACTATACGAACGGCGGGCCGTCAGATCGACGAAACATCGGGCAGGCGCCTGGCATCTGTTGGTGGTGAATCGACGCGGGCCGTCGACACATCCAGACATCATGTCGACACCTGCCGTTCGCTTCCGCCTCATCGACACCGTCGCCATTGCCGCTGCGCTCCATGCGTCCAGCGTCCTCCTCCCCTTCGCGATCGACAAGCTGACGGGCACGGGCAGCTCGATCGAGGGGTTCGCGCAGATCGGCGCTGGCATCGGCGTCGATCCGACGTTCTTCCGCTACTTCGTCGGTGTGCAGGAGCTGCTGGTGGCGCTTGGCCTCGCGGCGGCGCTCGTCGCGTTCATGCCATGGTGGCGGGCGGTGCAGCGGCTGGCCCGGCTCGGAGTGCAGCTGGCGGCCCCGGGACTGGTGGCGACGATGATCGGGGCCCTTGCGACCGAATACTTCGTGCGACCCGGCCAGCAAGACTGGCTCGTGGCGATCGCGCTGCGCCTCATCGCGATCGGTGTGCCGCTCACGGTGTGGACGGTCCTGCGATTCGGATGGCGGCCGCGACTCTAGCGCCGCATCACCTGCGCGGCGAAACGCTCCATCTCCTCGGCCTGCGGGCTCATCTGCAGCAACAGCAGGTCGAGGCCGGCGGCTTCGTATGCCTCGATCCGCTCGCGCAGCTGTTCGGGCGTGCCGACGAGATTCGGCCGCAGGCCACGGTTCGACACCGCGTATTCCTGGATCTTCATCTCGCGTTCGAGCTGCGTGCCCGACAGCCACTCGTTGAAGTTCCCGTATCCGGCCGGCAGTCCTGACACGGTGGTGATGCGCGCCAGCTCGCGCGCCGCTTCGGCTTCGCTGTCTCGCACGATGGCGTAGGCCGCCATCCCGTAGCGGAGCGGCGCCTGTCCGGTGGCGGCGCGGCGACGTGCCATGTCGGCGATCTTCGGCGCCACAGTCTCAACCGGATCACCGTGCATCACGTAGGCATCACATCGATCGGCGATGAGCGCCTTGGCCGCTTCGCTCTCCCCACCGGCATAGATGAGCGGCGCCCGCGCGGGCTTCGGCGCGCAGATGGCCTGGTCCGTCGTGTAGAACGCGCCGTGGAAATCGAACGCGTCCTCGCGCCACATGCCGCTCACGACCGTCAGCCATTCGCCGGTGCGCGCGTAGCGGTCATCGTGCCGATCGAAAGGCAGCCCATAGCGGCGGGCCTCATCGGCCCACCAGCTCGACACTACGTTGAGTGCGAGCCGGCCACCGGCGATGCCGGCCACGTTCGCCGCCATCTTCGCGAACGGCGCCGGTTGATGATAGTTGGGCCGCACCGCCACCATCAGCTCCAGTGACGTGGTCACGGCGGCCAACGCCGCGGCGGTGGACCAGGCGTCGAGCGCCGGCGCGCCGATGCCCTTGATGTCGTTCATGTGCAACTCGGCGATGAGCGACAGGTCGTAGCCCCAGCGCTCTGACTTCACCGCCAGGTCGCGGACGTAGGCCCAGGTCGCTTCCATCTGCTCATCTTCGACGTTGCGCAGCCAGCCACCGAACACCGGCATCCAGTAGCCGAATCTCATCGCGTCATCACCCTCCACGTCTGCCAGGCGCGCAGTGCTCCATCGATGCTCGCGCCTGCCGCGGAGTTTCATGCGACAGCGGGCTCACATGCAGGGACACCTCGCGCCGGGTGGCAACATCTGATGGGGTATGACGATGATGCGCGCGTGGTTCGTGACGATGCTGCTGACGAGTGTTCTTGTGCCGCCGGTGCTGGCGCAGGGGCCGCCGGCGGCGGCAGTGAACGTTGATGCCGAAGGCGTCGCCCTGCACGGACACGATCCGGTGGCGTATTTCACCGACGACGCGGCGGTGCCAGGCGCGGCGCGCTTCGAGCACCAGTGGAACGGCGCGCGCTGGCGCTTCGCGAGCGCGGCGAATCGCGACTCGTTCGCGAAGGCTCCGGAGAAATACGCACCGCAGTTCGGCGGCTACTGCTCGTGGGCCGTGAGCCGCAACTACACGGCCGATGTCGATCCAAAGGCGTTCGCCGTCGTGAACGGCAAGCTGTATCTCAACTACTCGGCTGACGTGCAGACGCGCTGGCGAGTCGATCGTGACGGCAACATCACGAAGGCCGAAAGGAACTGGCCGGGCCTGCTGGCCAAGGGGCCGAAGAAGGCGCCGGGCGGCCGCTAGTGCGGCCAGTGCGCGTCGATTCGCGCGCGCACACCGGCCGCGTCTCCCGGCAGCAGATACCCGCTCTTCACGAGCGCGTCGGTCACGGCCGCGGCCTTCGTCAGATACGCGTCCTTCGTCGGGTAACGCTCGTCCACACTCGCGCGCGGGTCGCCGGCTTTGTCGCGTTCCGCCTTCGTCTTCGCGAACGGCAACGCCATCCCCAGCAGGTTCACGAGCTGGTTCGTGCCGCCGGTCGAGGCGTTCCTGAAGTTCCAGCCGGTGTAGGTGGCCATCGGCACACGCTGCTCCGCCGTGCGGATGCCGGCCAGTTCGTTGCCGTCGGCATCCACCTGCGGCACGAGGAACGGCAGGTCCCGGCCCTCGTGGCGCGGCCCCTGGATGATGGCGGGGCTCTGCACACCGGGCAGCGCCGGAAACTTCAGCTTCGCGATGGGCACGAGCGTGCCGTCGGCGAGTTTCGGCACCTGTGAAGGCGGCGGCTCGGCGCCCTTCACCACCCAGTCGGTCATCGCCACGAGCAGCGCCCGCATCGTCCACCAGTACTCGAGCGGATTGGCCGGCTGCTGACCGAGCCCGCCAGCCGGCACGGGGAATGGCGCGGACGAATGCTGCGCGCCAGTCAGGAAATAGGCGCGCACGTTCGGCGGCAGCACGAGATCCCGTTTGCCGTCGGCTGTCGTGTGAATGAGCGCGGCGGCGCGTCCGCCGCCCCAGTACTCGACGGCCGTGTTCGTGAACATCACCTTCGGCTGCGTGGCCCGGGCCCGGGCGTTGTCGAGCAGGCCATCGGTGCGCCGCGAGATCGGATCGCGTTCGGCACTCGTGGCGTACGGGAACTGCGTGGTCGAGTACATCGAGAGCGCGGTGGGCTGAGCGCCGCGCACGTTGCTGCTGAGGCGCGCCGCGCCGGCGATGTGCACCATCACGCCGTCGAGCACCTGGCGGCCCTGTTCGTCGGTGTTGAAGCCGTCGTACAGGAAGCTGCGCAGGAAGCGGCCGCTCTGCGACGAGCCGAAGCCGATGAGGTTCCCGGCCTTCGCCACCGCGTCAGGCGCGTGCTTCACCCACGAGGCCAGATCGCGGTAGGCGGCCAGGCCCAGGCCTGACACGGGCCATTCCGTTGGCCGGTAGGTGAGCTCGTAGGTGCGGCCCTTCTCGAAGCCGCCGGTGAGCGTCACCTGATTGCCGCGCACCGTGAACCGCTCACGCGCGATGAGCGTCTTTGCGCCGAACTCGCCGTCGCGCACGCTGAGGGTCGTGTCGCGGGCGTTGTCGTCGGTGGGCCGGTAACCGGCCAGGTCGCCCACGGTCTGCGGCCCGTCGTCGTTCGGCGTGAAGCTGGCGCGAATCACGTCCGACACACCGCGCGCCGACGGGATCTGGATGGCCAGACCGGCGCCGCGTTCGGCCTCGCCCCGACGGCCGCTGATGCGGCGGATGTCGAACTCCCAGCCCACCCACACAACGGTGAAGCCGCGCTGCATGAGGAAACCGTCGCCGAGGTCGGCCTCGGTCACCGGATCGTTGGTGGCGCCGCGGTTGAAGCCGCCGAGCACGATCTTCCGGCCGCGGTTCAGCACGTCCACGAGCGCCACGCCGTTCGATTTCGCCGTGTCGAGCGGACGCAGAATGTAGACGTCGCTCGAGAACTCCACCTTGCCGTCGAGATTCACCGGCGCCTTGTCGACATCCGCAATCACGGCGTTGCCGGGCGCGCGTGGATTCACCGCGAAGTGGGCGATGCCGACGATCTTCTCGTAGCCGGAACTGCCGACAGGCGCGCGGCTCGTGATGTCGAAGCGCACCACGTCCGCCCGGGCCTGGCCGGCCCAGCCGAGCAGAAGGCAGACTACCGCCAGACAGCGCGCGCGAGTGGAGCACGTCGACATGCGGCGCAGTATAGTGCGCCGGGTCGTCCATCCCCCGGCGATGCCGATGGCTGGTAGCATGCTGGCATGGACGTCAAGCGCATCCTCTGCCCGCTCGACTTCTCGGAACCGTCCGCCCATGCGCTCGAGCAGGCGGCGCAGCTCGCCCGCTGGTACGGCGCCCGCCTGACCGCGCTGCACGTGCGGCCGACGGTGGTGCCGCACCCCGACATCTCGCCCGAGGGCCACATGGCGCCGTGGCTCGTCACCGAACTCGAGACCCTGCGGCACCGCGTCGCGGCGGCGTGCAGCGAGGCCGTGGCCGCCAGCGTGCAGGTGGACGCAATGGCCTCAGCGGGCGAACCGGTCCACGAAATCCTCAGCCACGCGGACACGCTCGGCGCCGACCTCATCGTGCTCGGCACGCACGGCCTCAGCGGGTTCCGGCATCTGGTGCTGGGCTCGGTCACGGAGAAGGTGCTCCGCCGGGCGGCGTGCCCCGTGCTCACCGTCCCGCCGCGCGCGCGCGCCGCCATCTCCCCGTTCAGGCACCTCCTCTGCGCGGTGGACTTCTCGGACTGCTCGGATCAGGCGGTCACATTCGCCGCGACGCTGGCGCAGCGGGCCGGCGCCAGTCTCAGCCTGCTGCACGTCATCGAGTGGCCGTGGCACGAGTCGACGATCCCCGAGACACTCGGCGTGCCGGTCGCACAGGCGCAGGCCATGGCCGACTACCGGCGGTATCTCGAGACCGGCGCCACTGAGCGCCTGGCGGCCATCGCCACCGCCGCCATGCCCGGCGGTCGTGTGACGACGAGCGTCGCCTTCGGCAGACCGTATGTGGAACTGCTCGACGCCGCGCGCCGCGACGGGGCGGATCTCATCGTGCTCGGCGTGCGAGGGAGGGGTTCGGTGGATCTCGGCTTCTTCGGATCGACGGCCAATCACGTCGTGCGCAGCGCGACGTGTCCGGTGCTCACCGTGCGCGGCTGAAGCCCCGTGGCGGCGGCACGACGGCCCGTCGCCGCGCGACAGGCGTGAATCCCGCCGGAGTGATGGGTGGTCTAACTGCGATAATGGGCGCCTTGGAGTACGAGCGCTTCGCCGACATCTACGGCGTCTGGACAGCCACCGCCGGCTCCACCCACGCGAACCTTCCCTTCTACGTCGAGGCATACGTCGCGGCCGAGGGCCCGGTGGTGGAACTGGGCGTGGGCGACGGGCGGATTGCCGTGGAAGCGGCGAGGCGCGGCCGCCATGTCATCGGCGTGGACCTTTCACCGGCGATGCTGGCGCTGTGCCGGGCCCGCGCGACCGCGGCCGGCGTGCTCGACCGCCTGACACTGCTGCCGGGTGATTTCCGCACCTTCGTGCTGCCCGAGCCAGCCGCCCTCATCGCGCTGCCGTACCACAGCATCGGACATCTCACGTCGCTCGATGCCAAGCGAGACGCCATCCGGCACATCTACTCGCAGGTGCGGCCCGGCGGGCGCTTCATCTTCGACGACTTCCTGATGACACCGGCGCGTCTCGATCACATGCGGCAGGTGCAGTTGCGCGCGGAATACGACACGCCGGAGGGGCAGCACGCCCTGCTCTGGGTCACCTCGCTCGTGGATGAACGCGCGCAGACGATGCGCGTCGTCACCTGGGAAGACCTGCTCGACGACGACGGCGTGATGCTGCGCCGCCGCTACCGGCCGCTGTCACTCAGCTGGACCACACCGGCCCAGGCCGCCAGCCTGCTCGCCGACGCCGGCTTCACGGTGGAACGGTGCCTCGGCGCCTTCGACGGCACGCCGTTTTCGGCCGACACCGCCGGGGAGCACATCTGGATTGCGCGGAAGGACGCGGCATCATGACCGGCACGACCGGACTGAAGGACCTGCGGGTGGAGTGCATCATCGGCATCTATCCGCACGAGCGCGCGGCCACGCAGACCGTGTTTCTCGACATCGAACTCGACTACGACTTCGCCGTGCCGGCCGCGTCCGACACGATCGCCGACGCCGTGGACTACGACGCCGTCGCGGCTGGCGTGACCGCGCTCCTGCAGGCTTCGAAGTTCCAGCTCATCGAGACGATGGCCGAACGCGCCGCGGCGCAGCTGCTCGCGGACGTGCCGGTGGCGACGGCGGTGCGCATCGAAGTGCGGAAGCCGGCCGCCGTGCCGGCCGCCACCTGTTCGTTCGTGCGCGTGGAGCGCCGGCGATGAGCGCCGCCTCCGACCGTCGTGTGGCGGTGGTCACGGGCGGGGCCCGGCGGCTCGGCCGGCACCTGTGCCTCTCGCTCGCCGCCCGCGGCTACGACGTGGTCGTCCTCTACCGGTCGTCGGACGACGACGCCCGCACGCTCGTTGAAGCCATCGAAGCGACCGGGCGCCGCGCCCGCGCCGTCAAGGCGGACGTGGCCGACAAACGCGCCGTCGCGGCCGGGTTCGCCGGCATCGCCGCCGACGAGGGGCACGTCGACCTGCTCGTGAACAACGTCGGCAACTACAACCCGCAGAACGTGACGGCGCTCGATCCCGACGTGTGGGACGACACCATCGCCGCGAATCTCTCCGGCGCCTACTACTGCTGCTACGGCGCGCTGGCGCTGATGCCGCCGGGCGGCAATATCATCAACATCGGCATGGCGGGGCTCGAAGGCATCCGCGCGAACACGCGCGGCGCCGACTACTACGTGAGCAAGACCGGCCTGCTCGTGCTCACCCGCGCGCTCGCCGCCGCCTACGCGCCGCAGCAGATCCGCGTGAACATGGTGTCGCCCGGGCAGCTCGAGAACTCGGTAGACCTGCCGGCGCCCGACGAGATCAGCCAGTGGGTCCCGATCGGCCGCTCCGGCACGCTCGACGATGTCGCCCAGGCGGTGCACTACCTGCTCGACGCGGCGTACGTGACCGGACAGAACATCGACGTGGCGGGCGGCTACCGGCTCTGATGCCACAGGCGTCCGCGCTCGTGCCGCTGTGGGACCGGGCGGCGGAATGGCAGCGGCGGCTGGCGATGGTGGAGGCCGCGCGCGATTTCCTCTATCTCTCGACCTTCTACATCGAGCACGACGCCTACGGCACGGAGATCCTGGCGGCCCTGCGACGGGCGCAGCGCCGCGGTGTCGCGGTCTCGCTGCTCGTCGACGCCTTCGGCCAGCGCCTGGGCGGCGTGCTTATGACGGCCGCGCAGCGCGCGGCGCTCACCCGCGAGCTCGACGGCCTGCGCGCCGACGGCGGCACCGTCGCCGTGTACGCGCCGGCGCAGCGGCTGCAGCGCCTGCTCGGCGGCGGCCAGCACGTGAAGATCCAGGTATCGGAGGCCGGTGAGGCGATCGTCGGCAGCAGCAACCTCACGAAGACGTCGTTCGAAGCGTGGAACGAATACGCCGTCGCCGTCCGAGGGCCGGTCGTGGCGACACTGCTCGACAGCCTGCGCGCCTTCGGCGGCGTGGTGTCGGCCGCACACGTGAGGCGGCTCTCGCAGACGGCAGCCGCCGATCCGGCGCCGGCGGATCTCGCGCTCGATTACTGGTACTGCAACCCGACGCTGACGCAGGGCTGGACGGGGCCGTTCGGCTGGCGTGGCGAGAACGCCGTGACCACGCGGATGATCGCGATGCTCGACGCCGCGCAGACCTCGGCGCGCCTCACGAGCTTCTATTTCAAGCCCGTGGCGCCGCTCCTCGACGCGGTGCTGCGCGCGGCCCGGCGCGGCGTGCTGGTCGAGGTGTTCCACTCCCACCGCGACGCCCTGCCGGCCACGGACCTGGCCTGGATCGCGGCGGCCGCGAGTTACCCGCGGCTGCTCGATGCCGGCGTGCGGATTCACGAACACCGCCGCGGCGAACACTCGAAGATCGTGCTCATCGACGACGCCTGGGCGGCCTTCGGCAGTTACAACTTCGAAGACGCCGCGCACGATCGCCTGGGGGAACTCATGCTGGAGAGCCGCGACGCCAGGGCCGTGGCACCCATCCGCGCCATTTTCGACGAGCTGCGCGACGACCCTGACAACGTACCGGTCACCCGCGAGTCATTCGCGGCGCTGCCGGCGCCGGTGGCGGCGCGTGTGACACGATACGGCCGCTTCAAGTGGTGGATGTGATGCGCTTCACCGAGATCGAACACAAGTTCGTGGTTGGCCCCGGCTTCGACCTCGTCGCGTTCCGGCAGACGCTCGCGGCCCTCGGGCCGGTGCGCACGAGCGCGCTCGTCGTCCGCGATCGCTACTTCCTCACGGCCGACGGCCAGACGCGCCACTACATCCTGCGGCATCGCTTCGACCACGAGCTGCACCAGCTCACGATCAAGTCGCTGGCCTCCGACTCCGAAGTGCGCGACGAGATCAACCTCGACCTCGGTCACCACAAAGGCGACCAGACCGCCCAGGTGGACGCATTCGCAGCGCGCATGGGCGTCGTCTGGAGCGACGAGCTACGGAAGGCGATCGAGGTATGGTACTTCGCCGACTGCGAAGTCGTGTACTACGTGGCCACGAGCGGCGAGCGCACCGTGCACTGCGTGGAGTTCGAGGCCATCCGGCAGACATCGGTGCCCGACGCGCTGGCCGTCATCGCGCGCTACGAGCAGGCCACCGGCTTCGACCCTGTCACGCGGTCGAAGCAGCCACTCGTGGACCTGCTGTTTCCTGGTGCGCTCGCCGTCGGTTAGCGAATCTCGTCGCTCGGCGTCCCTTCCGGGATCAGAATCGCGAGATCGAAACCGAAGATCAGCCGGAGCAGACGCGGGTCGAGGTCGGCCTGGCGGTTGGCCCAGCGCCGCATCTCGCGGAAGTCGAACAGCGACCAGCCCTGTTCGGCGAGCGCGCGTTCGAAGACCGGCTTGGCATACGGGAAGTCGGAGACGCCCGGACCGACCTGGTCCACGGGCGCCGCGATGTACGGTTTTCCGACGCCGGCAAATCGTCGTTGGTTGCCCTTCACCGCCATGATGAGGATGTGCAGCGACGGCGTGCCCAGGCCGTCGGCCAGCTCGGCGATGTAGTTGCCGATCTCGCGGCTGTTCAGGGTGTTGAACCCCTTCATGACGTGAGTCGCGCCGAGCTTGAAGAGGGCGGGAGGCGGCGCCGCGCGGCGAGCGGCCGGCACCTGGTCCACGTAGTACCGCTTCATCAGTGCCGCGCGCGTGAGGTTGCTCAGGAAGCCGGACTGCGCGAACTGGGCGTAGATGCCGCGACTGTCGAGCAGTGAGGCGACGAGCGCCGCGTCCTGCGGACGCCGCGCCGCCGTCAGGCGATCGCGCAGGCTCGTGAGCGCGTCGGCCGGCCCCGTGATCATGAAGAGGTCCATCGGGTTGCCGGTGGTCACCGCCTTCGCGCGCGCCTCGCGTTCCTGCGCCAGAAGAGCCGGCAAGGCCGGGTCCTTGGCGCCGATCGACTCGAGCAGCATCCGGCCGGCGCCCAGGAGTTCCTGGTCGATGCCGGAGATCTTCAGCTCCGGGCCGGCGGCGGCGCGCGCCGCGCGCAGGAACGCCAGTTCCTGCTGCAGGTTGTAGAACGCCAGGCTGTCCGGATACCGCTGCATCCAGACGCTGGTCTCGGCGGCCGGATCCGCACTGCCGAGCACCCGCATGAGCCGGCGTCCGGCCTCGGGGCCAATTTCAAGCACGATGTCCCGCGTGCCGCGAGCGGCCAGTTCGCGGAAGACGGCCGCGGAGAAGAGCGGCACCTCCGCGAGCCCGTGATCTTCCCCGATGAGCACGTACGGCGTGGCCGCCATGGCGGCCTTGAGCACATCGGCACCGGCGCCTTCGAGACGTCCGTCACGGACGACAATCGGCCGGCGCACTGCGGTCAGCGTGTCGTCCAGCGACGCGGTCTGAGCAAGAGCGGACGCGACGCCGCACAGGAGGGCAACAAGGGCGAGGGCGGACGCACGCATACCGCCACAGACGGCATCGGGCCCGCCGTTGTTCGGCCGGCGAATCCCGCGCCACGGTTTGGCCGGGCCGGGTGGTGGGACAGGCGCCGGCGTATTCCCGTCAGGCGTCGAGGCGCATACCCTTGCGGCCGCCGCGTACGAGTGCGCTCTTGCCTTCCGTGGCTTCCACCAGCCCGCGCGCCATCACCGCGCAGCGATCGGCGAGCGCCGCCGCACCGTCGTGCAGGGCGGTCGATTCCTGCACGTGCCGTTCGTTGTTCTCCATGTCTTCCGCCGACCAGCCGCGTGAATGGGCGATGTAGGGGAACTGCGGAAACTGCAGGCCAAGTTCGGCGAAGAAGCCGAGCATCTGGCCCGCCACCGCCTGCACGTTGTCCTGCCCGCCGGTGATGATGAAGCCGGCCACCTTGTTGCGCAGCAGGTGCTTGTTGGCGATGGTTTCCTGGTTCTGGATGCAGTTCATCCGCTCGGCCATCTTGCAGTACAGGCTGCTCGCGCCGCCCCAGCGGATGGGCGTCGCCACGAGCACGGCATCGGCCCAGTGCACGACGCCCTCGTAGATCCGGTCCATCTGGTCGTCGGCATCCATCTGCGTAATCGAACACGGCCACGTGCAGGCGCGTGCCGCCTTGCTGTAGAAGCCCTCGCAGGCGCGGAAGCTCAGGTCGCGCAGGCGTACGAGACGCGTCTCACAGGCGTCCTCGGCGGCGGCACACTTGAGCGCGTGTTCGAGCAGGGCGTCGGACGTGCTGTAACGCGGATGCCCGTCCGTCATCGAAGTGGTGGAGATGCCAAGGATGCGGATGGGACCGGCCTCACGCTGCACCGGACGCGCCAGGGGATGGGGCGTGTGGGGCGCCTTGGCGCGCGTGGAGCTCGCGGTGTTCTTCACGAGCACGCGGCCGGCGTCCACTTTCACGTCGTGCGCGGGCACACGGTCGGCTTCATATCCGGGCTCGCCAACGCCCGTGCGGCAATGAAACTTCCAGTAGTGCCACGGGCACACCACGTAGTCGCCGTCGAGCGCGCCCTTGCCGAGCGGTCCGCCCACGTGATTGCACACGCCGGAGATGGCGCCAAATACACCGTCTTTACACGTGAGCGCGATCTTCGTGCGTCCCACGGTGACTTCCTGCACGGCACGCGTCGCCAGGTCTTCCGCCGCTCCCACGTCCGTCCACAACTCGTCGCTCATGTTCGCTCCCACCGGCCCGGTCCGAGGCGTGGAAGTATAGTAGGCGCCGCCACGCGACTCTGCGATGTTTTCCCTGCTTGAAGCACTCGTCGTGACGTGGCTGGCCGTCGGCGCGCTCGTGGCCGTGCCTTTCCTTGCCTTCGCGGTGAGCCGCGTGGTCGAAGGCGCGGCCGGCAGTTCGCTGATGTTCCGCCTGATGATGCTGCCGGGCACCGCGCTGCTCTGGCCGGTGGTGCTGCATCGCTGGATCACGGCGGACAGACGGGACGGTCACGCATGACTCGCGGCCAACGCGCCCTCCATCGCGCGGTGTGGCTGGGGCTCGCGCCGCTCCTTCTGCTGGGGCTCGCCCTGGCGGTGCTGTCGCGATGAGTCAGACCTTCGTCACGGTGCAGTGGAACCGGCGGAAGTACGTCTACGACGCGTTCGTCGTGGGCGGCATTGCCGCCTACCTCTGGCTGTTCCGGTGGGTGAGCCAGATCGTGCTGAACGGCGACCACGCGATCACGCCGGAGATTCTCGGGATGCGCGCCTGGGGCTCGTGCGCCTTCCTGATGCTCACGGCCATCCTGTGTCTGGGTCCGCTGGCCCGTCTCGATGCGCGCTTCCTGCCGTTCGTCTACAACCGCCGCCACTTCGGCGTGATCTTCTTCGTGGTGGCCGCGAACCACGGCCGCCAGGTGCTCGACTTCTACCATGCCTACGGCGGCGTCTCGAAGATCGAGTCGCTGCTTTCGAATGACGTCACGTTCACGGGCGCCTCGGCCCCGTTCCAGCTCTTCGGCGCGGCCGCGCTCGCGATCTTCTTCGTGATGGCGGCGACCAGCCACGACTTCTGGCAGAAGGTGCTCGGCGGACGCGTGTGGAAGTCGCTGCACATGCTGGTCTACGCGGGCTACGCGCTGGTTGTGGCGCACGTCGCGTTCGGCGCGCTGCAGTTCGAGACCTCGCCCTGGCTCACTGGTGTGGTAGCGGCGTCCGTCGTGCTCGTCTCGGCGCTGCATGTGGCCGCGGCGCGCCGATCCACTGCCGCAGACCGCACGCCGGCCGGATCGATCGTGGCGCTCGACGGCACGCAGTGGATCTCCGCAGGCCCGGCCGCGGCACTCGTGCCTGGGCGCGCGCGCCGGCTCGTGCTGCCGAGCGGCGAGAATCTGGCGCTCGTGCGCGACGGCGATGCCATCTCGGCGCTGCACGGCGTCTGCGCGCATCAGGGCGGACCGCTCGCCGAAGGCCGCGTCAGGAACGGGTGCCTCACCTGTCCGTGGCACGGGTGGGAATACCGGCCGGCCGACGGACAGTCACCGCCGCCGTTCACCGAGAAGCTCGCCACGCACCGCGTCAGGCTCGACGGGCACGGTCATCTGCTCGTCGACCTCGCCGCGCAGCCCCCCGGCACCCCGTGCGAACCCGTAACGCTCGACTCGGCGGGCGCACCGGCGGACGCGTCCGACGCCGACTTCTTCGTGGGCTATCTGCCGATGAGCCCGCGCGCCACGCGCCTGAGCCTGGCCCGCGCGGGCGTCGTGGCCGGGGCCGTGCTGCTGGCCGGCGTCGGGTTTGCCGGCTTCCAGCGAAGCCCGGGCGACGATCTTCATCCGGGCGCGTACGGCGTGCAGCACGCCGGCCTGCTCTTCGCGCGGCCGTATCCGCATCTGCGCACGCTCGGCACCGATGGCGCCGTGACGACGCTGCTCTTCACGGGCTGGACCAAGAACAATCCCGACGTGCCGGCCGACAAGGTGGCGCAGGCCGTGGTCGTGAGCGGCAACGTCTACGAGCGCGGCGGTCTGCGGATGTTCGAGGGCGCGAGCGGATTCGCTGCCGCTACTGATCTTGCGGCTGCGGATGTCGCGCGGCTGCGCGAAGTCGTCGAGGTCGATCTCGGCGACGTGACGCTCGCCGGCGAGATCGTCGACTCGAAGTGTTACGCCGGCCGCATGCGGCCGGGCGTGGGCCACGGCCATCGAGCCTGCGCGCAACTGTGTATCCTCGGCGGCATTCCGCCGGTGCTCGTCACGATGAGCGCCGACGGCACGGAGACACACTACGTGCTGGCCTCGCGGGACGGCGGTCGCCTGAATGACGCAGCGGCGCCGTTTGCCGCCGAACCCGTCGAAGTGCGCGGACGCCTGGTGCGGCGCGGCGATCTGCTCGAGCTGCGGATCGATCCTGCAGAGATCCGTCGCCAGTGAGTACGGCGCCGCAACCCGCGACGGCACGCCCGCCACGGGTGTGGTTCGTGGACGTGGTGCGCCTGCTGGCGTCGCTGCAGATGGTCAACGGCCACACCATCGATGCCGTCTTGCTGCCCTCGATCGAGCAGGGACCGATCTTCGACACCTACAACTGGGCGCGCGGGCTGGTCTCGGTCTGCTTCCTGATGGTCGCCGGGATCGCGTTCCACCTGAGTTC
This sequence comes from Acidobacteriota bacterium, assembly GCA_016789705.1. Classification (GTDB taxonomy): domain Bacteria; phylum Acidobacteriota; class Vicinamibacteria; order Vicinamibacterales; family UBA2999; genus CADEFD01. The sequence goes on from JAEUQR010000130.1 coordinate 24,942, forward strand.
GCTCGCGCGTTACGAGCAGCATCGCCGGAATCCGGCCGCCATTCGGCGACGCTTCCGACGCGCCCTCGTGGTCATCGCCGGCGGCTACTTCCTCGGGTTCCCGTGGGCGGCGACGTCGCCAGACCCGGCGCAGGCCGACCTGGCGTGGCGCTACTTCTTCTCCGTGGGCATCCTGCACAGCATCGGCGCGGCGCTCATCATGCTCGAACTGCTGGTGCTGGCCTCGCGGTCGGCGCGGCAGGTGGTCGTGGCCACCGGCGTGCTGGCCGTGCTCGCGTTCGCGATCGCCCCGGCGGCCGACGGCACGCTGGCCGGTGGCAGCTGGCATCCGCTCCTGAACTGGATCTCACACGGCGGTGGGTCGCCGTTTCCGCTGCTGCCGTGGTCGGGCAACGTCTTTGCCGGCGTGGTCGTGGGATGGATCGTGCTGCCACAGGGCGGCCACACGCCCTACCCGATCATCTGGTCGCGCCTTGCCGCGCTTGCCGTCGTCGTGGGTGCGATCGCCATGGCGGCTCAGGCCGCACCATGGACGCTCGTGACGGCCGCGACACATCCCTCGGCACGGCCGGCGTTCGTCGTGTCGAACCTGGCGGCGGTGCTGGTGCTCACACTGGGCCTGTCGATCGTGACGGCGCCGATGCGATCGCTGCCGCGTCTGCTGCGCATCCTGTCGGGCGAGACGCTGACGATCTACATGTTCCACCTCATCGTGCTCTTCGGCTTCAACATCCAGCTGGCTCGCCGAATCGGTGAGACGCGGACGCTGCCCGAGGCCCTGGCGCTCGCCGCCGGCATGATCGTGCTCACGAGTGCGTACACGCTGACCTGGCACCACGTCAAAGCACGCCGTGCCACGCAGGCGGACTGATCGTTCGCGTCCCTGTCTCGTGATACGACTGGTGACGTGCGCCAATTCATCTGGGCCAGCCTGCTGTTGATAGGGTGCCTCGCCGACTCGACCGGCGCGCCGGCGCGAGCGACTGCGGATTTCGACCACACCTACCAGGCCTACGGCGCCCTGCTGGCCACACATCTGGAGGGCACCCGCGTCGACTACGCGCGGCTCGTTTCGAATCGGACCGCCCTCGACCGCGTGGCCGCCACATTCGGCGTGGTCACACGGGAAGAGGACGGGGCATGGCCGGCGCCGCAGCGCATGGCCTACTGGATCAATGCCTACAACGTGTTCACGCTGAAGGCGGTGGCCGATCACTATCCGATTCGCGGGAGCTGGCTCAGCTTCTATCCGAAGAACAGCATCCGCCAGATCGACGGCGTGTGGACGAGCCTGCGCTGGCGCGCCGGCGGACGGCAGGTCACGCTCGACGACATCGAACACCGTATCCTGCGCCCGGAGTTCGAGGATGCCCGCGTACACTTCGCGGTGAACTGCGCCTCAATCGGCTGCCCGCCGCTGGCGCGTGAGCCGTTTCGCAGCGAGCGGCTCGATGCGCAGCTCGACGCGGCGGCGGTTCGATATCTGGCCAGAGCGACCGGTCTCGTCGTGAGCGGCACGACCCTGCGTCTCTCGAGCATCTTCAAGTGGTATGGCAGCGACTTCGAGGCGCAGTTCCTGCCGCGCGGCCCGGCCGGACGCTGGCCCGTGACGCCAACACCCGGATCGCCTGGCTCGACTACGACTGGGCGCTGAACGACGTCGCCGCGAAGCGCTGAGACGCCGCACGCTATAGTCTGAGGTTGCATGCGCCGGGTCCATGCCACTTTCCTCGCCCTTCTCCTCGCCTCCGCGCTCGCGCCGGTGGCAGTCGACACGGCCGCACAGCAACTGCCCAAGCCCACGGGCGCCATCAACGACTTCGCGCACGTGCTGAGCGCCTCGGAGGTGCAGACGCTCACGGCCCTGGCCGAAGACGTCGAACGCACCACGAGCGCCGAAATCGCCGTGGCCACGGTGACGTCGCTCGACGGACTCACGGTGGAGGAGTACGCAACGGCCCTCTTCGCCGCCTGGGGCGTGGGCCAGGCCGGCAAGGACAACGGCGTGCTCATCGTCGTGGCGCCCGCGGAGCGCGAGATGCGCATCGAGGTCGGCTATGGACTGGAAGGGGTGCTGCCCGACGGCCTCGCCGGGCAGATCATCCGCGAGACGTTCCTGCCGGCGTTCCGCGACAACGCGTTCGGCCGTGGCATCGTCGACGGCACGACGCGCATCGCCGGCATCGTGCGCCGCAACCAGCCCCTGACCGACGCTGAGCTGCAGGCACTCGCGGCATCGCAAGACCCAGCCAGCAGCAACGACGCGATGTTGCCCTACGTGCTCGTGCCGTTCCTCGGCCTCTTCGTGTCGATCGGGTTCGGGATGGCCGGCGCCGGCGTCGGCGCCCGCGCCGTCGGGCCGATCGTCTTCGGTGCGGTCTTCGGCGGGATCCCCATGGCGCTCGGCGCCACGGTCGGGATGCCACGCGGCGCCTGGGTGCTCGCGGGCATCGCGGCACTGGCGCTCGTGATCGGGTTCCGTCTGGGCCGTCGGCCCGGCAGCCGGGCGTCGATGCGGGGCAGTTCGAAGAAGGCCGGGGACCGCTGGGTGTGGGGCATGGGCGGACCGTCGTCGGGCCGCTCATCGTCGGGCCGCTCGTCCTCGGGCTCGTCCTCGGGGTCGTCGAGCAGCTTCGGCGGCGGCCGCTCGGGCGGCGGCGGCGCAAGTGGACGCTGGTGAGGGACTACGGCACCGCCGTGTAATGCCCGTGAATACAGAGCCACCGGCCGCTCTCACGCACGAAGATCCGCGTCGACTTGCCGCGCGACGTGAAACGTTTGCCCTCGATCGTTCCGGCGTCGGTCCAGTAGTAAGTCACCCAGGCGGTGTCGCCACGCACGGTGACCACCGGCTGATGCATGTCGGTGTGGACACCGCTGGCGCGCTGCAGGTAGGCACGGTAGTTGCGCACCTCGGCGTCTTTGCCCTCGGTGATGTAGGTGTCGTTCTCGCCGAAGGACGTGAAATCGGGATGGACGTAGGTCGCATACCGGTCGATGTCGCCTCGTTCGATGGCGTCCCACATCGCCACCATCGCCGCCTTGATCTCGGCGGCGTCCTTCGCCGTTGACGGCTGGGCCGACGACAGCGCCGGCAACGTCGCGACAAACGCGCACACGAATAGACTCCGCATGATGATCTCTCCCGGCAGCGTGGCGGCCAGCTGCGGCCGCCATGATACCCTCGCGCCGTGTCGCGATCCCTGATGATTGCCGCGGTCGTCGCACTGGCGACATTCGCAGCCGCGTGCGATGTGCGGGCACCTTCGGCGGCGGGAGGCTCGAGTCGCCCGGCTGATGCGGTGCCTGCCACCTGGACGGTGTCGAGGGGACCGGAACTGCCGCGTCCCCTCGGCAACAACGCCGTTGCCGCGGCGATGGTCAGCGGACACCCGTGGCTCTTCAGCTTCCTCGGCCTCGAGTCGGGCCGCGACTACCACGCCATCACGACGCGTGCGTTCGCCCTCGATATCGAACGCGGGCGATGGGAAGCGCTGCCCGACGTGCCCGGGCGCGCCGGCCGGCTCGCGGCCACCGCTCAGTCGATTGGCGATCGCGTCTACGTGTTCGGTGGCTACGAAGTGGCGGCCGACGGCAGGGAAACCACGAGCCCGGCAACCGACATCTACATCACCAGTGAACGGCGCTACGCCCGCGGTGCCGACCAGCCGGTGCCCCTCGATGACGCCGTCTCGGGCGTGTGGCGCGATCGCCTGATCTATCTGATCAGCGGCTGGTCGACGGACCGGACGGTGACGACCGTGCAGGCCTACGACCCCACGGCCGATCAGTGGATCGCGGCGACGCCCATTCCAGGCACGCCGGTCTTCGGACACGCCGGCGGCCTCGTTGACAACACGATCGTGTATTGCGGCGGTGCGAAGATGCTCGACACCGGCACGCCGAAGTACGGCATCAGCGGCGAGTGCTTCCGCGGCGACATCGACCCCGAGACCCCTGCGTCAATCACCTGGCGCGCGATTGCCGCGCATCCAGGCGCCCCGCGCTATCGCGCCGCCGCCGGCCCGGTACGCACCGCGGCTCAGACCGGCATCATGTTTGTCGGCGGCACGGCGAACCCCTACAACTACAACGGCATCGGCTACAACGGGCAGCCGGCCGAACCCGAAGCGGCGACGTGGATCTACGACGTGGCGGAGGACGCCTGGATGCCTGGCCCGCGGCTCGCCGCCCCGACGATGGACCACCGGTCGCTGGCGCACGCCGCCGGAGCATGGTGGGTGGTGGGCGGGTTCACGCGCGGGCAGGCCGTGACGGCTGGCGTCACACGCCTGGCCAGCGGCGAGCCGGGGAAGGGCCGATGATGATGACAACCGGACGCCGACTGCTGCTGAGCGCGCTGCTTGCCGCGACGATCGCCCCGGTGACCGCGCAGCCCACACCTGAACAGCGATACCTCGATTGGAGCGAGCTGCCATTTCCGGCTGCCGAATACGCTGCCAGGCGGAGCGCGCTGTCGAGCGCCCTGCGGGCAAGCGGCGGCGGGGTGTTCCTGTCGCCGGCAGCCGCCGGCGCCTCGGAAGGTTTCACCTTCCGGCAGCTCGACACCTTCTGGTATCTGACCGGACTCGAGTTCCCTGACGCGGTGGCGGCCCTCGACGCTGATCGCGGCGTCACCATCATCTACGCACCGCCGCGCGACGCGCGATTCGAAAACCCCTCCCGACGCAACGATTTTCCCGGGCGGCCGCTACAGGCCGACGCGAGCATCGGCGCGCGCGCCGGGTTGTCCGACATCCGCCCCCTTGCGCAACTCAACGCGGACCTGACCGCCTGGGTCGCTGAAGGAAGACTACTGCGCGTTGACCCTGGGTCGCCGGCGGCGCTGGCACGGTCGGACGCCGAGCGACCGCAGCCCGCAGCACCGCTGGCCCATTTCGCAGCCTGGCTCATGCGGCAGCAGCCTGCGGCGCGCGTGCAATCGGCGTATCGCGACGTCGCGCTGACACGCATGGTGAAGTCGCCTGCCGAAATCGCCCTCATGCGGCAGTCGGCGCGCCTCGGGGTCGACGGCATCGCCCACGCCGCACGCTTCGTCAGAGACGGCATCGACGAACGCGGGCTCGAAGCCGAGCTGGAGGCGTTCTACAAGCGAGGTGGCGCCGCGAAGCTGCCGTTTGCGTCGATCGTCAAGTCGGGCCCGAACGCCCTCTGGCCGTGGCGAATCCTGGCGACCCACAACGACCGGCGCAATCGCACGATGAGGAACGGCGAGCTGGTGATCTTCGACGTGGGGTGCGAGCTGCACGGCTACGTCAGCGACACAGGACGCACCTTTCCGGTGTCTGGACGCTTCACAGGCGACCAGCGCTCGATTCTCGAGATGGAGGTGCGCGTCTCCGATGCCATCATCGCCGCGATGCGGCCGGGCGTGACGCTGGGGGATGTGCAACGCATCGCCGAACGGGCGATCCCCGCCGATGCCCGGCCCTTCATGCAGACGGGCTCGTTCTTCGGTCACCACCTCGGACTGTCGTCGGGCGACCCGTCCGTCGACGACGCGCCTCTGGCCCCTGGCATGGTCATCACGGTCGAGCCGTGGTACTACAACCATCCGCGGGGTATCAGTGTGTTCACGGAGGACGTCATCCTCATCACGGCGGACGGCCGCGAGAACCTCACCGCCCACGTCGCCCGCACGCCTTCAGGGCTTGAAGCGCTGATGCGCGGGGCGCGCCAGTAATCGACCGCGAGGCAGCCATGGCCTTCATCCGCTACATCCCGGCCGACGCGCTGGCCGAGGCCGACCGCGTCGCTGACCCTGACAACATCATCCAGGTGCACGCCGTACATCCCGCGGTGATGCGCCAGCACTGGGAGCTGTACAAACAATTGATGCATCGTCCAGGGCCACTCAGCCGGCGCGAACGGGAACTGCTGGGCGTTCGCGTCTCGGCCCTGAACGGCTGCCACTATTGAGTGCACCATCACGGGGCGGGTCTCCGTGCCATTCTCACCACGGCGGGGCTGGACGCTGAGGCGCAGGACGCGGTCGTCGGCGGGCTGCAGTCGTCGCCGGTTTCGGCGCCGGGATTGTCGGCGCGGGAAACGGCGCTGCTCGATTACGCGGAGGTGCTGACGCTGACACCCGCCGGCGTGCGACCGCATCACATCCAGCGGCTGCGCGACCAGGGCCTGGATGACCGGGCCATTCATGACGCCTGCGCGATCGTGGCCTACTTCGCGTTCGTGAACCGCATCGCCGACGGCCTCGGTGTCGAGCTGGAAGGCTGACAGTGGCCGTGTAGCCGGACCGGGAACTTCGGCAACCGCGATCTTGTTGGGGCAGGAATGATTCGGATGCGAGCAGCGCTACTCGTCTTGGCCGTGACCGGCACCGCGGCTCTGGCGCAGCCGGCCGCGCCGCCGGTCGAGACGTTCCTCGCCGCCGGTGGGCTCGATGAACGGCAGTCGCGCGCGGCGCTCGACGAGATCGCGGCAGTGTGGCGCGACGACTACGCCGCGATGATCATCGATCTCGCACGGCTGCTCCGTCCGTCGGCGGCGGCGCCCGACGACACGTCCACCGCCGAGTTCGCCGGGGGAGGCGAACCGGGCGACGACAGCGGCGGGGGCAGCGTGCGGCGCGAGGACATGGGCGGCCCCGTGCGTCGGCGTCCCACGGCCGAGGGCCTGACCCGCACGCGGCTCATCCAGTTCCTGGAACGCCGCACCGGCAAGCGGTTCGATCCGCAACTGCGCGAATGGCGGCGCTGGGTCTGGTCGCGTCCCTACCAGCCCCATCCCGACTACGCGCGCTTCAAGGGCCTGCTCTACAGCCGCATCGACCGGCGGATGGCGCGTTTCTTCCAGCCGGGCGCCAAGGCGCTCATCAGGCTCGACGAAGTGGACTGGGGCGGCGTGACCGTGAACGGCATCCCGCCGCTCTACTATCCGAAGGTGCTGCCGGCCGCCGAGGCTCGCTACCTGCGCGATAACCACGTCGTGTTCGGCCTGGTGGTGAACGGCGAAGCGCGTGCGTACCCGAAGCGCATTCTGGCCTGGCACGAGATGGCGCGCGACAGAGTGGGCGGCGTGGAGCTGCACGTCGTCTACTGCACGCTCTGCGGCACGGTCATCCCGTACGAGAGTGTGACCGCCGGACGCACGTGGCGGCTCGGCACGAGCGGCCTGCTCTACCGCTCGAACAAGCTGATGTTCGACGAAGAGACCGGCAGTCTCTGGTCCACGCTCGAAGGCAAGCCCGTCATCGGCGAACTCGTGGATCGTGGCATCGAGCTACAGTCACGGCCGGTAGTCACGACCACCTGGGGCGAGTGGAAGGCGTTGCATCCGAATACCACCGTGCTGTCGCTCGACACCGGCCACGAACGCGACTACGGCGAAGGCGTGGCCTACCGCGACTACTTCGCTGACGACACGCTCTACTTCCAGGTCCCCGGCAACGACACGCGGCTCAGAAACAAGGCGGACGTGCTCACGTTCAAGGTGCGCGGGGCCGACGGCACCACGGTGCCGGTGGCCATCGCGCAGTCGCGCCTCACGCGGCAGCCGGTCTATCCCTTCGAAGCGGCGGGCCGCCGCTTTCTCATCGTCACGAGCCGGCGCGGCGCCAACCGCGTCTACGCACTGGGCAGCAGCGACGTCGCGTTCCAGGCGGCCGCGAGCGCCAGCGACATCGTGCGCGACGGCGACGGCCGCGAATGGCGTGTCACCGAAGACGCCCTCGTGGGCCCCGATGGCACGGCACTGCCTCGCGCGAGCGCGCAGCGTGCGTTCTGGTTTGGCTGGCGGGCGCAGTATCCGGAGACGCTGCTTGTGCAGTAGTTCTCGGGCCGGCGGGACGACGAAGCGCGCATGCTGACCGACACGCTCTGCACGCAGTGCGGGCTCTGCTGCGACGGCACGCTCTTCGGCGATGTCGAACTCGCGGGACGGCGCGAGGCCATACGGCTCGAGGCGCTTGGCCTCGACGTGGACAGCGACGACGCTGACGTGGAGCTGCTGGCGCTGCCATGCGCCGGACTTCGCGGCACCCGCTGCGCCGTCTACGCCCACCGCCCGCAGTGCTGTCGCACGTTCGAGTGCCGACTGCTGCAGCAGGCGCAGCGTGGCGAGGTAGCCGCCAACGAGGCGCTCGCGCGAATCGCCGCGGCGAAGGCGCAGGTGGCGCGCGTGTGGACGCTTCTTGCCGGACTCGAATCGCGCCGAAGCACGCGCCTGCCGCTGACGGAGCGTGTGGCGAACGCCCTCGACGCGGCACCTGGCGGCACGGCCACGGGCACCCCACAGCGCCGTGCGCTCGCCGCCGCCATGGCCACGCTCTCGCGCACCATCCGCGCGACGTTCGTGGACTAAGAGCTTCGCGGCGGCCCCGAGGGGCGAAGTACGAGACGATAGGCCGTCCCGGAGGCCTCAATGCGCTCGACCCGTTCCGCCATCGCCATCCTCGTCCTCGTTGCCGGCACGTGGGCCGTCACCGGCCGCGCCCAGTCGCCGCACCCGTTCGGCCAGCCGTCGGCCAGTCAGCCGCAGCCGGGCTCGCAGGTGAAGGCGGTGCCCGGGTCGCGCGCTCAGGGCTGGTTGAGCCAGGGGCGCTCGGAGGTGGTGGCCCGGCACGGCATCGTCGCCACGAGCGATCCGCTGGCGGCACAGGCCGGTCTCGACATCCTGCGGCAGGGCGGGAACGCCATCGACGCCGCCGTCGCGACGGGCGCCATGCTCGACGTAACCTCGCAGAACGACACCGGTATCGGCGGCGATCTCTTCGCCATCGTCTGGGTAGCACGCGAGAAGAAGCTCTACGCGCTCTCGGCCGCGGGCTGGGCGCCGGCCGGCTGGACGCCGGAGTTCTTCGCGAAGCTCGGCGTGAAGCAGATGCCGGGCTCGGGCGTGAATGCCGCCACCGTGCCGGCCGCAGTGGCCGGCTACGACGCGCTGCTCACGCGCTTCGGCACGATGAGCTTCAAGGAGACGTTCGCGCGCGCCGCGCAGGTGGCCGAGGAAGGCTGGGGGCTCGCCGAGCGCCGGCACGACGACCTGCTGAGCTCCGTGAAGGGGCTGAACGCCGACGCGGACTCGAAGGCCACGTTCCTCGACGGCGCGAACGCACCGCCGCTCTACGGCATCATCCGCAATCCCAACCTGGCCAAGGCGTTACGTCTACTGCAGGCGCAGGGCAAGGACGCGTTCTACAAGGGCCCGATCGCGGATGCCATCGTGGCGAAGGTCAAGGCCGGTGGCGGCGTCATGACCCACGACGACCTGGCGAGCTACGCGCCCGAGTGGGTCGAGCCCATCACGACGAACTACCACGGCTACGACATCTTCCAGTTGCCGCCGCCCGGGCAGGGCTTCGCGGCCCTCGAGATGCTGAACATCCTCGAGGTCTGCATGCCGAAGCTCGGCGTGAACCTCGCGGCGCTCGGGCCGTCGGACCCGACCTACTGGCACATGATGGTCGAGGCGAAGAAGCTGGCCTACGCGGATCTGCTGGCGAAGAACGCCGACCCGAAGTTCTCCCAGGTGCCGGTGGCGCAACTCATCTCGAAGGCGCATGCCGCCACGCTCTGCGGAAAGATCGATCCGGGCAAGGCCGCCGCGCCGAACGTGACCGGCGGCATGGACGGCGGCACGATCTATCTGACCACGGCCGATCGCTGGGGCAACATGGTGTCGCTCGTGCACAGCGTGTTCAGCGTCTACGGCAGCCGCGCCACCGTGGGCCCGTACGGCTTCGTGCTGCACAACCGCGGCAGCGCCTTCTCGCTCGATCCGAAGCATCCGAACGTGGTGGCGCCGCGCAAGCGGCCGTTCCACAGCATCATCGCCGGCTTCGTGATGAAGGACGGCGAGCCGCTCATGGCCTTCGGCAACATGGGCGGCAGCGTGCAGCCCGAGACGCACGCGCAGCACATGGTGAACGTGATCGACCACGGGATGAACGTGCAGATGACCACCGACGCGGCCCGCTTCACCCACAACCAGAACAGCAACACGCTGTCACTCGAGCACAACCTCTTCAACCTCGTGGGCGCGGCGCTCGAGGCGAAGGGGCACAAAGTGCGCGCGGTGGACGGCGGCGCCGTGGGCGGCTACCAGGGCATTCTCTTCACGCGCGACCCAAGGATGCCGGCGCCGGTCTTCGACCGCATCAGCGTCACCGAGGATCGACCCGTGAATGGCATCTACCGCGCCGGCTCGGATCACCGCAAGGACGGCCAGGCGGTGGGCTGGTA
>JAEUQR010000134.1 GCA_016789705.1 Acidobacteriota bacterium
ACGAACTGGTGCTGCCCGGGCCGGCGTCGGCACGTCCGGAGATGCTCGATGTCATCCGCGAGGCCGGCGGCGAGATCCGCGGACTGACCGCGGAAGAGGGCCATCTCGATCAGTTCTACCGGGAACTCATCGGAGAGCAGCCATGAGGCGTCTGTTTCGCTCGGCGCTTCTGCTCGCCGGCCTGCTCGGCGGGTGCGCGTCAGGGCCTCCCGCCCCGGTCGACATCGACACCACCGCCGACGTGTGCGCGCACTGCCGGATGACGATCGTCTCGTCGACCACCGCCGCCCAGATCGTCGCCCGCGGCGAAGAGCCCACGATCTTCGACGACCTCGGCTGCCTGCGCGATTATGTAGCAGCCGCCGGACTTCCGGCCGGGGCGCTCGTCTTCGTGGCCGACCACCGCACCGGCGAGTGGGTGGACGGCCGGATGGCCATGTTCACGCAGACGTCGCTCGACACACCGATGGGCTCGGGACTCGTCGCCCACGCCTCGGCCGCCTCGCGCGATCTCGACGCCGCGGCCAGGCGCGGCACGCCGGTGCCGGTCCGACACCTGCTGCCATGAGCACCTTCGACGCCCCGATCTGGCTGTGCGCACGCTACGAGCTCGTGCTGGCGGTACGGTCGCGATGGCTGCAGATCTTCGCCGTGGTGTTCGCCGGCCTCGCCCTGGCGGTGGCCGGCGCCGGCTACGTGCTCTCGGGCGGCCACGGCGTCCAGGACTTCTCGCGGACGGCCATCTCGCTGGTGCAGCTGGTGCTGCTGCTCGTGCCGCTCGCGGCGCTGGTGTTCGGCGCACTGGCGCTGACCTCGGAGCGCGGCGCCGCCGAGCTGCTGTACTCGCAGCCGGTCTCGCGCGGGCACATCCTGTTCGGACGGGTGCTCGGCATCTGGGCCGCGCTCTCGGCGGCGGAGCTGGTGGGCTTCGGGCTCGCGGGTCTCGTGCTGCAGTCGCAGGCGGGCCTGGGCGGCGCGGCGCGCTATGGCGCGCTGGCGCTGACGGCGGTGGTCATCACCGGGGTGTTCCTCTCGATCGCCGCATGGCTGTCGAGCGGTCACACCGGCCGGCGCACGCGGGTGCTGGCGCTCGCGCTGGTCGTATGGTTCCTCGCCGTCGTGTTGTTCGACGTGGCGGCGCTCGGCGTGGCCTCGCTGCTGCGGTCGGGATCGGCCTCGCGGCTGCTCATCTGGGCCACCCTCGTCAATCCGGTGGATGCGGCGCGCACCGGGGCGTTGCTTGCCATCGAGGGCACGTCGGCGTTCGGCGCCGCGACAGCAGCGCTCCTTCGGTTCACCGGCGGAATGACCGCCGCTGGTGCCGCCGTTGCGGCATCGCTCGTGCTCTGGCTCGTGGTGCCGTTCGCCTGCGCCATCCGCAGGCTGGCACGTTCCGACATCTGAGGGCTCATGGCGACAGTGTCTCGTCAGCGAACGTCCACCACGCAGCGTGCCGCCGCGCTCGTCGGCGGCGCCCTCGGCGCGGCCGGGATGGTCGCCGGCACCCGGGTACTGAGCGGCCTCGACGTCCCCGACTATCAGGTGCTGACGTGGCTGGTGGTCTACAACGTCGTGACGAGTGCCGTGGCGGTCGTCGTGGCGGTGGCGCTCTGGCGCGGCGGGCGATGGGCGACGAACGGCGCGCGCGGACTCGCCGTCGCGCATGCGCTCGTGCTCGTCGGCCTGGCCGCGCGCCGCGCCACCGGCGCCGGGGTCGCAGACGACAGCCTAGCAGCGATGAGTCTGCGCACATCCGTGTGGGCTCTTTCCGCATGGATCGCGAGCCGGTCGAATCGCTCGCACCGCTGATCGGCTACAGCCCCTGGGGCGTAGTGATGCTCGCGGAGGCCTGCGGGCGCAGATAGGCGGCGCGTATCCGCGGTCCCGGTACTGAAGCAGCGTCCACGACTAGCTGATGCGCAAGAGGAGCGCAGCAAGACCGTTACCGCGATACACCGCACGGCGCGGAGCGGCCCCGGCGATCTCGATGCGTGCCGTCCGCGAGAGCAGCTCCTCGAGCGCTACGCGCATCTCACGCCTGGCCAGCGGCGCCCCCACGCAGAAATGGATTCCTTGGCCCCAGACCAGCCCAGCGTCCGTGCTGCGCTCGATCACAACCGCGTTGGGTTCATCGAACGCGCGGGGATCGCGGTTGGTGACGATCCACATCAAGGTGAGCCTCTCGCCCCTGGGAATGGCCCGGCCCTGGATTTCAACATCCCGGGTCGTGACACGAGGATTGGCGACGAGCGGAGCGTCCACCCGTAGAATCTCCTCGATGGCCGCGGGAATGAGCGATCGATCGCGCCGCAGCCGATCCTGCAGCGCAGGCGCCTGGGCTAGATGCAGGGCCAGGATGCCCAATCCCGCCGCGACGGTGCCCTGGCCAGCCGTCCAGTTCCGCAGAACGCTCACGATCTAGTCGTCGTCTAGCCGCCTACCGTCCACCTCGGTCGTCACGTGCGCGTCAGTGGCGTCGGCCACGTCGTCCGGGGCCGCGCGGTGCTGGCTCAGGTTCGCCTTGGCGAGCTCTGAGAACAGACTGGCCAGGGCCCAGCCAGGCGCACAGGGTCTGCAACACGAATGGCGTCGCAAAACCATCGATGAACTCCATCTGGCCAGTGGAGAGCCGTGGCTCGAGGAGCTTTACCGCGATCTCGCGAGTGCGTGGCTCGAGCGTCTCCATCTGCTCCTGACCGGAGTGGGCAGCGATCGCCTCGCGGCATCGAACGTGAACCGGCGGATCCATCCCGTTCGGAATTGCCAGGTGCCGCGATGCATTGCTGACAGTCTCCGGATCCGACAACACGGTGGTGACGTCCTCGTGGCGGAACGGCGACCACCCAAGGAACTCGCTGTGCGCCACCGGACATCGCTCTCGCATCTCGTCGTAAGCCCGGCGTTGGTCATCCAATATCGATGCGTCCCTCGGATCCCAATCAGCGGAGACGCTTCACAGTGAACCCGAGTGGGCCAGCGGGCAGAACGCCAGGACGCTGGTCACGTTCGACGACTTCCGCGTCGTCCTCATCACGCTGAGGGCGCGGGTTCCAGGGCATCTGACAAAAGGGCGGATCTCGACTCAGACTGTCGACAGGCGCATCCAGATGCACGCAGACGGTCGGACATTCGATCTCTACCGCGGAGCCCTGCTGGCACTCGACCAAGGCGTGCCTCACGACGTCGACGCCAGCGAAGACAGTGCGTTTCTGCTGACGATCGCCTGGCCTAGTTGAGGTGGCCAGTCGCCCATCAGTGCGCTGCGTCGAGTCCTTCCCTGAGTGCGACGCCGCGCGCCACGGGACACAGCCTGCTATCGTTCGGTCGTGCCACGCTGGCGAGTGCAACACACAAGTGTGACGTCCGATTCTGCGCTCGGGTCACCGGCGCTTCGTCAGGCGATCGGACCGGTCGCCCTCGCGGCTCGCGTGATTCCGGATGCGGCGTCAGTCCGAGGGCGTTGATAGACTGCTGCCGGTTGGCACGCTGACGACGGTGGCAGGGCGACCGCCGCGTCTGATCAGCGCTCAGCCACGAACCGGAGACCGAGACCAAGCGGCAGGAACCCGAGCTGGTCGTGGTCCACCAACACGAATTCTCCCGGCTCCGGCACGCGGAACTCGAGGATGGCCCCAGCGCCTGGCGCCACGGCATAGGTCTGCACCGCATGGATGATCGTGCTGCCGTCGATGACGGCGTCGAACATGCCGCCGACCACATGCGCGGCCGAGACGCCTGGCCCAACGTTCACCAGATACAGGCGGACGAGCTCGCCGGCGACCACGTGTCGCGGCTCGTGTTCGAGCCGTCCATTGAAGAGGCGGAACTCAGGGTCATTGCGCTTCATGCGCTGCGTGTCGCCGCCAAGGATGACGCCGTCGGCATCCCGTTCGCCGAAGATCGCGTCCTGGACCACCACGGCCTCGTAGGCGGGCCGAAGCGCGACGCCGCGCGGGTAGACGATCATCGGCCCGTGCATGCCGCTCTTGATGTGGATGTCGGTGACCGGCCCCACGGAACAGTGATACATGAAGACGCCAGGCGTTGCCGCCGTCCCCTGGATGGTGAGCGTCTCGCCAGGTTCCGTCGGCCCAAACTTCCTCGCGTCGATGGTCAGGGCGTGCGTGTCGAGACCGTGCGCGATGGCCGCGGTGTTGTGCACGGTGATGGTGACGGTGTCGCCCTCGCAGGCTTCGAGCGTCGGGCCGGGCAGCCGGCCGTCGTAGGTCCAGGCGTGGAAGCGGGTGGCCATGCCCAGATCGACTTCGCCTTCGCGGACGGTGAGCGCGAACGTCTTGGTCCGCGGTCCGGCGCACGTCACCTGTTGCCCCGCAAGGCCGGGCGTGCGCAGGTCACTGGCAGCGATTGATGGATCAGCGGCGGGCGTGACCTCCGCTGGCCGCTCACGTGCGCACCCGTCGATGACGGCGAGGGCGGCAAGCGTGGCGATGACGTTCGCGTACGCGGCCACGGCGGCACCCCTTCCGCTCCCTTGCTGCACGCGCCGCTCTCTTGCTGCACGCTCTGGAGCCGCCGCCGGTGGTCCCTGGTCGATCACGGCAGCTCTCGATCCGCTCGCTGCTGACGATTGGACGCCCATTCGAGCCAGTCGTCTCCGAAGAGCTCACAGGGATGCGGCGTCCGAATCGAGCCATTGCCGCAGGCGAGATCGTCGGCAGGACAGTACTTCTCGCATCCCCAGCAGATCCGTGCAGGGTTGGCAGGAGAGCGCACGACATTCTTCCTGGACTGTGCCACGCGCATTGCTCCTCAGCGTCGTCTGCCTGTGAAGGTTGATGACATCCTGCGGGACTCGCACTCTGAGCGATATGACCGACGTCATATCCGCCGGGTCGCGGGTCCGCCGTCAGCGGGCCGCGGTTGCCCCCCCGCCCGCACATGGCGTTCATGCGGGCCGGATGTCAGCCCTCGGCATCGCGCTGGGTGTGTCGGGTCGCAGCCGGGACGGGGCCGCCAGCGGCGTTCCCGATGTGATGCTGCATGACGTGGGCGATACGAGCCGCCCGGCGCTTCGCCTCGTCGGCCTGCGGACCGAGAAAGGCCGCGTCCACGGTGGCGACAAACAGCGCCAGCCAGCGTCCGAACTCCCGCTGGCCAATCGAGACCCGCGTCGCCAGTTCGACGTGAATGCCGATTGGCTGGCCGCGGTAGGCCGGGGCCCCAAAGAGCACCGTCTCCCAGAAGTCGTACATCTTCGGCAAGTGCCGCGCCCAGTCGGTGTGCGCGACGTCGTCGAAGATCGGCGCCAGGATCTCGTCGGCACGGACCCGCCCATAGAATGTGTCAACGAGCCGCTCGATATCGGCGCGGGTGATAATGTCGTGCCTTCCGGTCATGCGCTGCTCCAGGCGCGTGCGCGCCGGCCCCCGATGGCCGACCCTAGGGATGAGACAGCGTGCCGGCGCTTGGGATCAGCTTGAAGAACAGGGCCTCCTGGACGTGGCCGTGCCAATGTCCGACCGTCTTCGCGTAGCCGACGACGGCGACGACAATCAGCGCAACGCCGAGCGCGATGCGCGGCGCGGCGATGCGGCGGCGCCCGACCAGGGTGCGCATCTCCAAGGCGTCTTGCACCGGGCAGACGGACACGCAGGTCAGGCATCCGTTGCACTCCGGCGTCCTGACCGTCCGCAGCACGTCGACGGGAATGAGCGACGGGCACGCCTTCGCGCACTTGCCGCAATCGATACACGTGGCAGGGTCGCGTGTAATCCGCATCGGGCTCGACAACGAGGCCAGCCCCATCAGCGCGCCGTACGGACACAGGAACCGGCACCAGAAGTTCTTCGTGACCACCCACAGGATCACCAGCACGCTGCACACCTGAGTCGTCAGCCGCCCCGCATCGCGAAAGAAGTCGAGCATCTTCACGTCCGCAACGAGCCCGTACGGGCTGCTGAGGAACGCGGCCAGCGCCGGGACAGGCATCATCACCACCACCCAGACCACCAAGGCGAGCAGGAGGTATTTCATGCTGCGCAGCGGCAGATCGGCCCATCGCGGCAACGCACGGTTCCGTCCGTGCAGCGCCGCTCCGCCCTGCCAGAGCCACTCGGACAGCGTGCCGATGGGACACACCCAGCTGCAGAACGCCTTGCGGAAGACGACTGTTATAGGGGCGCCCCATGTGCTTCTCCGGCTCTGGGCGGGCGACGGGTCATGGCCGTCTCGTTCAGCGGTGCCTCGAACGCTACCTGAGTCAGGGGCGGAGCTGAATGATGGCCGTCATACGGCGCGGCGGCGCAGTGGCGGCGCAGCGGCGCGACGGCTGCATCGTGCGCAATCCGCACGGTTGGCATCCGACGTCCGGCCGGCCTCTTCGTAGACGAGGCGCTGGCGTTCGGACGGCTGCGTGAGGACGGCGTCCATCACGTCACCGAGGGGCAGCAATCCGGCGCAGGACGTCGCCGACCCACGTGGGGGCCCAGCGGAGTTCCCGATGCAGCTGGCCCTTGTCGGCGTCGGACAGCCGGCGGCGGAGTGTTGACACCACATTGTCGTTTACGTGGTCCCGGCCGAGCCAGCGCAGCGCCTGGATCACGGTGCCGCTGATGCGGCCGGCCGTCGCCATCTGGCGCGGCGTGGTGTGCTTCAGGATGACCTGCTGCCGGCCCAGCTGCACCCGGCGTGACCGGCCGTCGGTCAGACCGGCGTGACCGGTTAGCACCAGGGCCTTCTCTCTCGCCGCACACCGTCAATCGCTTGCGGTGGCGAAGAGTCCCCACGCCGACGCGGACCAGGCATTCGTCGATGCGATCTCGGCCTGGGACGTGGAATGAAGCGTGGCGAGGTCTGGACCGTCGCCGGCGGCGCCGCGTATGCAGGTAAACCGCGACCCGAGGTCATCGTTCAGGACGACCGATTCGACGCCAACGACTCGATCATCGTGTGCCCATTGACGACCGATCCGGCACCGGCACCGATCTTCAGGCTTCCGATTCAGCCGAGCATCCGGAGTGGCGTGCGTCGCCTTGCCGGATGATCGTCGACACGCTCACCGCTGTGCCGCGGACACGCCTTGGAACGCGGCTTGGATCACTGACATCTGACGAGATGAAGGGGCTCAACCGCGCTCTTTTCGTCTTTCAGGGGCTCTCAGAAACGGAGACAGGGACGGGGAAGAGCTGGCCTCACGACGTGAGCGCGAGTCCCTCCAGTTGTCGTAGCCACCCGTCGAGCTGGTTCCAACTGGCGACAATTTGCTCTCCGTCAGCCAGCTGGTGCGGCGCGCGCACGAGCAGGACGAGCTGCTCACGAGCCTCGCCTCGGCCCGCGCCGGACTGCTGCCGCAGGCGCGCGCCCAGGGTATCTACACGGACGAGGACGTCTTCGCTATCGTGTCGTGACCGTCGTCCTCGACACCAACGTCATCGTCGCGGCGCTGGTCGCGAAGGGGCTGTGTCACGAGGTGGTCGTGCGGGCGCTGGGCTCCGGCACCGTGGTCACGTCCCCTGTCCTGCTGGATGAGCTCGAGCGCACATTGCGCGAGACGTTCACGATTGGCATCCCGCGACGCCGACGATGACGTGGTGCTGGCAGCGGCCGTTGCCGCAAGCGCGACGGTCATCGTGACCGGGGACCTTGACCTGCTCGTCCTGCAAAGCTATCGCGGTGTCGAGATCGTCACGCCGCGCGACTTCCTGAGCCGCCTCCCGTCGTGACCTGCAGAAGGTCCGCGGCCCAGCGACTCGCCGCCTTCGAGGTAGTCGAGCAGCGTCTGGAACGGCACGCGGGTTCCGACGAACACGAGCGCGCCCCTCAACACCTCGGGGTCGCGGTGCACGGCCGGGTCAGAGAATGGCAAGCGCCGAGTCGACGCCTCTCGGCCGCTTAGTGCACGACGTCCGCGAGACCGTGCGGCCATTGAGGGCCTGCACCGGGCGGCTGTTGCCGTGGATGATCGCGCCGAAAGTGCCGATCTGCTGCCGGTCGAGCTCGATGGGCGTCGACAGCACGACCCACTCGACCCCCTCCGTGCACGGCGGCGTCGTCAGGGAGCCCTGTTAGCGGTACGAGCATGGGATGACGGCAGCAGCGCGTCCACGTCGACCATGACGTACTCGTAGGGCTTCTCCACGCCCCTGGCGCGCGGCAGGTTGTTCCAGACCGGCTCGAACGCGGGGTTGTGCCGGTCTTCGGCGATGAGCACGCCCACGACCGCGAGCCTGCCGGCGGCTGAGCGATGCACCATGTGCATCTCCATCGGGTAGCGCCGTTCCGACAGCGTGTGCTCACTCGGGGCGTGAAAGTGGTACTGCACGAGGTCGAACGACGTCGCGCCGAGCGTCAGCGTGTCGCCGGGCGCCCGGCCGCACGCGGCCATGGGCGGCCCCTCCAGAATGCGACTACTTGATCTGGAACGTCCCGTCGGGCATCGTCTCCCGGTGCGCGGCGTGGCAGTTCGCGCAGGCGGCGCTCAGTTCCTTCGCGGAATAGGCCACGCCTTCGAGGCTGCGCTGCTGCGACGACACGCGGAGATCTGACGCGGCCTTCGCCGCCGAGCGCACCATCGGGAGCACGTCCGGGGATCTCGCAGACCAGTACTTCTCGATGACCGGGAACGCGTCGACGATGGCGGCCGCGTGTTTCTCCACGGTGTCGTAGTCCTCGGCGGCCGTCGCCTTGGTTGCCGCGGCCTGGGCGGCGGCAATGGTCTGCATCGCGGAGACGAAGTCGCTCGGCGCCTTCTCCGAGGCCAGAGCGGTGAGTGCGAGCAGTCCGACGAACCCGCACATGATGAGCATCCATCCCTTGCGCATGGCCGACTCCCTTCGCGTCGCGCGGCCCCTGCCGGCGACCTGAGGCCGACAATAGCAGAGCTGGCGCGAGCCGCGACGGTCACGGCAGGGGATTGCAAACTATGACGTTTCGATCAGCGCGCCGCGAGTGCCTTGCGGATGGCCTCGATGGCAAGCCGGGCGCGAATCTCGACGAGCGTCCTGCCATTCGCCACGGTGGTGTCGAGCGGCAGCAGCGACTGCCCGTTGATCGACGCCTTGCCGGCGCCCCGGCGCTCCTCGAAGCGGATCTTGCCCGGGTCCACGGTGGCGATGATGGCGTTCACGCTGTAGTCGTCGTGAATCCCTTCATCGACCGTCTTCGGCACGCCCAGTGACGCCCAGGCCGCGTCCGCCGCTTCCCAACTGGCGTAGTACTCGGGAACGAAGTGGATGGACGTCGGCCCACCGGCCCACGCCGCCGCGAGCTTCTTCGCCACGTTCGCGAGCCCGCGCTGGTTGCCGCCACTGTCGCCGATGAGCACGACATGCGCGAAGCCGTTGGCCTTGAGTCCTTCGGCTTCATCCTCGATGATCGCCTCGTAGGTCTCGGGACGCAGTTGCAGCGTGCCGGGTGTGGCGGAGGCGGCGCCCGGCTCGAACGGGATCATCGGCGCCACGAGCGCCGTGCCCAGACCGCGCGCGATCGCCTCGGCCGTGGCCCGCAGCACGTAGATGTGTTTGCCGGTGGGCACGTAGGGGCCGTTCTGTTCGGTGCTGCCGGCGGCGATGATGGCCGTGGTCTTCCCCGCGGCCATCGCGTCGCGCACTTCCATCCAGGTGAGTTCTTCTATCCACACGCTGTCACGCGCGGGGATGGGACGCGGCGTGGTGAGATCGAACGCACGACGCGGCGGACGCGCACCCTGCGGGGCGGGCTGCGCCGCCACCGTCGCCATCGCCATGGCGGCGCACAGGCCCGCCCACATCGCTCGATTCCTCATGCCCGCTCCTTGCCGTCCGTGGACGGCGACGCAGCCGCGTTTCGGCACTTTTGTGTCACGCCCGTCCGGCGTGCCGCGCCAGCGCCTGCACACGCGTGACACGCGTGGCCACCATCGTGCCGCCGGGGTCGATGGCTGGATGCACCGGCACGAGCAGCGTGGTCTCTTCGCGGCGCGCGAGCACGTTCGAGGCGACCAGCGCGCGCATCAGCCAGATGGCGTGCTCGACGCTCGCGCACGGCACCGCCACCCAGCCCGGTGTAGCCGCGGGCGCCGCGCCGGCCTCGCCGCAGGCGGCAAAGGCCTGCACGAGCGCCGGCGCCGCGTGCGCGTCGAGCCTGGTCGCATCGGCTACGGGTGGCACGACCACGCCTTCGAGTGACAGCTCATGGAAGAGCGCGCGAATCGCCGCCTGCTGGCTGTACGGCATGTGGTCCACCCAGTAGTGCGAGGTCTTCGACACCACGGTGATCACGTTCCGGACTTCCTTCTCCACGCGGAACGCGGGCGCGGCCGGCATCGCGACGTGGATGCGTCCACGGCGGGCGGCTACGTTCTCCATCACGATGGCGCGCGTCATCCACTCCGCCATCGCCTCGCCGTAACACGCCACCGGCACCCAGCCCGCAGCGTCGGACGGGCGCGCATCGAGTCCGGTCGCAAGCGCGATGCCGCGCCGGATCTCCGCCACCACGGCGTCGTAGCGTTCGGGCTCCGCCGTCACCTCGGCCTCGGTGCCCGGCGCGAGCCAGCGGCCTTTGTGCGGCGGACCACCCGCCATCGCCAGGTCGCAGAAGCCCTGCCACATGCGGTCCCATGCCACGTGGCCGCCCTCGTCGTAGACGAACGGCGCCGAGCGCATCGGCACGGGCGTCATGTCCTGATACCGGTCGCGATACTGCGGCGGCAGCAGCACGGCCAGGCGCTGCTCCAGCCGGGCCAGCGCGTCGTAGAGGCTCACGCTTTCAGGGTAGCGCAGTCCGCCCTCATCAGGGACGAGGCTTCTCCCCGGCGTAGCGGACGGGTCGCATCGGCTGCGCGCCGAAGTCGGGCATCGCGATCGGCTCCTCGTGGTGAATCGTGCGCAGCCCCTGAAACGCATGGGGCGGCTCCCCGGGCGCGCAGATCGATCCGCCGATCCGGAACTTCCTCGCGGCGTCTTCGTGGAAGGCCTCGATCACCACGATGCCGCCGGGCTTGAGCCCCTTCTCCACCTTCTCGACCACGCCGCCGGTGCACTTCGGCGCCATGTCGGGTCCACGCGGCTCGGGAGGCAGCGACGACAGCCACTGGATCTACTCCGTGTGGAGCTGTTGCTCCACGGACGTGGGAGCGCCAGGCTGCGCACTGAGCGCAACCACGGCGACGACCACGCGGGAGCCGAGCATCACTGCCAGACGGAAGGCGAATCGGGGCATGCATGGCAGCGTAGCGCCGCACCTGCGCTGTCCAGGCGCGACACGATGTCGCACGACTCAGCGGTGCCGCGCGAGCCCTTCGGCCTCGACCACGCGCCACTCGGCCTCGAGGTCGAGGTTGCGGCAGACGCGTTGATAGGCGACGCCGGCCACGAGCAGCCCGACGAAGATCGTCGCGTCGATGCCGCCGAGCGCGCGTGCCGCCGGCCCCGTGTACGGCGCGGTCACCATGAACGGCACCATCGCGGCGAGCGCCAGCGCGTATGCGGTCTGCCCCCGCCAGCCCCAGCGGCCGTACATCCCCTCGGCCTTGAAGATCTCACGGATCGAGTAACGGCCGCGGCGCACGAAGAAGTAGTCCACCAGATTGATGGCCGTCCACGGCGTGAAGAGGTAGCCGATGAAGATGAGGACGTTGCCGTAGAAGGCCGTGAAGCGCTCGACGCCCACGAAGCGCGCCGTCGCCCACACCACGGCGAACATCGCCACGATGCCGGCCACGCGCAGTGCGCGCGTCGGGCGCACGGGCCTGAGCGAATCGACGATCGAGATGAGCGACATCATCCCGCCGTACTGGTTCACGGCCATCACCGCGAGCAGTCCGGCGAACTGGGCCACCACGGCGAGTGTGCCGAAGCCGGGCCACAGGCCGTCGCCCACGGCCCGGAACCCTTCGACCGGCGACAGCCCCGGCGCGGCTGCCGCCGACATCACGGCGCCGAGCCCGAACACCCACACCGCCGAGAGCGCGCTCGGCAGGTAGGTCCACCAGAAGGTTGCGCGCACACCGACGTCGGCCGGCAGGTAGCGCGAGTAGTCGGAGACGTACGGCGCCCAGCCGAGCTGAAAGCCGGCGACGATCGCGAACACTGTCATGAACGGCCCCAGGCGAAACGCCCCGAGTGTCCAGGCGTCTGCCGGCAGCGCCGCCGACGCACCCGCCGCGATCGTGAGGCCCGCCATCACGAGGAGCAGCGGCCAGGTGAGCCACTGGTTCACGCGGTGGATCCAGCGATAGCCGAAGAGCGCGAGCACCGCCGCCACGCTGGCCGAGAGGAAGTAGCCGGCATCGGGCGGCAGGCCAGCCAGCGCCTGCAGCGCGTCGCCCGAGAGGATCGCGTCGGACGTGTTGAAGGCCACGTAGTTCACGAACGCGAACACCCACACGGTCACCGCCGCGCCGAGATACCCGAACTGGGGGCGCGACTGCACGAGCTGCGGCAGCCCCAGTTGCGGCCCCTGCGCTGAATGGAAGGCCATGAAGAAGGTGCCGAAGAGCGCGCCGGTCACGGTGGCCAGCAGCGTCCACACCAGGCCCGCTCCTGCCGCGAGCGTCGTCACACCGGTGGCGAGCCCGGTGAGGTTCACGCTGCTCACGAACCAGAAGGCGCCAAGGTCACGCACCGACCCGTGCCGCTCCGAGGCCGGCACGTAGTCGATCGAGTGGAGTTCGATCCCGGGCGGCTGCAGCGGTTCGGCCGGCGGATCGTGGTGCGCGGAAGGCGGGGACATCAGTCGGGTGGCAGCCGCTTCGGATTCCAGGCGATCTCCCAGAGATGCCCATCCGGGTCGAGGAAGTACCCCGCATAGCCGCCGTAGAACGTGTCGGACGCGGCCTTCACGATGCGCGCGCCGGCGGCCGACGCCTGCGCCAGCAGCGCGTCCACGTCCTCGCGCGCACGCACGTTGTGCGCGAGACTCATGTTCGTGGGCGCCGCCACATCCAGCGGCAGACCGGCGTCACGCGCCAGGCTCGTACGCGGCCAGAGGGCCAGCGTCAGCGCCGGCTGCAGTTCGAAGAAGGCCACGGCGCCGTACTCGAACTCGGCGCCGATGATGCCCCGGGTCGGCAGGCCGAGCCCGTCTCGATAGAAGGCCACCGCGCGCGCGAGGTCGTCGACCCCGAGGGTGATGAACGAGATGCGCGGCTGCACGCGTCCATTCTAGGGGCGAAGGACGCGTCACGGCACGGTGACGAGCACCGTGCCACGCTTCCGCCGTGTCTCCACGTACGCGTGCGCCTCGCGGATCCGCGCGAGCGGATACCGGCGGTCGATGGGCGGCGTCAGCACGCCCCTGGCGGCGAGGTCCATGAGCAGCTCGAGGGCCTCGCGGCTGCCGGTGGCCACGCCCCCCACGACGCGATGCCCCGCCGCACGGCGCGGACGCAGTGCCGCTCCGAGGGTACCGGCGAGGTCCGTGGCGACGAGCAGCAGCCGGCCACCCTCGGCCAGCGCGTGGCGGGCGCGCGCGTAGGGGCAGTTCCCCACCGTGTCGAGGATGATGTCGTAACGACGGCCCTCGGCCGCGAAGTCCGTGACCGCGTAGTCCACGGCACGCTCGGCGCCGAGCGCGCGCACGAACTCGAGATTGGCCGCGCTCGTCACGGCGGTGACGTCGGCGCCGAAGTGCCGGGCGAGCTGAATCGCCGCCACGCCGACGTTGCCCGAGGCCCCATTCACGAGCACGCGCTCGCCCTTCGCGATTGCGCCGCGGTCGCGCAGGTAGTACAGCGCGGTCGTCCCGCCGAAGGGCAGCGCCGCCGCCGTGTCGTCGCTGACAGCGGGGGCGATGGGCGCCACGGCCCCGTCGGCCTTGAGCACCACGTATTCCGCGTGTCCGCCCAGGCGCGTGTCGGCGAAGGCGAACACGCGGTCACCGACGGCGAATCCGGTGACGCCCTCGCCACACGCCGCCACCTCCCCGGCGATCTCGGCGCCGAGGACGGCATGCCGCGGGCCTCGCCAGCCGAGCGCGAGCCGGATGAGCAGGCCGAAGCCGCGCGGCACGTCGCCGCTGCGGAGCCGCCAGTCGCCGGCGGTGACGGTGCTGGCGTGCACGCGCACGAGCAGCTCGCCCGGCCCGGGCCGCGCCGTGGGCCGCTCCTGCAGTTCGACCACGTCCGGTGGTCCGTAGCGGGTGACGACGGCAGCAATCATGCGTGGTGCGCGGGTACCATCGCTCCAGAGTAGTACCGACCGCTCCCCCGGGCAACCCGCGGGTCGGCGGGCCACGTCGCGCCCGCTTTGGCTGTATCCTTGCGGCCCATGAGGCGACGGGACATGAGCAGACGCTGGCACACGCCGTATCGACTGGTTCTGGGCATCACGCTCTGTGCGCTGGCAAGCGCGTGCGGCGGTTCCCCGTCTGCGCCGGCGGCACCGCCGGCCGAGGTGGCCCCCACCCCCGACACGCCGGAGATCGCAGACGCGCTCAAGGGTTTCCAGGGCAGCGCCATCAAGCAGCACATGAGCGTGCTCGCCGATGACGCCCTCGAAGGGCGCGGCCTCGGCTCGCCCGGCTACGAGCAGGCGCTGCAGTACGTCGAGAAGACCGTGACGTCCTTCGGCCTGACGCCGGCCGGCGAGAACGGCGGCTTCCGCCAGCGCGTGCCGCTCCGCAACAGCGTGGTCGTCGAATCCGGCAGCGCCATGAGCGTGCGCGGCCCCGGCGGCACGAAGCGGCTCGCCTACGGCAAGGACTTCCTGCTGAGCGCCGATCCGCTGCGCACCAAGGTCACGCTCGACGACGCGTCGGTGGTGTTCGTGGGCTACGGCGTGAGCGCACCGGCCCTCGGCTACGACGACTACGGCGCCGGCATCGACGTGACGGGCAAGGTGGTGGCGTACCTGAGCGGCGCGCCGGCGATGCTCCCAAGCAACGAGCGTGCCTATTACTCGTCAGGCGCCGTGAAGGATGCCGAAGCCGTGAAGCGCGGCGCCATCGGCATCATCAGCTTCACCTCGCCCGACGATCCACGCTTCCGCTGGGACGTGAGCGTGGCCACGGGCAAGCAGGGCGGCTACGCGTGGGTGGACGGGCAGGGCCGGCCGAACCGTGGCGACCCGGCGCTGCGCGGTGCGGCGTCGCTGAACCACTCCGGCGTGGCGGCGCTGTTCGCCGGCGCGAAGGTGCGGGCCGCGGACGTCTTCGCCGCCGCCGCGAAGAGCACGCCGCAGGCCTTCGACCTCGCCACACGCGTGTCGATCGCCACGACCTCCACCCACACCGACGTCGAAAGCGCCAACGTGGTCGCCCGCCTCGAGGGCCGCGACCCGGCCCTGCGCAACGAACACGTCGTCTACATCGCCCACGTCGATCACTTCGGCCGGGGCGTCGCCATGAACGGGGATGCCATCTACAACGGCGCCCACGACAACGCCTCGGGTGTGGCCATCGTGCTCGACGTGGCGCGCGCCTATGCGGCGCTGCCCACGAAGCCGCGGCGCTCGGTGCTGTTCCTGTTCGTCACGGCCGAAGAGCGCGGCCTGCTCGGGTCCGACTACTTCGCGCGTCATCCCACGGTGGCGAAGGAGGGCATCGTCGCCGACCTCACGCTCGACATGCCGTTCCTGTTCCATCCGCTGCTCGACATCGTGCCCTACGGCGCGCAGCATTCGTCGCTCGCGGCGCCGGTCGCAAAGGCGGCACGGAAACTCGGCATCGCCATCGGCACCGACCCGATTCCGGAACAGGTGCTCTTCATCCGCAGCGATCACTTCAGCTTCGTGCGCCAGGGCGTGCCCTCGCTCTTCATCAAGAGCGGCTTCGAGACGGGTGATGCGCGCGACGGCGCCGCCATCAATGCCGCGTACCGGCGCGACGTCTACCACAAGCCGAACGACGACATGTCGCAGCCGTTCGACTTCGAGGCCGGCGCGAAACACGCGCAGCTCAACTTCCTGACCGGCTGGCTCGTGGCCGAGGAGACGGCGCGGCCCACGTGGAACGCCGGCGACTTCTTCGGCGGCGTGTTCGGCGGGCCCATGGCGGCCCCAGCGTCGCCGGCCCCGGCGACGCCGGCCCCGACCGCGAAGCCCTGACGCGATGACCGTGACACGTCCTGTCCGCGTGCTCGCACTCGCCGCCGTGCTGGCGGTCGTCTCGCTGTCCACCGCGTACGCGCAGGGCGGCGGCGGGCACCTCGTGGTGATAGGCGGCGGCACGCGCCCGGCCTCGATCAACACCCTCATCGCCCGCCTGGCGGGCGGCGCGCAGGGCCGGCTGCTCGTCTTCCCGCAGGCCAGCGCGGTGGCCGGGACCGGCCCCGACCTCGCCGCGGAATTCCGCGCCCTGGGGCTGGGCACGGTCATCGTCATCACCGCCGACCACGCCGCCGCCGACACCGACGCGGTGCTGCGGCAGACCGACGGCGCGACCGGCGTCTATTTCGCTGGCGGCGATCAGAACCGCCTGATGGCGGTGCTGCGCGGCACGAAGCTCGAGGCGCGCCTGCGGACGCTCTATCGCGACGGCGCGGTCATCGCGGGCACGAGCGCCGGCGCGGCGGTGATGAGCCGCGTCATGATCACCGGCGACGAGCAGCGCCCGCTGACGAAGGACCAGGACTGGCAGACGATCGAGGCCGACAATGTCGTGACCGCGCCGGGCCTGGGCCTCCTCGACGACGTCGTGGTGGACCAGCATTTCGTGCGCCGGCGGCGTCACAACCGCCTCATCAGCCTGGTGCTCGAACAGCCGGCATTGCTCGGCGTGGCGATCGACGAAGAGACCGCCACGTGGGTGAAGCCGGATCGTACCTTCGAGGTCGTGGGCAACGGGCCGGTGGTCGTGTTCGACGCCAAGGGCGCCACCACCACACGAGACACGGCCGGCCCCGGCCTGCGCGGCTCGGACCTGCGCCTGCACGTGCTGCGCGCCGGCGCCGTGTACGACCTCGGCACGCGCACCGTGCGCCGCAACGCGCCCACCCCCTGACGGCCGGCGCCTAGTCGTCGCTCACCGGGATGGCGACGGTGCTCTTGATTTCGCGCAGCGCGAAATTCGACTTGATCTGCTGCACGGCCGTGCTCGTGAACACCGCTTCCTTCAGGAAGTGTTCGTACTCGCGCGTGCTGCGCGCGACCACGCGCATCAGGTAATCGGCATCACCCGTCATCGAGTAGACGTCGAGCACCTCGGGCCGCCGCAGCATCGTCTCCTCGAACGCGCTGATGCCGGCGCGATTGTGCTGGCTGAGCGTGACGTGCGCGAACACGGTGTCGTGGTAGCCGATACGCGAGGCGTCGATGCGCGCCACGTAGTCCTTGATGACGCCGCGCTGTTCGAGGCTCTTCAGCCGCCGCCACGTGGGCGAGGTGGACAGGCCGATGCGCGCCGCCAGTTCCTGCACGGTGAGGCGGCCGTTCTCCTGCAGCGCGACCAGCATGGCGCGTTCGTAGTTGTCGAGCGTGATGCGTTCGTCGACCATGACCCTGCTCCTCGTAACGGCGCGGGCGTTTCGGTTGCCCGGCCAATTCGGGCAGAATATTCCCACATACTGCGCTCCTGTGGCTACATCAGGCTCGAATTGGGCTAGTTTCGGACAAATGAGGGAACCAATGCCCCGGTTCACGGGTGTACCGTTATCAGGCGGCGTGCGGGCCGCGCAGGACCGCCCGGCGGAGGGCCCACGACATGGCAACTTCGGTGTCAGCACCAGGCAGCACGACCCTCACAGCCGGCACGGCCCGCGACTGGGCCGCCGTCGTCCACCTGCTGCATGTCTCCCGCGGTCTCGACCAGCTCGAAGAACAGGTGCTGGTCCCGCAGAAGAAGGTGATTTACCAGTTCTCCGCGCGCGGCCACGACCTGGCCCAGATCCTCCTCGGCCAGCGCCTCACCCATCGCCACGACGGCGCCTGCGGCTACTACCGCTCGCGGCCGCTGCTGCTCGCCCTGGGCGTGCCGCTCGACGAAGCACTCGGCTCGTCGATGGCCCGCGCCGGCGGGTATTCCGATGGCCGCGACATCGGCGTGGTCTTCAATTACCCCAATCCGGCTGGCCCCTCGGCGCTGCCGATGTGCGGTGGCGTCGGCTCGCAGTACACGCCCACGGTGGGCTGGGCGCAGGCGGTCGAATACCGCGAACGCGTGCTCGGCGACGCCTCGTACGCCGGGGCCGTCGGCGTCGTGCTCGGCGGCGACGCCTCGGTCGCGACCAACGGCTTCTGGTCGGCGCTCACCATCGCCACCACGCAGAAGCTGCCGGTGCTCTTCTTCATCGAGGACAACGGCTACGGCATCTCCGTCCCGGGCACCTTCCAGACCCCCGGCGCCGACATCGCCGCCAACCTCGCCAGCTTCGCCAACCTCCACGTGCTGAGCGGTGATGGCACCGAGCCGGCCGAGGCCGCCGGACTCATCGACGACGCGCTCGCCCACGTGCGGTCGCGTCGCGGCCCCTGCCTGCTGCGCCTGCGCGTGCCGCGCCTCCAGGGCCACAGCCTCCAGGACACGCAGACCTACAAGTCGCCGGAGATCGTCGCCGCCGAATGGGCGCGCGACCCGCTGCCGAAGCTGAAAGCGTGGCTCGTGCCCTCGCGGATGAGCGCACACACCTGGGACACCCAGGTGGCGCGCGCCGCCGCGGACGTGGAACGGGCCCGCGAGGCCGCCGAGGCCCGCCCGGTGGCCGATCCCGCGACGGTCACGCGGTTCGTCTTCTCCGATCCCGAACCGCAGCAGCAGGGCGGCCTGCGCGCCGAGGGTGTGCGGCTGCCGCCCGGCACCGAGGTAGCCGCGCCCGAAGGCCCGCGCCTCAACATGGTGACGGCCCTCAGGCGCGTGCTCGACCACGAGCTCACCGTGAACCCGCGCATGCTCGTCTTCGGCGAAGACGTCGGCCCGAAGGGCGGCGTGCATGCCGTCACGCTCGGCCTGCAGGACAAACACGGCGTCGCGCGCGTGTTCGACACAAGCCTCTCGGAAGAGGGCATCGTCGGCCGCGCCGTCGGCATGGCCCTGGCCGGCCTGCTGCCGGTGCCCGAGATCCAGTTCCGCAAGTACGCCGACCCGGCCGCCGAACAGATCAACGACTGCGGCACGCTGCGCTGGCGCACGCACAACCGCTTCGCGGCGCCGATGGTGCTGCGCATGCCGGTGGGCTTCTTCAAGTGCGGCGACCCGTGGCACAGCCAGACCAACGAGGTGCAGTTCGTGCACGCGCCCGGCTGGAAGGTGGCCGTGCCCTCGAACGCGGAAGACGCGGTGGGCCTGCTGCGCGCGGCGCTGCGCGGCGATGACCCGGTGATGTTCCTCGAACACCGCGCCATGCTCGATGCGGCCTGGGCGCGGCGGCCATACCCCGGCGACGACTACGTGTTGCCCTTCGGGCGCGCAAAGGTGACGATGGCCGGTGCCGACCTCACGATCGTGACGTGGGGCGCGATGGTGGAACGCGCCGAAGAGGCCGCAAAGCAGATCGCGGCGGCCAGCGGCAGGACGGTCGAGGTCATCGACCTGCGCACCCTCATGCCGTGGGACCACGAGACCGTGCTCGACTCGGTGCGGCGCACGCGCCGCTGCCTGGTGGTGCACGAGGACCTGCGCTCGGCGGGCTTCGGCGCGGAAATCGGTGCCACCATCGCCGAAGAGGCCTTCATGGACCTCGACGCGCCGGTGGCGCGCCTGACGATGCCCGACGTGCCCAGTCCCCACAACGCCGTGCTGCTCGATGCGGTCGTGCCGTCGGTGGCGCGCATCCGCGCCCGCGCCGGCGAGCTGCTGGAGTTCTGAGATGGCTGCCCCTGCCGCCGCGCTCGTGGACGTTCTGGCTCCGGTCGAACAGGAAGGGACGAAGGCGTCGGTCAAGACCTGGCTGAAGCAGCTGGGCGAACGTGTCGAGGCCGGCGAGCCGCTCCTCGAACTCGAAACAGACAAGGTCGCGATGGAAGTCACGGCGCCGGCCACCGGCGTGGTCGCGGAGATCCTGATCTCCGATGGCGGCGAGGCTGAGAAGGGCGCGCTGCTCGGCCGCATCACGGTCGACGCCTCAGCCGCGCTGCCGACCGGCGCCGACGTGCCTGTCGCGGGGCCGTCGCCCCTTGCGACCGTGACGAACGCGCCGCGCTCGCGCTCCATCGCCACGTTCGATCCGGCGCTGCGCCTGTCGCCGGCAGTACGTCGGCTGCTGCTCGAGACGGGGCTCGACCCGGCGTCGATTCGGGGCACCGGCCGTGGCGGACGCCTCACGAGCACGGATGTGGAGCAGGCTGCCGCCCGGCGCGCCGGCGCGCCGGCCGCCCCGTCGACGCCTGCCGCTGCCACCGCAGGCGCCGCCGCACGCCCGAGCGCGGCACCGGTCGCGGTCCCTGCCGGGCCCCTCACCGGCCGCCGCATCCCGCACGACACCATGCGCCGCCGCATCGCCGAACACATGGTGCGGTCGCTCACGACTGCCCCGCACGTGACGGCGATGTTCGAGGCTGATTTCAGTGCCATCATCGCGCACCGCGAGGCCAGCAGGGCCGCGTTCGTCGAGCGCGGCGTGCCGCTCACGCTGACCGCCTACATCGTGCTGGCGGTGGTCGAGGCGATGAAGGCCGTGCCCATCGTGAACAGCCGCTGGCACGACGATTTCGTCGAGGTCTTCGCCGACGTCAACGTCGGCGTCGGCGCGGCGCTCGGCGACAAGGGCCTCGTCGTCCCCGTCGTCCACCGCGCGCAGGCACTCTCGCTCATGGGCGTGGCGACGCGGCTGCATCAGGCGACGAGTGCCGCCCGCGCCGGCACGCTCACGCCGGCCGATGTACAGGGCGGCACGTTCACGATCTCGAACCACGGCGTATCGGGTTCCCTCACCGCCGCGCCCATCGTGATCAACCAGCCGCAGGCCGCCATCCTCGGCGTGGGCAAGGTCGAGAAGCGCGTCGTCGTGCGCGAGGTGCACGGCGCGGACGCGATCCTCGTGAAGCCGATGAGCTATGTCACGCTCTCGATCGACCACCGCGTCATCGACGGCGCGCAGACCAACGCCTGGCTGACGCGCTTCGTGCAGGCGATCGAAACGTGGCCGGCGCCGGCCGGTGCCTGACGATGGCCCGGCCGCGCCGCGCGCCGCTCGAGCACCTGCTGGATCACGTGCGCGCGGAGCCCTCGCGCACGTGGTCGATCATCATCTCGCTCTACGGTGACGCCATCGTGCCGCGCGGCGGCTCGGTGTGGACGGGCACGGTGCAGCAGTTCTGCGCGCACCTCGGTATCAACGACGGCGTCGTGCGCACGGCCATGTCACGGCTCGCGGCCGATGGCTGGCTCACCCGCCGCCGCGCCGGGCGCCTCAGCTTCTACGCGCTCAGTGCCCGCGGCCACGCGACCTTCCGCGATGCCGCGACGCACATCTACACGCAGCAGCCGCCCCGCTGGCACGGCGCCTACGACCTCGTCATCGTGCAGACACCGGGCGACCGCGAGGCGCTGCGCACCGACATGGCGGCGGCCGGGTTCGGCGCGCTGGGGCCCGACATGTGGCTGGCCCCGGCCGGACAGGCGCCGCCCGCCCGCCTGCCGGACCATCTCACCCTGTCGCTGTCAGGTGACGACGCGTCGCAACGCGCCCTGGCCGCGCGCGTCTGGCCCATTGCCGGGATAGCGGCGGCCTACGAGCGCTTCCTCACCGCGTTCCGGCCGCTGCACGCGGCCGTCACCGCCGACCGCGCCCTGAGCGACCTCGATGCGCTCGCCGTCCGTGTGCTGCTCGTGCACGAGTACCGGCGCATCGTGCTCCGGGATCCGATCCTGCCGGCCGAGATCCTGCCCACGGCCTGGCCGGGGGCGGCCGCCCGGCGGTTGTGCGCCGAGGTGTATTCGCGCGTTCTGCCCGCCTCCGAGCGCTGGCTTGACGCCCACGCCCGCGGTGACGGCGGCGCGCCGCTGCCGCGCGCCCGCGACCTGCACCGGCGGTTCGCCCGTTGAATCGGCCCGGCCGGCTCAAGCGTCGATATGTTACAGAAACCGTTTACGGCTCGACTTCCTGTCACATAAACTGACAGCAGCAGGGAGGCCGGATGTATTCACAGTCCCTCAACCAGCAGGTCGCGGACACCACCGGGCCCGACGACGCCGCGGCGGCGGCGCGGTTCCAGACCCGCATCGACGCCGAGGAACGCATCGAGCCGAACGACTGGATGCCGGCGGCCTACCGCCGCACGCTCGTGCGCCAGATCTCGCAGCACGCGCACTCCGAGATCGTCGGCATGCTGCCCGAAGGCAACTGGATCACCAGGGCGCCCTCGCTGCGCCGCAAGGCCGCGCTCATCGCCAAGGTGCAGGATGAATGCGGCCACGGCATGTACCTCTACGCCGCCGCCGAGACCCTCGGCGTGACGCGCGAGCAGCTCGTGGACGAGCTCCTCAGCGGCAAGGCGAAGTACTCGTCGATCTTCAACTACCCGACGCTCACCTGGGCCGACATCGGCGCCATCGGCTGGCTGGTGGACGGCGCGGCGATCATGAACCAGATCCCGCTCTGCCGCTGCTCCTACGGCCCGTATTCGCGCGCCATGATCCGCGTCTGCAAGGAAGAGTCGTTCCACCAGCGCCAGGGCTACGAGATCATGCTCACGCTCGCCCGCGGCACCGCCGCGCAGAAGGCGATGGCGCAGGACGCCCTCAACCGCTGGTGGTGGCCGTGCCTGATGATGTTCGGACCGCCCGACGCCCAGAGTCAGCATTCCGATGCATCGACGCGCTGGAAGATCAAGCGCTTCTCGAACGACGCGCTGCGCCAGAAGTTCGTCGACGCCACCGTGCCGCAGGCGCACTTCCTCGGCCTGACGCTGCCAGATCCGGCGCTGCGCTTCAACGAGGCGACGGCACACTGGGAGTTCGGCGAGATCGACTGGACCGAGTTCAAGCAGGTGCTCGCCGGCAACGGCCCCTGCAATCGCGACCGCATGGCGGCCCGCCGCGCCGCCCACGCGAACGGCGAGTGGGTGCGCAATGCCGCGCTCGCCTACGCCGCCAAGGAACGTGCCCGCGCCGCGGCCGGCGCCGCTTAGAAAGGCCTCTCCATGTCCACACCCACGACGCCGCTCTGGGAAGTCTTCATCCGCAGCCGCACGGGCCTCGCGCACAAACACGTGGGCTCGCTGCATGCGGCCGACGCCACGCTGGCGGTGCAGGCCGCGCGCGACCTCTACACGCGCCGCGGCGAAGGCAATTCCGTGTGGGTCGTGCCGTCGAGCGCCATCACCGCGTCGGATCCCGCCGACAAGGGGCTGATGTTCGACCCGGCCGATTCGAAGGTCTATCGTCACCCCACGTTCTACGAGGTGCCCGACGAAGTCGGGCACATGTAGCGACCGGGACGCCACGGTGTACACCGGCTCCATCACCGTCGCCGAGACGCCGCTCCTGCGCTACGTGCTCGGCCGTGCCGACGACGCGCTCGTGCTCGGTCACCGCCTCTCCGAGTGGTGCGGCCACGGCCCGATGCTCGAGGAGGACATGGCGCTCAGCAACATGGCGCTCGACCTCATCGGCCAGGCCCGCGCGCTCTACACCTATGCCGGCGAGGTCGAAGGCGCCGGACGTGACGAAGACGCCTACGCCTACCTGCGTGATGTGACCGGCTACGCCAACGTGCTGCTCGTCGAACAGCCGAACGGCGACTTCGCGCGCACCATCGTGCGGCAACTCCTCTTCTCGGCCTTCATCGATCCGTACTGGCGCGCGCTCATGGCGAGCACCGACCAGACACTGGCGGCGATTGCCGCCAAGGCGGAGAAGGAGTCGGCCTACCACCTGCGTCACGCCTCGGAGTGGACGATCCGCCTGGGCGACGGCACGGCGGAGAGTCACGCGCGCGCCCAGCAGGCGCTCGACGAGTTGTGGCCGTTCACGGGTGAACTCTTCACCGTGTCCGCCGCCGAGCGCGGGCTCGTCGACGCGGGCATCGCCATCGACCCCGAGGCGCTGCGCGCCGGATGGCACGCCATCGTGGCCCGCGTCGCCGGCCGCGCCACGCTGACGCTGCCGGCCGACGGCTGGATGCAGCGCGGCGGCCGCGAAGGCCGGCACAGCGAACACCTGGGCCACCTGCTGAGCGACCTGCAGTACCTGCAGCGCGCCTTCCCGGGAGCCAGATGGTGACGACGCCCCCGCCGGGCGATCTGGCGGCGCTCTGCGTCGAGGCGCGGCGCATCGCGAGCACCGTCGTCGACCCCGAGATTCCGGTCATCTCGATTGCCGACCTCGGCATCCTGCGCGACGTCGTCGTGGCCGGGGATCACGTGGAAGTGCGCATCACGCCCACCTACACGGGCTGTCCGGCGATGAACACCATCAAGACCGAGATCGAGCAGGCCCTGGCCACGGCCGGCCTGGCGCCCGTGCAAGTGCGCCTCGTGCTCTCGCCCGCCTGGACCACCGACTGGATCACCGAGACTGGCCGCCGCCAGCTGCACGACTATGGCATCGCGCCGCCGGCGCCCGGTGGCGATCGCGCGGCGCTCTTCGGCACGACGACCGTGCCCTGCCCGCGTTGCGGCTCGACCGCCACGACGCAACTGGCCGCCTTCGGGTCCACGGCCTGCAAGGCCCTCTGGCGGTGCGCCGCCTGCCGTGAGCCGTTCGACTACTTCAAGTGCCACTGACGCCGTATCCCATGGCCAGCTCGATCCCACGCTTCCACCGTCTTGCCGTCCGCGACGTGCGCCGCGAGACGAACCATGCCGTGTCGATCGCGTTCGACGTGCCGCCGGCGCTCGCTGACGACTTCGCCTTCACGCCCGGACAGTACCTGACGCTCCGCGCGACCATCGACGGCGAAGACGTGCGCCGCTCGTATTCGATCTGCGCCGGCGCCGATGACGGCGAGTTGCGGGTGGCGGTGAAGGAAGTCGAGCAGGGCCTGTTCTCGCGCTGGGTGAACCAGTCGCTGAAGCCCGGCGACATGCTCGACGTGATGACGCCGACCGGGCGGTTCGGGCACGGCGCGACCGCGCCCGGCGGCGGTGTCTACGTGGCGTTCGTCGCCGGTTCGGGCATCACGCCGGTGCTGTCGATCGTGCGCACCGTGCTGCAGCGCGAGCCGGCCAGCCGGTTCTTCCTCTTCTACGGCAACAAGAGCGCGGCCGACATCCTCTTCCGCGAGTCGCTCACCGAGCTGAAGGACCGCTTCCTCGACCGCCTGGCCGTGCTGCACGTGCTCTCGCGCGAGGCGCAGGACGTGCCGCTCCTGAACGGCCATCTCGACGGCGACAAGGTGCGCGCGCTGCTCTCCACGATGGTGCCGGCCGCGACCGTGGACCACGCGTTCATCTGCGGACCGGCAGCGATGATCGAGGAGGTCGAGGCAGCCCTGCGTGGCCTGGGCCTGCCCGAGTCGCGCATCCACGTGGAGCGCTTCGTGTCGAGCGAAGGCGGCCGGCCGCGCCGCGCCCCGCTGGCGGTGGCGCCCGACGCGCCGGCGGCACACACGGCCGCGCTCATCGTGGACGGCAAGCGCCGCGAGGTGCCCGTGGCCGAGGGCGAAGCCATCCTCGATGCCGCCATCCGCGGCGGCGTCGATCTCCCATTCGCCTGCAAGGGCGGCATGTGCGCCACCTGCCGCGCGCGCCTCGTGGAAGGCGCCGCGACGATGGACGTGAACTACTCGCTCGAACCCTGGGAAGTGGCGGCCGGCTACGTGCTCACCTGCCAGGCGCACCCGACGACGCCGCGCGTGGTCGTCGACTACGACCAGGTGTAGCGCGCCGTGAGACCGCTCCTCTCAGTCCGGCGCCGGCACGCCGTCGAGCCACGACCCGCCGATCTGCCGAGCATGGCCGCGGAACTCGGCCACCACCGCGCCCTCGCAGCGCACGTGCACGTCGTAGATGCTGGAGCGGCCTTCGCGCACGACTTCGACGGCGGTCGCGACCAGGCGGTCGCCCGGGCGACCCGGCCGCAGGTACGCCACCTGGCACTGGGCCGCCACCGCGCGCGGTCCGCGCGAGTTGCAGGCGAAGGCGAAGGCGCTGTCGGCCAGCGCGAAGATGTAGCCCCCGTGGGCCGTGCCATGGCCGTTGGTCATCGCCGGCGTCACCGTCATGCTGAGTTCGGCCGTGCCGGGAGCGATGCGGTCGATCGTCATGCCGAGCGTGCGGCTGGCATGGTCGTCGGCCCACATCGCGGCGGCGCAGAACTCCGCCACGGCCTGCGCGTCGTTCGGATCCACGGGCGTCACTCGCGCCCCGTGAACGACGGCCGCCGCTTCTCGGCGAACGCCTTCACACCTTCCGCGTAGTCATGCGTCTGCCCCGCCCGCCGCTGCGCGTCGCGTTCGAGATCGAGCTGATGATCGAGCGTGCTCGTACTCGACTGGTTGAGCAGCGCCTTGGTCAGCCCGAGCGCGAAGGTCGGCTGCGTCGCCAGGTGCGTGGTGAGCGTTTCCGCCTCGGCCATGAGCGCGGCATCGTCCACCACCTTCCAGATGAGGCCCCAGGCTTCGGCCTGCTCGGCCTTCACGGGCTCGCCGAGCAGCGTGAGCGCGCGGGCGCGGGCCTCGCCCACGAGGCGCGGCAGCACGTAGGTGCCACCAGAGTCGGGTACGAGTCCGATCTTCGCGAACGCCTGGATGAACTGCGCGGACCGCGCCGCGAGCACGATGTCGCAGGCGAGCGCGATGTTCGCGCCGGCGCCCGCGGCCACGCCGTTCACCGCGCACACGACCGGTTTCTTGAGCGCGCGCAGGCGACGGATGAGCGGGTTGTAGCACTGCTCCACCGTCTCACCGAGATCACCGCCCGCGGGCACGGCCGCCAGATCCTGGCCCGCGCAGAAGCCGCGGCCGGCGCCGGTGAGCAGCACGGCGCGACACGTGTCGTCCGCCGCGGCCTCGTCGAGCGCGGCGGCAAGCGCGCGATGCAGGTCCTCGTTGAAGGCGTTGAGACGGTTGGCACGGTTGAGCGTGAGCCGGACCCAGCCCTCGCGTCGATCGATCAGCAGCACACTCTCCATCGTTCCTCCGCGCCGTGGGGCGCTCGGGCCCGCATCGCGCGAGCCGCGCTTCCTACGATACTGGTGAACGGGCACGGGCCGCTGCGTTCCGCGCTCCGTGACTATCATGGGTCGGGCGTCCCCGACCGCCCCGCTTCTGGAGCCGCATCGTGAGTCACGCCTACATCTGTGAATTCGTTCGTACCCCGATCGGCCGGTATGCCGGCGCCCTGAAGGACGTCCGCACCGACGACCTGGCGGCGCATCCGCTGCGCGTGCTGCAGGCGCGGTGCCCGTCGGTGGACTGGGGGGCGCTGGACGACGTCGTCCTCGGCTGCGCCAATCAGGCCGGCGAAGACAACCGCAACGTGGCGCGGATGGCGGTGCTCCTGTCGGGCCTGCCGGTCAGTGTGCCCGGCTCGACCATCAACCGCCTGTGCGGCTCCGGCCTCGACGCGGTGGCGATCGCCGCGCGGGCGATTCGCAGCGGCGACGCGGATCTCGTCATCGCCGGCGGCGTCGAGAGCATGACGCGGGCGCCGTTCGTGCAGGGCAAGGCCACCGAGGCGTATTCACGCCAGGCCGAGATCTACGACACCACACTCGGCTGGCGCTTCGTGAACCCGCTGCTCAAGGCGCAGTACGGCATCGACTCGATGCCCGAGACCGGCGAGAACGTGGCCGAGCAGTTCGGCATCTCGCGCGAGGACCAGGACCGCTTCGCCTGGCGCTCGCAGCAGCGCGCCGCCGCGGCGCAGCAGGCGGGTTTCTTCGCCCGGGAAATCGCCGCCATCGACGTGCCGGTCAAAGGCGGCACGACGACGGTGTCGGTGGACGAACATCCGCGCGCCGACACCACGCTCGAACAGCTCGCGAAGCTGAAGACGCCCTTCCGCAAGGGCGGCACCATCACGGCCGGTAACGCCTCGGGTGTGAACGACGGCGCCGGCGCCCTGCTCCTGGCCTCGGAAGCCGCCATCGCCAAGTACGGCCTCACGCCGCGCGCACGCGTCGTGGCAGTGGTGTCGGCCGGGGTCGAGCCGCGCATCATGGGTATCGGCCCGGCGCCGGCCACCCAGAAGCTGCTCGCGAAGACGGGCCTGACGCTCGCCGACATCGACGTCATTGAGCTGAACGAGGCGTTCGCGTCGCAGGGGCTCGCCGTGCTGCGGCAGCTCGGTATCGCCGACGATAGCGATCTCGTGAACCCGCATGGCGGCGCCATCGCCCTCGGGCATCCGCTCGGCATGTCGGGCGCGCGCCTCGCCATGACGAGCGTGAGCGCGCTCGAGGTGCGCGGCGGACGGCGCGCCATCGCGACGATGTGCATCGGCGTCGGCCAGGGCATCGCCGCCCTCATCGAACGCGTATGAGCGCCGAGACCGTGCTTCTTCCCGACGAGGCCGCCGCGAAGGCGTACCTCGCCGCCGCGGAAGTCGAGGCGGCCCACGTGCCCGGCCTCGAAGGTCTCGCGCCCCGCCCGCTTGACCGCGTCGCCATCATCGGCGGCGGCACGATGGGCGTCGGCATCGCCGTGTCCGTCGCCGAGTCCGGCCTCGACGTGGTGGTCGTCGAACGCGACGCCGCCTCGGCCCAGGCCGCGCGCGAACGCGTGGGCAGTGTCTACGCGCGGCATCTGAAGCGCGCGGCACTGAGCGACGACGACAAGGCCGCCCGCATCGCCCGCGTGGTGGTCACCGATGACTGGGAGACGCTCCGCGGCTGCACGCTGGCCGTCGAGGCGGCGTTCGAAGACATGGCCGTGAAGCGCGACATCTTCGCGCGACTCGACGCCCTGCTGCCGCCGGCGGCGATTCTCGCGACCAACACGTCGTATCTCGACATCGATGCCCTGGCCGCAACGGTCTCGCGCCCGGCGGACGTCCTCGGCCTGCACTTCTTCGCGCCGGCGAATCTCATGAAGCTGCTCGAGATCGTCCGCGCCGCGCGCACCGCGCCCGATGCCCTCGCCACCGCGCTCGTGCTTGCCGCGCGCCTGAAGAAGCAGCCGGTCGTGGCCGGTGTCTGCGACGGCTTCATCGGCAATCGCATCTACGCAACCTACCGCCGGCACGTCGAGTACCTGCTCGAAGACGGCGCGATGCCGGAAGACGTGGACGTCGCCCTC
>JAEUQR010000141.1 GCA_016789705.1 Acidobacteriota bacterium
CGCGACCACGGCACGATCGCCCCGTCGGCGAGCGACTTGCTGTCGTCGGGAATGACCTTGGCCGGGTCGAAGTCCCACGTGGAGCCCAGGCCCTGGCAGCTCGGGCAGGCGCCGTGCGGCGAGTTGAACGAGAAGGCGCGCGGCGACATCTCCGGCACGCTGATGCCGCAGACGACGCAGGCCAGCTTGCGCGAGAACAACCGGTCGCCGCTGTCGAGGGCATTGATGATGACGATGCCGTCGGCGAGGTCGAGCGCCGTCTGCACCGACTCGGTGAGGCGCCGCTCGATGCCCGAGCGCACGATCAGCCGGTCGACCACCACGTCGATCGAGTGGTTCTGCCGGCGGTTGAGCGCCAGATCGTCTTCGAGGCTCTTGTATTGCCCGTCGATGCGCGCCTTGGTGAACCCACGGGCGACGATCGCCTGCAGCTCCTTCTTGAACTCGCCCTTCCGGCCGCGGACGATCGGCGCCAGGATGTTGATGCGGCTGTCCTGCGGATACGTCATCACCAGATCGATGATCCGGTCGAGCGTCTGTGACGAGATCTCGCGGTCGCAGTTCGGGCAATGCGGCACGCCGGCGTTGGCGAAGAAGAGCCGCAGGTAGTCGTAGATTTCGGTGACGGTGCCCACCGTGGAACGCGGGTTGGCGCCGGTCGTCTTCTGCTCGATCGAGATGGCCGGCGACAGCCCGTCGATGAGGTCGACGTCGGGCTTCTCCATCTGCTCGAGGAACTGGCGCGCGTAGGCCGAGAGCGACTCGACGTACCGGCGCTGGCCTTCGGCGTAGAGCGTATCGAAGGCGAGCGACGACTTCCCCGATCCCGACAGCCCCGTCACGACGACGAGCTGGTCGCGCGGCAGATCGACGTCGATGTTCTTCAGGTTGTGGACGCGCGCGCCGCGGACGGCGATGAAATCGTGAGGCATAGGGTCTGGCGGGATTTCGCGCCGAACTCCAACCCCTGATTCTACCCCCGGACACCCGCGGCGTTGAGTAGCCGCTACCCGCGCGGGAACCTGCTGCCCCGCCCGAACCGACCCGCAGGGCCCGGGCCGCCCGGCGCCGCCCTCGGATTCCGGCGCGTTTCCGCGCGTCGCGTCGGCTGAGCCGGCCACGGCGCGCTGGCCCGCGGCTTGCTCCTGCATCTCTCGTCCGCGGCACCTCTCCCGATTACGTCCACTGGCACGCTGTCGCGCGGCAAGGAGGCAATGACACCCGAGGTCGGGAAGCGAGGGAGTGATGGTGCGCACGGGGATCTCACGGTACGCAGGGGGCGCGGCACTGGCCGCGATGGTGATGATGGGGGC
This sequence comes from Acidobacteriota bacterium, assembly GCA_016789705.1. Lineage (GTDB taxonomy): Bacteria > Acidobacteriota > Vicinamibacteria > Vicinamibacterales > UBA2999 > CADEFD01. The sequence continues at coordinate 1,314 of JAEUQR010000141.1, forward strand.
CACACCGCCTGACGCGACTGCGCAGGCGGTCACGCCGCCACTGGAGTCGGGTGTGATGCTGGCGGCCACGGTCACGGTGACGCGCGCGCTGCTCACGGATACGGGCGGCGTGCTGCGCGAACTGCCGACGTCGCGCTACACGCTGGCGCAGTTCCGCGACGGCAGGCTGCGCATCACCATGCTGGCCAGCCGCCCGGGGCCGAGAATCGGGCCGATGGCCGACCCGTACGCGGGCATGGTGGTCGAAGGCAATCTGGCGCAGGGCACGCTGGAACTGCGAGACGCGTCCGGCAAGCGCATTCCACTGCCAGCGAGCGCCGGACTGCCGGCGGCGGCGGAACCCGGCGAGTCGTTCTTTGCCGACTCCGGCGAGACACCGCGGCGTCGCCAGGCGCTCGAGCGCGACTATGGACGTCCCACGGGCAAGCTGCGTGGCCTCATGCGCTACGTGGCGCGCCGAGGCACGACCACGGAGGAAGTGCTGGTCGCGTCCGACACGATGCTGCCGGCGGAATTGAACGTGGTCACAGACGGCGTGCTCACCGAGCACCACGCGTTCTCGTATCGCCGGCTGCCGGGTGACCGGTGGATACGCCAGCAATCGGTCGCACACACGCTGGTCACGGGCCGCCAGCCGCAACGCATGCTGTCGATTACGACGCTCGACGACATCCGGACCGACGGGGGGCCGCGATGACTCGCGTGACGCACCTCACGGTGTTGACCGCCACGCTCATGGTCGGGGCGGCCAATGCAGCGGCCGGCCAGGATACGCCGGTCGTCTTCGTCCACGGATTCGCCAGCAGTCAGCAAACATGGCAGGCTGCGGCGACCCGCCTCGCGGCGACCCTCAGGATCGAGCCCCACGGCGTGGATCTGCCGTGGAACGAGTCGATCGAGACACAGGCCGGCGTGCTGAGTGCGGCCAAGGGCGATCTGCCCGCGTCGACAATCGCCGTGGCCCACAGCCAGGGTGGCGTCGTGTCACGGCAGTGGAACCGCTCGAAACCGCTCTCCGGCGTACTCACGCTCGGCACACCTCACAGCGGCGCACTGCTTTCGCAGCGCGCGCTCGACGTCATCGGCTTCAACTACGGGCTCTACAACCTGGTGGGTCTGGCGACTTCATTCGGCAGAGGCACGACGTTCGAATGGATCTACGTGGCGCTGCGATCGGCCTACGACACGACGCTCCAGCTGTCGTGGAGCACGGCGGCCCGGCTCGGCTCCACCCTCGCGGTGATGAATTACGCACCAGTGGCTCCGCAGCTCGTGCCTGGCTCAGCGTTCATGCTGGGACTGAACAGTCCAGGCAATCTCGCGCGCGAGGCATCCGCGATTCGCCGTCGCGTCGGGCTGACGTTCGTGGCGGATCAGTACTGGCGGGCGGGCGTCGGAGTGGGCCTGGCACCCGACCAGCGCGAGTGGGTCTGGGCGGCCATGCTGGGACTGCCACCCACGTTCGACTATGCCGCCGCAGTGGTCGAACAGCACTACGGTCCGCTCAACATGGCGGCGCGTTCCTTCGCGGCGCGGCTGCGTGACCTGGCGGGGGCCGTCCGGGAGTTGGATCAGCTCTGGTGCTGGGCGGTGACGGACGACCGCCTGTGCCGGATTCCGCACGACGGCATCGTCTCGGTTGCCAGCCAGGTCTACCCGGGCGCCATGAACTTCGCGGTGACGGGTCCGGCGCACAAGCAGGAGACCGAGCGCAGCGACCGTGAGATCGCCTCCGTGCTCACCGGCGTGATGGGCGTCACCGCGCGCGCCGCGGCGCCGCCGCCACCGCCGACCGGCGGCTCGGGCGGCGGCGCGGGATCGCTCACGGGCGGCATGCGCCTCTACCCCGATCAGGAGGTGGTGTCGCCTGGTGGCACGGTCGCCCTCCGCTATCAATCGGATGGCAACCTCGTGCTCTACGCCAGTGGCGGCGTCGTGCTCTGGGCATCCGACACCGATGGCTTCAGTACCGGGCACGCCACCATGCAGGGCGACGGCAATCTCGTGATCTACGACGCTCAGGGCATCCCGCGCTGGGCCAGTGGCACCTCGGCGGCCGGCGCCTACCTCCAAGTGCACGACGCGGGCTACGCCATGGTGCACGACGCCTCGGGCGTCGGCCTGTGGTGGACCGGGAGCGGCACACCGTAACGATTGCCAGGACGGGCGGCGGTCACGGGCCGCCGCCCGCCGGCCCTCCGCGAGACTTCACCATGCCAACCCCTCAGCGCATCACGATCACCGTTCTCTGGGCCTGCTGCCTTGTCCCGGCGTTCGTCGCCGCGCAGCCGTCCGTGCCACCACCGCCGCCCCCGCCTCCACTCGTGTGGCACATGCCCGGCACCGCGGTCGGCACCCCCACGCACGACGCCGACACCGTCTACGTCCTGGACAAGAACCGCGAAGTCCTGGCGCTGCACATGACAGATGGGCGCCTCAAATGGCAAAGCGGCACCGGCGTGACCAGCGAGGACGCGATCTTCGGGCACACGACATCTGGAACGAGCCTGGTGCTCACCGGCGACCTGGTGGTGGCCGGCGACTGGGACGTCGTCGCCTTCGACAAACGCACCGGCGCACGACGCTGGTCCTATCAGGCGGACGGTGGCGACGGGCCGGGCCTGTTCCTCGGGGTGGCCGCCGACGACACCGTCTATGCCGGCTCCGTGACCGGGCGTGTCTACGCGATCGACGCCGTCACCGGGCGGGCCCGCTGGATCGCCCGCCTCGAAGAGAAGCCCATGGTGTCGGTGTTCGCACCGGAGCGCGACGGCACGCAGGTGCTGGTGGGCTACTCGGTGTATGACAATCCCAACTCGGGCGGAATCGCCTCGCTCGACGCCTCGACCGGACGCGTCACCTGGAAGACGCCATTTCCGAAGTCTGACGACCCGCAGCGGCACACCAATCGCAGCGGCGGCCCGGTGGTGGTCGGTGGTCTCGTCTTCGGGTCGGCCGGGGATGGCAACATCTACGGCCTCGACCGCTCGACGGGCGCCATCCGCTGGACGCTGCCACGGCTCGCGGGCCCGTTTGCCGGATACATCACCGCCACCGACCTCGATCACCGGACGCTGGTTCGCGCCGGACACCTTCTCGTGGCGGGTTCGGTCACCGGCAAGATCACCGCCTACGACGTCGAAGCGCGCACCATCTCGTGGGAACACGACGCCGGCCTCTGGGGCTCGACGTCGTTCTCGTTCTCCGCCGATAGCGCCCACGTCTACATCCCGTTCCTCGGCGGATTCGTACTGGCCCTGGATGCAGCCACGGGCGAGGAACGCTGGCGCGTCGGCGACTTCAACGTGGGCATGATCTGGGCGCCAGACCCGAATGGCGAGCACGTGTATGCGGCCGGATCTCGGGGCGGCGTCTATGCCCTCGCTCGGCACGCGCCCGCTCCGGGCGCCAGGAGGCAACCATGACCGACAGTCGATTCGCACTGCGCCTCGCGGCGCTCACCGTATGCGGCGCGTTCCTGGCATCGTGCGGCGAGCGGGCGTCCCTGACGGGCCCGTCGAGCAACGGGCCTTGGACGGGCGTCTGGCAGGGCACGCTCACTGACACCGGGGGCTCCACGGGCACGCTGCGACTGACGCTCGAAGACCGGGCACTCGATGCCCGCGGCAGCCTGGTCTCGGGCACGTGGACTACGTCGTTTGCCGACGCCTCGCGCAATGGCGCCGGCACCGTGGGCGGCACCGTGACCGATGGCGTCGGCACGCTGTTGCTCACGCCAGCAACCGCCATGGCCTGCAGCCAGCCGATCCCCGGAGCGGCCGGCAGCTACGCGCTGTCGCGGCTCACGCTGAACGGGCGCGCACTCCAGGGGGCCTTTGCCCAGTTGCTGTGCACGAACACCATCACCGGCGCCCTCTCCCTCACGAAGCAGTGACTACTTTGCGCCCCAGATCACATCGGCGATCTGCATGCGGGCGGTGCGGCCCTTCACCTGCACCGCCTCGAGCGGCGTGTAGTTCACGCTGGCATCGAGGGCCTGCATCGTGTGCTCGCTGATGATGATCTGGCCGGCTTTCGCGAGGTGCTCGAGGCGGGCCGCGGTGTTCACGGTGTCGCCGATGGCCGTGTAGTCGAGGCGTGACTCCGAGCCGATGAAGCCGACGATCGCCGACCCGGTGTTGATGCCGATGCCGACGCCGATCTGCGCCTGGCCGGCCGCCACGAGTTCCTGGTTGAAGCCCTGCACGGCGCGCTGCATGTCGATGGCCGCCCGCACGGCCTTCACCGCATCCCGCTCCGTCGCGTAGGGCGCGCCGAAGAGCGCCAGCACGCCGTCGCCGATGTACTTGTCGAGCGTGCCGCCGTGGCGGAAGATCACCTCGCTCATCAGCGTGAAGAACCGGTTCAGCAGGTCCACCACCGTCTCGGGCGAGTTGGCTTCCGAGAGCGTCGTGAAGCCGCGCAGGTCGGCGAACAGCACCGTAATCGTCTGGCGCACGCCGCCCGGACGGATCTCCTTGTTCGGGTCGAGCATCACGTCGTCCACGAGCTGCTGCGGCAGGAAGCGCTCGTATTTCTCGCGCGCCTTGGCTTCGCGCTGCAGGGCCTCGTGCGCGCGCACCGTGTCGAGGGCGATGCCGGCCTGCACCGCCACGGCGTTCAGGAGGTCCAGGTCGTCCGACGAGAACGTCTGCATCACGTCCTGCTGATCGGTATAGATCACGCCGAGCAGGCCGGTGCGGCCGACGATCGGGGCCGCCATCACCGAATGGGTCTGGTGCAGCTTGAGGCTGTCGGGCACGGAAGGGTCACCGTGGCTCGTGTTCTCGAGCAGCACCGACACGCGCTGCCTGGCCACGTTGTCGAACACGGTCTTGCTGACCCTGAGCGGCTGCACGGCGGCCTCGGCCGCGCCGCCCGCCGACGGACGCGCCCCCGAGGCCACGTGGCGCATCTCCCCGCGTTCCGCCTTCTGATAGATCATCACCCGCGCCGCCGGCGTCACCTGCAGCAGGATGGCGATCACCTTGTCGTAGACATCGGTCAGCGTGAAGACCGAACCGAGCGTGCGGCTCAGCTCGTAGAACAGGCCGAGCACCCGCGTCTTTTTCTCGAGCTCGAAGCGCAGCCCTTCCGCCGACACTTCGCGCGCCGCGCCAGCCGCCGGCACCACGCCGGAATGGATCACTTCGTCCGGCGCCTTCTGCAGGACGGCGCGCATGCCCGCCGCGGCCGGATCCTGCGCGAACACGATCGCGTCCTGCAGATCGAACACCAGCGTGAAGTCGCCCACCTTCAGCACGTCACCGGGCGCCAGGGGCTGCCCGGCTCCTTCGAGACGCCGGCCGTTCAGGAACGTGCCGTTGCGGCTGCCAAGGTCCGCCACCACCACCTGGCCGCCGGCGCGGGTCAGCACGGCGTGCCGCCGCGAGATGCGGGCGTCTTCGAGGACGAGTCCGGCCTTGCCGTCGCGTCCCAGGACGGTGTCGCCGTCGGCCAGCAGGTGCACGCTGATGCGTCCGCCGGGCGACTGGACGCGAATCGTTGGTGATGGCACGGGCATCGCGTCGTTCGGTTCTACCGCAGGCGGGAGTGACGGTAGCCATACGCGGCATAGACCACCAGGCCCAGCGCGAGCCACAGCCCGAACCGCTCCCAGGCCTGCACGGGCAGGCCCACCATGATGAAGGCACAGGCGGCGGCGCCGAGCGGCCCCACCACCCACACGAGCGGCACCTTGAAGGGCCGCGGCCGGTCGGGCTCGACCACGCGCAGCACCACCACGCCAATCGAGACGATCGCGAAGGCGAAGAGCGTGCCGATGTTGGTGAGGTCGTAGGTCTCGGCGGCGTCACCCATCGCGGCCGCCACCGCCACGAGGCCGCCGGTCAGCAGCGTGGTCGTGGAAGGCACGCGCGTCTTCGGATCGAGGCGCGCCGCCCACGCCGGCAGCAGGCCGTCACGGCCCATCGCAAAGAAGATCCGGGGCTGGCCGTACTGGAAGACCAGCAGCACGGCGGCCATCGACACGGCCGCGCCGAGCGCCACCACCCAGCCCACCGCGGTGAAGCCGGCGATCTCGAGCGCGCGGGCGAGCGGGTCGGCCACGGCGAGCTGCTGATACGGCACCATGCCGGTGAGCACCGCGCCGACGATCACGTAAATAAGCGTGCACACGGCCAGCCCGCCGAGGATGCCGATCGGCAGGTTGCGCTGCGGGTTGACCGTCTCTTCGGCGGCCGTCGAGATCGCGTCGAAGCCGATGTAGGCGAAGAAGACGATCGCCGCGCCCTGATGGATGCCGGTGAAGCCGTTCGGCGCGAACGGCTGGTAGTTGGCGGGGTTGATGCTGCCAAACCCGACCGCGAGGAACAGGCCGATCGCCAGCAGCTTCACGATCACCATCACGTTGTTGGCGCGGGCGCTTTCCTTCGCCCCGCGCATCAGCAGCCAGGTGATGAGGGCCACGATGCCGAATGCCGGCAGGTTCACGAGCACCGGCAGGCCGAAGAGGCGCGGGGCGCTGTCTACGAGTCCGTGCACGGCCGGGTTCGACGACAGGGCCGCCGTGCGGTACCCGGTCGTCAGCCACACGGGCAGATCGAGCCCGAAGCCGCGCAGCAGCGTCGTGAAGTAATCACCCCACGAAATGGCCACGGCCACGTTCCCCACGGCGTACTCGAGGATGAGGTCCCAGCCGATGATCCAGGCGATGAATTCTCCGAGTGTCGCATACGCGTAGGCGTAGGCGCTGCCGGCGTGCGGGATCATCGCCGCGAGCTCGGCGTAACAGAGCGCCGCCAGCGCGCAGGCGCCCCCGAGCAGCAGGAACGAGAACACCAGGGCCGGACCCGCGCCGTAGCGGATGACCGCGCCGGACGGGTCGGTCTGCCCGGCGGCCGCGGTGCCGATGGCGCCGAAGATGCCGGCGCCAATCACCGCGCCGATCGCCAGCATGATGAGATCGCCGGCGCCCAGCACGCGGCGCAGCGACTGTTCCGCGCCTTCGTGCGCTGTCAGATCCGCGATGGGCTTGCGTCGGAACACCTGTGACATGCGGTTGCGCGGCGGCGGGCGTAGGTTAGTCGGCCGCGTGTTGTTGATGCAATCAGGGAATCGACGGGAAGCTGTACAGCGTGTCGGCCGTGGCGGCCACGAGGTCGCCGCCCGGCAGGAACGCGACCCCCACGAGAGACGGCCCCGAGACCACCAGACGACGGCTGCCACCGGCTGGACACCGATAGATCCCGCTCACGCCGGCCAGGGCCTCCACGACGTGCAGCACGCCGTGCGCGTCGAAGCCGAGCCCCTGCGGCCGGCCGAAGGTGCGGTCCAGCACCTCCTGGCGTCCGCTCGCATCGAAGCGGTAGATCGCGTCGTGCGTGGCGAGCGTGGGTCCGGTGACGTAGAGCTGTTCGTCGGGCCCCATCGCCAGGTGATACGCGGCCACACTCGCCGGCATCGTCGCGAAGACCGTCGTGCGGAGGCCGTCGGCACTCACGTGGTGCAGCGTGCCCGTGCGATCGCCGACGAACAGCGAGCCGTCGGGCGCGAAGGCGAGGCCACAGGCCACGCCGAGTTCACTGACGAACGGATTGGTACGGCCGTCGTCGCCCACGCGGTAGACCACGCCGTCGTAGCGGCTCGACACGTGCAGCACGCCCGTGGGCGAGAACGCCAGACTCGTCGCGTTGACGATCCCTTCGACGAACGGCTCACGGCCGCCGTCGGCCTCGACGCGGTACACCGAGACGGGGGTGTCCTGGCCGCGCGGGCCACTGAAGGCGGCGTAGACGCGGCCCTGGGCGTCCACGGCGGGGCTGTCGACCTGATGCAGCCCCGTCGCCATCGGCATCCCGACGTGCACGAAGAGTGTTGCCCCCGGTGACCATGCGGCACGCACCGGCGTCGGGCCCGGCTCGACGACGCGCGGCACCTCCACGGCAATCCGGTCCGGCGCCGCGAAGAGCACGCGCGCCGGCGCGCCACCCACCGACACGCCGGCCTCGGCCGCCGGCACCGGCACGCCGGCACCGCGCAGCCACAGCCGCGCGCCAGCCAGCACGCCGGGCGGTTCGATGCCGGTCAGCGTCACCGCGGGAAACGTCATGGTCGGATCCTAGCGCAGCCCGGCCGTGTGGTCTGGTACGATTCCGCCATGACCTGCCCGGGCTGTGGCCAGCGCATGCAGAGCCTCGCGCTCGCCGGCCATTACGGCCGCACGCTGACCATTGACCTGTGTCCGGCCTGCGCGCACGTGTGGTTCGATGGACACGAGGACCTGCATCTGGCGCCGGCGGCCGTGCTGCGGCTGTTCGAGGCGATGGGCCGGGCCGCGTCCGGTACGCGGGTGGCGGTCGCGGCCAGAAAAGTCTGTCCGCGCTGCGCCACCGGCCTCATGCGCACACACGACCGCATCCGCCAGACGCCCTACGAGTATTTCCGCTGCACGCAGGGGCACGGACGCTTCATGGGCTTCGCCGCCTTCCTGAGGGCGCGCCATTTCGTGCGCGACCTGAGCGAGGAAGAAGTGCGCACACTGCGCATCGACGCGCGCGTCATCAAGTGTGTGAACTGCGGCGCCGCCACCGACATCTCGACGCGCTCGGCCTGCGAATACTGCCAGGCGCCGATTGCCATTCTCGACGCCGATCAGCTGGCGAAGACGATTGCCGACCTGACGGCCGCCGACGCGAAGAGCGACGACGTCGATCCCACCTGGCCGCTGCGGGCCGAGCAGGCGCGCCGACAGACCGAAGCCGCGTTCGCAGAATTGCGGCGCGGACGCGGCGCCTCGCCCGAGCACGATCTGGTGGAGGCCGGCCTGAGCCTGTTTGCCGGCGTGGTGTCGCGCCTGCTCCGCTAGGGGCTGGCGTCGTCGTCCAGCTCGAGATTCCAGTAGAGGTAGTCGCGCCAGCTCTCGGGCGTGCGGCGCAGGCCGATCGTGACACGCAGCGCCGGCACCGTGTCGGGCCGCCGCGGCGCCCGCACCAGATGCATGCCGGCTTCCGCGGGCGTGCGTCCGCCCTTGCGCCGGTTGCAGGCGACGCAGCAGGTGACGATGTTCTCCCAGTCCTTGCGGCCGCCCTGCGAAACCGGGATGACGTGGTCGAAGGTGAGGTCCTGCGTGGGATGGTGCCGATTGCAGTACTGGCAGCTGTGGTGATCGCGCGCGTAGATGTTGGCGCGCGAGAACGGCACGTAGTCGAATCGTTTCTTGATGCGCACGTAGCGCAGCAGCCGGATCACCGAGGGCAGGCGCAGACTGAATGACACGGCGCGGACCTCGCGGTCGTGCGACGCGATGATCTCTACTTTCCCCTGGCACCAGAGCGTGATGGCCTTCTGCCAATGCACGACCTTGAGGGGCTCGTAGGTGGCGTTGAGGAGGAGCGTCTGCTCCATGGCCTGCCCCGTATTGTGGACAGGCGGCCGGCGTGTGTCAAGATGGGCTGTCGCCCGTAAAGAGCTGCGAACGCAGGGCTTAGCAGAATCGACGCGCGGCAGGGTGCACACGACCGCACGCCGCGCCGATACAACCACCGATCGATGCGGAAACTGGTGCTCGTCGTCTTCGTGGCGCTCGTCGCCTCGGCCTGTGCCTCGGGCGGCGGTGTGCCGCGGCCGGGCCTGCCGGGCAGCGCGCCGGCGAACGGGCGCACCACCGACACCGAGGCCGACGCCCTCGGCCACCGCGTCGTCGCCACCGCGCTCGACCTGCGCGGCGTGCCATATCGCAACGGCGGCACCGACGCGCGCGGCTTCGACTGCAGCGGCCTTGTGGCCTACGTCTTCCGGCAATACGGCGTGAGCGTGCCACGACAGACGAGCGCCCAGTTCGAGGTGGGACGCGGAGTGAAGCGGGACGAGATCCAGCCGGGCGACCTCTTGTTCTTCTCCACCGTCGCACCGGGCGCCTCGCACGTCGGCATCGCGATCGACGACGACGAGTTCGTGCACGCGCCGAGCAGCCGCGGCGTGGTGCGGGTGGAACGCCTGACCCTGCCCTACTGGCAACGCCGCTTCGTGGGCGCGCGCCGGGTGCGCTGATCTACGAGGGCGGCGGGGCTGGAGGCGGCGCGGCTACCGCGGGTGCGGGCGCGGCAGGTGCCGGCGCGGGCGCCTCGGCCGGCGGCGTCGCGCGTCCCATGCGGCCGAGGATGATCTGCTGGCGCCGCAGCAGCCGCCGGGTCGGCTTCGCCGGGCTGTGCACGCGGGGATTGATGATCGCGCCGGCCAACATCGCGGCCTCGGCCGGGCCGAGATCGGCGGCGCTCTTGCCGAAATAGGCGCGAGCCGCCGCCTCGCAGCCGAAGATGCCGTCGCCCCACTCGATCGAGTTCAGGTAGATCTCGAAAATCCGCCGCTTGCTGAGCGCGGTCTCGAGGCGCCGCGTGATGATGAGCTCCTTGAGCTTGCGGGTGGGGTTGCGCGACTCCGACAGGTACAGGTTCTTCGCCAGTTGCTGCGTGATCGTGCTCGCGCCGCGCATCGCGCCGCCCTCTTCGAGGCTGTCTTCGATCGACTCGCGGATCTGCTGGTAGTCCAGGCCCTCGTGCTCGAAGAACGCGCTGTCCTCGGCCACGATGACCGCCCGCTTGAGGTGGTTCGAAATGCGGTTGTAGGGCACCCAGCGGCGGCGCAGCGTGAAGCTCTTCCCGGCGTCGTGGGCTTCGTCGCGCCGGATCTCGATGAAGGCCGTGGTCTCGGGGTTGGTCGTGGCGAGCACCCGTACGTCGGGCAGCGTCAGGTACATCCACGCGAGATACGCGAAGCCCACGCCGAGGGCGCCGACCAACCAGCGTGACCAGGCAAAGCGGGAACGGCGCGCCATCGGCGCTCGATTATAGAGCCCGCCGGAGGCGCGTCAGCCTTCGACCACGATCTTGAGACGCGTGCCCGCGGCGGGCTGCGTGTTCACGGCGTGGCCGTTCATCAGTGCCAGGCGCGTGGCCGGGACGAGGCCGCGACCGGCGCGCTGCGCGATGCCCTGCCAGGTATCGCCGGGCTTCGCCGTGTAGAGCGCGACGCGATTCGGCCGGATGCGCGACGCCTCGGCGCCCGACAGTTCGCGGAACGATCGCACGGCCGCGGCGAACTCCGCGTCGACGCGCGCGAAGTCAGCCTCCGGCGCCACACCTGCCACCATGTAGACCTGGCGCCCGGCCCGGATGTGCGCGGCGCGGATGCGCACGGCCCCGACCTGGCGCGCCTTGCCACGGTAGAGGCCCACGAAGGCGTCTCGTCCGCTCACGGTGTCGAGGGCGCCGTGTTCGAACGTGAAGCCAAGACCGCGCATGTGTTTCCTGGCGCCGTCGTCGAGCGCCACGCCGTTCGCGTCGGAGGCCGCGCGCATCAGCATGAGCACCTGCTCGCCCTCGAGCTGCGCGACGACCTGCTCGCTCGAGTTCTGCACGTCCCAGCCCTCCGGGAAGTCCACTGCGATACGCAGATCCGGATGCAGGAAGCGATGCGCCTGCACGACACCTTCGGCAGGGTCGTCGCCATAGGCGAGCCCGTCGATACGGCGCAGGAACTCATCGCGATTCCGGTCACGCGCCCCCTCGCTCCGGCTGGCTGCGACTGGCGCGGCTTTCACCACGCGCGAGCCGGGGTCCGGATGTGTGGAGAGCCAGTTGGGCACACCCCGCACGCTCATCGCGTCGAGGCGCGACAGCGTGGTCAGGAACCGCGGCACGCTCTCGGGATCCCAGCCCGCCCTGGACGCGTACTCCACCCCCAGCCGGTCGGACTCGAGCTCGTCGTCGCGCCCGTACTTCAGGAAGAGGGTGCCGAGCCCGGCGGATGCCAGGTCGCTGAACGGCGCGACGCCCGGCACGAAGATGCTCGCAAGCAGCACGCCGATCGAGCCGCCGGTGCTGCGTGTGAGCTGCTGCGAGGCATGGCGTGCGGTGACGTGCCCGATTTCGTGGCCGAGCACACCGGCCAGCTCCGATTCGTCGCCGAGGTGCGCCAGCAGGCCGCGCGTGACGTAGATGTAGCCGCCGGGCAGCGCGAAGGCGTTCACGGCCGGCACGTCCACGACCGTGAACGTCCACGGCAGCGTGGGGCGATGCGACACGGCGGCGAGGCGTTCGCCGACGCCGGTCACGTAGCGCTGCAGCTCTTCGTCGTGATACACGCCCATCTCGCGGCGGATCTCGGCGTCGCCGCGCTGACCGATGGCGATCTCTTCCGCTTCACTGAGGAACGACACCTCACGCCGGCCGGTGACCGGATTCGACGCGCATGCGGCGGAGGCGACAAGCGCCAGCGCCGCAAGGCCCGCGGCCAGATGACGAGGAACGGACAGGACCCGACAGGTGGCGGTGCGCGGCATCACCTCAGCCTCCGCCGGGTCACGGCTGCAACTGCTGTACCACGCAGGACACGGGCAGGCGGTCAGCCGGAGCGCCGGAATCCATGGAAATCCGCACCGCCACGACAGCGGGCGCGCGACACGGTGTCGCCCGAAGGGGGCACCGGCTCAGGTCGTCGCCGGATCGGCGTCGAGCGGCGCCGGCTGCAGCAGCGGCACGCCCAGGTCGGTCAGCGTCCGGCGCAGCCCCTCGACAACGGCGCGCGGCGCCGGGCCGAGCGGCGCCCGCGGCAGCCCGCCGTCGAAGCCCATCAGATCCAGCGCGGCCTTGAGCGCCGGCACGCCGTGCAGGCCGCCAATCGTCCGCGCGAGGGGCGTCAGCCGACGCTGGATCGCGCGTGCTTCCAGGATGCGGCCGGCCCGCACGTGGTCGTGGATGTCGGCGCACAAATCCGGAACCACGCCGGCCAGCGCGATGACGGCACCTTCCGCACCGGCCACCAGCCCGGAAAAATAGGTCACGCCGCTGCCGGCCAGCACGAAGAACTCCGGCCCCGAGCGCGCGATGTAATCGGCCAGCAGGCTCGCTTCACTGCCCGATTCCTTCATGCCGACGATGTTCGGATGTTCGGCGAGCAGGCCGACGGCGTCGGGCGGCAGCGTGACGCCGGTGTACATCGTGACGTTGTAGAGCAGCACCGGCACGGGGCTCGCTTCGGCCACGGCGACGTAGTGACGCACGTAGACGTCGCTCGTCATCATGTTCTTGAAGAACGACGGCGTGCGCACGAGCACCGCATCCGCGCCGGCCCGCGCCGCGCGCACGCAGGCGGCAATCGTCGCCTTGGTGGATTCGGCCCCGGTACCGGCGATGAGCGGCCGTGAGGCCGGCATGGCCGAGCGGGCCGCCACGATGACTCGCTCTGCCTCCGAGTCGTCGAGCAGCACCGCCTCGCCATTCGAGCCGAGCACGACGAGCCCGGTCAGACGCGTCTGCATGTAGCGTTCGACATTGCGGCGAATCGCCGCGTCATCGACCGTGTCGTTGCGGAAGGGGGTGACGATCGGCGTGTACAGGCCGGACAGCGCGGGCATGGTCCGAGTTTATCCCGAGCGCGCGGCGTCGGGCGTGTGCCGCTCACGGGCCGGCTCGAGCAGCACGTTCGTGACGAGCACCACGAGGAACATGGCGAGCGCCGGCGCCAGCGTCCACGGGGCCCGCGTCATCGCCGAGATCGTGGCGGCATCACTGAGCGCCGTGCCCCAGCTCGGCACGCCGTCGGGGAAACCGAGCCCGACGTACGACAGCGTGGCTTCGGCGAGCACGAACATCGGCACGAGCAGGGCCGTCTGCACCGCGAGATAGCCGTGGCAGGCCGGCAGCAGGTGCCGCGTCATCACACGCCAGCGCGAGGCGCCGAGCGCGACGGCGGCCAGCACGTGTTCCTGCCGCGCCTCCGCGCGCACGATCGCCCAGACCCCGCGGGCGATCCGCGGCCAGCCGAGCAGCACGAAGATCGCGGCCAGCACGCCGACGATGACCGGCAGCGGCAGCACGAGTGGCAGCGCGGCCCGCAGGGCCACGACGACATAGAGCACCGGCAGCACCATCAGCACGTCGCCCGTCTTGAGCACGAGGCGCTCGACGAGACCACCGGCCAGGCCGGCCCAGCTCCCGAGCAGCGCCCCGAGGAGCAGCGTGCCGGCCGTGGCGACGAGCGCGAGCCCGAGTGAGGCACGCGCGCCGTGCAGCGTGCGCGAGAGGACGTCGCGCCCGAGACGGTCGGCGCCGAGCAGCAACACGGGCGTGGCCGCAGGTGTCGTCCACGGCAGACCGGCCCGCTGCGACGGGTCTTCGGCGAACGTCTGCTCGAGGCGATCGAGGGGTCGCAGCGGCACGGTGTAGAGGCCACGACCATCGAGGTGCAGCGGCATGGGCGGCGCGTGCAGATGGTCGTCGAACCGCGTCACGGGGCCATAGGGCGCCACGAGCGGCCCGGCCACGGCCACCGCGACGAGCACGGCCACGAGCATGAGGGCGCGCCTCATTCGATGCGCCCCTCCAGCACGCGCGGGTCGAGCGCGGCATGCGCGATGTCGGCCAGTGTCGTGCCGGCGGCGAGCGACACGGCGCCGAGGGCGCCGCAGCCCGCCACGAGCCAGACATCGCGGGCACTGAGGGCGTCGAATAGCAGCCGTCCGAGTCCGGGCCACGCCGTCACGATCTCGACCACGAAGCTGCCGCTGAAAAGCGCGCCCACGAGCACGCCGTAGGTGCCGAGCACCGGCGCCAGCGACACCGGCCACGCATGCACCCGCGCGGCGGCGTCGGCGTCGAGGCCACGGGCGCGGCTCGCGGCCACGAACGAGCGCCCGAGCGTGTCGGCCATGGCGCGTGCCTGCAGACGTTCAAGCGTGGCGGCGAGCGGCAGCGCGAGCGCCAGCGTGGGCACCGGCAGGTGCCGCAGCAGATCGACGAACCACGCGGCCCCCGTGAGGCCGCCTGACGTGATGCCGCCTGCCGGCAGCCAGCCGGTGCGGGCGGCGATGAACACGAGCAGGAGCGCGCTCAAGAGCGGCGGCACCGACAGCACGGCCAGCGACAGCGCGCGCACGACGCGCGACAAGCTGCCCTGGGTCGAACCGGCCAGCCGCCCGAGCGGCAGCCCGATGCCGGTCGCCACGACGAGCGCCGCCAGCGCGAGCAGCGCCGTGTTCGCGGCGCGCTCGCCCACGAGGTCGGTCACCGGGCGGCGGTACAGCGAGGACCGGCCCATGTCCAGGCGCAGCAGTCCACCGAGCCAGTGCGCGTACTGGGTCAGGAAGGGCCGGTCGAGTCCGAGCTCGGCGCGCAGCGCCGCGACCTCCTCCGGCGAACGCTGCAGGCGATCTTCGAGGGCGGGATCGCCCGGCACCAGGCGCGCCAGCAGCAGCGTGAGCGACGCGACGACCAGGGCGAAGATCGCCCCGCTCACGACGCGACGCACGGCAAAACGCGCGAGCGACATCGACTAGCGGCTCGTGGGCGCGGCCCCGGCGGCGAGCGCCAGCGTGTCGGCGCTCCACAGCAGTTGCGGGCGGGTCACACCCGGCGTCTCGTTGCGCACGCGCGGCCCGACGGCCACGAAGAGACGGGGTGCGGCGAAATACATCGCCGGCAGGTGTTCACTGAACACCCGCTGCACGTCGCGGAAGAGGCGCACACGTTCAGCCGGATCCACGTTGGCCGCCTGGCGGTTCACGAGCGCATCCATCTCGCGCTCCCACTCGGTTGCGGGCGTCTTCTGCGAGATGTTCCAGATGTGCGCGCTGCCGCTGCTCAGCCAGAAGTCGCGTTGCATTGCCGGGTCCGGGTCGGTGGCGACGTAGTTGAAGAAGATCGCTTCGAAGGTGCCGGCCAGCATCCGCTCGATGAGCGTGCCGGGTTCGAGCGGCGCCAGATCCATCGCAACGCCAACGCGCTCGAAGCTTTCCTTGAGCACCTGCGCCCCACGTTCGATCGCGGTGTTGCCCTTGTAGTGGATGAGCGTGAAGCGCGCTTCGTTGCCGGCGGCGTCTTCGAGGAAGGCATCGGCGTCGCGATTGGCCAGGCCGAGTTCGGCGAGCAGCGCCGCCGACTTCTCGCGGTCGAAGGCGTACCGTGGCAGGTCGGGCCAGAACCACGCCTTGTTGCCCGGCGAGACCGGACCATGCACCGGCACTGCGGCGCCGAGGAACACGGTGTTCGCATAGGCCTCGCGGTCGACGGCGTGATTGAGCGCCTTGCGGAACGTGTCGGTGAACAGCCACGCGCGGCGCGGGTCCTTCGCCCACATCGCCGGCCGCAGGTTGAAGAAGAACACGTCGGGATCGAGCGACACGCCCACTTCGGCCATGCGCAGCCGGCCGGCGCGTTCCATCTCGCGCGCCGTGCCGTAATCGTCGGGCCGGAGCTGCTGCTGCGTGAGGTCGAGATCGGCGGACTGCAGGCCGAGGAGCTCGGCGTTCTGGTCGGGCACGATCCGCAGCACCAGGCCATCGAGATACGGCAGGCCGATGCCGCGATCGTCCTTGCGCCAGTAGTGGGGATTGCGGGCGAAGGTGAGCCGCTGCCCCGGTTCGTACTGACTGAGCACGAACGGGCCCATGCCGACGATCTCCGCGGGAGCGGTCGTGGTGCCCCACGCGTCGGCCATCGTGCCGCCGGTGAGCGCGGCTTCGAGCTTGTGCTTCGGCAGGATGGTCAGGTTGTCGAGCAGGCGAATACCGGGACCGAAGGGATGCGGAAACGTGACCACGACGGTGCGCGCATCGGGCGTGGCGACCGCGAGCGGATCGCCATCGACCTGCAGGCTGCTCGCGAGCACGCTCTTCACGCGCGGGTCGAACACCGCCGCGAACGTGAAGGCGACGTCGGCCGACGAGAACGGCACGCCGTCAGACCACGAGAGGCCGTCGCGCAGGGTGAGCGTGTGGACGAGGCCGTCGGGCGACGACGTCCACGACTCCGCGAGCCACGACTCGAGCTCATAGGTGGCCATGTTCACGCGCACGAGCCGTGCCTGCGTCAGCAGCGCGAAGAGCTGGGTGGCGTAGTCGCGCGAGACCAGACGGTTGAACGACCGCGGCTCGCTGCGCAGTGACGCGGCCAGCACGCCGCCACGCTGAGGCAGCTCGACCGTGGGACGGGCGTCCGGCGTGGGCGCCAGGCTGCGGCTACCCCACCAGAAGTAGCCGAACAGGCCCACCACGAGGATGGCGATGAGGGGAAATCGCGATTGTCGGTTCACTTGTTGGCCGATCGGCCAAGAACTTGGCCAATCGTCTCGCTGTTAGTTTTTCGGCCTGTTTTTGCACGGGCTGCACGGTTTCCCGAGCCGCCGGGAGTTCCGCGCAGAGAGAGCCAACAGCTTGTCCACCAGCTCGCTCGGGCCGTCGCAGCCCAGCCCCGGCGCATCCTAGACCACCAAGTTCTTTGATTGCAATTACTTACGGAAGACCCCGTAGCCACTGCCGGCCGCTGGCACCAGCCCTGCCTCTCTTATCGGCGGAGTTCGCTATGGAAACCACTCAGAACCTGACCAGTTCCCCGGCTCTTCCCCAGCTGGGACGCAGCGTGACCATCGAGCGAGCCGCGGAGATCCTCGGCGTGTCGCGCCGGACGGTTTACTACCGCATCAGCGAAGGCGTTCTGCAGACCGTCCGCACACGCGGCGGTTCTCAGCGCGTCGTGGTCGAGTCGCTGCTCGGTCAGTCGAAGCACTGACGCCCCTTCACCGACACGTTCGCAGGCACAGAGTCCCCCCGGACCAGGACACAACTTCAATGACCAGCCGCATTCTCGCCGCCCTCGTCGCCGTCGCGATGGCCTCCCCGGCACTGGCCGGCCCCGGTCGCCGCGCCAGGCTGTCAGCGGACCTCTCCGACGAGATTCGCAAGGGCAACCGCAGCACCGTCGAAGTGATCGTCGATGGCGACGACGCCACGATCAGCCGCGTGCTCTCGCGCCACCCGCTGCTGCTCAAGAAGCGGCTGCGCCGCGGCGCGGTGCTGGAAGTGCCTGCAGGCCAGCTCGACGCGCTCGCCGCCGACGCCGACGTGAACGCGGTGGCCGCCAACGCCGTGGTCACCTCGCACATGGCACTCACCACGGCCACGACAGGCGCCGACGCGGCGCTGAACGGCCTGGTTTCCACCCTCGGCGCGGTGAACGGCAGCGGCGTGGGCGTGGCCATCATCGACTCGGGTATCGCGGCCCACCGGTCGCTGGCGGGCAAGGTCGTGGCGAGCGTGGACTTCACGCGCGACGGCCGCGGGCGCGGGCGTGACGGCTACGGACACGGCACCCACATCGCCGGGATCGTGGCCGGCGACGCCATCAGCGTGAAGAACGGCGACGGCGCCGCGGGCATGGCCCCCGGCGCGCACCTCATCAACCTGCGCGTCCTCGGCAACGACGGCTCCGGTCAGGTGGCCGACGTCATCGAAGCGGTGGACTGGGCCATCGAGAACCGCGGCCAGTACAACATCCGCGTCATCAACATGTCGCTTGGCACGGCGGTGACGCAGTCCTACAAGGACGACCCGCTCGGTCAGGCCGTGGAGCGCGCCGTCAAGGCGGGTATCGTGGTGGTGGCTTCAGCCGGCAATCGCGGCGAAACGGCCGACGGCAAGACGGTGCTCGGCAGCGTGACCTCCCCGGGCAACTCGCCCTACGTCATCACGGTGGGCGCGGTGCGCGCCAACGGCACGGCCGACCGGAGTGACGACACGCTGGCGCCCTGGAGTTCGCGCGGCCCCACGCAGTTCGACTCGCTCGTGAAGCCCGACATCGCGGCGCCCGGCAGCCTCATCGCCTCGGCCGGCGTCGAGGGCTCGACCCTGGCGCTGACGCGTCCCGACCGGATGAGCAACGCGGGCAAAGCAGCCTACATGACGCTCAGCGGCACCAGCCAGGCGGCGGCCGTGGTAAGCGGCGCGGTGGCCCTGCTGATTGACTCGAACCCCCGTTTGACGCCTCTCGGAGTGCGACTCGCGCTGCAGGCCTCGGCGGACTTCATGCCCGAGGCGGGTCTGACCGGCGCGGGAGCTGGCGAACTGAACTTGCTGAACGCGCTTCAGGATGGCCAGGTGCTGCCCACGCGCACGACCGCGGACCTGTTCCCGGCCAGCTGGGGTGTGACGGCGAAGGCGGAGGTGGTGCGGAACAGCTCCGTGAAGGGGCAGACGCTGGTATGGGGCGAGACCCTCGTATGGGGCGACGCCCTCGTATGGGGCGACACCCTCGTATGGGGCGACACCCTCGTATGGGGCGAGACCCTCGTATGGGGCGACACCCTCGTATGGGGCGACACCCTCGTGTGGGGCGACACCCTCGTGTGGGGCGATACCCTCGTGTGGGGCGACACCCTCGTGTGGGGCGACACCCTCGTATGGGGTGACTCGATCATTTGGGGCAACTCGATCATTTGGGGCAACTCGATCATCTGGGGCAACTCGATCATCTGGGGCAACTCGATCATCTGGGGTAACTCGATCATCTGGGGCAACTCGATCATCTGGGGCAACTAGCCCGGCGCCGAAGCACGTAGTTGTGTGCAGTTCGCTAACGTCCCTATAGCTCGCACTCTGATTTGCCGAGGTACATATGAAGCCGCTCATCATCTGGGGCGAGTAGAAGCAACAAACCGGTTGGCAGCGTGGTGGACACCCCAAAGAACCGAGTCGGTCGTGTCTACCTCTGGGCGGTTCCCACCGCCGGACTGCTAACGCTCGCCTGGGCGGCAAGAGACTTGGTCGCCCACCCTCCTTCAAACTACTGGATTGCGCTTGCAGTCTTAACCGGCCTGACCGGTTCGTTTACAGTAAAGATCCCCGGCATGGTGGCTCGGCTGTCTGTTTCCGAGCCATTTGTCTTTGCCTCCGCCATGCTGTTCGGCCCAGCCGCCGGCACCGTGACGGTAGCGATTGATGCCTGCGTAATGTCGCTGCGGCTGATGCCGTCGCTTCGGACGCCCCATCGAATTCTCTTCAACGTCGGCACGCTTGTCGTGTCGGTCGCAGTGTCGGCCGTTGCGTTCTTCAAGCTAGCAGGCATCGACCCTCGCGCCCCGCACTACCCCTCCGTCGACACCTTTATCTGGCCGCTGTACGTTTTCACCACGCTGTGCTTCGTGCTGAACAGCGGGCTCGTCGCACTGGCACTCAGTATCGAGCGACGTGCATCGGCCTTCGCAATATGGCGACAGCAGTTCATGTGGCTTTCGGTGAACTACTTCGCAGGCGCGTCAGTGGCTGCATTGCTAGTGGTTTACGCCAGAACGGTCGATGCTGCGATTCTCGGTGTCGTCATTCCGTTGATCGCAATCCTGTACCTGACTTTCCGTACAACACTGGGACGTCTCGATGACGCCAACAAGCACCTCAGCGAGGTGAACTCGCTATACCTTTCGACCATCGAGACGCTCGCGATGGCGATCGATGCCAAAGACCAAGTCACGCACGGTCATATCCGTCGCGTACAGCGGTTCGCCGTCGGCTTGGCCAAAGCGCTAGGCGTCAGCGACGACCGTCAGCTGCGTGCGATTGAAGCTGCCGCCCTGCTTCACGACATGGGCAAGCTTGCGATTCCTGAATTCATTCTCAACAAGCCAGGAAAGCTGACGACTCGCGAGTTCTCCGTCATGAAGACGCACGCGGCAGTCGGCGCTGATCTGCTCTCATCGATCCAGTTTCCCTACCCGGTTGTGCCGATCGTCCGCCATCACCACGAGAATTGGGATGGCAGCGGATACCCCGACGGAATCAGGGGATCCGACATTCCGCTGGGTGCAAGAATCCTTTCCGTCGTCGACTGCTACGACGCTCTGACGTCTGACCGCCCGTACCGGCCCGCGATGTCTCCCGAAGACGCCCTCGACATTCTCTCGCAGCGTCGAGGCAAGATGTACGACCCGCTCGTAGTCGATGCCTTCATCCGCGATCACGTGGCACTCTGTGCGGGCGTAGAGCTGCGGGACATACCAGCGTTGATTCTGGCGAACCAAGCCGAGACGCATGCGGGCACACAGCCTTCTGCGTCAGACATTAGTACTGTGCAACTGGAGCCGATCGAGTCTCTTCGCCTGATCGCAAGCCTCTCGCCATTTCCTGAGGGCGCTCCACTGCCAGCCATCTGTCGCCAGATCGTTGACAGCCTCCGCACGATTGCCTCATTCGACACGGCCACGGTGTTCTTGCTGGACGATGACTCAAGCGATGCAGAGGCCGTATTCGCCGCAGGCTCCGTCGCGCAACAGGTCGCGGGCATACGCATTCCGATCGCGGAACGCTTGACTGGATGGGTAGCCGCTCACAGGACGGCAGTCTGGAACTCAGATGCTGCGCTTGACTTAGCCTCAGTGGCGTCGGGAGCTTCGCTCACGCTTGGGTCGAGTCTCCCCTTGAGCGTCGGCGACGCATTAATCGGAGTGCTTTCACTGTATGGCCGGTCAGACCAAGAGGTCACTGTCGGCCAGCGCCGCGCTCTTGAATCACTCCTCCCAGCAATCTCTGCCAGTCTTGGCGCAGCCGCTCAGAGACCAGGAATCGCAATCGACTGTGCCGACGAGCCTACACGACAGGCTGCAACGTCTGCCCTCGATGCCGTGTTGTCTCACGAGCGAGGATCATCAAGCGGCCGGGTCTCGGTGATTGCCGTCAATATCGCGCACATAGCATCAGACACTTCGAGGCCTGAGCGCCTTGAGTTGGCGGCGATTGAGCTCTCGGCCCTCCTGTCGCCTTATCGGTCTCGCCACCGCTGTGTAATTCGCCTCTCGAACAATCAGTTCCTGTTATGCGCCCTTGACGACGCTAACGCGGATGTCCTCGAGGCCGAAGTGGAACGGGCCGGAAAGCATCGAGCGTTGAGCGCAGTTCGGCTGCTTACTACCCGACTAAATAGCGCTCTTGACCTGCAGGATCGCATCCGCAAGATCGCCGACGGCTCCTCGGCTACGTCTATTCATGGCCCGATGAGCCGAATCCACTAACGTGCGCGCTCCCGTCGAACACCTTGCAGCCATCGGGAACGTCACCGAGGCTCTGAAGCACCTCAGACAGGTCACTAATCCTAGTCTGGAGCTCAAAGTGCTGAGGGCAGAGCTCGAAGCCCTGGCGTCACACCGAGAGTTGGCACTCGATCTGGCCACGAGTGTCGCCTCCAGCGCCGGGCCAGCAGGCGTAATCGTCCGCGCCTTGGCCGTAGCCGGTCGCCTGCACTACTTCTCCGGAAACACACTTGAAGGACGACATCAGTTCGACCGAGCAGTCGACATTGCAGCCCACAGCGGCGATGCCGAGCTGGAAGCCCTGGCGTTAGGCGGCCATATTCAGTCGTTGCTTCGATTCATCGGACTGGAGGCTGCCGTCGGGGGCATCAGCCGGTACAGAAAAGCGGCAATACGCTCAGGCAAGTCGTCTAGCCTCGCAGCTCTTCACAGAACGCTTGCCGAGGCGGAACTCAAAGGCGGCAGACGCCACCGGGCATTGCGAGAGCTCGAGCTTTCTGGACTGCACGTCGAAGTGACGCAGGACCAAGTCGCACTCGCGCAGCTGCACTTTGCGAGAAGCGCAGCCGAGGGCCTGTTAGGCGACCACCTCGCCTCTTTAGAACACGCGAAGCAAGCGGTTACGATCGCAAGCGACTGTGGCGCCACGGCGATCCTGCAATCAGCGCTCGTCAATGTCGCCCACTGCCAGACTGTCTTGGGCCATCACCGGGAGGCTGAGCAGACCTTCGCAAGACTTGAAGCAGCCAACGTCCCCTCTGTCGGCCGCGAGCTGATCGTCCGGAGCAACCAGCTTCTCCTTGCAACAGCCCAACGCGACGAGCATCTCGCCACCGCAATCGACTCTCGATATGGGCCTATCGCGGCCGACCAAGCGCTGACGACAGCGCAATGGTATAAGTTGCAGGCGGTTGAATACCACTTGGCTTTCGGTCGCGCAGCCGAGGCAATCACGCTGGGAAGACGCTGCATTGCGGAGCCCACAGAGTCTGACCGTGACTTCTTGGCGAGGACCGAAGCCGCGACTGCCGAGGCGCTTGCGGCAGGAAACGAACCCAAGGAAGCGGCCACGCTACTTTGGAGGGTTGCATCCGGGCATTCTGGCGCGTTGCCGGAGTTTCTTGCAGCTGTCCAGAGAGTGGGCGGGAGGCTCTCGCGCGACTCTGCGAGCGCTGCATTCGAGCTCTTCGCGCGCTCGGGGCGCCTCTACGCCAGTACCGGCCACATTATTGGCTCTGGCGAGGCACTCCACGCCGCCGCCACACTGCGCGCCTCTCGCGCGCCGGCAGGCTCGCCCGACGCCGTCGTCCCCCACATCACCACGTTCTACCAGAAGCCACCGGCGTCCTTCGGACGTGTGGACGAGCGGTCGGACGCCACGCCGACGACGATGCCGGAGGCCGTCGCCAGCGCTGTGCGCGCATCGGCCGCGATGGTGGACCTTACGTCCCGGCCGGCGCTGGCCGGATACGAGCTGCTCTCCCTGGCCGCTGCGAGCGGCGCGGCGGCATCGGCCGTGATGTTCGCACGCGGCGCCAAGGGCATCGAGACGCTCGGCTGGGTGGGCAGCGAGACGCCGGATCTCGCGCTGCACCAGCCGTCGGACGACTGCGTCACGTTCGTGCTGGGTAATGAGCGCGACCGAGAGGTCTCGGTGGTCGTGCGTCCACGCAACCAGCAGTCGGCACGCACCACGCTCATCGCCCTGCAGCGTCTCGTGACCAACGGCCTGACCCTGCATCGCGCGGCCGTGGCCGAGAGCGAGAAGTCGGCCATCTGGCCCGAGCCCCTGCCGGAGCAGCAGCTGGGATTCGTCTGCGTGGCCGAATCGATGCTCGAGCTGATGCGGGTCACCCGTCGGGTGGCCGCCAGCCACTTCACCGTGCTCGTCACCGGCGAGACGGGCACCGGTAAGGAGCTGCTGGCCCGCGCGATCCACAACTGCTCACCACGGGCGAAGAAGCCTTTCACGCCGTTCAACTGCACGGCCGTGCCGCGCGAGATGCTCGACAGCCAGCTCTTCGGCTACAAGCGCGGCGCTTTCACGGGCGCCCTCGACAACTTCCCGGGTGTGATCCGCGGTGCCGCCGGCGGCACGCTGTTCCTCGACGAAATCGGTGAGATCGGCATGGACGTGCAGCCCAAGCTGCTGCGCTTCCTCGAGTCGAGTGATGTACATCCACTGGGCGAGTCTGCGCCGGTCAGTGTCGACGTTCGCATCGTCGCCGCGACGAACGCGAACCTCGATCGGATGGTCGCGGACGGCAGATTCCGCGACGATCTGTACTACCGGCTGAACGTCGTGAAGCTCACGATTCCGCCGCTGCGCGAGCGGCGCGAGGAAATCCCCCTGCTGCTCGACCACTTCCTGGAACGCAGCATGAAGGAGTGCAGCAAGGCGGGCATCCGCATCGGCGAGACCGCGGCGGAGTTCTTGCTGCTCTACGACTGGCCAGGCAACGTGCGGGAACTCGCCAACGAGGTGCGGCGGGCGGTGGCGCTCGCCGAATCGGGTGCGGTCCTGATGCCCGAGCACCTGTCGGCGCGTCTGGCCGCCTCGCGGCGCACGGTGCCGGTGGGCCAGCGTCCGCCGGCCCCCACCGAGCTGCTCGTGCGTCGCGATCAGCCGCTCAACGCCGCGGTGGAACATGTCGAACGCGCGCTCATCCAGGATGCCCTGCGCATCCACGGCAACGTCGAAGACGCCGCCCGCGCGCTCGGGCTTTCGCGCAAGGGCCTCTACCTGAAGCGTCAGCGGCTCCGTATCGACGAGGAATAGCGCCCGCTCAGTTCCCGCCGCCACCCAGGGGCGGGCCGGGGCTCAGCGGATACCGCGATCGCGGCCGCGTCCCCCAGCCCGGCGCGATGAACTTCGGTGCGTTCGCGGCGGGATTCTGCAGATACCGCGTGATGTCCGTTTCCGCCTGCCGCAGGTGCGCCTCGGCCATCGGGTCGGCGTCCTTCCGCGCGGCCAGGCTCTGCCCGAGCGCGCGAATCTGCTGCAGCACGTAGGCCCGCACCTCAGGCGTCGTGTCGGCGTGTCCGCCCAGGATCATCAGTGCATCGAGCGCGGCCCGTTCGGTCACACGGCGAATGGAGACGTGCCGTGGCGACTCGCTGCCGTGCGGTCCCCAGGTGGCCTTGAGCACCTCGGCCACGACGTCCGGCAAGGTGAGGGCGTTGGTCTGCCGATCCGCGAACGCCACGAGGCGGGCGGCGCGGTCTGGCTGCAACAGGTCGCCCAGCACCATGGCCGCAAGAATGCGCGCGGCGCGAAGGTGGTCGAAGGCGTAGTCGCTGGACATGTCTTCGAGGTTGCTGCCCGGGTGCGGCGTCAGCTGCGCCAGCAGCGGCTCGGGCAACTCGAGCGCGGCGGGCGCGATCGCCGACAGCAACAGGCCGAGCACCTCGCGCTGCGTGGCCGCGGGCACGATCTCGGTCGGGGCGCCGGCGTCGCCTTTGACGTTGAAGGAGTGGAACATCCCGCCCACGTACCGCAGGCCGGATTCGATCGCCCAGCGGTGGTGCAGATAGGTCATCCACAGCCGCGCATCGCGCAGCGCGCCCACCGGCTCACCCGGCCGCAGGATGTTCTGGCCGTAGTTGTTGAGCATGATGGCGCGAGCGGCCATCGTCTCCTTCAAGTACTCCGACGGCGTCGCGCGGTCGTCGTACCACGACCACCGCGGGTCGGTCTCGGGCACGAAAAGGAGGCTCCTGGCGCGCAGCTCGCGGATGACGCCGTCAAGGCCGGCCTTCTCCTGGTCGGCGGGAAACACGGAGTAGGCGTACTTCGCCATCATCTCGTCGTAGGGGCCGATGGCACGCTGGAACGCGTCGCTCAGGTCGAGGCGACCGTTCGTGACCTTGACGCGCGGCGTCGGGTACTCCATGACCGAGGCGAAGTTGTTGAGGCTCGCCGAGAAATTGTGCTGGAAGCCCATGACGTGGCCAAGTTCATGCGCCGTGAGCAGCGTCTGGCGCAGCAGCACCAGGTCGCGCTCGGCCGCGGGCATGCCGTCGGTGGGCTGGCCTTCGGCCAGCGCCTCGACCAGCGCCGGATCGCCGGCAAAGAGCGCCGCGTCGTCGTCCGCGCCGCCGGTGGTGGGGGTGTAGGCTTCGAAGTAGTTGCCGATGGTGCGGATGCGATGCGAGTCCATCCGCGTCTTCGAGCCGAGGATCTCGCCGGTGCGCGGGTCACGGAACGTGCCGCCGCTCGAGAAGCCGCGCTCGTCGCGATTGATCCAGAGGATCCACGCGTAGCGGATATCCATCGGATCCATGTCCGGCGTCGGGTCTTTCACCTGCACGGCGTTGCGGAAGCCGGCGGCCTCGTAGGCCCTGTTCCACCATAACGCGCCGTTGCGCATCGCCGTGCGTGTGGGCTCTGGAATGCCGGGGTCGAGGTAGAACACGATCGGCGTCTTCGGCTCGCTCATCGCCGCCGCCGGGTCTTTCTTCTCGAGGCGCCAGCGCGTGATCCACTGCACCTCGGTGTCCTGGTCGAACGGCTTCGTGAAGTCGCGGAACGTGATGGTGCTCACGCCGATCCTGGGGTCGGCCATGCGGGGTGTGTAGCCCTCCGGCGCCTTCAGGAACGAGTGATGGATGCGCAGCGTGAAGAACCGGCCGTCGGGGGTGACGTTGTTCACGAGCAACCCGGGATTGTCGGCCACGAAGGTCACCACGGTTTCGACCTCGGCGTTCAGCGGGAAGCTTCTGATGCGCGCCGGATAGAAGGCGCTCCGCGTCGCGTCGAAGCGGAAGGTGCCCTGATTGACGCGCCGGAAGCGGCCTTCGACATCGGCAGCGTCGCGCAGGAAGAGCGGCGAGGCGTCGACGAGCACGCGTCCGTTCTCGTCGGCCTCGACGGGCAGTGCCGCGAGCACGGAACTGGCGAACGAGTCGCGCACGTTCTCGATCTGCGCGGCCGAGCCCCCCACCGCGCGGTACCGCTGGTTCTGCGCGATGACCAGCACACGCGGTCCCGACCGCTGGAAGTGGATAACTTCGGTGCCGAGGATGCCACGGTCGAACGGCAGTTCCACGGAGCCCGCGCCCGACGCCGCCGACACGTAGTACAGCACGTCGCTGTCGAACACCGGCACTTCGGCCAGCACACGCCCGCGCGCCGCATCCCAGTAGAGCGGCACGAAGCCGTCGAGTCTGGTGAGGCCTTTCGTGCGTTCCGCCAGCGTCGTGGCGGGTTGGGCGGCCGCCGACGCGGCGAGCGCCGCCGCCAGCACCCACGCCATCGCGATCGTGCGCGTCATCGTCTGCTCCTTCACCGAGGGGGACGTCGATTCCCCGCGTGGATTGTCGGCAGGGCGTTCGGTCAAGTCAAGGCATGCGTCAGCCGACGTCCACGGAAGCCGGCGCCGCATGCGCCTTCAGCTTCTCGCGCGCGGCCTCCGCCGTGGTGCGCAGCAGCGGGTCGGCGTCGCCAGCCCAGCGGTCCACGACTTCCGCGAAGTGCGCCAGACGCAGCTCGCCGATGGCGTAGGCGGCGCACGACTGCAGCCAGCGGTCGCGGCTGAGCGCGAGCACCTCCACCGCCTCCTCGCGCGAGCCCACGGCCACGCCCACCAGGCGCTCGGCGATTCCCGCCCGTTCTTCGATCGACACTTCGCGGTCGAAGAGCGGCACGACGAGTGCGCGGACCGGCGGCGGCAGCACGTTCTCGAGGAACTCGAGCGCGTTGTCGTGCACGCTGCGGTCCGCCGACTGCACACCCACGAACGCGCTGTGCAGGTCGTGGTCGGGGTAGAGCACCTTCATCAGCCGGAAGATCCGCTCGCTCTCCTGCAGGAGCGAGTCGCGCACCGCCTGCAGCACCGGCTCGGCGCCGGCGAGCGACCCGCCCATCGTGCCGAGCACCTGATACGAGCGGTAGTGGCCCGTGATCTCCGCGGCGAGCGCCGTCTCGACGATGCCGCGATCGACCTCCCGCCCCGGATGCAGTTGCAGGAGCTTGTTGAGCGCCGTCACGGCCCGCAGGCGCACCACCGTGTCGGCATCGAGCAGACTTTCCACGAGCACCGTCTGCGCCGCCGGCGTGCCGATCGCCTGGAGCGCGCCGGGCAGCTCGCGCCGGATCGCATCGGGCGTGTCGCGGTCCATCAGGTAGTCGCGCAGCGTGCCGACGATGCGGTCGCCGAGCTGCCCGAGCGCCGTCACCACGTCGCCGGTGAGCCACGGCTCGGCGATGCGGTCGACGAGGCGGTGCACGAGTGCCCGCTTCCCCAGGCGGCCGGCCGACCGCACGGCCTCGCGCGCCACCTCCGGTGCGTCGTCCTCGAGCAGCTTGCGGAGCTCGCGCTCGAAGACGTCGGGCGACAGACCGATGACTCGCGCCGCCTGGATGCGTCCGCGCAGTCCGTCATCGCCGCCGTCGGCGACCATCCGCTGCAGGATGAGCTGCGCCGCCTCGACGTTCTGCGCGCGGCCCGGACGCGCGAGGAACGCCACCATCGCCGCCTGGATCGAGAATCCCTCGAAGTCGCCGACGCGCTCGATCACGGTGAGCGGATCGACCGCCGTCGTGTGCGTGAGGTACAGCAGCGCCTCCGTGCGCACCTCGAGCTGCGGGTCGCGCAGCAAGGCCTCCACCTGCGGCACGACCGACCGCACGTTGGCCTGCGCGAGCATCGCCACGGCGCGCACGCGCACCTCGGCCGATTCGTGGCTCAGCAGACCAGGGATCGCCGGGTGCACGCGGTCCGCCCTCGCCACCTCGAAGAGACTGAGCGCATAGATGATGTCGGCGGGGTGACCTTCGAGCTTGCGCGCCAGCGCGTCGGCTGCGTTGCGATCGAGAAGGGCGCCGTTCGCGCGTTCGGCATCCATCCGGTGCTGCAGGATGCTCTCGTGCAGATTCGTCACATACTGCCGCCGGGCCGTCGCCGCAGCCAGAAGCCACGCGGCCACCACGGCGAGCGTGACCCAGCCCACCTGCACCGGCGACCAGCCGAAGCCGGCGGCGAAGGCGAGCACGGCCAGGCCGCCCAGCCCGTCGCCGAAGCGATAGACCACCGTGTCGATGAAGGCCTTCACTCGGAAGGTTTCGGCCGCCGAGAGCGGCAGATACAGCAGCTCCACCGTGGACTTGTCGATCGAATAGCGCAGGACCTGATCGCTCGCCTTGAGCGCCGACACCGCGGCGAGCGAACCGAGCACGAGCACCGCGACGGACGTCGAGGCCATGGCGAGCGGCACGATAAAGAGCGCCACGCCGACGCCCGCCGTGCGCAGCACACGGCCGGTCAGCACGAGCTGCATGACGAGCGAGGCGCCGCCAGCCAGCATGTTGAAGAGGCCGAAAAACGCCGTCAGCTGGTCAGTGTCTGGAATCCCGGCCTTGGCGATCGCCTTGAATTGCCAGCCGGCGATGGTCGTCGCAAACGACGCCAGCCCGATGACACAGGCAATCGCGCGCAGATACGGTGAACCGGCGATATGCCGCAGGCTCTCGCGCAGGCCCGGTGGCGCCGCCGTCTGGTCCACGGGCGCGATGCTGCCACGGCGCCACAGGAGCTGCACGAGCCCTACCGAGGCCACGAGGCTCGCCGCCACCCAGAGCAGCAGCGTCTCGGTACCGAGCGACCTGGCCGTGACGCTCGTGGCCAGGCCGCCCACGATCCAGCCGAGAATGGCGCCGCTGCCGATGAATCCGAAGGCCCGTTTGGCCTCGCGGGTTGTGAGCACGACACTCGCGAGCGTCCACACCTGTGTCGGCGCCAGCGCGCCGAACACGCCCACCCAGAGATAGATGGCGATGAAGAGCACCCCGTCATCGGCCAGCGCGACGCTGAGCCACCAGAACGCCAGGCTGGTGACGGCGAAGAACAGTAGCGTGCCGGTCTGCAGGGCCCGCATCGACAGCCAGCGCAGGCCCCGCAGATACACCGCCACGGCGACCCCGACGAGAACCGCGATGGCGATATCGACGTAGGGAAGTTCAGCGGCCGGATAGCGGTCTAGGAAGAGCGCGTCCCGGGTGGCCTTCGAGGCCACCGTCGCGGCCGTGGTGAGGAAGAGGTAGGTGAACAGCGGCCAGGCGCGTCCCCACTCGCCCTCGTTCAGGCCAAGAACCCGCCGCACCCCTGTCAGCATTCAACTACGTATCGTATTGCCGGGCGGCGCCGGCACTGCATAAGATTCACCCCACCGTCCCCCATGCCGTCATCCGACACACGACCGTCACGCCTCGCCCGCTGGCTCGCCCCCATCGCCGAACTCCGCGATGGCGAAGGCGCCACGGCGTTCCTGCTCTTCCTGTACTCGTTCCTGGCGATGACGTCGTACAACATCGTCAAGCCGGTCACACGCTCGCAGTTCATCTCGAGTCTGGGCGCCGACAACCTGCCGTGGGTGCAGTTCGGCGCCGGCATGCTCATCGGCCTGCTGATGCAGGGCTACACGAAGGCGATCGCGGCCGTGCCGCGCCGCTGGACGATCCCGGTCACACAAGCCGGCATGATCGCGCTGCTCGTCACGTTCTGGGTGCTCTTCACCCGGGTGGGCAGCGAGTGGGTCTCGGTGGGCTTCTACCTGTTCGGGCTCATCCTCGGCATCCTGCTCATCAGCCAGTTCTGGACGCTCGCCAACGACATCTACGACCCGCGGCAGGCCAAGCGTCTGTTCGGCCTCATCGGCGGCGGCTCGAGCCTCGGCGGCGCCACCGGCGCCGCGCTCACCGCCGGCCTCGTCGAATCACTCGGCACGAAGACGATGCTGCTCGTCAGCGCCGGCATCATGTTCGTGTGCCTGCTCATCGTCGTGCGCATCATCCGCTCCAACGAGAAAGCCGGCCAGTCCGATGCCGCGAAGACCGGCGAAGAGGAAGGCGTCGGCGGCGGTGAGGCGCTGGCACTGCTGCGCGGCTCGCGCCACCTGCAGATCATCGCCCTCGTCATCACGTTCGCGGCCATCGGCGCCGCGATCATCGAGCAGCAGCTCAACATGGCCACGGCGGAGGCCAAGGGCCAGTCGAACACCGACGGCATCACCGCCTTCCTCGCGCAGGTCACCGTCTACCTGTCGCTCATCGGCCTCTTCATCCAGGTGGCGCTCACGAGCCGCATCCACCGGCTGCTCGGCATCGGCTTCGCGCTGCTCATCCTGCCCGTCAGCCTCGGCGCCTCGGGCCTGCTGATGCTCTCGGTGGGCGCGCTCTGGACGTCGGGCCTGGCGCGCGTGCTCGACACGTCGCTGCGCTACACGGTCGACAAGACCACACGCGAGATTCTGTTCCTGCCGCTGCCGGCCGACGTGAAATACCGCGCCAAGCCCTTCATCGACGTCACCGTCGATCGGCTGTCGAAGGGCGCCGGCGCACTGCTGATCCTCGTCCTCATCAAGGACTGGGGGCTGGCGCTCAGCTGGCGGCAGTTGAGTTACGCGAGCCTGGCCATCATGGCGCTCTGGGTCTTCTTCGCGTTGCGGGCGCGCAAGGAGTACATGGCGGCGTTCCGCCGGAGCATCGTGCAGCAGGACATGAAGGCCGGCGAGATCCGCCTCGAAACGGCCGACCTCTCCACCATCGAAGCGCTGGTCGAGGAACTGGGACACCACGAACCGAAGCGTGTCGTCTACGCGCTCGACCTCATCGAGTCGCTCGACAAGCGGCACCTGGTCAGCCCGCTGATGCTGCACCACGAGCATCCGGACGTCCGCACCCGCGTGCTGCAGCTCGCCGAAGCCACCGGCCCGTCGGGCGCCACGCGCTGGCAACGCGGCATCGAACGCGGGCTGGCCGATGCCGAAGGCGACGTCCGCGCCGCGGCCGTGCGGGCGCTGGCCGCCGTGAAGGGCCAGGGCGCCGCCGCCCTCATGCGGCCCTACCTGCGGGATGGCGATCCGGCCCTCGTCGTCACCGCCGCATCGGCGCTGTCGAACAGCACCGACACGGCCGACGTGACCGCCGCGATGGACGCCTTCCGCGCGCTCATCGACGACTCGCGTGAACAACGCGCATCGACGCGCGCCGAAGTGGCGCGCGCGCTCGGCCGCGTGACGAATCCGGAGTTCCGTCCGCTGCTTGTGCCGCTCATGTTCGACGCCGACACCGAGGTGGCGCGCGCCGCCATCCGCAGCGCCGCCAGGCTCGGCGCCGGCGACTTCCTGTTCGTGCCGCCCCTCGTCTCGCTGCTGCGCAACCGGCTGCTCAAAGGCGCGGCGCGCGACGTGCTGGCCGGCTACGGCGAGGCCGTCGTGCCCACGCTCGTGTACTTCATGAAGGACCGCGAGGAAGACGTGTGGGTGCGCCGGCACATGCCGGCCACACTCGCCCGCATCCCCTGCGCCGCCACGCTCCAGGCCCTGCTCGAGACGGTGGACGACCCGGACGGCTTCCTGCGCTACAAGGCGCTCGCCGCCCTGGAACACCTGCGCCGCACGCGGCCCGACCTGGTCATCCCGACGGTCACCGTGGAGAAACTCATCGCCGGCGAGACGACGCGGGCATTCAACCGTCTCACGCTGCACTACAACCTGTTCCACGCCGGCGGCCTCGACGGCACGAGCCTGCTGGCACGCGCGCTCACCGAAAAATACGCGCGCGCGTTCGACCGCGTGTTCACGCTGCTGAGCCTCATCCATCCGCCCACCGACATCGCCGCCGTGCGGCACGCGCTCGTGACGGGCGACGCGCGGAGCCGTTCAGGCGCCGCCGAATACCTCGACAACATCCTCACCGGCGAGGCGCGGGCGCGCGTCATGCTGCTCGCCGAGGAGATGCCGCTCGACGTGCGCATCCGCAAGGGCAACACGCTCTTCCGCACGCGCCAGCGCGACGTCGAGGACACGCTCGCGCAGCTCATCCACGACGAAAGCCAGGAAGTGGCGGCCACCGCGATCCAGCTGGTGGAGGCGCAGCAGCGCTGGACGCTCGCCCCCGACCTCGAGCACACACTCGAGCACCGGCCGGTGCGCGACTGGTGGGTCTTCGAGGCAGCCTCGTGGGCGCTGGCGGCGCACCGCATGCCCGCGGAGCGGCGGCGCGTGCTCTGGCAGGAGCCGTTGCCGGCCGTCGAGCTCGCCGACCGCCTGCGCCGCATCCGCCTGTTCGACTTCGTGTCGGTGGACGAACTCTTCCGCGTGGCGAGCCTGGGCCGTCAGGTGCGGCACGAAGCCGGCCGCGTCATCGCGCAGGAAGGCCAGGCCACCGATGCGCTGCACTTCGTGCTCGACGGCCGGGTGTCGGTGGGCGGCAGCCACTGCGGCCCCGACGAGCTGGGGGCCCCCGGCGTCATCGGCTTCGAGGACGTGCTCGAAGGGCACCCCGTGCGCCACACGGCCACGGCCCTCGAGCCGACGATCACGCTGACGATGACGACCGACGCGTTCCTCACGCTCGTGTCCGAGAACGTGGAGATCGCACAGGGCATCTTCCGCCTGCTGCTCGAGACGCGCTGCGCGCCGGCCTGGCGCACGGTCGTGCACGGCACGCTGTCGGACGAACTGACGAAACGGGTCGCCGACGGGGTGCAGACACTCGAC
Organism: Acidobacteriota bacterium; assembly: GCA_016789705.1. Taxonomy (GTDB): domain Bacteria; phylum Acidobacteriota; class Vicinamibacteria; order Vicinamibacterales; family UBA2999; genus CADEFD01. The sequence continues at coordinate 34,623 of JAEUQR010000141.1, forward strand.
GGCCTGCTGCTCCTGCAGTCGAGCCCGCTGTTGCAGCGGGCGACGACGGCCGACCTGGTGCGGCTGGCGGGCATCGCCCGCATCCTGCCGCTCGCGGCCGGCGACACGCTGTTCAAGGCCGGCGACGGGGCGGCCATCCATGCCGTCGTGACCGGCGCCATCGCGATTGCCGGCGACGGGGGCGACACCGACACCGCCGAAAGTGGCGACGTGGTGGGAATGTATGAAGCCCTCGGGGGCCGCTACATGACCTCCGCCGGCAAGGTCACGGTGGCCGGCGAGGTGCTGCGCATCGACCGCGCAGAGCTCTTCGAGCTGATGGCCGACAACATCCCGCTGCTGCAGGGCATCTTCAGCGGCCTGCTCCACGCCTCCACGCACGCGACGGCCGGCGATCACACGCACGCGGCCGGGGCCGCCCACTGACCGCCGCCGCCCTCGGGGGCTAACGCGGCAGGCGCACGTCGAAGGTCGTGCCGGTGCCTGGCGTGCTCGTCACGCTCACGCGGCCGCCGTGCCGTTCCACGATCGCTTTCACGATCGAGAGGCCGAGGCCCGTGCCGGGGCCGTCGGCCCGCGCGGGATCGGCCTTGTAGAAGCGGTCGAAGACGTGCGGCAGGTGTTCCGGACCGATGCCTTCGCCGGTATCGCTCACGCGAAGCACGGCGTCACCACCCTCGACGAACGCCTGCCAGCTGACACGGCCACCGGCCGGCGTGTGGCGGAGGGCATTCGCCGTGAGGTTCTGCACGACCTGCTCGAGCCGGCGGGCATCACCGGGCACGGTGTCGAGGCCGCCGGCGATCGAGGTCTCGAGTGTGACGGCCGCGGCCGCCGCCGTCGGCCCATGCCGCTCGACCACGCGCGTGAAGAGGGCCGCCACGGCTACCGGCACGCGCTCGAACGCGGCGCCGCCGGCATCGACACGCGCCAGGTCGAGCAGGTCGTTCACCAGCCGCTCGAGGCGCTGCGCCTCGACATCGACGATGTGCACAAAGCGGCGGCCTTCATCACTGGACGGCGCGAAGGCCGGCAGGGTCAACGTCTCGGCGTAGCCGCGAATGGCCGTGAGCGGCGTGCGCAGTTCGTGGGTGACATCGGCGAGCAGTTGCCGGCGGGCGCGGTCGGCCTCGACGAGCGCGGCCTCGCGCGCCGCCGCCTCGTCGGCCATACGGTTGAAGGCGCGGGCCACGGCCGCCACCTCGTCGCCGCCGCGCTCGACGGCGCGGGCCGTGAGATCACCGGCGCCGAAACGCCGCGCCGCCTGTTCGAGGTCGCTGAGCCTGGCCTGCGCCGGGCGGAACACGGCAAGAGAGGCCAGCGCCGTCCCGGCCGCGAGCAGCACGGCCAGGCCCACAGCGAGCCACGGGGCGAGTTCGCGCGCCACCGCGGCGGGTGGCCGTCCGCGCGCCACCATCACCGCCGCGACGACGTGGTCGTTCACGCGCACCGGGGCCACCGCCCAGGGCGGCCCGAGCGGCCGCGGCCCGGGTCGGCTCTGCCCGCGCGCCCCGCGTGTCTCACTGTCGCGCTCCTGCGGCCGCAGATCCCGCCGGCGGGTGTTCGGCCGCCGGCCGGGCGGCCACGCCGCGTCCCCGGCGGCGAGCTGAGCCCGCACGTCCTCCACGAGCGGCGGCGGCGGCTCGAGGTCGCCGGCCACCACGCGGCCATCCGCCAGCACGAGTGCGGCCGGGCGCCCCAGATCGCGGAAGCGTTCGTCGGCCAGCAGCGCCAGATCCATGCCGCTCCCGCGTTCGGCGGCGTCGCCGAGTTCCTCGGCCACGAGCGCGGCCAGGTCACCGAGCAGGCGCGGCGGCAGCGCCGCTTCCCGCTGCGTCGAGAGCCACAGAAAAAGGCCGCCCTGCGCCACGAGCGTCGCCGCGAGGAACGCGATGAAGCCGATGGCGATGCGCCAGTAGAGGCTGCGGTACCAGCGGCGCGGGCCGGGCAGGGTCGGCTCAGACATCGGCGAACTTGTAGCCCGCACCCCACACCGTGAGGATGAGGACGGGCGCCTCCGTGTCGGCTTCGACGCGCTTGCGCAGCCGCTTCACGAGCGTGTCGACACTGCGCGGCGTGACGAAGGTCTGATCGGGCCACACCTTCGCCAGCAGCGCCTCGCGGCTGAAGACGATGCCGGGATGCGTCGCCAGCAGGTGCAGCAGCTTGAACTCCTGCGTGGTGAGTTCCACATCCTGCCCGCGCACGCGCACACGCCGGCGCGCCGGATCGATCTCGACGCCGTGCAGGGTCACGACCTTCCCCGCGTCGCCGCCCGGGACGACGATGGCGCGCGGGCGGCGCAGCAGCGCCCGCACGCGGGCGACGAACTCGCGGATGCCAAAAGGCTTCGCCAGGTAGTCGTCGGCGCCGGTCTCGAGGCCGAGCACCTTGTCCGACTCCTCGCCGCGCGCCGTCAGCATCAGCACCGGCGTCCCGGTGTTGACGCCGCTGCGCCGCATGGCCTTGCACACGGTCAGTCCGTCCACGCCGGGCAGCATCAGATCCAGCACCACCAGGTCGACGCGCGTCGACTCGAGACGGGCGAGCGCCTCGCGGCCGTCGCCGACGAGCGTGCACTCGAGCCCCTCGAGGCCGAGGTGCAGCGCGATGAGGTCGCGGATGTGGGCGTCGTCTTCGACGACGAGGACATGGGCCATGCGAGCGGCGCCCAACGGCGCCGTGCGGTCGATCTTACGGGCACCGGCCGGAGTTTCCCCCGCCAAGTGACGCCTGCCATACTTTTGTCACGCGCGCGCCGCCGCCGCGCCACGCGCGTCCCGTCTAGTAGGACAGGAAGGCTGGAGGGCATCCGATGACCAAGAGATGGAAGATGGCAACTGGCGCGATTCTGGGCGTGGCGCTGCTCGCGGGCACGGGCGCCGCCGTGGTGGCCGCGGGGGATCAGGGTCCGGGCGGTCCGGGCGGGATGATGGGCCGGCGCGGCGGGCCGGGCGGCATCGTGCCCGGTCTGCGCGGGCTCGACCTGACCGACGCCCAGCGCGAGCAGGTGAAGGCGACGATGGACGCGCACAAGGCGACCTTCGATGCCCAGCGCGACAAGCTCGTGGCCGCGCACAAGGCGCTCAACGAGGCGGTGACGGCCGGCACGTTCGACGAAGCCACCGTGCGCCAGAAGGCCGCCGACCTGGCGGCCGTCGAGGCCGACGGCGCCGTGCTCCGCGCCAAGGTCCACAGCGAGGTGTGGGCGCTGCTCACGCCGGAGCAGCAGACGAAGGCGAAGGCGCTGCTGACGGAGCGGGCCGAGCGCGCCGGGCAGATGCGCGAGCGGTTCGAGGCGCGGCGCGACCAGCGTGGCCGGCGCGGCGAGCGGACGCCGCGGCCGCAGGGCGACTGACGCCTGACGGCGCGGGTCAGAGCGAGGCGGCACCGGAGGTCCGGTGCCGCCTCGGCTGTGTACCGGCCGGACTTGACTCTCGCGGTCCGAGGCGCATAATCCGCCTTTCGGCGTCCGCATCCGTCGTCAGCCCTGGAGGTACCCATGAAGACCGTCCAGCAGGTTCTGCACGCGAAGTCCGGCCCCGTCCTCTCCGTCCGTCCGGATACCACGGTATACGACGCGCTCGTGCTGATGGCCCGGCACGACATCGGCGCGCTGCTCGTGCTCGACGGCGACCGTCTCTCCGGCATGTTCTCGGAGCGTGACTACGCGCGCAAGGTCATCCTCCACGGGCGGTCGTCGCGCACGATGCCGGTGGCCGACGTGATGACACGCGAGGTGGTGGCCGTGCCGGCGTGCCTCACGGTGGACGAGTGCATGGCGCTCATGACCGACCACCGCGTGCGCCACCTGCCGGTGGTCGAGGATGGCGACATCGTCGGGCTGGTGTCGATTGGCGACCTCGTCAAGGCGCAGATCGACGACCAGCGCTTCGTCATCGAGCAGCTCGAACACTACATCGCGCACTGACCGGCCATCGGCGGTACACCGGCCTCAGAAGCGGAAGAGGCGCGTGAACTTCACGACGATCCCGCGGTTCTGCAGGCCCGGCAGGCCGCGCGGATCGGTGTCGCGTCCTTCGCTGTACACCACGAAGAGATCCGATCCCGGCTGGTATTCCCAGCGGAAGCGGACGTTGGCCGACACCGTGTGCGTGGCCGATGCGTACTGCACGAGCGCGCCCACGAACGAGCGCGGCGAGAGCGTGTGGGTGGCGCGGGTACGCGCCACGGTGTTGCGGAACGTCCCGTACGGCAGGTCCACCCAGTTGACCGACACCGCCGGCTCGAACATCAGCGAGCCGTTCGCTTCGACCCGTCCGCTGTAGCTCACCTCGGTGCGGTCGCCGTCGAAGAACTGACCGCGGGTCAGGCCGACGCGGCCGGCGATCTTCCGCTGCGGTCCGAAGTTGAACGACGACTGCACTTCCTGGAAGGTGTAACCCCCGACGGGGATGGTGACACCCGTCGCGACCTGAAACGGGCGCACGAGCCGCTCGAAGTCGCGCAGGTACTTCACCTCGAAGTTGTCGCCGCCACGGAAGTCGCCGCGCGTGCTCACCTCGAGGACGCGGGTCTCGAGATCGCCCGCCGGGTTCGTGACGTAGTCGAGGCTGACTTCGTTGTGCACCTGACGCAGCCGCGTGCGTCTGAGGCGCGGGCTGAAGCGCACCTGGCCGAAGTTACGGCGAAAGTCGAGCCGGCGCAGGAAGCCGACCTCGGGCGTGAACCCCGGGCCGACGAAGAGGTGTTCGTACTGCATGCCGTAACGATCCACGGCGAAGTCCACGCGGCTCCAGTAGCTCGTGCCCTCCCCCTGGCCGCGCGACGACAGGCTGCGCACGTAGGCGCCGTCCATGGTCCACGAGTTGCGGAAGGCCATGCCCGCATCCACGCCGACGACCTGGCTCGACCCACCCCCTGCCGCGGCAACATCGCGGCTGGTGGCCAGCACGCCGATGCTGCCCCGCTTCAGCAGGTCGCGGCGCACACGGAGCACCGAGAAGTTCGTGGAGCGTGTGACGCCGTCCTCCGACTCGCCGGTCTGGATGTTGATGGCGCCGATCGAATAGGCACCGGCGCGGCCGGTCATGCGACCGCCGGCGAGGATGGGCACCGGACGGTTGCCGTTCAGGCCGATGCGGCGGCTGAAGAACACGACCGGCGTGTCGCCGGGGCCCTGGTTGCCGCCGGTGAGCGCGCCGGGGCTCACGCGCGTCGAGACGCCGCCGAACTGGAAGATGCCCTGCCCTTCGAGGAAGAACTCCCGCTTCTCGGGGAAGAAGACGCTGAAGCGGGTCAGGTTGACCTGCTGCTCGTCATCTTCGACCTGCGCGAAGTCGGTGTTGAACGAGAAGTCGGCGGTGAGGCTCTTCGTGACGCCGACCTTCAGATCGCCGCCGACGTCGCCGCCCGGTTCGTTGCTGCGGCGCGGCGTGCCGACGTTATCGGTGCGGACGGCGCCGGTCACGTACGGCTTCAGTTCGAGCGTGCGCGAGGCGGCGCCCGGATTCACGCCCACCATCGTGGCGAACGACGACGCCTTGTAGACACCGCGCTGCGCCCACGCCGCCGGCACGCGCGTGAGGTGCGAGAGTTCGTTCTTCCAGCGCACGACGCGCAGGAAGTTGATGCCCCAGATTTGTTCGCCGCTGCCCTGGTAGCGCAGCGACTTGAAGGGGATCGCCGTCTCGAACATCCAGCCGGTGTCGTCACGGCGGGCGCGCACGTCCCACACCGTGCTCCAGTCGACGTTGTGCACGCGTTCGTCGGTGATGTAGCCGTCGCGCAGGGCGCCGAGCGGATTGGTTTCGAACAGGAACGAGTTGCGCTTGTCGTGATACGTGTCGATGACGGCGATGAAGTTCTCGTTCTGGTAGATGTTCAGGTGATCGCGCCGCCGCTCGTTCACCACCTCGAGTTCCGGGTGCGTATCCCAGCAGTGGGCGCTGATGTAGAGCGTGGAGTCGTCGAAGAACACCCACACGTCGGTCTTCTCGGTGGCCGGAGCGCCTTCGCGCGGCTCCTGCTGGATGAACTCGCTCATCGGATGGATGCGCTGGTAGACGGCCTCGTCGAGGCGGCCGTCGAACGTCAGCGGGGCATCGAGGCGCACGGCCCGCACGGTCACGCGCCCGGCGTCGTCACGTGCCACCGTCACCGGCAATTCCGGCGCGGGCGGACCATCGGCCGCAGCGACCGGCGTCTGCGCCCGGGCGCCACTCACCCAGACCAGCGTGACAAGGACGACGAGCGCGGCACGAACGGCAGACGACGGACGCGGCATGCGAAGGATGAGGCGGCAGTGTAGCCGTGAACCTCCGCGACGCCGTGTCTGGAGTTGTGACCGGCGTCTCAGCGGCGCAGGCGCAGCAGGCGCAGGCCGTTCAGTGTCACCGCCACGGTCGCCCCGGTGTCGGCCACGACGGCCAGCCACAGCGGGGCCGAGCCGAGCAGCGCTGAGACGAGGAAAGCGAGCTTGGTGACGAGCGAGATGCCCACGTTCTGACGGATGACGGCCACGGCGTGCGCGGCCTGACGGCCGAGGAGCCCGAGTGTCTCGGCATCCGGCGCGCCGGCCACGATGACCACGTCGGCCGCGTCGAGCGTGTCGGCGTCGTCATCGTCGGAGGCGATGCGCACGCCCACGGCATCGAAAGCATCGCGCGTGTGATGGGTGGTGGCGGCCGCGCGTTCGAGCGGCGCCCCGCCCTTCACGACCACGCCGCGCGTGGCGAGGGCCGTCACGGCGGCGACGACCGTGACTGGCGTAGAGATGACGAGCGCGCACGGGCAGGCCATCACGAGGAACACAAGCGCGCGATAGAACCAGCCCGCCCACTGACCGTCGAGCAGCGGCGGCACGACCGCGACCACGATCGCGGCCAGGGTCACCGCCGGCGTGTAGATGGTGGCGAAGCGTTCGATCCAGCGTTCGACCGGCGCGGACTGCTGACTGCTCTCGGCCGAGACCACGCCGCGGCGCGCGACGGTGGCCAGCGCATCACGCGCGCGTTCGAGGCTCCACGCTTCGAGACGGTGCGCCACGGCGAACAGGAACGCGACGGCCGCGGCTTCGGCCCACTGGCCGATCGCGGCGGCGCCCGCCGCCGAGACGCAGACGAGCACGTGCATGTCGAGGCGCAGGAGCCGGAGCGCCGCGAGCGCGCGCGGCCACATGCGCCAGAGTCCCACCACCACGGCGGCCGCGTAGAGCGGCACGGCGCCGGGCGCGTGCGCGTGCGCAAGCGCGCTGGCATCGGCGTGTCCGAACAGCGCCTCGCTCCAGCTGTCGGCCGCCGCGCCGTCCACGATCCACCCGGCGAAGAACAGGCCGCCGCCGAGCAGCACGTCGGTCATGCGCGCGCGGGCACGCGGGGCCGGCGTGACCGTGGCATCGGCCACGGGCATCGCTTCCACCGTGAGGCCGGTCTTCGCGATCGCCTCGCGCAGCTTCGTCTCCGACGTCAGCGCGGGGTCGATCGTGAGATCGACGCGGGCGTGGACGAGGTCGAAGGCCACCGCCACGACGCCCTCGTCGGTCTCCACCGCGCTCCTCACGAGCGCCACCTCATCCGCGCAGTCCATCGCCGGCACGCGCAGGCGCACGTCACGCAGGCTGGAGGCGGGGCGCGGTGGGGACGGGGACATGGAGGTCGGTGGACGTCGGGCTACAGGAGAGCCAGCCATTATCGCGTGCGGCCGGTCCGGAGGCTGCACGGGTCCGATGCCGCCCGGCCGCCCCCGGTTACGGTTGCGCGGTGGTCGCCGGGCGCTGGGCGGCGACCGCCGCATGCGAGCGCCGCGGTTCGGCACCGCCCTCCACGGTGCCACGGGCCGCATCGACAAGCACCGCCGAGGCATAGCCGTAGCGCACCTCGCCCTTGCGGCCGATCTTCTGGAACCGGTGCCCGCGCCGCTGCAGGTCCTGCACCACGGTGGCAGGGAAGCGATCTTCGATTTCGAGCCGTCCCGCCTGTTCGAGCGGGTCGGCGGGATCGCGGCCGGGCAGGAAGCGCGGCGCCTCGATCGCCTGCTGCGCGCCGAGGCCGCCGTCGACGACGCCGGTGATGACGTTGTAGACGGTGAGCGGAATCCACGCGTTGCCGGCGCAACCCACGGCGAGCTTCGGCACGAGCGTGCTGCCGTTCTCGGCGAAGACCAGTGTCGGCACGGTGCCGGTGGTCGAGCGCATGAGCGGCACGAGGCTGCCGTAGGCGCCTTCGGTCGTGCGCGTGCTGCGCAGGTGGTTGTTGTAGAGGAAGCCGAGCCCCTTCGACACGTAGAAGGTGCCGCCCCAGGTGCTCAGCGTCTGCGTGACGGCGATGAGGTTGCCGTCGGCATCCCCCACCGCGAAGGCCGTCGTGCCACGGCCGATGCGCGCCGGCGGCGGCATGAACGGGCCGTCGTCGGGCGTCTGGCGCTCGAGTATGGAGGCACGCGCGCGATCGATCTTGCGGAAGAGACGCACGGCGTGGTCGGTGCGCAGGTGCTCCGCGTACTCGACCGGCCAGCGTTCCGGATCGGCGACGCGGCGCAGCGGATCGCGCACCTTCCAGGCCTCGATGACGTGATGCCAGTAGTCGGCATCGGTCGTCGTGCGGGCGCCGGGACGCGGCGTGTACTGATTGAGCACCTGCAGCGACTCGATGAGCTGGATGCCCGTGGCTACCGGCGGCCCGGCCGAGAAGATCCGATGGCCGCGGTACTGGCCCTCGACCGGCGCGCGTTCCATCGCCCGGTACTGCGCCATGTCGGCGTAGGTGATGATGCCGCCCTCTTCGGCCATGTCGGCGGCGATCTTCTTCGCGATGGCGCCCCGGTAGAACGTCTCGGCGCCGTCACGCGCGATCGCCCGCAGCGTCTCGGCGTAGTCCTTGTTGACGAACCGGTCACCGGGCTGCGGCACCTTGCCGCCGGGCAGGAAGATCTTCGCGGCTTCCGGATACTTCTCGAGGAAGTGGCGGCCCTCGCTGATGCTCGACGGCAGCGCCTCGTCGAGGATGAAGCCCTCGTCGGCGAGCGCGATGGCCGGCTCGATGAGCGATGCCCAGCTCACCTTGCCGCTGCCGTAGTGGCGGTAGAGATGGTCGAGACCGGCGACGACGCCGGGGATGTTGGCGGCGGCCGGACCGTCGGCCACGATGCGGCCGTCACGCGCGATGACCGGGTTGTCCATCGTGGCGTGGATGGGCGTCTGGTCCTTGTATTCGACGACGGTCGGCTTCGCCATGCCCTTGAGGTAGAGCACGGCCGTGCCGTCGCCACCGAGCCCCGAGGCCTCGGGCTCGACGACGCCGAGCGCGAACGACACGGCGATCATCGCGTCCACGATGTTGCCGCCGCGTTCGAAGACCCGCCGGCCGGCTTCCGAAGCCAGCGGATGGCCCGAGACGACGACCGCGCCGCGCGACGTGACGACCGGCTTGATGAGCGGCTGCTCGGCCACGAGGGCGTCGAGCACGGCTTCGAGCGCCTCGGCGTTCTTCGCAGCCTCGGCCTGCGGCCGGTACTTGTCGCGCAGCGTCACCCACGTCGCGGCGGCCGGGCCGTTCGCGTAGTAAAGCCGGCGCAGCGTGTCCCACGTGCGGTCGAACATCGCCGTCCACGCGCGCGGCTGGGCGAGTGAACTCGTGATCTCGCCGCCAGCTTCGTCGATCGGCAGCGGCGCCGGGATGCGCCACAGGCGGAACGCCGCCGACGTCGCAAACAGCGGCGGCGCCACGCCGTCGTCACGGCGAGGGTTGCCGTTATAGGTGGGCTCGGGATCGGGGAGGCCCGCCACGAGCAGCGTACGGCCGTCGGGCGACCACGCCGGGGCCCCGGCGCGCCGCGACACGAGTTGCGGCGGCGCGGCAGGTTTCGGGCGCGCGAGCGGCGGCGTGTCGCCTTCGGTCTGCGGCAGTTCCACCGTGGCGACCCAGACCGCGCCCACGCCGCCACGCACGGCGTGGAACGCGAGTCGCGCGCTGTCGGGCGCCCAGGCGAGGTGGCTCTCCGCCCCCGTCGCCCGCGCGACTCGCGTGGGCCGCGGCGCCGCCGGCGCGTTGTCACCACGCGTGCGGACGGAGCGCGCGCCGAGCGCCACCGGCGTCTCGTCGGCGTCGGGCACGGCCATCACCCAGATGTCCACGTCGTCGTCGGACGTCCGGTCCGACACGAACGCCACGAGCGCGCCATCGGGCGACACCCGTGGATACGTCTCGCTGTCGGCGGTGTCGGTGAGCGCCACCGGCGCCTGCCAGGCAGTGGAGCCCGTGACCTCGCGCGTGATGAAGAGGTCCCACTGCGCGCCGGGGTCGGCGCCAGTGCGGCTGCCGCGCGGCGCGCGGCTGGCAAAGACGAGCCTGCCGTCCGGGGTCCACGACGGCCAGCGCTCGTCGCCGGCGAGCGCGGTCACGGGCGTGATCGCGCCGTCCTTGACCGTGGCGACGAAGAGATCGAAGCCGGCGCCGCGATTCGCGGCAAACGCGATACGTGTGCCGTCGGGCGACCACGCCGGATCGCGCTCGATGCCGGGCGCCGCGCCGCGCACGAGCGGCGACGGCTGGCGGCCATCCGGCGCGAGCGTCCAGAGCGTGTCGAGGGCGGAGACCGCCACGCGGCGGCCGTCCGGGGCCCATGCCGGATCCTGCGCGCCAACAACAGCGGCCACGCCGCCTGGCTGCGCCCCGAGCCGCGCGTGCCCCGACCCGACGAGCAGGCTCACGAGCCCCGCGGCCGCAACCGCCCGCCGCGCCGAGAGCGGCCGGGTCACCGCGTTGCGCGCACGGCGTCGGCGATCTTGGCCGCCGAGAGGCCGTAGACGTCCACGAGTTCTTCCGGTGTGCCGCTGCGCGGAATCTCGCGCACGCAGAGGCGCGTCACGGTCGCGCCCACGCCGGCCACGGCGCGCGCCACCGCGTCGCCGAGGCCGCCCACCGCGTAGTGGTCCTCGACGGTGATGAGGCGTCCCGTGTCCGTCGCGCAGCGCTGCATGGTGGCGGCGTCGATCGGCTGGATGGAATAGGCGTCGACGACACGAATCGCGATGCCCTCCTTCGCCAGCAGGTCGTGCGCCTTGAGCGCTTCGAAGAGCGTGATGCCGGCGCCGATGACGGTGGCCACGTCGGCCGCGCTCTCGCGCAGCACGGTGGAGCCGCCCACCGTGAATGTCGCGTCGTTCGGGTAGATGACGGGCGTCTTCGGCCGTGAGGTGCGGATGTAGACGGGCCCCTCGTGGTACGCGGCGGCGGCCACGAGGCCCTCGGCGCACACGGCGTCACTCGGGTAGAGCACCGTCATGTTCGGCTCGGCGCTCATCATCGCCAGGTCTTCGAGCGCCATCTGCGACGCGCCGTCTTCGCCGATCGAGACACCGGCGTGCGAGCCGGCCATCTTGATGTTCAGTCCGCTGATGGCGGCCATGCGGATGAAGTCGGCCGCGCGCGACAGGAACGCCGCGAAGGTGGACGGGAACGGAATGGCGCCGCGGCTGGCGAGCCCCATCGCCGCGCCGATCATCACCTGCTCGGCGATGAAGCACTGATAGAAGCGGTCGGGGTGTTTGACCTCGAAGCGCTCGCTGAAGGTGGAGTTCTTGACGTCGGCGTCCAGGGCGACGACGCGCGGATCCGCATCGCCCAGCTTCGCAATCGCCGTGCCGTAGGCTTCGCGTGTCGCGACGAGCTCGCCGAACGTGTAGGCGGGTGGCGCCACGGCTTTCGGCGTGACGGGCGTGTGCGCGGGGCCCGACGGGCGGCGGACCTCGGCCGACGAGCCGGCCGGTTCTGGCACGAGCTGCGCGTCGAGTTCGGCGAAGGCGCGCGTGAGCTCGTCGCCCTTCTTGAGCGCCTTGCCGTGCCAGCCGGGCTGGCCGGCCAGGAAGCTCACGCCCTGCCCCTTGAGCGTGCGGGCGAGGATCATCGTGGGCTTGCCGGTGGTGCTGCGCGCCTCGGCGAGCGCGCCGAGGATCTGCGCCATGTCGTGGCCGTCGATGGCGATGGCGTGCCAGCCGAACGCCTTCCAGCGGCGCTCGAACGACGCGAGGTCGTGCTCGAACTGCGTGCCACGGCTCTGGCCGAGGGCGTTGATGTCGGTGATGCCGACGAGATTATCGAGGGCGAAGAACTGACCGGCCGCCGCCGCTTCCCACACCGAACCTTCGGCGCTCTCGCCGTCGCCCATGAGTACGTAGGTGCGGTAGTCGGAATTGAGGCGCCGGGCGTTGAGCGCCGTGCCGATGCCGGCGCAGAGGCCCTGCCCGAGCGAGCCCGTGGCGACATCCACGAACGGCAGCCGCGGCGTGGGGTGTCCTTCGAGATCCGAGGTGAACTTGCGGAGGTTGAGCAGGTCGGCCTTGTCGATGAACCCGGCCTCGGCCCACGCGGCGTAGAGGAGCGGCGCGGCGTGCCCCTTCGAGAGCACCAGCCGGTCGGCGTGCTCGTGGCGGGGGTTGGCGGGGTCGTACCGCATCTCGGCGAAGAACAGCGCCGCCATGAGGTCGGCCGCCGACATGCAGGTCGTCGGGTGGCCGCTGGCCGACTCGGTCGTGGCACGAATCGACTCGATGCGCAGCCGCGTCGCGATGTTCTTCAGTACAGGCACGACACGGGACGTCTCAGCACTCACGCGAAATCCTCCGCGCAGAGTCTAACAGCCGCCTCCGGACGCGAGCAACGACGAAGCGTGGACGAGAACGCCCGGGTTGGACCCAAACCCACTAAAATGGTCGGATGATCGTATTGCGCTACGCCTACGTGCTGGCGCTCGTCGTGTGGGTCGGGGCCCTCGTGGCCGCCGGGGCGTTCGTGGCGCCGGCGCTCTTCGGGGTGCTCCAGGCCGAGGCGGGCGCCACCGGGCGCATGCTGGCGGGCGCCGCGTTCGGCGAGGTGCTGCGCCGGGTGCTGCTCGCCGGCGACGTGGCGGGCGTCGTGATGCTCGTCACGATGACAATCCTGCGGCTGTTCGGGCCGAAGCCCGTCAGTTACGGCATCCGGGCGCTGCTGCTCGGCGCCATGCTGCTCGCCAACGCCTACACGGCACACATCCTGTTGCCCGAGGCCGAAGGCCTCCGGCGTGAAATCAACGGCCCGCTGGCCTCGGTCGCGGCCACCGATCCGCGCCGGGTGCGCTTCGATTCCCTGCACGGTCTGTCGACCACGATCGTCACCGTGATGGCCCTGGCGGGCATCGCCGTGGCGGCGTGGGAGGCGCGAGAATAGGTACACATCCCGCATGACTCACACGATTACGCTCCTTCCTGGTGACGGCATTGGTCCGGAGGTCACCGCCGCCGTCGTCCAGGTGCTCGAAGCTGCCGGGCTCTCGGCCACCTGGGAATCCTTCGAGGCCGGCGCCAACGCCGTGGCCGCGCACGGCACGACGCTGCCCGAGCCGCTGCTCGCCTCGATCAGGAAGACCCGGTGCGCCCTCAAGGGCCCGATCACGACGCCCATCGGCGAAGGCTTCACCAGCGTGAACGTCGGCCTGCGCAAAGCGCTCGAGCTCTACGCCAATCTGCGCCCGGTGTGGAACCTGCCGAACGTGAAGTCGCGCTACGAAGGCGTGGACCTCGTGATCGTGCGCGAGAACACCGAGGACCTCTACGCCGGCCTCGAGCACACGGTCATCCCCGGCGTGGTCGAGAGCCTGAAGATCATCACCGACGCCGCCTCGACCAGGATCGCGCGCTTCGCCTTCGAACACGCGCGCCGCCAGAAGCGCAAGCGCGTCACCGCCGTGCACAAGGCGAACATCATGAAGCTGAGCGACGGCCTCTTCATCGAGTGCGCCCGCCGCGTCGCGAAGGACTTCCCCGAGGTCCAGTACGACGAACGGATCGTCGACGCGGCATGCATGCAGCTCGTGATGTTCCCGGAGAAGTTCGACGTGCTGCTGCTGCCGAACCTCTACGGCGACATCGTGTCGGACCTGTGCGCCGGCCTCGTCGGCGGCCTCGGCGTGGTGCCGGCGGCCAACCTCGGCGCTGATGGCGTGGGCGTGTTCGAAGCCGTGCACGGCAGCGCGCCCGACATCGCCGGCAAGAACATCGCCAATCCACTCGCGCTGCTGCTCTCGGGCGTGCTGATGCTGCGCCACCTCGACGAAGACGCGGCCGCCGACCGCGTGATGCGCGGCGTGACCACGGTGCTCGCCGGCGCGACGCGCACCCGCGACATCGGCGGCACGGCATCGACGAGCGAGTTCGCCGACGCCATCTGCCGCGCCATGGAGGCCGACGGGCGATGAGCGACCCGATCGCCGAGGCGGTCTTCGCGCGGGCGGAAGTGGCGCAGTACCTGGCCGGCAGCCACGGCGTGCATGGCGAGGAGGCGCGCGCCCGCGTCGTGGGCTACCTCGACGAGCTGCGCACGACGCAGCGCTACGAGCTCTACCGGGCGCTCGAGTACCCGCTCTATCCGATCCTGCGCAAGCTCGAACGCATCGACGAGCACGTGTCGATCGCGAGCGAGACAGTGGCCGCGGGGCACCGCGTGGTCTACGCGTCGAACCACCGCAGCCACATGGACTACCTGCTCGAGCTGCTGGCGCTCGACGACGCCGGGCTGCGTCCGCCGGTCATCGCCGCCGGCATCAACCTGTTCGGCGGGCCGCTCGGCCTCATCCAGCGCCACGTCGTCGGGGCGCTGCCGATTCGCCGCAACACCAAGGACCCGGCGTACCACATCACGCTCAAGGCCTACGTCGCCGAGCTGCTGCGCACGCAGGACTTCTTCTTCTATCCCGAAGGCGGCCGCAGCTACAGCGGCGAGATCAAGTCGCCCAAGACCGGGCTGCTCACCGCCTGCCTGCAGTCGGCGCAGCCGGGCCTGGTCATCCTGCCGGTGTCGATTGCCTACGACCTCGTGCTCGAGGACCACGTGCTGGCACGGCAGAAGGTCAAGCGTTCGCAGCGCGCCTTCAGCCGTGAAGTGGCCGAGATGGTGCGCTACGCCGTGGGCTACCGCAGCCGCGCCTTCGTCACCTTCGGCGCGCCAATCCGCCTCGACGGCTTCAGCGCCGAGTCGCGGACGTCGGTGCTCGAGCTCGGGCATCACGTGATGGAACGCATCGGCCGCCAGGTGAAGGTGCTGCCGACGGCGCTCATGGCCACGGCCCTCGGCCCGTCGATGTCGGATCAGGAACTGGAGGACCGCATCGCCGGCCTCCTCGACACCCTCAAGGCCGCCGGCGCCAACCTCGACGCGACGACCGCGGCGGCGGTGGTGGCCGCGGCGGCCGAACCGCTCGAAGCCCGCGGCATCATCGCGCGCGACGACGGCCGGTTCCGCGTGCGCGACAGGAACCTGCTCAAGTACTACGCGCGGGCCATCGAGCACCTGCTGCCGGCGCCCGCCGCCGACACGCCCTGATGATTGCCGCCACGTCGAAGGCACTGTTCCACACGCTGGCACGCATCGACCTGCTGCGCCGTGTGGCCTCGCGCTACGGGATGGCGCCCGGTTACGGCTTCGCGCGACGATTCATCGCCGGCGAGACCACGGAGGAGGCCCTTGCCGCGGCTCGCACGCTCGGGGCGCGCGGCTTCGGCGTGTCGCTCGACTATCTCGGGGAGAGTGTCGCCTCGGTGGAACTCGCCGCGCAGGCGGCGCGGGACTACGTGCGCCTCATCGACGCGGTGGTCGAGGCGGGCGTCGAGCGGAACCTCTCGCTGAAGCTGACCCAGCTCGGTCTCGATGTCGACCGCGCCACCGCCGTGGACAACCTGCGCCGCGTGCTCGACGCAGCGGCGCCGCATGGCTTCTTCGTGCGCATCGACATGGAGAACTCGCCGTACACCGACGCCACGCTCGACATCCTCGAGACGGTGTGGGGCCTCGGCTTCACCGGCGTCGGCACGGTAATCCAGTCGTGTCTGCTGCGCAGTCCTGGAGACATCGAACGGCTGAACCGCCTCGGCGCGCGCGTGCGGCTGGTCAAGGGCGCGTATCGCGAACCCGACAGCGTCGCCCACCAGCGCCTCGAAGACGTCAACGCCGCCTTCGTGCGGCTCGCCGAAACGCTCCTCGCGCACAACCCCTACCCCGCTATCGCCACGCACGATCCGCTGATGATCGACGCGGTGAAGGCCTACGCGGCGGCGCACGGCATCGGCCGGGATCGCGTCGAGTTCCAGATGCTCTACGGCATCCGGCGCGACCTGCAGACGCAACTGCTCGCCGACGGCTACAAGGTGCGCGTCTACGTGCCGTTCGGCAAACAGTGGTTCCCGTACTTCATGCGGCGGCTCGGCGAGCGGCCGGCCAACGTCGGGTTCGTGCTGCGCGGCATCCTGCGCGACCGCCACGCCGGCGGCGATTTGTAACGGGGTCTGTCACCGTCACCGAGTGTGACGGCGCCGGAGACAGGCGGTGACCGTGACAGACCCCGTTACAAATCACCCCGGGTCTCAGCGGCACCAGGCGCGGATCGTCGCCGCCAGGGCATCGCGGCACTGGCGGACGCTCGTCAGGTCCACCCACTCGTCGGTGCTGTGGAGACCTGCGCCCGCGGGCCCGAAGAGCACCGTCGGGATGCCGGCGCCGCCGAGCACCGCCGCGTCCGTCCAGAAACTCATGCCGATGGTGTCGGCGCGGCAGCCGGCGGCGCGGGCCGCAGCGCCGAGCAGCCCCGGCAGCGGATGCGCGGCGTCGATTTCGTACGGCGGGCGGGCGAACAGCACGGTTGCCGCAGCCTGAAACGCCGGGTCGGCGGCGGCCAGGCTCGCCAGGATTTCCTCAATCTCCTCAGCCAGCACCGTCTGGGGCTCGCCGGGAATCGTGCGCCGCTCGACCTGCAGCGCGCAGTGGTCGGGATAACTGCTCAGTTCCCGGCCGCCGCTGATGATCGAGGCGTGCAGGGACGCGGCGCCGAGGCGGGCGTGACGGGCGCCGGCCTGCAGGCGCTGGTCGAGCGCGCCGAGCGCCACGAGCACGCGGCCCATGTGCACGATCGCATCCACGCCGTCGGCCGGCCGGCTGCCGTGCGCGGCCTTGCCGGTCGTGACGATTTCACTCCACGCGAACCCCTTGTGGCAGACGGCGACGTCGAGGTCCGTCGGCTCGGTGACGATGCCGGCGTCCGCCCGCCAGCGCGTCACGAGCGCGTCGGCGCCGATGCTCGAGTGTTCCTCGTCGACGACGCACGCCACGACGACGTCGCCGGCGGCCAGCCCGCCGCCGCCCGCCACGACGCGCACTGCGTCGATCATCGCCGCCACACCGCTCTTCATGTCCTGCGTGCCGCGGCCATACATCCGGCCGTCGCGGACGGCGGGCTCGAACGGCGCGGCCATGCCGGCAACGCCGACCGTGTCGATGTGGCCGCAGAGCATCAGCGACGGCCCGGGCGCGCGGCCGGCCAGTGTGGCGACGACGTTCGGCCGTCCGGGCGCCACCTCCTGCACTTCCACGCCGAGGCCCATGGCCTCGAACTCCTGTACGAGCCGCCGCGCGATGGCCGCCTCCCCCGCCGCTCCCGGCACGAGCGAAGGATTCACGGAATCGATGGCCACCAGGTCGTGCAGCAGACGCGTGACGGAGTCCATGCGTCTCGAATTGTAATGGGGACAGTCCCCATTCCGGGCGGGGCCAGACAAGTGGCAGAACCTGCGAGTACGATAATCGGCGTGAGCACCGCCGCCACGCCGTTCGAACTCGCGCTCGCCGTGGCCCATGCGGCGCGCGCCCGCGGCGGCCGCACGCTCGTCGTCGGCGGCTTCGTGCGCGATCGACTGCTCGGGCGGCCCTCGAAGGATCTCGATCTTGAGGTGTTCGGCGTCGCTGAAGCCGAGCTGGCGCCGATGCTCGCCGCCATCGGCCGCGTGGAGCCGGTGGGCCGGGCCTTTCCGGTCTACAAGCTCGGCCCGATCGACGTCGCCCTGCCGCGGCGCGAGTCGAAGAGCGGACGCGGCCACACGGCCTTCACCGTGCAGGGCGACCCCCACATGTCGTTCGAGGAGGCGGCCCGCCGCCGCGACTTCACGATGAACGCCATCTCGTGGGACCCGCTGACCGACGAGTACGTCGATCCGTTCCACGGCCGCGCCGACCTCGACGCCCGGCGGCTGACGGTTGTCGATCCGCGGACCTTCGCCGACGACAGCCTGCGCGTGCTGCGCGCGCTGCAGTTCGCCGCCCGCTTCGAGGCGACGCTCGACGACGAGGCGACCGCGATCTGCCGCGCCATCCGGCTCGACGATCTGCCGGCCGAGCGCCTGTGGGGCGAGTTCGAGAAGCTGCTGCTCGTGGCCGAGCGGCCGTCCGTCGGCTTTGCGCTCGCCCGCGCGCTCGGCGTCGTCGAGCAGATCCTGCCGGAGATGGTGCCGCTCTACGACTGCCCGCAGGACGCCGAATGGCATCCCGAAGGCGACGTGTGGACGCACACGCTCATGGTGATCGACGAAGCGCGGCGCCGCAACGCCGGCCTCGACCGCCCGCGGCTCGCCACGGTGATGCTCGGCGCCGTGTGCCACGACCTCGGCAAGCCGGCGACCACGGCGATGATCGACGGCCGCTGGCGCTCACCCGGCCACGAGGCGGCCGGCGTCGTCCCCGCCACGCGCATCCTCGACCGCCTGAACGTCTACACGATCGACGGCTACGACGTCCGCCGGCAGGTGCTGGCCATCACGGCGGAACACCTGCGGCCGAGCGCGTTCTTCAAGGCGAAGGACACCGTGCGCGACGGCGCCTTCCGCCGCCTGGCGCAGCGCGTGGACCTCGAGCTGCTGGTGCGTTTCGGCCGCGCCGACTGCCACGGGCGCACCGGCACGTTCGACTGTTCGGCGATGGATTGGTTCCTCGAACGGGCGCGTGCCCTCGGCGTCGAACACGCGCCGCCGGCGCCCCTGCTGCTCGGCCGTCACCTCATCACGCTCGGCGTGACGCCCGGCCCGCGCATGGGTGAGATCCTGCGCGCGGTGTACGAGAAACAACTCGACGGCACGGTGACGACGGTTGACGAGGCGGTGATAGAGGCTCGGAATCTTGTGAGCGCGTGATCGGGTGATTGATGTGGTGACGTGGTGATGTGGTGATCCGGTGGGGGCTATCCGAGCAGGTCGAGGCGTTCGTGTTCGATCGTGCTGCCGGTGATGCGCAGGATCGAGAGCGTGACGGGCAGGGTGAAGCGGCGAGGACCGGCGCTGCCGGGATCGAGATAGAGCACGCCGCGCCTCCACTCCGCTTTCGGCTGGTGCGAATGGCCGGTGATGACGGCGGCGAATCCCGCGGCCACCGGGTCGAGGTCGAGCGCGCCAAGGTCGTGGAGCATATAGACGTCGAGCGTGCCCAGGCGCACGACCTCCGTCATCGGCAGCGCCGTGGCCCATCCCCCATGATCGACGTTGCCGCGCACGGCCGTCGTCGGCGCGATCGCGCGCAGCGCGTCGAGCACCGCCGGCGTGCCGACGTCGCCCGCGTGCAGGATCTGGTCCACGGCCGCCAGGGCTGACGCAGCCTCCGGTCGCAGCACGCCGTGCGTGTCCGAGATGACGCCGACCGTGAGCGTGGTGGTGTTCATGTTCGCAGCCGGCGGCAGCCGGGCCGCGTGAGCCCCGGCCCCTGGACCCTAGCTAGTGATGTATTTCGCGAAGTGATCCGGCTGCACGTTGCCGCCGCTCACGATGGCGGCCACGGTGCCCACCGGCGCGCCCAGCCCCAGCATCACCGCCGCCGTCGGCGCGGCGCCACTCGGTTCGGCCACGATGCGCGCCTGGCGGAACAGCCACTTGACGGCCTGCGCCATCGCCTCGTCTGGCACGGCCACGAGGTCGTCCACGTACTGCTGCACGTGCGCGAAGGTGAGGTCGCCGGCGCGCATGTTCATGATGCCGTCCCCGATGCTCGCCGTCTTCTCGAGCGTGACCGGATGCCCGGCGTCGCGGGCGGCGCGCATCTTCATCGCGCCCACCGGCTCGACGCCCACCACGCGCACGTCGGGGCGCGAGAGTTTGATGGCGGCCGACACGCCGGCGATGAGGCCGCCGCCGCCCATCGGCACGAACACGGTGCCGAGGTCGGGAAGCTGTTCGAGCAGCTCGAGCCCCACCGTGCCCTGTCCGGCGATGACCATCGGGTGATCGAACGGCGGGATGATCGACAGACCGCGCGCCGCCGCCTCGGCTTCGGCCCGCGACTGGCGCTCGAGGGAGGTGGTGCCGGCGAAGATGACCTCGGCGCCGTAGCTGCGCACGCCCTCGACCTTGACCGCCGGCGCCGTCGTCGGCATCACGATCACGGCCGGCACGCCCATGGCTGCCGCCGCCATCGCCACGCCCTGGCCGTGGTTGCCCGAAGAATACGTGATGACGCCGCGGGCCCGGGCGTCCGCCGGCAGCTGCGCCAGCATGTTGAACGCGCCGCGCACCTTGAACGCGCCCATCGGCTGCAGGTTCTCGCACTTGATGTGGAACGGGTGCGCCGGCGTCGTCGCCGGCCACGGCAGCGCGAGCACCGGCGTGCGCACGGCTGCGCCGCGCACGCGCTCGGCGGCAGCGCGCAGGTCCTCGAGGGTGACGAGGGCCGGAGCCGCCATCACTTCTTCCGCACCTGGGCGAACTGATCGCCGGCGTTGTAGGCGGGCATCGCCGGCGCCGCGGCCACCTGCCAGGCCAGGGCCGTCAGCAGCTTCATGTCCTCGGCCGCGCCGCTGAAGTCCCATGCCGGGTCGTACTCGTCCGAGGGCTGGTGGTAGTCCTTGCCGTTGTAGGCCTCCTGCCGCGCCAGCAGCGCGGCGGCATTCGGCCCTTCGAACTGCTTCGGCTCGCTCAGCGACAGCGCCGGCACGCCGGCCTTGGCGAACGGGAAGTGGTCCGAGCGGAAGAAGTAACCGCGTTCGGGATGGGTGTCTTCCCCGACCGCGCGGCCGCGCGCCTTCGCCAGATCCGCGAACATCGTGCCGAGTGACGACCGGTCGGAACCGAGCATGACGATGTCCTTCGTCCGCCCGAGGTAGTTGGCGCCGTCCACATTGATGTTGGCGGCGATGCGATCCATCGGCAGCGGCGGATGCGCGGCGAAGAATTCGCTGCCGAGCAGGCCCGATTCCTCCGCCGTCGTGAACGCGAAGTAGATCGAGCGGGCCGGTGCGCCGCCGGCGCGGGTGAGCGCCTGCGCCATCGTCAGCACGGCCGCGCACCCGGAGGCGTTGTCGTAGGCGCCGTTGTGGATGCGGTCGGCATCCGGTGTGTCACCCGGCTGCGGCGCCCGCACGCCGAAGTGGTCCCAGTGCGCCGTGATGGCCACGGCCTCGTTCGTGTTCGTGCCCGGAAGCACACCGACGACGTTCGGCGACACGCGCCGCGCCGACGTCTGCGTGAGCGACGCGGTGGCGGTGATGCCGAGCGGCACGGCGGTGAAGCCGCGCGCCGACGCGCTCGAGCGCAGCTGGTCGAGGCTGCGGCCGGCGCGCGTCACCAGGTCGTTCGCCGCGCCATTCGCGATCCACGCCTTCACACCCAGAGCCGGGGCCCCGGGCGCCGGCGGCAGCGAGTACTGCGTGCCGGTCCACGACGACTGCACGACCTGCCAGGGATACGTGGCGGACTCGTCGGTGTGGATGAGGAGCGCGCCCGCCGCACCCTGCCGCGCCGCTTCCTCGAACTTGTAGGTCCAGCGGCCGTAGTAGGTCAGCGCCTTGCCGCCGAAGAGCGTCGGCTCGTTCGCCGGTGCCGGCGGGTCGTTGACCATGATGAGCACCCACTTGCCCTTCACGTCCACGCCGGCGTAGTCATTCCATTTGAGCTCGGGCGCCACGATGCCGTGGCCGACGAACACCACCTCGCCCTTCACCGACACTTTCGGGTCCTCGACGCCCGAGAACGCGACGACGTCGTCGAGGTACTTGAAGGTGCGTCCGGGCACGCTCAGCGAGAACGTGCGATCGACCGTGGCCTCCACGATCGGGACGTCCTGGAAATACGTGCCGTTGTCGCCGGCCGGCGCGATGCCGAGGAGCGCGAGCTGATTGGCGAGATAGGCGGTCGCCAGTTCGCCGCCGCGGGTCGCCGGCGCGCGGCCTTCGAAATGGTCGTGCGAGAGCATGCGTACGTGGGCGGCGATGCGGTCAGCCGTGATCTCGGACTCAGCCGGCCCGGCGGTAACCGCCGGCGCCGGGGACCGCGCGGGCGCCGAACACGCGGCCAGGGCCAGGAGACCGGCCGCGATCGCGGACGAGCGAAGGGATCGAGACAGCATGCGCAGCAGTATAGCCGCGCCCTTCCGGAGCGGCGCGTCAGCGCCGGGTGGTGCGGGCCGCTACGTCGGGCGGCCGGTCTTCCTGAACGCGAGAATCAGCTCGCCGCGCAGGATGTAGCGCGTGGCTTCGTGCCGGAATCCGAGCGCCTCGAACCGCTCGATGAGTTCGGCGCGGGTGTAGTGCGCGATGTGTTCGTCGGCGTAGGCGCCGGGCGCGAAGAAACCGTAGAGCTTCTCGGTGACGACCCATTCCCAGTTGGCGTAGTCGGGCGTACCGAGCACGAGACGGCCGCCGGGCGCGAGCGTGCGCACGAGCTCCGACAGGATCGGCGACTCCTTGGGCACGTGTTCGATGACCTGCGAGCAGAGCACGCACGGGAAGCTCTCGTCGGCGAACGGCAGGGCGAATCCGGAGGCGTGCACTCGCGGACGGCCGAAGCGGCGGGCGTACCGCAGCTTGCGCAGCAGCACGTCCACGGCCACGCTGCCCTTCGGCAGCGCGCCGATGATGCGGCTCGAGCCGCAGCCCACGTCGAGCACCGCGCCCTGCCCGTCGATGAGCTCGGTCACGTGGCGGTGACGCTCACGCTGCCAGTAGCGCTGCAGCGGAATCGCGCTGTCGTGGGCGCGGGCGTCGTAATCGGCGCACTCGATCGAGTTGCGCAGCTTCCACAGGCGCCAGAAGGTGCGCGCGTAGTCGGTGGCGAAACGCTGGGCACGGGCGTGTGACGTGCCGCGCGGATCGGCGCGATAGACGAACGGCACCTCGACGACGCGCCAGCCTTCGGCATAGACGCGCACCAGGATCGTCTGCAGGGCGTCGAGCCCGGCCGGGAGCGGTCCGGCGGCATCGAGGATGGCGCGGCGGCAGAGCCGCACGCCGCTCGACATGTCACGGACGCCGAGTGAGAGGCCGCGGCCGAAGATCCCGTTGAGCAGGCGGCTGCCGGTGCGGCGCCACCATGGCAGCTCGACCGAGCCGCCGTCGACGTAGCGGGAGCCGATGACCACCTCGGCGTCGTGCCGGCGCGCCCACAGATCAGGCACGACGCGCGATACATCGAGGATGTCGGCGTCGATCGTCAGCACCCACGTGCCGCGCGCCCGCCCGAATCCGGTGGCGAGCGCCGCGCCGTACCCGGGACCGGCCGGCGGCACGAGCGTGACGCCAGCCTCGGCGGGCAGGCCGGGGAGCTGCGGCTCGGGCGTGATGCAGAGGATCTCGGCGGCGCAGCCGAGGGCCGCGACGGCGCGCGCCACGCGCCCCAGCGCGGCACCGGCGTCGGGTTCGCCTTCCGCCGGGACGATGACCGAAAGCTCGATCACCCGCGTCCCGCGGCGCGCCGGAACTCCTCGAAGAGGCGTGGCGCGTTGCCGGTGATGCCCCGCATGGTCGGCGTCCAACCGAGGGCGCGCGCGCGAGGGCTGCGCACGACCTGATCGAGCGCCAGGGCGTCCGCGTACGGGCCCATCTTGGCCTGAGCCTCGGCGATCGGCATGTGGCGGATGTCGGCCGGCGGGTCGACGTGCGAAGCAATCGCGTCGGCGATGTCACCCACCCGCTCGTCTTCGTCGTCGGTGGCGTGGAAAACGCCCGAGGCGCCAGCGGTCGCCAGGATCCGGACGTACAGATCGCCGAGGTCGCGGTGATACACCGACGGCCAGCGGTTGCGGCCGTCGCCGATGACACGCACGAGGCCGTTGAGCGCGTCCTTCAGCATGTCCGACACGATGCCGGTGGCGCCGCCATAGACGATGCCGGGGCGGATGACGGCTGTCCGGACGGTGGCCGAGGCCGCCGCCAGGACCTGCTGTTCGTGTGCCGGGCGCCAGCTGACGAGCGGGATCGGCGCCAGGGCCGCGTTCTCGTCCACCGGCTCGGGGCAGGAGCCGAGCACCCAGACGCCCGACGTGAACAGGAACACCCGCGGCGCGCCTGCGCCGGCGAGCGCCGGCAGCACCGCGTCGAGGAACGCCTTGTCGGCGGCCGGACCGCGCGGCGACGACTCGAACGCCGTGTGCACGACGGCGTCCGCGGCGGCCGCCTGCGTCGAATAGCGAGCCGGTCCGGCCAGTTCGCCCATGACCGGGGTGGCGCCACGGGCCTCGAGGCGCGCCGCTTTTTCCGGATCGCGCACGAGGGCCGTGACGTGATGGCCCGATTTGATCAGGGCGTCGAGGACGGCCGCGCCGATATAACCCGTGCCGCCTGTGAGGAATACCTGCATGGAGCAACCGTCAGGGGAGGGCGCGATCTTACTCGGCCGGAGTCGTTTCGCGCCAGCGCCAACGCGGCCGGGTCACAGATCCCAGATCCGCCCGCCGTCGTAGAAGGTGATGAGCCCGTCTTCGCTGACCTTCAGCACGGGCCCGAACCGGCTGGCGGCGATGGCGGCAGTCGTGCGCGCGCCCTCGGCCAGACCGTCCGACTTGGCGTGTTCGCTCGTGAGGGGATGCCTGAGGATGGCGCCCACCGCGAGCATCGCACCATCGGCGTCGGTCACCGTGGCGCCGTCCAGTGTGGCGAGCGCAGCAAGCACGCTCGGATCGAGTTCGGTGATCGTGCGCCCGGCGAGCAGGTGCAGCAGATCGCGCCGGGAGGGCGCGCCCGGGGCGGCGGCCGGGCCGACGAGTTCCATGTCGAGGCGGTCGGCGGCGGCCACGAGCTGGGCCAGCGACTCGATCGGCCGGCGCAGCACGACGAAGAGCGCGCCCTGCCGCGCGTCTGACAGGTCGAGCGCCGTGCGGAACACCCGCTCGGCCAGCGCGGCGTTGCCCACCGCCGACTGCCAGAGCGCGTACTTCGAGTTCTGGTCGAGGAGCCGCCAGTCGGCGTGGCTGAAGCTGAAGACCTGGGCGCCGTCGGAGAAGACCTTGATCTCTCGCCGCGGGTTGAGCACGACGCAGACGTGCGGCCCGGCCACCGTGGCGCGCGCGTGGCCGCCGTAGGTCTGCGCGCAGGGCACGTCGAGCCCCGCCGCAGGTCCGGCTGCCGCGGCCCAGCGGTTGATGTCCACGATGTCGAGCAGGCGCCCGGCGCGGTTCACGAGGAACACGGTGCGCAGGCCGTCGGCCAGCCGGTAGAAGCTCTTGATGGAGGCGAGCGCGCCCGTGTAGTGCAGCGCGTCGCGTTCAGCCGCGGGATAGTGCCCCACCGGGTCTTCATCGGTACCGAGCAGGAGGACACCGGTGGAAATCGGCTGGTTCTCGTAGGTCGAGAGCGCCGCCACGCGCATCATCTCGATGGCCAGCGCCACGCGGTCGGGCGCCGCCGGCACGCCGGCCTGGAACTGGTAGGGCGCGCGGTCGAAGAACGCGCCGATGTAGCGGTCCTCGATTTCGCCGCGAAAGAGGTCCTCGCGCTCGACCATGAGCTGCGGGCTCAGAATGGCCCGGTATCTGGCCGAGAGCACGGCGCCGATGGCCCGGGCGAACCGCACTTCGTGAGGCGTGAACGGCCGCGACGGCGGCACGCGGAGGGTGTAACGGGTGCCGAACCAGCGCACCGACAGGGCGGCCGGGTCGCCCGTGGGCTCGATGGCCAGACGGCCGTCCGAGGACGGTGAGGGGACGGCTTCGGTTTCGAGCGCGGCGCGCTCGAAGAACTGCGTCAGGGCCGACTGGAGCAGGCTGTCGTACTGGGCTCCTACGGCGAGAGCGGGCGGCAGCGGCGGCATCGGAGGTCGGAAGATGCGATCATAGTGCACGGGCGGACGCCCCGGGAGCAGGCCGCGATCTGGCGGCAGCCGTGCTGGACGCCATGTGACATGATGTGGCACACTTCTTGTTTGGAGCCCACTTGAGCAAAGACGATCTGATCGACATGCAAGGCACCGTCGTGGCGGTGCACAGCGGCGGCCTGTACCGGGTGCAGACCGAATCCGGCCACGAAGTGCTGGCGCAGCTCAGCGGCCGCATGCGGCGGTTCCGCATCAAGGTCGTCCCCGGCGACCGTGTCACCGTCGGCGTGTCGCCGTACGATCCCGTCCGCGGGATCATCACGTTCCGCGCCCGGTAGCCAGGGCCGCCTTGACGTCCGCGAACTCCTCTCCTCCTCCTCACCGTCGCCGCGGTGGCGCCGTTCGGGGCCGCCGCCGCAGCTCGTCCGCACCGGTCGGCGCGCCCGCGCCCGAGATCGCCTCGGACATTCCGTGGGAACTCGGCGACGACCTGCCGCCCACGACCTTCAAGAACCTCGGGCTGGACTCGCGCCTCATGGCCGGCTGCGCCGACATGGGCTACGAAGACACGCGGCCCGTGCAGACCGCCGTCATCCCGATGGCCCTCGAAGGCAAGGATGTCGTGGCCTGCGCCGAAACCGGCACCGGCAAGACGCTCGGCTTCGTCGTGCCCATCCTGCAGCGCCTGCTCACCGAACAGCCGCCTTACGGCGATGCCCAGCGCGAACCCTACACGCGCGCCCTCATCCTCGCGCCGACGCGTGAGCTCGCCTCGCAGATCGAAGACACGATCGTCGGCCTGACCTATCACACGCCGTGTTCGAGCGTGCCGGTCTACGGCGGCGTCGAAATGGGACCGCAGGAACGCGCGCTCAAGGCCGGCGTGGACATCGTCGTGGCGACGCCGGGCCGCCTCATGGATCACATGCGGCACGACTCGGTGGACTTCACGCGCGTGCAGACGCTCGTGCTCGATGAAGCCGACCGTATGCTCGACATGGGCTTCTGGCCGGATGTGCAACGCATTCTCGGCGCGCTGCCGAAGGATCGGCAGACGCTGCTCTTCTCGGCCACCATGCCGAATGAGATCGTGAAACTGGCCAAGGAGATGCAGCGCAGCGCGCGCTACGTCCAGATCGGCCGCCGCACGGGCGCCGCCCGCACCATCACGCATGCGATGGAGGAAGTGGAGACGCGCGACAAGATCGACCGTCTCGCCCGCTTCATCCGCGGTGAGGCCGATGGCCCGGTGCTGGTGTTCGTGCGCACGAAGATCGGCGCCGACAAGGTGGCCCGGTCGCTGCAGGCCAAGGGCGTGCGCGCCGCGGCCCTGCACGCCGACCGCACGCAGATCGACCGGCAGCGCGCCGTCGAGGGCTTCCGCTCCGGGCTCCACCCGGTGCTCGTCGCCACCGACATCGCCGCCCGCGGACTCGACATCGACGGCATCGCGGTGGTCGTGAACTTCGAAGTGCCCGACACCAAGGAAAGTTACGTGCACCGCGTCGGACGCACGGGCCGCGCCGGCTCGAGCGGCCGCGCGCTCACACTCGTCGCGCCGGATCAGCGGCGCGAATGGAAGGCCATGGAGACCGCGCTTGGACTCGAACTCGCCTAGCGATCCGCCCGTCACCGGTGCGCCGGGCGGCGAGGCGCCGGCGCTGTCGCAGGGGCAGACGCGATTCAATACCTGCCGGTGGCAGCGCGCCGCCGAGGGCGACACCCCGGCCTGCTGCGGGCATCGCGACGTACTGCCGATGGCGGGCACGACCGGCTTCAACCCCGATTCGTGGTGTGCCGACTGCGAGTACTACAAGGTGAAACGCGCCCCGAAGGCGCGGCCGCCGGCTCCGGCTTCGTCGTCGTACCCGCGCTGGAACGACTGAGCGCGGCTAGCGCGCGGGCGGCGGCTCGTCGCCGAATTCCTTCGCCAGGTCCACCCACTCGCCCTCGGGCGCGAGGAACTGGTACGCACGCCAGTGCTGCCGGGCTTCGGCCGACCGCCCGAGCTTCTCGAGCGTGACCGCCAGATAGAAGTGCCCCTCGGCGTACTGCCCGTTGAGGGACAGCGCACGCCGGTAGGACTCGACGGCCTCGGCGTGTCGCCCCAGATCGTGATGGATGTTGCCGAGGTTGAAGTGCGCCTCGAAGAAGCTGTCGTCGAGACGCAAGGCCCGCTCGTACAGCGCCTGGGCTTCCGGCAATTCGTCACACGCGTAGCGGATGTTGGCGAGGTTGATGATCGCGGCGACCAGGTCCGGATCGTCGTGCAGCGCCTTGCGGTAGGCGCGCGCCGCTTCCTGCTGCCGGTCGGGCGTGCCATCGTCGAGCAGCGAGCCTTCGAGGAACTGCTGCTCGGCCGGCGTGAGCGCGCGCGTGCCGTCGAGCGTCACGTCGGCAATCGACGACTTGGCCGCCGCCACCGGCGGCTGCTTCTTCGCGAGCGCGATGATGCGCGCCGGTTCGGCGTCGAGGCGGAAGTCGAAGGCGAGCTGGCCCTGCCGCTGGGCCTGCAGCTCGCGCAGCGCGGCGCGGAAGGCGATGCCGCGCTGCAGTTCGCTGTGAATCTGCCGCAGCAGGCTCAGGTCGGCGAACGAGAACTGCGTGCCGCCGCCCCGCTGCCCGGGCGTGATGAAGCCCCATTTCTGCAGGTAACGCACGTGGTCTTCACGCAGCGCCGGATACATGCCGAGCACGTCGCGCGGCCCGGGTGTCGGGATCGCCGCCGCAGGTGGTGCGAGAGTGTCAGTGGGCTCGGCGGACATCGACGTACCAAGATGGCGAATGTGATGGCACCGTGTCAACGCATGATCGTGCCCGCGCATACACTATTGCGATGATTCTCGCGGCTGACGTCGGCGGCTCGAAAACGCTCGTGGGGCTGTTCGAGGAGGCGAGGCCGCGCCCCGTGCTGCGCGCTGTGCGCGAGCTCCGCACACTCGAGCACAGCGGACTGCCGGCGCTGCTCGACGCCGCGTTCGGCGTGCGCGATCCGCGCATCACGCGTGTCGCCCTGGGGATCGCCGGGCCGATCGTGGACGGCGAAGTCACGATGACCAACGTGCCATGGCGGGTGCGGCACGACGAGATGGTCGAGGCCACCGGCGAAACGCGCCTGCGCCTCCTGAACGATCTCGAGGCGATGGCATGGGCCGTGCCGGTGCTCGGCACGAGCGAGCTGCACACGTTGCAGGCAGGCACACCGAATCCGTCCGGCAACGCCGCGCTCATCGCCGCCGGCACCGGCCTCGGCGAGGCCATCCTGCACCGTGTCGGCGAACGTCTGTTGCCCGTGCCGTCGGAAGCCGGGCATGCCGATTTCGCGGCCCGCACGGACGCGGAGCTGGCGCTCGTGCGGGCGATTCGCGCCGAGGTCGGCCGCGTCGACATCGAACGGGTCGTCTCGGGCATCGGCCTCGTGCACATCGCCGCACACCGGCACGGCGGCAACACCTGCGCGGTGGCCGGCCGCTTCGCCGAACGCGACGGCATCGCGCGCCTGTCGCAGGCGGCCGCGGCAGGCACCTGCGCGCACTGTGCAGCCGTGATGGACCTCTTCGCCGACGCCTATGGCGCCGAAGCCGGCAATCTCGCGCTCCGCGCCGTCGCCACGGCGGGCCTCTACGTGGGCGGCGGCATTGCGCCGAAGATCCTGCCGCTGCTCGAGCGCCGCTTCATGGCGCCGTTCCTCGACAAGGCGCCAATGACGGCGCTCCTCGCGACGATGCCGGTGCACGTCATCCTGAACGAACAGGCCGCACTGCTCGGCGCCGCCGTCGCTGCCCTCGATATGTAATGGCCCGGCCCCGTCCGGCACGGAATCGGCGCAGGTTTCATGCCATTGGAGGCCGGGCAACCGGACGGGCGCCCGCCGTCAGGCCGCGGCCTGACGCACGGCCGTCTGCAGGTCGGCCAGCGTGCCGCGCGCGGCGGGATCGGCGGCGAGGCAGCGCATGATCGCCGCGGCGGCCGACGCCGGAAGGCCGGGCGCAGACACCGCCGGCGGCGCGCCGGCGAACATCGCGCCGATGAGTTCCGGCAGAGTAGGCGCCTGGAACGGCAGGCGGGCGCTCGCGAGCTCGTAGGCGACGACGCCGATCGTGAAGAGGTCGGCGCGCGCATCCGGCGGACGCCCGGTGAGCACTTCCGGCGCCAGGTAGGGCAATTCGAGTTCGTTGGCTTCGACGCCGCGCAGTTCCGTCTCGCGCATCGTCGCCAGCACGTCGCTCAGCACGCGGATGCCGCCGCTCGTGAGCACGAGATGTTCGGCGCCGGCGTCGCCGGTGACGCGAATCGTGTCGGGATTGACGCCGGTGAGCAGCCCGCCGTGGCGGTGCAGCGCGCCGGCCGCGTCGGTCATCTGCAGGACCATGCGCCGCGTCCGCGCCCACTCGAGCCCGCCGCCGGCGATCACTGCCCGCAGGCTGGGGCCGTCCACGAGGTCGGTCACGACGAACACACCGCTGGCGTCTTCGCCGTAGTCACGCACGTTGAGCAGGTGTGGATGCCGCACCTGGAGCGTGCGCGCCTCCTGCAGGAACCGCGCGCGCAGCGCGTCCCACTGCGTCTGCCCTTCACGCTTCAGATGACGGATGGCGACGGGGATCGAGAGCGCCCGATGCGTGCCACGCCTGACGATGCTGCCGAGACGTCCCGGGCCCAGGACATCGCCGAGGTCGTAGCGTGCCAGCAGCCCGTCGCCGTCGAGCGTTCCGCCGGTGTCGTCCGACGGGCCCGCCGCATCGAGCGCGTCGAGCAGCGCGTCCACGAATGCCGACACGCTCGGCCAGCGTTCGCCCGGCACGCGGGTCATGCCGCGGGCGATGACGGTATCGACGCCCGGCGGCAGCCCCGGCCGCACCGACGAGGGAGGCGAGGTCGTGCCGCTCATCACCTGCTGCGCGAGTGCCATCGGCTCCGGCGCCTCGAACGGCCGCCGGCCCGTGAGCATCTCGTAGGCGATGACGGCGAGCGAGTACTGGTCGGAGGCGGGGCTCACGGCGTCGCCGGCCAGCTGTTCCGGCGGCGCGTAGGCGATGGTGCCGAGGAAGGTGAACGGCAGCGTGAGTCGGGTGACATCCGGCGCCGCCGCCATCGACGCCAGGCCGAAGTCGATCACCTTGTAGACGCGATCCCCCGACCCGTAGCGGTGCGCCACGATATTGGCCGGCTTGAGGTCGCGGTGCGTGATGCCGTGGTCGTGGGCGAGCTGCACCGCGCTCGCCACGACGCGCAGCACTTCGGCCGCGCGGGCCGGCCCGAGCGCGCCGCCAAGGTCGAGTTCATCGCGCAGACTCGGCCCGCTCAGCAGTTCCATGACCAGGAACGGCCGCCCTTCGGCGTCCATGTCGAAGTCGAGGATCGAGACGATGTGCGGGTGGCGGAGCTGCGCCGAGGCGCGGCTCTCGCGCAGGAACCGTTCGCGCGCCTCGCGGTCGGCGTCGGGCGACAGCAGCACCTTCAGCGCCACCTCGTCGCCGAGCGTGACGCGGCGCGCCTTGTAGATCTGCCCCATGCCCCCGGCGCCGAGCGGGCCGAGGATCTCGTAGCGGCCGTCGATGACGTGGCCGGGGGGCAGCACCCGCCCAGTCTACACGTGCGCGAGGGGCTGCGGCGCGCGCGCCAGCACGTGCGCCAGCCACAGATCGGCGATGCGCTCCTGCACGCTGTTCTGCTTGAGGCGCGCCCGCAGGTTGGCGAAGTCCACGCGGTCGAGTTCCTGGTCCTGGTTGTAGCAGGAGAACACGAACTCCTCGCGGCCGGTCGCCGGATCGACGTGGCGCTGCAGGCACTGGGCGCAGACTTCCTTCATCATGCACTGCATCGGCGAGTTGATGCTGCCGATGGCGACGTGCGGCGTCAAATGCGGCGCGAGCACGCCGTGCCGCGCCCCCTGCACCGCGTGCATCATGCGGTCGGAACCGATGGCGATAATGCGCGAGACCGACGGCAGCGGCACGACGGCGCCGCCCAGCCGGCCCTCGGCGTAGGCCAGCATCGCCTGGACGATGTTCCCGCGGAAGTGCCGGTCCTGCGGCCGCCCGGGCGCGATCTCGACGCCGGTGTCGGTGGCCCAGATCACCTGATCGGTGGCCGCCTCGATGTCTTCGCGCTTGAAGAGGTCGGCGCCGTTCTTGTAGCCGGCGAAGTAGAGCACGCGGCTGCCGCGCGCCTTGAGCGCGCGGGCGATGGAGAAGAGCACCGCGTTGCCCAGCCCGCCGCCGGCGAGCAGGACCGACTCGCCGTCGGGAATCTCGGTGGGCGCGCCGGTCGGGCCCATCACCACCACGGGCTCGCCGGGCTGCAGGTAGCCGCAGAGGCGGCTCGACACGCCCATCTCGAGCGTGATGAGCGACAGCAGCCCCCGTTCGCGGTCCACCCACGCGCCGGTGAGGGCGATGCCTTCCATGACGAGCGACGAGACCTGCCCGTCAGTCGTGATGCGCGCGCTGCCGCGTTCGAAGTTCTGGAGCCGGTAGAACTGCCCCGGCTCGAAGTAGCGCGCCGCTGCCGGCGCCTTCACGATCACTTCGATGATCGTCGACGTCAGGCGCTCCACGCGCTCGACGCGGGCGAGCAGGTCGTGATCGAAGCGCGCGACGAGCGCGTGCCAGGCGGCATCCCGCGCCGGCTGCGCCGCCGGATCGAGCGCAGCCAGGTGCTCGGCGAAGAGCGCCACCACGTGGTGGTAGCCGTGTTTGGCCGAGGCCATGGCCTTGACGACGTTGCCGTTGTAGCGTGGATGGTTGTCGCCGTAGTAGCTGACGAAGCGGCCCTCGCGCGCGTAGGACGTGAAGAAGCCCTGCGCGTCCTCGACGAGCGCGCGCGCGCCGCTGGCGTCGCGCTCGACGCGGTAGCCCCTGAAGTATTTCGCCTTGCCGTCGAGGGCGAACGTGCCGGGATGTTCCTTCTCGTAGGTCACGTTCGGCGCCGTGCCGGCGGCCACGAGCACGGTGCGCGCCGGCAGTTCCACACGCTCGCCGCCGCTCCTGAAGATCATCGCCCGCGCGTGGCCGAAGGCGTCGGGCACGGCTTCCACGGGCTCGAGGTTCTCGGCGAAGGTGATGCCCTCTTCGAGCGCCTTGGCCACTTCTTCGTGGTTCAGGCGGTAGGCCGGGGCATCCTGCAGGCGCTTGCGGTAGGCGAGCGTCACGCCGCCCCACTGCCGCACGAGCGGCACGAAGTCGGGCGCTTCACCGGCTGCCGCGGCGCGGGCTCGTTCGGCGCGCACGGCGCGGCCGTGCGCCAGGAACTCATCGAGGATGCCGCGTTCCTCGTCGTCGAACGTCCGCCGTACTTCGGCGTCGCCGACCGTGGCCACGAGCGCCTCGTAGCGATCGAGCATCTTCTCGACCTGCAACGGGTAGTAAGCCAGCAGCTCCGTGGCCGTATCGACGCCGGTGAGGCCGCCGCCGATGACCACCGCCGGCAGGCGCACCTGCAGGTTCGACAGCGCATCGGCCTTGAAGGCGCCGGTCAGCTGCAGCGCCATCAGGAAGTCGCTGGCCTTGCGGATCCCGCGGATGAGATTGTTTCTGATGTCGATGATCGTCGGACGGCCGGCGCCGGCGGCGATCGCCACGTGGTCGATGCCGTTGGCCCAGGCGTCGTCGATCGGGAGCGCGCCCCCGAAGCGGACGCCGCCGTAGATCCTGAGGCGAGTGCGCCGCGCCAGCGTCAGGTGGATGAGCGACAGGAAGTTCTTGTCCCAGCGCACCGTGATGCCGTACTCCGACACGCCGCCGAACCCTTCGAGCACACGCTCGTCGAGCGGACGGTAGATGTCGGACCACCGCGCAATCGGCTGCGGCGCCACGCCGGGTCTGCCGGCCAGCGCCGGGTCGGGCGGCTCGATCTTCAGGCCGTCGATGGCCACGACACCGAAGCCTTCGTTGAGCAGGTAGTGCGAGAGCGTGTAGCCGGCCGGGCCGAGGCCCACGACGAGCACGTTCTTCCCGTTGTACGGCAGCGCGTGGGGCCGCACGTGGTTGAGCGGGTTCCAGCGCGTGAGCAGCCCGTAGATCTCGACGCCCCAGGGCAGGTGCAGCACGTCGGTGAGCGCGCTCGTTTCGATCTGCGGGATGTTGACGGGTTCCTGCTTCTGGTAGATGCAGGCCTTCATGCAGTCGTTGCAGATCCGGTGGCCGGTGCCCGGGCACATCGGATTGTCGAGCATCACGAGCGCCAGCGCGCCGAGCACGTCGCCGCGCTTGCGCAGCAGGTGCATCTCCGAGATCTTCTCGTCGAGCGGGCAGCCGGCCAGCGGAATGCCGAGGGCGTTCGACGTGACGGCGCCCTGCTTGTCGGTGATGCCCTTGCTGCAGCTGTCCTTGTCGCGCTCGTGGCAGAGCACGCAGTAGTGCACTTCGCTCAGGACCTCGCGCGTCGAGTAGCGCGGGTCGGTAAGCGTGAAGCCGTCGCGGCGGCGGCGCAGCGCGTCGGGGCCGGCCACCACGTTCGGCAGCGCCTGATTCGGCCGCGTGATGTGCACGAGGTGCTCGGCGTCGAGGTTCTCGGGGAACTTGAAGACCACCCAGTCGCGGTACGCCGGATGGCGCAGGTGCGCCGCGCACCAGCGCTTCAGCGCGTCGATCTCGGCCGCCACCGCCGCCTTCGCGGCCTCGTCGCCGCCGGTGCGCGCGGCCTCGTCGCGATCGAGCAGGGCGCAGCCGGCACGCGCCACGAGCAGTTCCCGGGCGCCGGCCTCGGTCGCGCCGGCGAGGATCGCGTCGACGTAGGCGTGATCGCCGGCCGTGACCGGCACCGGCGCGCCGCCCTTGAGGAGCGGCAGCGCCCGGCGGCGCACGAAGTCGATCTTGAAGCGGAAGAGGTCGTCGTAGGCGCGGGTGGTGGCGGCGAGCACCTCCGCCTCCGGGCCCACGGCGAACAGCCGGGCGATGAAGCGGCTGACGTGCGGCGCGAGCGCCACGAGCAGGGCCGAGCGGTCCACCGGGCCCGGCGGCGCGCCTGCCTGCGCCTGCCAGCGTTCCCACAAGGCCGGCTCGGTGGCCACGACGTCGTCCACGAAGCGGGTGTAGAGGTCCGCGAGGCGGGCGGGCTCGTGCAGGTCCGCGAAGGTGAAATCGGGCAGTCCCAGGCGATCGACGGAAGAAGGCGCGGCGCTCATAGTCACGTGGCCCCTCGATAGGCCGACTGATCACGGTACATCCGCGTTGCGTGAACGTCAAACGAGTGTTCAAACAGCGCGGTGCCACCTGCGCCGTGACGGGTTTCCGCACAGCAGAACTGGCAGTTCGTCCTCGATTCCGTTGTTCCGCCGCGGCATCCACACCAGTCTCACCCTGCGGGGCGGCGAACTCTCCGAGAATTCTGCAACCCCGGCAATGGCACGGCGCGGGAACGCGTCTTGCTCGTCGGGCACTGGCGCCGACTCGCCCCGGTCGGTCACGCCAGCGCCGATTACATTTCTGAGCGGAGTGAACACATGAACATGGTGAGACTGGTGAAGAACGGCATGCTCGCTCTGGCGATGCTGCTGCTGGCCGGACGGGCGCACGCACTCGGGCTCCAGGACCGCGTGCTCGGCAGCAACCCGCTGGCCGGGGCCTTCCAGCAACTGCAGGTCGAGGGCAAAGCCACCATCAGCGCGGTCAGCGGCGCGTGCCCCACGGTCGTGCTGACGATCGCCGGCATCCCGGTGACGGTGAATGCGACGACGACGTTCCCCGCCGGCCAGTCCTGCGGTCAGCTCGCCGCCAACCTGCGCGTCGAAGTGCGCGGCATGCTGACGATCGATGCCGGCGCGCTGTCGGTCGTGGCGACCACGATCGAGATCGAGGACGGCAGCGAAGGCGAGGGCGAAGGCCGCGTGACCGACGTGCAGGGAACCTGCCCGAACATCACCCTGACCGTCGACGGCCTCACGGTGAAGGCCGACGCGCTCACGAAGTACGTGCCCGCGAACCGCGGCGCCGGCTGCGACCAGATCAGAATCGGCACGAAGATCAAGGTGAAGGCCGTGCCCGCGACGGGCGGCGGCTATCGCGCCCGCCTCATCGAAATCAAGGGGCACCGGCACTTCGGTGAAGGTGAGGGGCGCATCACGCAGGTCACCGGGACCTGCCCCGATGCGACGATCTACTTCGGTGCCACCGCCGTGCAGGTGAACGCGGCCACGAATTTCGTGGGCGGCAGCTGCGCCGACCTGGCCGTGGGCGTCCGCGTGCAGGCGCGCGGCTTCAAGGACGACGACGCCACCGCGAACGTCGCCAGCTGGATCCGCTTCAAGTCGCGGCGCGTCGAGGGACGCTCGACCATCACGGCGGTGAGCGGCACCTGCCCGGCGCTGTCGTTCACGGTGGCCGGCGTGGTCAAGGTCGTGACCGACGCCAGCACGGAGTTCGAGCACGGCACGTGCGCCAGCCTCGCGGTGGGCACGAGGGTGCGCGTGAAGGGCGACATGAAGACCGACGACGGCGAGGTCATCGCCGAAGAAGTCGAGATCGAAAGCCGCCCCGGCGGCTCCCGCTAGCCGCTCCCTCCGCACGTTCGCCCGGGGGAGGGGGGCATCCCCTCCCCCGCGCGCCTTGACTTGCCTTCCAAGCGCTGAGTACGCTCGCCTGCGTACGCCTCCGCGCTCCGTGACCATTCAACTGAACGGCGACCCCTTCGACCTGGACGGCCCGATCTCGGTGGCTGCGCTCCTGGCGAGGCTGCAGATCGACCCCCGCCGCGTCGCGGTCGAGCTGAACCTCGTCGTGCTGAAGCGGGCCACCTTCGACACCACGGTCGTGCAGGCTGGAGATTCGATGGAAATCGTCAACTTCGTGGGCGGCGGCGCACCGGAGGCAGGCCGATGACGGCCGCCGGCGCTCCCGATCCGCTCGTCATCGCGGGCCGCACGTTCGGCTCGCGGCTCATCCTCGGCACCGGCAAGTACCCCTCGCCCGAGATCATGCAGGCGGCCCATCAGGCCGGCGGCACCGAGATGGTGACCGTGGCGGTGCGGCGCGTGGACATCACGCGGCGCTCGGCGTCGCTGCTCGACTTCATCGACACTTCGGCCATCATGCTGCTGCCGAACACGGCCGGCTGTTACACCGCCGAGGATGCCATCCGCACGGCGCATCTCGGACGCGAAGCCGGCCTGTCGCACTGGGTGAAGCTCGAGGTGATCGGCGACGAAGCCACGCTCTTTCCCGACACCGCCGCGCTCGTCGAAGCGACGACGGCGCTCGTGAAGGACGGCTTCGTGGTGCTGCCGTATACGAACGACGATCCGATCGTGTGCCGGAAACTCGAGGATGCCGGCGCGGTCGCGGTGATGCCGGCCGGCGCGCCGATCGGCTCGGGCCTCGGGATCCAGAACGTGACCAACCTGCGCATCATCCGTGAGCAGGCGCGGGTGCCGGTCATCGTCGATGCCGGCGTGGGCACCGCGTCAGACGCCGCGCTCGCCATGGAGCTCGGCGCCGATGCCGTGCTGCTCAACACCGCCGTCGCCGGCGCTCGCGATCCCATCGCCATGGCCGCGGCGATGAAACACGCGGTCATCGCCGGCCGCCTGGCGTATCTCGCCGGCCGGATCCCGAAACGCCTCTACGCATCGGCCAGCAGCCCGATCGACGGCATGGTGGGACGCTAGTGACCGAGGCCGTCACGCGCACGGTGTCCGAGGATGACCTCGCGCGCCTCAAGCGCGACCGCGAGGCCGCCGACGCCCGCTACAACGCGGCCCTGACCGCGGTGGACGCCGCCGTGCAGCGGCTGGCGGATCTGCCGCATCCGCCGCCCGGCCCCGACGAACATCAGGTCACGCCCCTCAACCAGCAGTTCGCGCTGCTCGGTCACGCCCCGGCCGGCAGCGGCTGGAAAGGCCGCCTCGCAGCATTCGTGTGGCGCACGATGCAGCCGGCGCTCGCGGCACAGCAGCAGTTCAACGCCGCGCTCGTCGATCACGTGAACCGCAGCATCCCGCGCGAGCGCGCCGTCACCGAGGCCATCGCGGCGACGATCGGGCTCGTGCGGCGGCAGATCGAAGAGGCCGCGCACTTCCAGTCGATGCTCGTCGTCTACCTGCAGACGCTCACGCCGTACGTGGACACGAAGGACTACGAGTTCGCGGGCCTGGCACGGCGCACCGCCGAAGACGCGCAGGTGGCGATCGTGCGGCTGCAGGACATCGCCCGGGGGCTGGCCGCCGCCACGAGCGGCCTCTCGGACGAGATGCTGAAGCGGTACGAGTCGCTCCTCGGCCGCGACCAGCGCTACGACGCCCGCCTCACCGACCTCGCCACCGCGGTCACCGTGCTGCAGCAGACCTCGCTCGCGCTCAGCCGCGAAATCGCCCGCGGCCTGCCGGCGGCGGCGCCGGCTCCCGCATCCGCGGTGAGCGCGACAGCGCCGGCGGCGCCGGCCGGCGACGCCCACCAGCAGATGCTCGCCGGCGATCGCCTGCAAAGCCAGCAGTACGCCGGCTTCGAGGACCTCTTCCGCGGCAGCGAAAGCGAGATCCGCCAGCGGATGGCCGACTACCTGCCGATCTTCGCCGGCGCCGGCGATGTCGTGGACATCGGCTGCGGTCGCGGCGAGTTCCTCGAGCTGCTGCGGTCGGCCGGCATCACCGCGCGCGGCGTCGACCTCAACCACGAGATGGTCGAGCGCAGCCGCGCCAAGGGCTTCGACGTCACCGAGACCGACGGCCTGTCGTTCGTCGCCGGCGCC
>JAEUQR010000175.1 GCA_016789705.1 Acidobacteriota bacterium
GGGCTTCTTCACCATGGCCCGCACCTGCGGCACCTGCCGCGGCTCCGGCAAGGTGGTCGCCACGCCCTGCAAGACCTGCAAGGGCGAAGGCCAGGTCGAGCAGCAGAAGAAGCTCACCGTGAAGATCCCGGCCGGCATCGCCTCGGGCCAGCGACTGCGCCTGACCGGTGAGGGCGAAGGCGGCATGCGTGGGGGGCCAGCCGGGGATCTCTACGTCGTCATCTACGTGCAGGACGACGAGCGCTTCACGCGCGACGGCAACGACCTGCATTGCCAGGCCGACGTGTGGTTCACGACGCTGGCGCTCGGCGGTGAGGTCGAGGCGCCGGGGATCGACGATCCCCACACGGTGAAGGTTCCTGAAGGCACCACCACCGGCACGACGTTCCGGCTCAAGGGCAAGGGCATGCCGGATGTGTCTGGCCGTGGCAAGGGCGACATCCTCGTGACGGTGCGGGGCGTGACACCGAAGTCGCTGTCGCGCGATCAGAAGAAGCTGCTCGAACAGTTCGCGGCCACGCTCGCGCCGGCCGGCCCCGGCGAGCGCCGCGACGACGACAAGGGTCTCTTCGACAAGGTGAAGGACATCTTTGGCTGAGCCGCGCCGCTGGCCGGCGGTGGAAGTCCGCTCGGCCGCCATCGACGAAGACGGCGCGTTTGGCGATGCGGTCGCCGCGGCGCTGCACGATCACGCGCCGCTCGCCGTGCAGGACCTGATTCCGCCGCCGCTGCCGCCTGGCGGCCTGTGGGATCCCACGGCGCCGCCACCACCCGAACCGCCGCCCACGCCGTTGGCGTGGCGCGTCTGTTTCGGCGACGTCGAGACGCGCGATCGCGCCGCGGCGGCCATCGAGGCGCTGGGCCTCGACCTGAGCGTCGAACGCGTCGACCTGCCGGATGACGACTGGGTGGCGCGCAGCCAGCAGTCGCTCACCGCCATCGCCGCCGGCCGCTTCATCGTCGCCCCGCCCTGGGACCTGCCCGCGGCACCGCCCGCCGGCGTGCACGTGCTCGTCATCGAACCCTCGATGGGCTTCGGCACCGGCCATCACCAGACGACCCGCCTGTGCCTGGCGGCGATGAGCGCGCTGCCCTTCGAGGGCCGCACGGTGCTCGACATGGGCACTGGCTCCGGCGTGCTCGCGATGGCCGCCTCGGTGCTGGGCGCGCGCGGCGTGCGCGGCGTTGATATCGACGCCGACGCGATCGAAGCCGCCGTCCGCAGCGCCGCGCTGAACACGCTGCCCACGCCCGTCGCGTTCGACACCGCGGACGTCTTCGCCGTGCCCTCCGCGCCGGTGGACGTCGTGCTGGCGAACCTCACGGGCGCCATGCTCATCCGCGCCGCGGCGCCGCTTGCGGCGATGGTCGTGCCGGGCGGCACGCTCGTCGTGAGCGGCTTCATGCACTACGAACGTGAGAGCGTCGAAGCGGCGCTCGATAGGTTCGACGTCGTCTCGCGCACGCACGAAGACGAGTGGTGCGCCGACGTGCTGCGCCGCCGCTAGCGGCGTCTGCCCACGGTTATTGACGGATCATCGCGTGCCGAGTCGCTGCGGTGATCGCGCAGGCGCATTCGACCGACGGCGAAGGACTGGCCCGTCTCCCGCGTCCGGCCTACGCAGGCCGTCAAACGCCAGCGGGGGCGAGTGTCGGCCGGAAGCGCGGGGCCCCGGGCGGTGCTGCGCGACGTGCTGCGCACGTCGCCGCTGTGCCTGAACACCCCACGCGGACTTCGGCGCCGCCTCGGCGTTTGACGTCTCACGCGTGCGCGGCCTGCTCCGGACGGCCGCAGGAGCCGGGCCAGCCCTTCGCCGTCTGGCGCGGCATGCGACACCTCCGTCCGTTAGGCGGAAGCGTCTACTTCAGTGAGGGAGGCTTCCCGCCGGATTCAGGCGCGTGTTAGCCAGCATGCGGCAAAGCCCGCAGGATTTCGGCCGCAACAACCGCGGCGTTGCGGCGTTCGGAGCGGACGTGGAGCGCGACAGCGCTCAACAGCACGCCGGTCCCAGCCACCACCCACGCACCACCACCTGTGGCAAGGACAATCGCCGACAGTAGAAAGACGCCACTGCCGACGACCCACGCGATGGCACCGACCCCGACTCGCACCTCGTAGTGGGCCGAGGTACCGCTCAGTTGCAGCGAACCAAGCGGTGGCCCGAACACGCGAACGCCGCCACCGATGTGCTGCCGAATGAACCAGAGGCGATCAGGCGCAAGAGCTCCGAAAAGCGCGTGGTTGGTGCGACCTGCTGGCGGTGCAATGCCGACAGGAACGGCCGAGATGTCGCCGCGCGCGATACACCAGCCGGGCGTGTCAGCGGATAACGTGCCCCGCCGCGCCTGTGCCAGCCACCGCGATTGGAGCCATAGGCCGAATATCGCGACGAACCACCCGGCGACCGCAATGAGGAACCAAGCACTCACGAGGATGTGGTCTGGCTAACAATCATTAGACAGGTCGGCATACTCCGTATGAGCCTGCCTGGAGGTGCAGTCTACTCCTGTTGCGGGCAACAGCGAGGGCGCAGCAAGCTGCGCCCTGGCAACAGGTTGCACATCGCCACAAAGTGCAGACAACCAGGGGCGAGATAGTTCGATTACTGGGTGTTCCGGTCGGCCTATCGCCAGACGGCGGAGGGCTGGCCCGGCTCACGCGGCCGTCCGGAGCCGGCCGCGCACGCGTGAGACGTCAAACGCCAAGGCGGCGCCGAAGTCCGCGTGGGGTGTTCAGGCACAGCGGCGACGCAGCACGTCGCGCAGCACCGCCCGGGGCCCCGCGCTTCAATCGACACTCGCCCCCGCTGGCGTTTGACGGCCTGCGTAGGCCGGACGCGGGAGCCGGGCCAGCCCTTCGCCGTCACATGGCCACGTCTACTTCACCGCGCGCTGCTGCCCCTTCACGCGACGATCGTTCCAGCTATCGACCAGGCGTCGCAGTTCCTTGATCGGCTCCGGGCTGTCGTCCACCTGCAGGCGCATCACGACGTCGTTGTTCAGCCACACCCCCTGCCCCTGACCGGCGATGAGGATGGCGGCAGACTGCATGCCGCGCTTGTCGCCACCGGCCTTCTGCCCCGCTTCGAGCGCGGCCGTGAGGCGCTGCGAGAGATGCCCCGTCGTGGTCTCGAAGGCGCGCACCATCTCGGCGACTACGGCTTCGCCCGCGAGGATGTTGCCCTGCGCGGTGCAGTACTTCCCCGTCTTGTGGCCGGCCCACTCGGTGGCCTTCGAGCCGGTGAAGGCCGCCACCTCGCCCTTCTGGTTGATGACGGCGAACTGACGGCCGTGTTTGGTCCAGCGCTCGGGCTGCGGGTCGGGATCGCTTTCCCAGATCGCCTTCAGGATCGCCTGCGGCGCCATGCCGGCCTTGAGCAGCGCGATGGCCTTGGGCCCATAACTCACGTCCACGATGGCCTGTGAGGCCGCGGCGCCCACGCCGGCTTCGGCCCAGAGCACGCCGTTCCCCACCGAGAACACGCGCGACTGCACGGCGCCGCCCACCTCGCCGGTGGCCGGGTCGTAGCCGAGGATCGAGAACGTCGCCACCGGGTCTGGCTCCGCCTGCATCGGCACGGGGGCCTGCGCGGCCAGGGCGCCACTCATCACACACGCCAGCCCTGCCGTCACGATCCATGTCGTCGCCTTCATGTCTGCTCCTCCGTTTTACGTCTCCGACCACACGGCCTGACAGGCCGCCAGCGCCACGAGCGGCGCGGCCTCGGCACGCAGCACGCGCCCGCCGAGGCGCAACGGCTGCCACCCGGCCCCGACGGCACTCGCCGCCTCGTCCGCCGTCCAGCCGCCCTCGGGGCCAATCGCCAGGCTGACCGCACGCGGTTCGGCAAGGTCGCGCGGCTGCGCCGTCGTGCCCCCCACGCCGGGCTCCACGAGCAGCAGCCGCAACGCGTCGCCGTCGCTCGCGAGCACCGCGGACAGGTCGGCGACCTCGTGAATGACGGGCAGCACGGCCCGCCCGCACTGCTTCGCCGAGGCCGTGGCCACGCGTTCCCAGCGTTCGCGGCGATGTGCCCGTTCGAGCGCGGCCGCCCGCACCTCGGCACGCACCGACACGAAGGGACGGATCGCCTGCACGCCCATCATCACGGCGTCACGCACGACGTCGTCGGTGGCGTCACCCTTGAGCACCGCCACGGCCAGCGTGTAGTGCACGCGCGGTTCGGGCGCCGATGCGCGCGGCACGCCAAGTTCGACCACGGCGCCCTGTTTCGACGTCGCGCGCAGGGTGGCGTCCCACTCGCGCCCTCGGCCATCGAAGACACGGACGGCGGCCCCGGGGCCGAGCCGCAGCACGCGCACGAGGTGCCCGGCTTCATCGGCCGGCACGTCGAGCACCTCGCCCTCTCGGGCGGCCGCCGGCACGAGCACTCGCGCGATCACGCGCGGATTATACCGTCCGCCCCGGAGCCCCCGCCGATGCACCGTTCGTCTATACTGCGGGCGGATGTTCTTTCGCGACCAGGTGATCGGCAAGTACAAGATCCTGGCGCCGCTCGGCAGCGGTGGATTCGGCACCGTGTTCCTCGCCGAAGACACCTGGATCGACAAGAAGGTCGCCCTCAAGGTGCCGCACCGCCAGAGCCTCGATTTCGGCGAGCTGCTGCGGGAGCCGCGCCTGCTCGCCACGCTGAGCCATCCCAACATCGTCACCGTGCTCACGGCCGAGCGTATCGACGACGTGTTCTTCATCGTGATGGAATACGTGGCCGGCGAGACGCTCGAAGCGATCTCCGACCGCGAAGGTGCACTCGACCTGGGCCGCGCGCTCGACTTCGCCTGCCAGATCTGCAACGCCGTCGATCACGCGCACCAGCAGGGCATCATCCATCGCGACCTCAGGCCGGGAAACGTCCTCGTGACCGAGACCGGCATCGCCAAGGTGGCCGACTTCGGCACCTCGCGGTTCCTCGAGATCGCCGCCCACGGCACGACGGTCATCGGCAGCCCGCCCTACATGGCCCCCGAGCAGTTCCACGGCAAGGCGGTCTTCGCCTCTGATGTCTACTCGCTCGGCGTCACCATGTACCAGCTCCTGACTGGCCGGCTGCCCTACGAGGCGCCGGCGCCGAGCGACCTCGACAAGCTGATGCGAGGCGAGCTCACGACGTCGCCGAGGCTGCACAATCCGAAGATTCCCAAGGTCATCGCCGACGTCGTGCTGAAGGCGATGGCGCCGGATGTCTCCCAGCGTTACGGCCGGGCCCACGACCTGCTCGACGCCATCCTCGACGCCCGGCCCGCCGGCGCCAGCCGCCGGCCCTGGCCCGCCGCCGGCACGGCCGTGGCCGACCGCGACCCGGCGGCCAAGGACATCCGCGAGCGGCTGCGGGCTCGCGACACGCCCCCGGCCCGCTTCTGCTGGCACTGCGCCAAGCCATTACACGCCAAAACGGTCACCTGCCCGTTCTGCGGCGAGAAGCAGTAGCCCACCCGGCCCTGCAGGCCGCCCCCGGGCCGGCCGATACGACAGACCGAGCAGGCCTTGGTCTCCCCGGGGCTGCACGAACCGGCATGGACATCAATCAACTGCTGAAGGACGCGACGGATCAGGGGGCTTCGGACGTCCACCTGAAGGTCGGCAACTACCCCGTCGTGCGGGTCAACGGGCAACTGAAGCCCCTCACGACGAGCGTGCGCCTGGACCACGAAGCCCTGGTCACGATGGCGGCCACGATCATGTCGGCGAACCAGCGCCAGCGCTTCAAGGACGCGCAGGAGCTCGACCTCGCCTACAGCGTGGCCGGCCTCGGCCGCTTCCGCTGCAACGTCTTCCAGCAGCGCGGCACCATCGGCATCGTGCTGCGTGTCATTCCGA
The DNA here is from genome assembly GCA_016789705.1 of Acidobacteriota bacterium. GTDB lineage: Bacteria > Acidobacteriota > Vicinamibacteria > Vicinamibacterales > UBA2999 > CADEFD01. The sequence goes on from JAEUQR010000175.1 coordinate 5,840, forward strand.
TGGGCGTGCGCACGTTCGACGAGCTGGACCTGCCGCCGGTGCTGCGGACCATCGCCAACGAGCAGCGCGGTCTCGTGCTCGTCACCGGCACGACCGGCAGCGGCAAGAGCACCACGCTCGCCGCGATGATCGACCACATCAACAACACGCGCGACACGCACATCATCACGATCGAAGACCCGATCGAGTACCTGCACCGCGACAACCTCTCGATTCTCAACCAGCGCGAGATCGGCAGCGACACACGTTCGTTCGCCCACGCCCTGCGCAGCGCCCTGCGTCAGGACCCCGACGTCATCCTCGTCGGCGAAATGCGCGACATGGAGACGATCGAAACCGCGCTGCACGCGGCCGAGACCGGCCACCTCGTCTTCTCCACGCTGCACACCCTCGACGCCACCGAAACCATCAATCGCGTCATCTCGGTGTTCCCGCCGCACCAGCAGAAGCAGATCCGCCTGCAGCTCGCTTCGGTGCTCAAGGCGGCCGTGGCGCAGCGCCTCATCCCGCGCACCGACGGCACGTCGCGCGTGCCGGCCGTCGAAGTGCTCATCGCCACGCCGTTCGTGCGCGACTGCATCGTCGACAAGGAGAAGACGCACCTCATCAAGGGCGCCATCGCCCAAGGCACGTCGCAGTACGGCATGCAGACGTTCGACCAGTCGATCTTCAGCCTGTTCTCGCAGGGCCTCGTGAGCTACGAGGAAGCGCTGCGCTGGGCCTCGAACGTGGACGAATTCAAGCTCAAGGTGCAGGGCATCTCGACCACCGCGGAACTGTCGCGCGACCAGATGGCCAGCACCCTCTTCGGGCAGAAGACGCCCGCGGCCGTGCCCACCGGTGCCCCGGAAATCACGCGCTTCGGCAGCTGAGCGCGAGCCGCTCACCCCGGGCCAGGCCCGGACGCTGGCCCTCGGCTGGCTCGGCATGCGCGAACTGTCGAAGGCGCAGGTGCGCCAGCGGCTGCGCCGCCGGGGCGTCGAACCGGACGTCGCCGAGACGGTCATCGCTTCGCTCGTCGAGATCGGGGCGCTGAACGAAGAACGGCTCGCCCGGGCCGCCGCCCGCCTCGAGACCTCGATCAAGGGCCGTGGCCCGGCCCGCACCCGCGCGAAGCTGAAGGCGCTGGGCCTGCCCTCCGCCACCGTCGAGGCCGCCGTTGATGCGACCCTTGCCGACATGGACCTCGACGCGCTGCTCGATCGCGCGCTCGAGAAGCGGCTGCGCGGCCTGCCGGCCGGACGCCTCGACCCGGCCGCCGTGCGTCGCGTCGTCGGCGCCATGGTGCGCCAGGGCTTCGCGCCCGGCCCGGTCTTCGCCCGGCTGCGCCGCCGCGGTGCCGACCTGCCCGACGACGCGGAGTCCTGACCCGCCCCGGGACCCTAGCCCCGGGCCCCGAGCCCCGAGTACCATGTCCCTGATGCATCCGAACGAAATCCGCCGGTCGTTCCTCGCTTACTTTGCGACCCACGGCCACGCGACCGTTGCCAGTTCTCCGCTCGTGCCCCACGACGACCCGACGCTGCTCTTCACGAACGCCGGGATGAACCAGTTCAAGGACGTGTTCCTCGGCCGCGATACCCGGCCCTACACGCGCGCCGCCACGTCGCAGAAGTGCATGCGTGTCAGCGGCAAACACAACGACCTCGAGAACGTCGGGCCGTCGCTGCGGCACCACACGTTCTTCGAGATGCTCGGCAACTTCTCCTTCGGCGACTACTTCAAGCACGACGCCATCGCGCTCGCCTGGAACCTGCTCACGAAGCAATGGGGCCTGCCGGCCGACCGCCTGCGCGTGACCGTATTCAAGGGCGAGTCGGGCATTCCGCGCGACGACGACGCCTTCACCCGCTGGCGCGACTTCGTGCCGGCCGAACACATCGGCGAACTCGGCGCCGCCGACAACTTCTGGTCGATGGGCGACACCGGCCCCTGCGGCCGCTGCTCCGAGATCTACATCGACCGCGGCCCGGGCGTGGCCGGCACCGGCGACTTCATGACCGACATCCAGTCGGGCAGCGAACGCTTCGTCGAGATCTGGAACAACGTGTTCATGGAGTTCGACCGGAGCGCCGAAGGCGTGCTCGCGCCGCTGCCGGCGCCGTCGATCGACACCGGCATGGGCCTCGAGCGGATCTCGGCCGTGATGGCCGGCTCGACCTCCAACTACGACACCGCGCTCTTCACGCCGATCCTCGACGCGATCGGCCGGCTGGCCGGGCGCGCGCACGGCGGCACGATGGCGCCGGGCGACGTCTCGATGCGCGTCATCGCCGATCATCTGCGGGCGATGACCTTCCTCATCGCCGACGGCGTCGTGCCGTCGAACGAGTGGCGCGGCTACGTGCTGCGCAAGATCATGCGGCGCGCCATGCGCCACGGCCGCAAGCTCGGCCTCGAGCAGGCGTTCCTCCACGAGCTCGTCGATGTGCTGGTGGGCGAGATGGGCGGCGCGTACCCGGAGCTCGTCGCCGGCCGCGACGCCGTGAGGAAAGTCGTGCGGCAGGAAGAAGATCGCTTCGGCGCCGTCCTCGCCGAAGGCCTGCCCCGCCTCGAGAAGGTGATGGAGGCGGCCGGCGCCGGCGGCGTCATTCCCGGCGACAGGGCCTTCTCGCTCTATGACACGTTCGGCATGCCTTTCGATTTCATCGAAGACACGGCGGCCAGTCAGGGGCTGCGCGTGGACGTCGAAGGATTCCAGGCGCGGATGGAAGCGCAGCGCGAACAGGCGCGGAAGCACAGCGCCTTCGGGGGCGCGAAGAAGGCCGAACTCTCGGCCGAGGCCCGCGCCGCGCTCGCCCCGATTGCCGAGACATTCATCGGCTACGAACACGAAGCCGGCGAGGCGACGCCGATTGCGGCGCTCCTCGACGCCGATCTGCAGCCGGTGGCCGCGCTCGACGCCGGCGCGTCGGGAATCGTCGTGCTGGCCACGACGCCCTTCTACGTGGAAGCGGGCGGTCAGGTGTCCGACACCGGCGTGCTGCGCGGCACACAGGGCGCGGCCACCGCGGTCATCGACGTCGTGCGTCTGGGCGCGGGCCTCGCGCGCGGCCATCGCATCGCGTCGGCGGCCGAGCCGCTGCGCGTCGGCGACCGCGTCGTCCCCATCGTCGACCACACCCGCCGGACGGCCGTGCGCCGCAACCACACCGCGACCCACCTGCTGCACGCCGCGCTGCGCCAGACGCTCGGCGGGCACGTGAAGCAGGCCGGCTCGCTCGTCTCGCCCGACCGCCTGCGCTTCGACTTCGTGCACGGCGGCGCCATGACCCCCGACGAACGCACCGCCATCGAGCGCACGGTCAACGCCGCGGTGCTGGCCAACGAACCCGTCGGCACGGTGGTGAAAGACACGGAACAGGCCATTGCCGACGGCGCCACCGCGCTCTTCGGCGAGAAGTACGGCGACAAGGTGCGCGTCGTCGCCGTCGGCGACGGCCGCTTCAGCACGGAACTCTGCGGCGGCACGCACGTCCGCGCCACCGGCGACATCGGGCTCGTCGTGGTCACCGAGGAATCCGGCGTGGCCGCCGGCGTGCGCCGCGTCGAGGCGCTCACCGGCACGGCGGCGCTGACCTACCTGCGGCAGGCCGTGCACGACCTGCAGCGCGCCTGCGAGGCCGCGCACGCCGCCCCGGGCGAACTCGCCGCCAAGGTCGAGCAGCAGGCGGCGCAACTGGCGCGCGCGCTCAAGGACATCCGCGAGCTCAAGACCGCGGCGGCCCTCGGGGGCGGCCCCGGCGGCGCGAGCGACGCCGACGCGGAGACCACCGTAGGCAACTTCAAGGTCGTGGTGCGCCAGGTGGCAGACCTCGATCGCGAAGCGTTGCGCGCGCTGGCGGACCTCACGAAGTCGAAGCTCGGTGAGGGCGTGGTGTTCCTCGCCGGCCCGACCGGCGATGGCCGCGTCTCGATGGTGGCCTCGGCCACCCCGGGCGCCGCGAAGAAGGCGCCAGCCGGCGCCATCGTGAAGCACCTGGCGCCGATCGTCGGCGGCGGGGGTGGCGGACGCCCTGATTTCGCCGAAGCCGGCGGCAAGGACGCGGCGAAGGTCCCGGATTTGCTGGCGGCTGCACGGAGTCATATCGCCGGCCTCCTCCAGGGCTAATCTCCGGGGCTGGACTGCTCGATACTCTGGGGAAGGCGGGGTGCTCCCGGGCACGCCGTCCTCCGGATATCGATGGCCGCCCGCCTGCTCTGCTTCGTCGCCGCCCTGCTCGTCCTCACCACGAGGACGGCGAGTGCCCAGATCTACGCCTGGCGCGACGCCGCCGGGCAGATGGTGCTCTCAGACACGCCGCCGGTCAGCGGCACGCGCGTGCAGACCTTCGAAGTGCCGAAGGCGCGCGGCGTTCGTGTGACCCGCCCTCCCGACAAGAAGTCGGCGCAGTTCGACACCTACATCGACGATCACGCCACCACGCACGGCGTCGATCCCGATCTCGTGCGCGCTGTCATCCAGGTGGAGTCGGCCTTCAATCCGCACGCCGTGTCGCCCAAGGGCGCCATGGGCCTCATGCAGCTCATGCCGGCCACGGCCGCCGAACTGGGCGTCGGCAACCCGTTCGACCCGGACGAGAACATCGGCGGCGGCGTGCGTTACCTGAAGCGCCTGCTCGCCCGCTACGACGACAAGGTGGAGCTGGCGCTGGCCGCCTACAACGCCGGCGCCGGCGCCGTCGACCGGTACGGCCAGAAGGTCCCGCCTTACCGCGAAACCCGCGAGTACGTGCAGAAGATCACGAAGGGCCGGGCCACGAGCGCCCCGGCCAAGGCGCCCACCCGCATCTACCGGTGGGTGGAAGTGGTCGACGGGCGTGAAGTGACGCGTTATTCCGACCGGCCCCAGCCCGGCACGAAGTCCGACGCGGCCCATCCGGGCACGCACTAAGTGTGATATTCTTCGACTTTTGGTGTAGTCACACCGCTAGAGGTTTGTACACGTGGCGAAGAGAAACAAGTCGGCCCTGAAGGCCCACCGTCAGAACGTCGTGCGTCGCGCCCGCAACCGCGACATGCGTTCCGCGCTCCGCACCGGCCTCAAGGCCATCCGGGCGGCGCTCAACGCCGGCAAGATCGACGACGCGAAGAAGCTCCTGAGCGCGGCGACGTCCCTCGTGGACAAGATGGCCGGCAAGGGCATCATCCACAAGAACACGGCCGGCCGCTACAAGTCGCGCATCGCGGCGAAGCTCAAGCCCAAGACCGCCTAGTCGGGCCCGCGGGCGTGCCCGGGGCGCCCGCACACACTTCCACCAGCAGCGCTTCAAGCACGTAGCGGGGCTCGCCGCGCGAGCTCTTCACCGCGAGATCCGTCTCCAGCACGCGGCGCAGCGCCTGGCGCGCCCGCTGATCGGGCCGCAAGCGAATCACCGCGGCGCGAATCTGGCCGAGCACCATCGGCGCCGGCGCCCCTGCGTCCATCAGCGCGTCGATCTCGCGAAGCGCGGCCGCCGTGTTCCCCGCCCAGATCGCCTTTCCCAGCGCGAAGTCTTCCCCGGGTTCCTCGACCGGCGCCACGACGTCCTTCACGTCGGCGGCCGTGATGGCGCGCGCTCCCGCGGCATAGAGCACCAGCTTGTCGATCTCGGCGCGGATGCGCGACAGATGCAGGCCGGTCGCCTCGATGAGCGCCCGCATGGCCGGCGCCTCCATCGTCATCTCGTCCTGTTCGAGCCGCCCCGTGATCCAGCGCGCCGCGTCGGCGGCCGTCTCGAGGCTGCCGCAGTCGACCACCATCGCCTTCTGCAGCAGGAGCTTCGTGATGCGGCGGCCGCGGTCGAGCGAGGGGGCGTCGAGCACGAGTATCGTGAGCGGCTCCGGCGACCCGACGTAGGCCTCGAAGTCCTCCGCCGGCGTCGTCGTCCGCGCCCTGCGCTTCCCTGCCGGCGCGTCGGCCGGCGGCGTGTCGTCATCCTTCGCCTTGCGCGGCGTCAGCAGGAACTCGGCATCGTGCACAAGGATGACGCGCCGCGGCGCCATCATCGGCAGCGTGCGTGCGGCGCCGAGGATGGCCGACAGCATCTGGTCGCGATCGCCGGCATTCACGGCCTCGCGCGCATGGAAGGCCGCCGTATTGAACGCGTGCAGGCCCTCGTCCACCAGGCCGAGGAACGCCTGCGCCAGGTCGTAGCGCGATGGCGCGTCGTCACTTTCGAGCAGGTAGATCGGGTGCGTCGACCCCGACGCGATCTGGGCGCGAACCTGGGCAGGTGTCATGCGGGGCCGATCAGAAGGCTTCCATGATGGCGCTCACGACCGAGCGCGCGAAGTCGCTGCTGAGGCGGTCCACGGCCGCGCGTTCCTGGTCGATGAAGGCGCCGGCGCCGCCCGAGGCGGCCAGCTGCGCGCTGGCGGCGCTGGCCAGTTCGTACTCGTCACTGAACGACAGCGAGGGGTTTTCCCACAAGACCTTCTTCTGCCGCGCGTCGGCGAACGACACGCTGACGACGACCGTGAATCGGTAGCGCGAGGCCTGCTGGCTGGGATTGAAGCCCGCCGGCGCCGCGCCGATGCTCACGATCTCGCCGCGCACCACGCCGTCGACGCCGGTGTCGTTCGGCACGACCTGATAGCGGCCGCGTCCCTGGAACTCGACGCGGACCTTCTCGGTGAAGATCTGCTCGATCGGCGAATAGGGCGTGCGGTTGCCGAACATCGGGATGCCGAGCGACTGGATGTAGTCGGGCAGAAAGGAGCCGCGGCCGGCGAGCGAGTAGCCGCAGCCGCCCAACACCAGCGAGCCGCCGGCGAGCGGCGCGAGCCGCAGCACGTGGCGGCGCGTCAGCGCCCCAGCCCCCCGAGCCCCGAGTCCCGAGCCCCGCGTCGCCCGCCCTGAGCCTCGTCGAAGGGTCATCCGACGACCACCGAGACGAGCCGCCCTCTGGCGATGACCACCTTGCGCACGGTCTTCCCCGCCAGGTGCGGCCTGACTGCGGGATCGGCCAGCGCCCGCGCCTCGAGGTCGGCTTCGCTGATGTCGGGCGCGACCGTGAGGCGCGCCCGCACCTTGCCGTTCAGCTGCACCGGGATCACGACTTCCTCGGCCTGCGCGGCCGACTCGTCCACCACCGGCCACGCGGCCGCCGCCAGGCCGCCCGTGTGGCCGTAGGCCTCCCAGAGCTCCTCAGCGGTGTGCGGCGCAAACGGCGACACCAGTCGCACCAGCGCCTCGACCACCTCGCGCGCGACGGCCGCGCCCTGCGCCGTCGGCGTCGTGCGCTGCTGGTCGGTGAAGAGGTAGAAGTCGTTCACGAGTTCCATCATCGCGGAGATGGCCGTGTTCATCTGCTTGCGGACGTCGATGTCGGCCGTCACGCGGCGGATGGTCTCGTGCGTCTTGCGGCGCAGCGCGCGTTCCTCGCGGGCGAGCGTGGCGGTGTCGAGCGGCGGCGCCGCCACGGCGGCCGCGCGCCACTGATCGGCCGCGCGCCACACGCGCGCCAGCCAGCGGAACATGCCGTCCAGCCCGGCATCGCTCCACTCGACTTCCTTCTCGGGCGGCGCGACGAACATCACGTAGGTGCGCAGCGCGTCGGCGCCCACCTTCTGGAGCATCGTGTCGGGATCGACGACGTTACCCTTCGACTTCGACATCACGTTGCCGTCCTTGAGCACCATCCCCTGCGTGAGGAGGTGCGTGAACGGCTCGCTGTGGTCGACCATGCCGAGGTCGCGGAACACGCGGGCGAAGAAGCGTGAGTAGATGAGGTGCAGGATGGCGTGTTCGACGCCGCCCGAGTAGAAGTCCACCGGCCCCCAGTACTTCACGGCCGCCGGGTCGAACGGCAGGCGGTCGTTGTGGGCGTCGGCGAAGCGGTAGAAGTACCACGATGAGTCGACGAACGTGTCCATCGTGTCGGTCTCGCGCCGGGCGGCGCCGCCGCACTTCGGACACGTGACGTTCACGAACTCGGGCACGTGCGCGAGCGGCGAATCGCCGCGGCCGGTGAACTCGGTCACCTTTGGCAGCACGACCGGCAACTGGTCGTCGGGCACCGGCACGACGCCGTCCACCGGACAGTGGATCATCGGGATCGGCGTGCCCCAGTAGCGCTGGCGCGAGATGCCCCAGTCTTTCAGGCGGAACTGCACGGAGCCCGTGCCGAAGCTGCGGGCCTCGGCATCCGCCGTCATGCGGCGGCGCGCCTCGGCCGACGTCAGGCCGTCGTACGGGCCGGAATTGACGACGGTGCCCTCCTCGCCGTGCGCCTCGATCATCGCCGCCGGATCCGGCACGGTGCCGTCGGCGGCGCGGATGACCGCACGCACGTCGAGGCCGTACTTGCGCGCGAACTCGAAGTCACGCTGGTCGCCGTGCGGCACGCCCATGACGGCACCGGTGCCGTACTCGCCGAGCACGAAGTTGGCCACCCAGATCGGCACGCGTTCACCCGAGAACGGGTTCACCGCATAGACGCCGGTGAAGACGCCTTCCTTGCCGGCCTCGCCCGACATGCGGGCGGTGCGGTCCTGCGCGCGGTAGCGCTGCGCCTCGGTGAGCACGTCGGCGCGTCCGCTGCGTTCGGCGAGACGCGGCACGAGCGGATGTTCGGGTGCGAGCGTGAGGAACGTGGCGCCGTAAATCGTATCGATGCGCGTCGTGAAGACCTCGACGCCGTCGGCTTCACCCTCGATCGCGAAGCGGACCCGCGCGCCCTCGGAGCGGCCGATCCAGTTGCGCTGCATCGTGAGCACCTTCTCGGGCCACGACGTCAGGCCATCGGCGCCGGCGAGCAGGTCGTCGGCGTAGGCCGTGATCCTGAAGAACCACTGCTCGAGATCCTTCTCGATGACGAGCGAACCGCAGCGCCAGCAGGCGCCGTCCACCACCTGCTCGTTGGCGAGTACGGTCTGGCAGCTCGGACACCAGTTCACGGTGGAGCGCCGGCGATACGCCAGGCCGCGCTCGAACATCCGCGTGAAGAGCCACTGGTTCCAGCGGTAGTAGTCGGGCAGGCACGTCGCCAGCTCGCGGCCCCACGCATAGCTGATGCCGAGGCGCTGCAGCTGCCCCTTCATGTGGGCGATGTTGGCGAGCGTGGACGTCTCGGGATGGATGCCGCCCTTGATGGCGGCGTTCTCGGCCGGCAGGCCGAACGCATCCCAACCGAAGGGATGCAGCACGTTGAAGCCCTGCAGGCGCTTCAGCCGGGCGACGACGTCGCCGATGATGTAGTTCCGCACGTGGCCGACATGGGCGTGTCCCGAGGGATACGCGAACATCTCGAGGCAGTAGAACTTCGGCTTCGACGGATCGACGACGACCTCGAAGGCCTGCTGGTCGTTCCAGCGCTTCTGCCACTTCTGGTCGAGCTCTTGCGGATGGTAGTCAGACACGGGTATTGGGCACCGGAAAAGGCGGCAGAACCACCGCCACACGAATTCTAGCAGCCGGCGGCGTCGGGCCGCGCTCCGGGCATGCAGTCGGGCCCGTGAATCGGTCTAGAGCCCCGGCCACGCGGTCCGGAGGGCCGCCCGGGCCGCCGCGACGGCCGCCCGGCCACGCGAGCGGTCGCCAGGCACCAACGCGTCCGGCGCGGCCGGGTCGCGGCTGGCGAGCACACCCAGGACGGCATCGAGCGACGAGGTCAGCCCTTCGAGGCTGTAGCCGCCCTCGGTCACGTACACCGCGCGTCCTCCGGCATGCCGCCCGGCCACGCCCTCGAGGTGCCGCGCGAGGTTCGCGAACCCTGACGGCGTCATGCGGCAGCCGCCGAGCGGGTCGTCGTGATGCGCGTCGAAGCCGGCCGAGACGAGCAGCAGGTCCGGTCGGAACTGATCCAGCACCGGCACGGCCACGGTGCGGAACACCTCGTCGAGGTCGGCATCGCCGGCCCCGGCCTCGAGCGGCAGGTTCACGGTGAATCCAGCGCCGGCCCCGCCGCCGATTTCGTTCGCGGCGCCGGTGCCCGGGTAGTACGGGAACTGATGCGTCGAGATGAACAGCACCGACGGATCGTCGTAGAACGCCGCCTGGGTGCCGTTGCCGTGGTGCACATCGAAGTCCACGATGGCCACCCGCGCCAGCCCCTCACGCCGGGCCCAGGCCGCCCCGACGGCGATGCTGTTGAACAGGCAGAACCCCATGGCCCGCGCCGGCTCGGCGTGATGTCCGGGCGGCCGCACGAGCGCCACCGCGGGGTCGCCGGGGTGCGCTAGCACGTGACGCACGCCGTCGATGACGGCGCCGGCGGCCAGCGCCGCCACGTCGTACGACTCCGGACTCGTTGTGGTGTCGGGATCGAGCCGCACGGCCGACCCGGCCGTCTCGTGAATCGCCGTCACGTAGTCGGGCGCGTGCACGAGGGCCAGCGTGGCGTCGTCGGCCGGCGATGGCTCGCGCAGCGCGTGGCCGGCGAGTTCCCAGGCACGCGCCACACGGTGCAGCGCCTCGGCGCGCTCGGGCCGCTCGGGATGCCCCGGCGGGGTCAGGTGGTGCGCGAAGCGCTCACTCGTCAGCAGCAGCATGCCGTCCTCATTCTCTCGTGCCGGAGGGACGCGCGAGCGCCGCCGCGCAGGCCGCCTCGGCCTTGCCGAGCGCCTGTTCGAGCGCCACACGCGCCGTCTCGAGTCCGGCCTCGTCGGTCTCTCGCGCGACGCGCATCGGCGCGCCGATCGCGACGACCACACGCGACCCTGGCTTGGGGATGTGGGTGCGGTCCCAACTCTTCATCGTCCAGTGACGATCCGCCGCCGCGTGAATCGGCAGGATCGGGTGGCCAGTCGCCCGCGCCAGCCACACGACCCCCGGCTGCGCCACGCCGCGCGGACCGCGTGGCCCGTCCACGGTGAACGCCGCCGGCTGGTGTGCAATCGACCGCAGCAGCGACCGCAGCGCCCGCGCACCGCCGCGCGACGTCGATCCGCGCGCCGCGCCGTAGCCGAAGCGGTGGATGATCCGCGCAATCCACTCGCCGTCGAAGTTCTCGCTCGTCACGACGACGATGCCGCGGTCGCGGAAGTAGTACATCCCCGGCAGGATGTGCCCGTGCCAGAGGGCCACGATGTATCGTTCGCCGCTCTTGTCGAGCGCCTCGAGATGTTCGCGGCCAATCGCGTCGAGGCGCACCGTCCTGCCGAGAGCGCCGAGGAGCGGCGCCCCCAGGCCGGCAATCGCCGCCACTTCGGCACGGCGCCGCCACGACCGCTGCCAGGCCGGACGCGCCGGGTCGTCAGGGGCGTCGGGGGTCACATGCCGTCGTATTGCGGGCCTTCGCCGCCTTCGGGCGCGACCCACGTGATGACCCCGTACGGGTCCATGATGTCGCACGTCTTGCAGTGCACGCAGTTCGACGCGTTCAGCTGCAGGCGCTTGCCGCCGGCGCCGTTGTCGACCATCTCGTAGACGTTGGCCGGGCAGAACTTCACGCACGGATGCCCGAACTCCGGTCCGCACACCGAGTGACAGACGTCGGTCTGCACGCGCAAGTGGGCCGGCTGGTCTTCCTCATGGTGCACGCCGGCGAAGTGGACACTCGTCGCCTTGTCGAAGGTGAGCACCCGGTCGGGCGCCACGGCGTTCGACGCCGCGAGCACGTGGCGCTTCTCGAGACCGTAGTAGTCGCCGAGCGTGCGCATGCGCGTGTGGCCGGCATGGCCGTGCAGGTCTTCCGGCCACCAGCCGCCCGTGGCCATGGCCAGGCCGGCGAACGCCGAGCCGATGAGCGTGCCGCC
>JAEUQR010000177.1 GCA_016789705.1 Acidobacteriota bacterium
GGCGGTGGCATGGCCGGACGGGCCGCGGGGGGTGCCGCCGGGCGGGCCGTCGGCGCGGCCAGGCCGCGGCCGCCGCCTTCGAGCAGTTCGGCGAGCGGCACGAGCTTCCGCAGGTGCATCAGACGCAGCAGCGCCATCTCCATCTGGAAGCGCGGATGGTCGGAGGTGCGGACGTCGAACTCGGCCTTGGTGAAGCCATCGAAGGTGCGCAGCAGGTCCTCGCGCGAGAAGCGCGGGCCGAGAACGGCGAACCGCTCGCGCTCCGACTCACTCGCGATATCCGGGTCCTTCAGGCGCGCTCCGTCGACCGAGACGATGAGCAGGTCGCGCGTGGCGCGCGCCAGCTCGCGGCAGAGCAGCCGCAGGTCGTAGCCGCGCTCGATGGCGGCATCCACCAGCGTGAAGGCAGCGGGCGCGTCTTCGGCGGCAATCGCCTCGAGCATGTCGAAGACGAGATCGCGGCCCACGAGACCGAGCACCGAGGTCACGTCGTCGAGGGTGAGCGTGTCGCCCGCGAAGGCCCGCACCTGGTCGAAGGCCGAGAGTGAGTCACGCATGCTGCCTTCGCCGGCCCGCGCGAGCAGCAGCAGCGCGTCGTCCGACACGGTGATCTGTTCCTCGGTGGCGACAAAGCGCAGGCGCTCCACGACGGTCTTCGGCGAAATGGTGCGGAACTCGTAGATCTGCGACCGCGACAGCACGGTGTCGGGGATCTTGTGCAGCTCGGTCGTGGCCATCATGAAGACCACGTGCGGCGGCGGCTCCTCGATCGACTTCAGCAGCGCGTTGAAGGACGAGGTCGACAGCATGTGGACTTCGTCGATGAGGAACACCTTGTAGCGGTTGCGCGCCGGCGCAATCGACAGGCCCTCGATGATGACCTCGCGCACGTTGTCGACGCCGGTGTGGGTGGCGGCGTCGATCTCGAGCACGTCCATGTCGCGGCCTTCCGCGATCTCGACGCAGGCCTCACATTCGCCGCACGGCGTGGGCGTGGGGCCCTGGGCGCAGTTGAGCGCGCGGGCGAGAATGCGGGCGGTGGTGGTCTTGCCGCAGCCGCGCGGGCCGGCGAACACGAACGACTGGGCGATCCGCTTGCTCTTGAGCGCGTTGCGCAGCGTGCGGGTCACCGCCTGCTGGCCCAGGACGTCGTCGAGCGTCTGCGGCCGCCACTTGCGGGCAAGAGCCTGGTAGGCCATCGGGAATCAGTGTCTCGGAACGAGGTGCGGGCCCCACCGCAGCCCGGAGGTCCTGCCGCACATGTCAGGAGCTGCTGAGCGCTGCTGCCTTCCGGCCCTGACGCGGTTCGCAGACTGACATTGCACAGGTTCCGGGCCGCGGTGCGGCCCGCCCCCGCAGCCAGGCCCCACGTCGGGTGTGGTCGGCCATGCGGAGACTTACAAGTGTAGCGCGCCCGGCGCGATCGCGGCAACAGCCGGGCTGGACGCCTGATCCGCGCATGGATTCCGTGCGCAAACGCACAGTGGGGCCAACCCGACCGCGTGCTAGCATGCGCCTTTGTCTCGCCCTGTCACGAACCACTCTGCCTGGAGGTTCGCAATGCCCTGGAAGTCCGTCGTCCGCGCGGCGCTCGTCGTCGCCGGCCTCGTTGCTCTTGATCTCGTTCGTCCCCCCACAGTGCTCGCCCAGACGCCGACGTTTGCTGTCGCCGGTGTCGTCGCCGACGAGCAGCAGGCGGTGCTGCCGGGCGCCACCGTCACGATTCGCAACGTCGCCACCGGACTCAGCCGCACGGCCGTGACGGATGCCGACGGACGCTACGCGTTCTCGGCCCTGCCCCCCGAAGGTCGCTACGAGATCACGGTCGAGCTTGCTGGCTTCGCCACCCAGGTGCGGGACGCGCTCACCTTCAACGCCGGCCAGCGCGCCACCATCAACGTGCCGATGAAGCTCTCGACCATCCAGGAGACCATCACGGTGTCGGGCGAGGCGCCGCTGGTGCAGGTGACGACGTCGGAAGTGTCGTCGACGATCGACCGCCGCGCCTTCGAGACGCTGCCGGTGGCCCAGCGCAACTACATGCGTCTGCTGTCGCTCGACTCGAACGTCGTGCAGAGCCGGCCCGGCACCAACGCCGTGAACGTCGGCGGCGGCGAGGTGTGGAACTTCGGCACCTACGTGGACGGCACGAACAACCACTCCAAGTGGCTGACGCTGCAGCGCGCGCCGCAGCAGGGCTCGGGCGGCTTCGCCCTCGAGACCGTGAAGGAAGTGCAGCTCATCACCAACGCGTTCTCGGTGGAGTTCGGCGGCCATTCCGCCGGCGTCGCCAGCATGATCACGAAGAGCGGCACCAACAGCGTCGCCGGCTCCCTCTTCACGATGCTGCGTCCCGGCGACCTTGACGCCCGTCCGCCGCTGGCCCGCGTGGACGTCCCCTACAACCAGCAGCAGCTGGGCGGCGTGCTCGGCGGGGCCCTGGTGAAGGACAAGATCTTCTACTTCGGCAGCTACGAGTACCGGCGCGAGCGCAGCGAAGTGGCCATCACGTCGCCGGCCGCCACCGAGCCGTCGGTCAAGACCCCGGCCAACGAACACCAGGCGCACCTGCGCATGGACTATCGCTTCGACGACCGCAACAGCCTGGCGCTGCGCTACAACATGGTGCGCTGGCAGAAGGACAACGAAGCCGGCGGCCTGAGCCTGCCCGGCACCGGCTTCATCTGGGACAACAACGTCGATACGGTGCACGGCATGTTCACCACCGTGAAGTCGTCGCGCTTCCTGAACGAAGTGCGAGCTCAGTACTCGCGCTACACCGACAGCCGCGCCGCCAAGGTCAATGCGGTGAACATCACGCGGACCAACTACTCGGTGAGCGGCGGCAACGACCAGGGCACCTGGGGCGTGCTGCCAGAAACCACCTACGACCTGTCGGACACTGTGTCGCTGTGGCTCGGCAAACACACCATGAAGTTCGGCGCGTCGATCACCTACGACGTGACCAAGCAGCTCTTCCAGCCGCTGCAGAACGGCGTCTACACCTTCAACGGCAACCCGGCGCAGTTCCCGAACCCGTCGCAGTACCGGCAGTCCTTCGCGCTCGTGCCGGAAGCGGCGCTCATGTATCCCAAGGCCACGGTAGTCAGCGGCTTCTTCCAGGAAGACTGGCGCGTCCGCAACAACCTGACGCTCAACCTCGGCCTGCGCTACGACGTGGAGTTCATCAAGGACATCCCCGACTGGCCGGCCGGCACCGACGGCAACAACTTCGACCCGCGCGTCGGCTTCAACTGGGACCCGACCGGCGAACAGAAGTGGTCGGTGCGTGGCGGCTTCGGCCGCTTCACGCAGCAGCACCCGATTTTCACGATCGTCAAGGGCGGTGTGAGCGGCCGCAATGGCCAGGTGGTGCTGTCGCTCACGCCGTCGGATCCGCTGTTCCCAGTCTTCCCCAACTCACTGCCGGCGTTTCCGCCGGGCGCGGTGCTGCCGGCACGCGACATTCAGGAGATCTCGCCTGACCTCGGCAACGAGTACGCCTGGGCCGGAAACGTCGCGATCCAGCGACAGATCGGCCCGCGCGCCAGCGTCGAAATCGCGGCCAACCTGAACCGCGGCGTGAAGCACGGCTTCCTCGACGTGAACCAGGCGGCCCCGGTCGACAAGGCCGCGCTGAACGCGGCCATGGCGGCCGCGCCGCTCACCACGGTGTTCCGCACCACCGCCCAGGCCGATGCCACCCGGCCGAACGTGCCGGTACCCAACGCCTTCCGACGTATGGACGTGCTCACCATGGAAGGGCGCTCCTGGTATCAGGGCGTGCGAGCGTCGTCGCGCTATCAGTCGACCGACCTGACACTGACGGCGTCGTACACGCTGTCGAAAGCGGAGGATCGCCTGAACCACTGGTTCGCGCCGGAAGACAGCTCGGATCCGGAGCTCGACCGCGGCCGCACCGGCGCCGACACGCCGCACAACTTCGTGGCGAGCGCCACGTGGGACCTGCCCGGCGACAATGTCATCCTCAACGGCTGGCGCCTGAGCGGCGTGCAGCATTCGCAGAGCGGCACGCCGTACTCGATCCGCTACACCGGCTTCCCGACGGGCACCGGCCTCAATCAGTGCAGCAACCGCGGCTGCCAGGCGGCCAGGCCGGGCGCGCGCAACACCGAACGTGGCGCGTTCATCAACTACACGGACATCACGCTGTCGCGGACGTTCCAGATCGGCGACGACCGGCTCGAGTTCCGCGCCGATGCCTTCAATGCGTTCAACAACTGGAATCTAACCTCCGACGGGTATGTCGGCATCGTCGGCGCCGCCAACTTCGGGCAACACGTCGGCGGCTCGGCCGTGTTCCCGGGACGTCAGTTCCAGTTTGCGGTCACGTACCGATACTGACGGGCGGGACTCGGGGCTCGGGGCCCGGGTCCCGGGCTGGACGATTCACGAAGAGGGGTGGGGCTTCGGCTCCGCCCCTCGTGTCTCCGGAGTGCAT
Organism: Acidobacteriota bacterium; assembly: GCA_016789705.1. Lineage (GTDB taxonomy): Bacteria > Acidobacteriota > Vicinamibacteria > Vicinamibacterales > UBA2999 > CADEFD01. The sequence continues at coordinate 4,463 of JAEUQR010000177.1, forward strand.
TCATGACGCGGTCACGATTTCTGGCGGCGCTCGCCGCCCTCACCTTCTCTTTCAGCGTCGCCGCGCCGGCGGGCGCGCAGCCGGGCGCGAAGCCCGTGCGCGTGCGGGTGCAGACGACGCTCGGCGACGTCGTGCTGGAGCTCGATCCCGCGAAGGCGCCGAACACCACCGCCAACTTCCTGAAGTACGTGGACGCGGGACACTACGACGGCGGCACGTTCCACCGCACGGTGAAGATGGACAACCAGCCGGAGAGCCCGGTGAAGATCGAGGTCATCCAGGCGGGTGTGGCCGAGAGCAAGGCCAAGGCCGGCTTTCCGCCGATCGCGCTCGAGCGCACGACGGTGACGGGCCTGAAACACGTGGACGGCGCGGTCTCGATGGCGCGCGGCATGCCCGACAGTGCCACCTCGGGCTGGTTCATCTGCATCAACGACCAGCCGTCGCTCGACTTCGGCGGCGCGCGCAACCCCGATGGTCAGGGATTTGCCGCCTTCGGCCGCGTCGTGTCGGGCATGGACGTCGTGCGGAAGATCCAGCAGGCGCCCTCGTCGTCGAACCGCACGAGCAACACCGAGGCGCAGAAGCTGACGCCGCCGATCAGCGTGGTGAAGGTCTCGCGCGTTGCCCCCTAGCGAGCGCCCATCCTCCCTCTTCATCGCCGGCGTGGCGGTGGCGGCCGGCGCCGCCGCCGTGCTGGCGGTGTTCCTGCAGGTGCGGCGGGCCGAGCAGGCCGCGGCGGACGTCGCCCGCGCCGTGCCGGCGGCTCCGCCGTCGGTCACCGAGACGATTGCCGCAACGGCGCCGGTGGCACGGGGCCCCCGGCTCGACGCGTTCACGCCGCAGAAGGTCGGGGCATCGATCGGCGCCGACGACCGTCCGATGATCGCCAACGTCACCACGGTGGATCTCGATCGCGATGGCCGGCTCGACATCGTCGCCGCCGACGCCGCCGCCAACAGGATCGTCTGGCTGCGCCAGTCGGCGGCCGGCGTGTTCACCGAATCCACACTCGCCGAGGTGCCGGGGCCCGCGCACGTCCACGCCGCGGACCTCGACGCCGACGGCGATTCCGATCTCGCCATCGCCAGCCTTGGCGTGCTCTTCCCCAACAACCAGAAGATCGGCGCCGTGGTGCTGCTCGAGAACGACGGCCGGCAGCGCTTCACGCCGCACGTCGTGCTCGACACGGTGGCGCGCGTGGCCGACGTGCGGAGCGGCGATCTCGACGGCGACGGCGACCTCGATCTGTCGGTCGCCCACTTCGGTTACGACCAGGGCGAAACCCGGTGGCTCGAACGCACCGGCGACTGGCGCTACGAGAGCCACGTGCTGCAGGAACTGTCGGGCCCGATCAATGCCGAGATCGCCGATGTCGATGGCGACCGCGACCTGGACATCGTGACCCTCGTGAGCCAGGAGTGGGAAGAGATCTACGTGTTCCTGAACGACGGCCGCGGACAGTTCACGCCGCGGCGGATCTTCGGCGCGAGCAACGAAGACTTCGGCTCGAGCTGGATTTCGCTCGCCGATCTCGATGGCGACGGCGACCCCGACGTGGTCTACAGCAACGGCGACGCCTTCGACTACGCCACGACGTCGGGGCGGAGCTGGAACGGCGTCCAGTGGCTCGAGAACACCGGCGGCGGCGCGTTCACGTTCCATCGTCTGGCCGACGTGCCCGGCGCGTCAGGGCCGCAGGCGGCCGACCTCGATGGCGACGGCGACCTCGACATCGCGGTCGTGAGCGCCTACAACAACTGGGCCGATCCGAAGGCGCAGAGCCTGGTGGTGCTGGAGCAGACGGCGCGAGGCGTCTTCACGCTGCGTGACGTCGCGAACACCCCCACGCACCTCGTCACGCTCGCGCTCGGCGATCTCTCGGGCGACGGCCTGCCCGACCTCGTGACCGGCGGGATGCATATGAGCTGGCCGTACGACCGGCTGTCGCGCCTCACCGTCTGGACCAACACGTGGCGGCGCCGACGCTAGCACGGCAATGGTGGCTCGCCGCGGCCGTGGTCGTGGCCGTGGCTGGCGCCGCGTGGGTGGGCGCCGGCGTGATGGCGCGGCGCACGCTGGCGGCGGCGGTGCCCGCATTGCCAGACCTTGCGACGCTGCCCGCCGCCGTGCAGACGGCCGTGCGCGAAGCCGAGGCGGCCGCACGCGCCACGCCTGAGGCGGCCACCGTCGGCGCGTTCGGCCGCGCCTGTCACGCGGCGCAACTCGCCGACTGCGCGCTCGGCGCCTATCGCGTGGCCGAGGCGCTCGCGCCCGACGACACGTCGTGGACCTACCACCGGGCGCTGCTGCTCGAGGAACGCGGCGACGACGCGGTAGTGGGCGCGCTCGTGCGCGTCACCACGGCGCAGCCGGCGCACGGCCACGCGTGGTTCCGCCTCGGCGAAGCGCACTTCAAGCGCGGGCGTCTCGACGACGCCGCGGCCGCCTATACGCGCGCCGAGGCGGCGCCGGCCGTCGCCGCTTTCACGCCGCCGGGCGTGACGTCGCGCCAGACGTGGCCGATCGGCGCCTATGCCGGCATCGGGCTCGCGCGCGTGGCCCTCGAACGAGGTGATAAGGCGGCGGCCCAGGTCCGCCTCACCGCGCTCGCGGCCGCGTATCCGGCCTTCGCGCCGGCGCGTGGCCTGCTCCGTCAGCTCGACCTGCAGACGGCATCCACGGCGGGCAGCTACGTGCCGCCGGTCGACCCCGTGGTGGACGCCCTCGTCGCCACGTCACGCCACAGCGACGTGCTCCTCAAATACGCTGGCCTCGCCACCCGCGCCGGCGACACCGCGTGGCGGGAGTTCCTGGCGCGGCGGGCGCTCGAGTTCAACGCCGGCGATCGGAACGTGATCATGGCGATGGCCGAGCTGCTGCAGGACACGCACCGTCCGGCCGAAGCGCTGACGTACCTTGAGCGCTATGAAGCCCTGGCGCCGGGCGACCACCACGCGCTGGTCGAACACGGGCGCGTGCTTGGCGACCTCGACCGTCTCGCCGAGGCCGAGGCCATGCTGCGACGCGCGCTCCCGATGCGCGACGCGGCGGCGGAATACAACCTGGGCACCGTGCTCGACCGGATGAACCGGTGGGACGAGGCACGCGCGCACTACGAACGTGCCCTCGCTCTCAACCCGTTCCACGCGCGAGCGATGAACAACCTCGCCTCGGGACTGAACCGTCGCGGGCAGACCGCCCGGGCCATCGACGTCTTCGAACGCGCGATCGCCATCACACCAGACGCCGCCGACGTGCACGTCAACTACGGCATCGCCCTCACGGATGCCCGGCGTTTCGACCAGGCGGTCTCCGTCCTGACGACGGCCGTCTCGCTCGACCCGCGCGATCCGAACCCGCACAACAACCTGGGCATTACCTTCGCCTCGATGGGCGACCTCCCGCGAGCGAGGGACGCCTTCGCCCGCGCGCTCGAGCTCAATCCCCGCCACGCGAACGCGCGTCGCAACCTCGACCGGGTCACGGCGATGCTGCAGAGCGGCCGGCCGTAGGGAGCCCTCCCGAACCGGAGCGTGCGCCAGCGGGCCCGGCCAGAGCCCTCACCGGCCGCCTGCGCCGGATGCGATGGCCAGCAGTTGCGGCGCCAGCGCGAAGTGCGCGGCGCTCTGTCCCTGATTCATGATCACGACCGCCGTCACGCCGCTGGCCGGCTCGAACAGCAGCAGGCTGCTGCCGAGTGCCATGCCGCCGCTGTGGCCGAACTGGATCCGCTCGAAGTACTGATAGCCGCGAATGCCGAGCCCGGCGCCTGACTCTCCGGGGATGTTGCCGGCAGCCGGCACCAGTTCCCGCATCTCGGCCTGCCGCTCGGGCGACACCACGTCGCCGGAAAAGAGGGCGTGCCCCCACGCAGCCACCGTGCCGGCATCGGCGTACAGCCCGAACGCACTCTGGCCGACCGACAGCAGGGCCACCTGCGTCAGCGGATCGACGTTCCCGGTGCGTCCGAGTGCGCCGGCCACCGGCCCGGGCGGGTCCTCCGCGCCGGGGAGGAAGACACCGGTGAGGCCACGCGGATTCCACAGCCGCTGATGGAAGAGATCCACGATGGTGCGGCCGGTGGCCCGCTCCGCGATGCGTCCGAGGAGCAGGAATGCGGTGTTGGTGTATTCGGTGCGCTCGCCCGCCCGGAAGCGCGGCGGGCCCACGAACGCGAGCAGCTCGTCCACGGTGAAGGCGCGCGCCGGATCGGCGGCGATCGCGTCGCCGAGTGCGGTGCTGAGTGTGTAGTTGGCAAGCCCGTTGGTGTGATTCAGGAGTTGGCGCACGGTGATGGCCGGCGGGACGTTGACAATCGGGTCGAGCCAGCGCCCCACCGGGTCGTCGAGACGCACGATGCCCTCGTCGACGAGCTGCAGGATGACTGCGCCGGTCATCGTCTTGGTGATGCTGGCGATGCCGATGAGGTGCTCGGGCCGCATCGGCTCGTCGTCCCCGGCGAGTCCGGCCGCTCCGGTCCAACGGGCCCCGCCTGGCAGCACTACGGCCGCCGTCACGCCCCGATGGCCGGGCACGGCGGCCCACTCCTCGAGCGCGCCCTGCAGTTCAGCCGCGACCGCCATCGGCACGCTGGCCAGAGTGTCGGCCCCTGGCTGGGCCTGACCGGTCACCAGCGCGCCGCTCAGGGTGAACACGAGAACGGTGGTGAGGAGCCGCATGACGTCACCCGTAGGGGACTGTCCCGTTTCAGGCCCGGAGAAGGCGTGTGGCGAGATCTGCGTACAGGTCGACGGCGCGCTCGAGGTCGGCAACCGCCACGTGTTCGTGGTCGGTGTGCGCCACGTGGATGGTGCCCGGGCCGAGCAGGAGCGGCGTGCCCCACTTCGACAGGAACGGCACGTCGCTGAAATAGGCGAACACCTCGGTCTCGAAGCCCGGCACCGTGTGCAGACGCACGGCCGGCAGCTCGAGGATCTCCTGCACCTCCACGCGCCCCGCGACCGCCGCGTGCAGCGCCGCCCGCACCGCCTCGTGATCGCCCACCGTGCGGAAGAAGACTTCCGCCTCGGCGTGCGGGGGGATGACGTTCGGCGCCACACCGCCGCTGATGAGCCCGACGGTGTAGTGAGTGCGGCCAAGCTCCGGATCGGCCGGCCAGTCGGCCGTGCGCAGACTGAGCAGCACGTCCATCAGCTTCTCGATGGCCGACTCGCCAAGCTGCGGATACCCCGAATGTGCCGCCTTGCCGTGGGCCGAGAGCCGCACGCGGAAGCAGCCGCGGGTTGCGAGCCCCAGCTTGAGTTCCGTGGGTTCGCCGTTGATGAGGTACTTCGACTGCGAGGCGATCGTGTTCGCGGCCTTGGCGCCGTCGCTGCCGCGCTCTTCGCCGGCGACGAACACCAGGCCGACGCGCGTCTCACCCGCCGCCCTGAGACGCTCCGCCGCCGCCACCTGACACGCGAGGATGCCCTTGGCGTCGCAGGCGCCGCGGCCGTGCAGGATGCCGCCCTCGACACGGCTCGGAAAGAACGGCGGCACGCAGTCGAAATGCGTCGAGAAGACGAGCGCCGGCTCACCCACCGCCGCCACCACGTTGACGCGGTCGCCGGCCACCGGCTGCTCGAGCACCGAGTAGCCGCGGCCGCGCAGATACTCCGCGAGCACCCGCGCCACGGCGCCTTCCTGCCCGGTGGTCGACTCGATGTCGATGAGCGTGCGAGCGAGACCGACGACGTCTACCGGATCCACTGTTCGAGCTCCGTGCGTGTGTCGGTCTTGTCGTCGCGGTATTTCACGATGACGGGCGTGGCGAGCGAGAGCCCCCAGTCCTTGCCGGCGCCCACGGTCACCAAGCGCGCGCCGGGCACGACCACGGCGCCTTCCGGAATGACGAGCGGCTGTCCGGGTTCGGGCCTGAGGATGCGGCCGTTCGGCAGGTCGTATACGGGCGTCGAGCCCGTGAGGATCACGCCGGCGGCGATGACCGCACGCCGCTTCACGACGGCACCTTCGTAGATGCCCGTGTTGCCGCCGACGAGCACGTCGTCTTCGATGATGACGGGCATGGCGCCCACCGGTTCGATGACGCCGCCAATCTGCGCGGCCGCGCTCAGATGCACGCGGGCGCCGATCTGCGCGCAGGAGCCGACGAGCGCGTGCGAATCCACCATCGAACCCTCGCCCACATAGGCGCCGACGTTCACGTACATCGGCGGCATGCAGATGACGCCCTTCGCCAGGAACGCGCCATCGCGGATCGACGAGCCGCCGGGCACGACGCGCACGCCCGAGTGCGTGGCGAGCGGCTTGAGCGGCATCGTGTCCTTGTCGAAGAACGGCAGGCCGGCCGACATGTCGCCGAGGTCGCCGAAGCGGAAGCCGAGCAGGATGCCCTGCTTCACCCACGTATTCACGCGCCAGCCGGTGGGCGCGCCGGCATCGGGCTCCGCCGAACGCACGTCGCCGGCGCCAAGGCGCTCGCGCAACTGCCGCCACGCCTCGCGCGCATCCGTCCTGTCGGCGTTCGCGCCGGCGGCGAACAACTGCTCGATCACGTCTTTCAGGGTCATCCGTTCCGTCCTCTGGCTAGACCGCGGCCTTCGCCGCAACCGGCAGGCCGAGCTCACGCATCGCGGCCAGCACCTTGTCCTTCGACGCCTGGCGCGGCGGCACCATCGGCAGGCGGAAGCGCTCCTCGCAGAGCCCCATCGTGGCCATCGAGAACTTGACCGGCCCGGGGCTCGACTCGCAGAAGTTCACCTGCATGAGCCCGAGGATGCGCTGGTGGATGGCGCGCGCGCCGGCGAAGTCGCCGCGTTCGGCGGCCTCGACCATGTCGGCCATCTCGCGCGGAATCTGGTTGGAGCACACCGAGATGATGCCGCGGCCGCCAATCGCCATGAGCGGCACCGTCACGGCATCGTCACCCGAGAGCACGAGGAAGTCGTCGGGCACGGCGCGGATGATGTCGGCCATCTGCGACATGTTGCCCGAGGCTTCCTTCACGCCGATGATCGTGGGGATGGTGGCGAGGTGTGCCAGCGTGGGCGCGTCCACGTTGCAGCCGGTGCGGCCTGGCACGTTGTAGACGATGATCGGGAGCGGCGTGGCGTCGGCGACCACCGCGTAGTGCGCGAACAGCCCTTCGGGCGTCGGGCGGTTGTAGTAAGGCGTCACCGAAAGCAGGCCATCGGCGCCGGCCGCCTGCATCTCCTTCGCCGCGTGGGCCACTTCGTGCGTGTCGTAGCCCCCAGCGCCGGCCAGCACCGGCGTCGTGCCGGCGGCTTCGTCGACCACGATCTCCACGATGCGCCGGCGTTCGGCAGCCGTGAGCGTGGGCACTTCGCCGGTGGTGCCGCACGGCACGAGGAAGTGGGTGCCGAGGTCGATCTGACGGCGGGCCAGCCGCCGCACCGCGGCTTCGTCGACCGCGCCGGTCGCGGTGAACGGTGTGATGAGGGCGGTGCCGACACCGGTGAAACGTGTGCGCATGGTCAATCTCCCGAGTCCGTGAGGAAGTCCCGCATCGAGAACCAGCCGCGCCGCCCCACCAGCCAGCGGGCGGCTTCGAGCGCGCCGCGGGCGAACACGCCGCGATCGCGCACCTGGTGAGTGAGCGTGACAGTCTCCGACGGTCCGTCGAAGCCGATCGTGTGGGTGCCGGGAATCGATCCGGCGCGTGTGGCCGCGACATCGATGCCGCGCGTGCAGCCGGCCTCGACCATTGCCCGCTGCAGCATCAGCGCCGTGCCCGACGGCGCGTCTTTCTTGGCGCTGTGATGCAGCTCGTGGATCCACGCGCCGAAGTCGGCATGCGGGCCGAAGCGGCGCGCCGCTTCTTCGGCGAGCAGCACGAAGAGATTCATGCCGAGCGAGAAGTTCGCCGACGCCAGCACCGCCGTACCGGCGCGAGCCACCACAGCGCGCAGCTCGGCTTCGTGCGCCTGCCAGCCCGTGGTGCCGACGACCACGTTGATGCCGCGGCCGGCCAGCACCGGCAGGTTCACCGGCACGGCGTGCGGCAGCGTGAAGTCGATGGCCACGTCGATACGGCCGTGGTCGCGCGTGAGGCCGCCGGGGTCCTCGTCCGTCACGATGCCGGCCAGTTCGAAGCCGTACGACGGGGCGAGCTGCTCGACGAGCTGGCCCATGCGACCGTGGCCCACGAGGAGCAGACGGTTCATGCGCGCCCGCCCGCGCCGGCGGCAGCGAAGAACGCTTCGTGCAGACGGCCGAGCACGAGCGGCACGTCGGTCTCGCGAATCACGAACGTGATGTTACGCCGGGTCGCCGCCTGCGACAGCAGCTTCACCGGCACGTCACCCACCGCCTCGAACACCCGCGCGACGAGCCGCGGTTCGGTGCTGAGCCCCTCGCCCACCGCGCAGACGATCGCCATCTCGTGTTCGAGCGAGACCTCGGCGAACTCCGAGAGCGCCTCGACGATGGCCGGCAGCCGGCGCCGATCGTCCACGGTCACCGAGACGCTCACCTCCGAGGTCGTCACGACGTCCACCGGCGTCTTGTGGCGCTCGAACACCTCGAAGAGCCGGCGCAGGAAGCCGTGCGCCATGAGCATGCGCGTCGAGGTGATGTCCACGATCGTGACGTGCTTCTTCGAGGCCAGCGCCGTCAGGCCGAGATCGCTCGGCGGCCGGTTGGCCGTGATGAGCGTGCCCGGCGCGTCGGCGCGCTTCGAGTTCAGGATGCGCACGGGGATGTCGCGCGCCACGGCCGGCTGGATCGTGGCCGGATGCAGCACCTTGGCGCCGAAGTAGGCGAGCTCCGAGGCTTCGGCGAACGAGATGTGCGGCACGACGCGCGGATGCGCCACCACGCGAGGGTCGGCCGTGAGCATGCCGTCCACGTCGGTCCAGATCTGAATCTCGGCCGCATCGAGACAGCTGCCGACGATGGCGCCGGAGAAGTCCGAGCCGCCGCGGCCGAGGGTGGTCGTGACGCCATCGGTCGTGGCGCCGACGAAGCCGCCGAGCACCGGCACGTGGCCGTCGGCGAGCAGCGGCCGCACGGTGGCCTCGAGCGCGGCCGTCGTCTCGGCGAACTGCGGCACCGCCGCGATGTGGTCGGCGCTCGTCACGACCACCGTCCGCGCGTCCACCCACGCGCCCTTCAGCCCGCGCGCCGCGAGCGCGGCGGCGACAATCCGGCTGCTCACGATCTCGCCGGTGGCGGCAATCGTGTCGAGCCAGCGCGGCGACACCTCGCGCAGCACGCCGAGCGCATCCACGATCCGCTCGAGCTCGTCGAACTCGCGGTCGATGCCGGCGCGGGCGGCGGCGCGCAGTGTCTCGTCGCCGATGACCTCGGCCACGGTCATGTGGCGAGCCCGCAGGTCGCGCAGGTTGTGGCGGGCCCCTTCGTTGTCGCCGGCGCCAGCCTCGGCCGCCACGCCGAGCAGCCGATCGGTGACGCCCGAGAGCGCCGACACGACCACCACCGGCCCCGGTGCGGCATCACCCGCCGCGATGTCCTCGTCGCGCTGCCGCGCGACGATCCCCATCAGGCGCTCGATGGCCGCCTGGTCGGCCACCGACGTCCCGCCGAACTTCATGACGACCATCTAGACCATCCCCTCCGCCACCATCAGCTCGGCGTTCAGGATGGCGGCGCCGGCGGCGCCGCGCACCACGTTGTGCGCGAGGGCCACGAACTTCACGTGGAAGACGGGGCATTCACGCACGCGGCCCACCGACACCGTCATGCCGTCGCCGCGATCGGCGTCGAGCCGCGGCTGCGGGCGGTTGGGTTCGTCCATCACCTCGATGGCCGGCACCGGCGCGCTCGGCAGGCCGAGGTCCTGCGGGCGTCCCCGGAAGGTGCGCATCGCCTGCACGACGTCGGCCGGCGAGACGCGGCGCGCGAACTCGACCGAGACGGTCATCGTGTGGCCGTCGAGCACGGGCACGCGATTGGTGTGCGCGCTGATGACGCAGCCGAGCGGTGCGCGTCCGCCATCCGCGCCGAGGATCTTCTGCGTCTCCTTCTCCATCTTGTCTTCCTCGCCGCCGATGTAGGGCACGACGTTGCCGAGGATGTCGAGCGACGGCACGCCGGGATACCCGGCGCCGGAGATGGCCTGCATCGTGGTGACGATGACCTTCGACAGGCCGAACTGGCGCAGCGGCGCCAGCGCCGAGGCAAGCACCACCGTGGAGCAGTTGGGGTTGGTTACGATGAGGCCGGGCCAGCCCTTGACGCGCTGCTGTTCGGCGACGATGCCGAGATGATCCGCGTTGACCTCGGGGATGAGGAGCGGCACGAGCGGATCCATCCGGAAGTTGCGCGCGTTGCTCACGACGACGTGGCCGGCCGCCGCGAACGCGCCCTCGACCTCGCCGGCCACCGACGCGTCGAGGCCCGAGAAGACGATTTTCGGTCCGCGTCCGGGTACGCAGCCCTCCACGATGCGGCCGGCGGCGTCGACCGGCATCGGCGCCGCCAGACGCCAGGGCGCCGCGTCACGGTAGGTCTTGCCCTCGGAACGCTCGCTCGCGGCCAGCCAGACCGGCTTGAACCACGGGTGCCGCGAGAGACGCGTGACGAAGTGCTGACCGACGACGCCCGTGGCGCCGAGGACGCCGACTTCGATAGACCGCTGCTGCATGACCCTCTTCCTGCCCTTCCACTGTGAGATGACGAAACAACCTGCCCTGAAAACACGAAACCCGCCAGGCGCGGATGGCGCTGGCGGGTTGCTGGGTGCCCGAGCGGACGTGTTGTCCGCCGTCTAGGCGCGCACCTGGCTCCCCGCGAGTCGCTTTCGCGTCGCACGCTTTCGAGCCGCGGTGAGGTGCAGAGCCTGCATGAGAGGGCCTCAGTATAGAAGTGCGGCAACGCGCCGGTCAAGCGCGGCGGCCGCCGATGACGGCAATCGCCGCGATCGACATCGGCGGCGTGTGGAACGTATGCCCGCCGCGTATGCTCCGTGGCCTCGCCACCTACGCGGTGAGCTCCCGGTTCGCCGTATCCGGGATGCCGATCCACGCGAGCGCCGCGAAGAAGAACGCCGCGCCGGTGACGGCGAACGCCACGCCGAACCCCTGCGTGCCGGCCATCGAGCCGACCACGAACGGCGCCACGGCGCTCGCGATACGGCCCACGTTGTAGCCCACGCCCGCCGCCGTCGCCCGCACAGAGGTGGGATACAGCTCGGCGATGACGGCGCCGAAGCCGCTGTAGTAGCCGGTGCCGAAGAACGCGACGAACGGGCCGAGCAGCAGCAGATAGAGCGGCTCGCGCAGATAGCCGTAGAGGGGCAGCAGCAGGCTCGCCATCAACACGAAGCCGACGTAGGCGCGTTTCCTGCCGATGGCATCGGCGATGTAGCCGAAGCTGACGTAGCCGAACCACATGCCCACCTGCATGGCGATCACGAACCACGACATCGCCGACGAGGTGAGGCCGACACCGCCGCGCTCGGGTGGCAGGTTGAGATATGCCGGCACCCAGAGGTTCAGGCCCCACCAGCCGAAGAGGCAGCAGGCGTTCATCAGGATGATGAAGACCGTGACGCGTGCCCGCGCCGGCGTGAAGAGCTCACCGAGGCGCCCGCGGGCGGCGTCGGGTGTGCGGCGCCAGAGTTCGGGTTCTTCGACCTTGCGGCGGATCCACATGGTGAAGAGCGCCGGCAGCACGCCCACGAAGAACACGCCGCGCCAGCCCCATACCGGCATCACGAGCAGGTTCACGAGCGCGGCGAGACCGTAGCCGATGGCCCACGAGCTCTGCACGAAGGCGAGCGCCTTGCCGCGATGCCGCGCCGGGAACGTCTCGGAGACGAGGGCCACGCCGGTGGCCCACTCGCCGCCCATGCCGAAGCCGAGCAGGATGCGGCAGATGGCGAGTTGCGCCACGTTCTGCACGAGTCCGCAGGCGGCGGTGAAGATCGAATAGATGAGCACGGCCGCCATCAGCGCCTGCTTGCGGCCGATGCGGTCGGCCAGCACGCCGAACACCACGCCCCCGGCGGCGGCCGAGAGCAGCGTGAGCGCGCCGAGCTGACCCGCCACGGCCGTCGAGAGCTGGAGCGTCGGGTCCTGGATGAGCGACGCCAGCACGAGCGAGTAGAGCATCACGTCGAACGAGTCGAGCATCCAGCCGAGCGAGGCGGCCACGAAGGCATGGCGCGCACGGCCATCGGCGGCGCGCCACCAGGCGAACATGCCGGTGTCGTCGGCGCCCGCGATCGTGGCGGACGCGGCGGAGATCGAATCGCTCATCGAGGCCTCGCACCGCCTGAGGTCCGGCGGCGGCCTCACACTACCACCGCCGCCAGGTCAGCGGCGCCCGAAAACGATGAGGTGCTCCGACTTCCCCGCCATGAAGAAGCGCGCGACACCGCCCGCGTACTTGTCGGTGCCCACGGTGGGATCGAGGCCGATGACCTGCGGATACCAGCTGCCGCCACGGGCGACGAGGGCCGGCGGGCTCCACGCGTCGGGCGCGTCGAGGCGGTCGTTGAACGACACGTAGATCCCGCCCTGCTCGAACGTGTTGGACACGGCCTTGTTGAGAAGCATCACGTAGGTGTTGAGCGAGGTGTTCCAGTGAATGGACGGCCCCCACAACACGTCCACGCCCGCGCGGTCGTCGTCCCACCGGTTGGTGCTGCGGAAGATCGGCGTCGCGAGCGGAAAGTCCCAGGTCACGTCGGACGCGGGCTCCTCAGCCTCCGCTTCACGCGGCAGCACTTCAGTGGGCGGCACCCACGCGCCGTGGTTCCAGATGTCGACGCGGCCGGCCGGCTGGTCACGGTCGGCCCAGGCCATGCGTGCCGCCGCGACGCCCACGCGGTCGCCCACCTCGTCGTACTGCGAGTAGTAGATGTAGGCGTAGTTCCCGGCCGGCCCGAGCATCACCGAGAAGTCGCCGACGCCGCCCACGAAGTAGTGGTTGTTCGTCGTGCAGCGCACGGCGGATTGCGGGGTTTCGATGATCGGCCCGAGGTCGGTCCAGGTGGCGCCGCGATCGTCCGACCGCGCCGCGCCGATGCGCGGCCACACTTTGCCCGAGCCCGGGCATACGACGTCTTCACGTTCGTTGTGGTAGAAGCCGTACCACGCGTCGGCGTCGAGAATGAGCGCCTCGAACCACGTGCCGCCGTGCGGCGCGGCGCTCGCAAAACGCACGTCGCCCTGGCTGGCGAGCGTGCGCAGCCCCGAGCCGCGGCTGATCCGGGCCCATCCGGCCACGGAGTTGAAGAGCGACATGGTCCAGCTGCCGTTCACCATTTCCCACACGGCCGGGCTGTTCGAATCGGTCTCGCCAGGAAACTCCAGCGTGGTGGCCGGCAGCAGCGCCGCGTAGGGCTCCCCGGTGGTTTGCGCACCGAGCGGGACGGTGTCGCGCGCCAGCAGCAGGAGCACGGCCGCGGCAGTGGTCACTCGAAGCAGCAGTTGCCACCTCAAGAGGTCGAAACGGGGTCGGCACGACATGACCCGCCGCAAGCAAGCAATGCATGTGCCTTTACATGCTTTACACGTGCCGGACAATGCGTGACAGTAAGCGGCACGTGGAGGCCGCCGGCATGCACACGCGACGTGTCACGCAGTGGATGGTCACGGCCGCGCTGGCCGTGCTGGTGACGGCGCCGCCACAGGGCCAGGAGCCGCTGCGATCGCAGCTCGTCGGTCACTGGCGACTGGTCGCCACCGAGACGATTCGCGAAGGCGAGGCGCCCGTCGCCACCCTGGGCCCGGCGCCGCTCGGCACCATCATCTACACCGCCGACGGCCACGTGCAGGCGCACCTCACGCCGCGCGAACGGCCGAAGGCGCGTCCAGCCGACGCGCCGCTCGCCGAAGCCCGCGCGCTCGCGCGTTATACCGCCTACTTCGGGCGCTTCGCCGTGGACGAGGCTACGCGCACGGTGACCCATCGACGCGACGGCACGTTCGTGCCGGGCGGCCGCGACATCGTGCGGACGATCGATCTCGACGGCAGCCGCCTCGTGCTCACGACACCCGCCACGAGTGTAAACGCGCGCACGCAGTACACACGCATCACGTGGGAGCGTCTGCCCTCCGCACCGGTGGCCGCGGGCTTCACTGCCGCGGCCCGTCGTGAGGTGGCCGGCACGTGGGCGCTCGTGGATCACCGCACGACGCTGGCAGGCGGCGAGGTGCGGCAGAACTTCGGCCCCGCGCCGGAGGGGCTCTTCATCTTCCACCCCGACGGGCACACGGCCGTGCAGATCGTGAATCCGCATCGGCCCGAGGTGCTGCCGGAGTCGGCCGCCGAGGCCGACCTGCGGGCACTGCACCGCACCTACCTTGCCTACTTCGGCACCTACGACGTGGACCCGGCCACGAAGCGGATCGTCGTCCACACCACCGCGGACCTCAACCCCATGAACACGGGCGTCGACCAGATTCGCTACTACTCGTTCGAGGGCGACCTGATGTACCTGCAGCCGCCCCCGGCGCCCGGCGCGGCCGGCGGCCAGCAGGTCTCGCGTATCACGTGGCGACGCGTGCGATAGCCGGCCGCCGAGGCCGGGCCGGCGCCGCCCTCGCCGTTATGCTGGCGATTGCCGGCTGCGATCGCGCCTACGACGGCGGCGGCGATCTGCGCGCCCAGCGCGTCGTGCTCGAGCGCGAGGTCGAAGGCCTGCGGGCGATGGTGGGGCGCCTCGAACGTGGCGAGCCGATGCTGCCACCGAATGACGTCGCCGTCGGCGTGGACGAAGCGCTCGTGCGCGAACTCATCGTGGCGCAGTTGCCGTTTGCGACCGACGTCGACCGTTTCCACGTGCAGCTCACCGGCGCCGACGTGCAGTTCCGCGGCAGCCCCACCGTGCAGCTCCAGGGACGGCTGCAGGTGCGCGACCAGCCGGACCTGACGGCCGCGGTCACCCTATTCGGCGCGCTCGACGACGTACGCATCGACCATGCGTCATCCACGCTCGAAGCCGCCGTCGCCGCCGACCACCTCACGATCGCCGAGGCCACGGGCTTCGCGCAGTACCTGAGCGGCGCCACGATCGACGAAGTGGCGCGTCTCGTGCGGCTCGAGATCAGCACGAAGCTGCCGACCGTCAGGATCCCGGTCAAGGTGCAGCAGGCGATCGCCTTCCCGGCGGTGACCGACGGGCCGGTGCGCATGAACGGCGCGCGGATGCCGCTCGCCGTGGCCGTGTCGCAGGTGGTCGCCGCGCGCGGACGGCTGTGGGTGTCGGTGAGCGTCACGCCGGGCGCCTTCGCGCCGCTCGACAGGCCGCCATCCACGACGGCCGGAGGCCGCCGGTGACACGCGCCCGCATCCTCGTCGCCACGGCCGTGGTCATGGCCCTCGCGGTGGCGGTCGTGGCCGGCATCGCCCTCTATCGCCGCACGCTCGGTCTCGACCGCCGCGGCCGCGAGACTCCCGAGATGATTCGGCAGCAGATCGTGGCGCTCGACACCGAGCGCACCGCGCTGCGTGCGCGCCTCGAGGACCTCGTCACGCGCGATCCGCGCCTCGACGGCATGCCCGACACGCCCGTGCGCGTGGCCGTGCCCACCACCCTCGCCCGCCATCTGGTGCAGCGGGTGATAGCCGGCGTCGCCGATCAGGTGACGCTCGAACTGCGCAACATCCGCGTGCGCCGCACCGGCACCGTGCGGCGCGTGGTCACGCTTGGCACCTACGACCTGAAGGTCTCGGTCGACCGCGTGGTGGCGCGCCTGCGCGCCGGCACGCCACGCCTCACCTTCGGCAGCAACCGCGTGGCCGTGGCCCTGCCCCTCACAGTCGCCTCGGGCACCGGCAGCGCGACGGTCGATTTCACCTGGGATGGCCGCACGATTGGCGGCGCCGTCTGCGGCGACATGCACATCACGCAGCCGGTGACCGGCAGCGTCGTGCCGCGCACCTATCCGCTCTCCGGTGCGCTCGACCTCACCGCGACGGATGCCTCGATCCTGGTGCGTCCCCGGCTGCCGCGCCTGCGCGTGCACGTGGATGTCACACCGGCGCCCGAATCGCTGGCGGCGGCGCAGAAGATCCTGGACGACAAGCGCGGGCTCTGCGGCTTCGTGCTCGACCGCGTGGACGTCATGGGCGCGGTGAACCGCCTTATCAAGCGAGGCTTCGACGTGCGCGTTCCCACCGAGAAGGTGAAGGCCATGGCGCTGCCTGTCGGCGTCGAGCCAACACTGCTCGTGCGCGGGGAACCAGTGGCGCTCGGCATCCGTGTGGGCGATCTCGCCATCACCGAGCATGCCATCTGGCTCGGCGCGCACGTCACGGTCGCCATCGGCAACGTCGCGTCACGCGCGCCCATGCCGAGGTGACGGGCGCTCCCGGCGAACCCTACGGCGGCTTCGACTATGCTCGGCAGGCCATGATGCGCCCGTTCGCTCTTGTCCTCGCCACGGTCTTCGCCGGTGCCTGCGCGCAGCCGTCGCCCGAGCCTCCAGCCGATCTCGTGCTGACGGGCGGGGTCATCCGTACCTTCGACACGGCGCGCACACGCGCGGAGGCCGTGGCCATCCGCCAGGGCCGCATCATCGCCGTCGGCACCGACGCCTCCGTCAGGCCGTTCATCGGCCCGGCGACCAGAACCGTGGACCTGGCAGGACGGCTCGTGCTGCCGGCCTTCCACGACGTCCACGTGCATCCCATGAGCGCGGGCGTCGAACTCGGGCAGTGCAACCTCAACGACCTGGCGTCAGCGGCGGCGACGCTCGACGCCATCCGGCAGTGCGCCGCGAGCAACGCCGGCAAGCCGTGGCTCATCGGCGGCGGCTGGCTGCTCACGACGTTTCCGCCGGGCCAGCCGCGCCGCCAGGATCTCGATGGCATCACCGGCAGCGTGCCGGCGGTGTTCAGCTCCTCGGACGGCCACACCGTGTGGGTCAACTCGGCGGCGCTGACGGCAGCCGGCATCACGCGCGCCACCCTCGACCCGCCGGCGGGCCGCATCGAGCGCGACGCCCGAGGCGAGCCCACGGGGCTCCTGCGCGAGGCGGCGACGGACCTCGTGACCCGCGTCGTGCCCGCGACGACGACGGACGAATACCAGGCCGGGCTCGTGCGGGCGCTGGCCCGGCTGAACGCGGTGGGCATCGTCTCGTTCGAGGAAGCCAGCGCGCGCGAGCCGATGGTGGCCGCGTACCGCGCCGTGGCCCGCGAGGGCCGCCTCACCGCGCGCGCCCACCTCTCGCTCTACGCCGATCCGGCACTCGACGCCAGCCAGGTGGACCGGTTCGTCGCCACGCGCACGTCGGTCCGCGAGCCGGGCCTCTCGGCCACTGCCGTGAAGATCTTCGTGGACGGCGTCATCGAAGCGGGAACGGCCGCCGTGCTCGACCCGTACATCCCACTCGCCGGTGACGCCGGGGTGCGACCGCACGGACTGCCCAACTTCAGCGACGAGGCCCTGACAGCGCTCGTGACCCGCCTCGATCGCGAGGGCTTCCAGACGCACATGCATGCCATCGGCGATGCCGGCGTCCGCCAGGGGCTCGACGCCATCGCCGCCGCTGCGCGCGTCAACGGCCCGCGCGATCGCCGCCCGCACATCGCCCACATCCAGTTGATCCACCCCGCCGATGTCCCGCGCTTCACGTCGATTGGCGTCGTCGCCAACATGCAGCCGCTCTGGGCCTCACGTGATCGCTTCATCACGGAGTTGACCGAACCACGGCTGGGCCCAGAACGCTCGCGATGGCTGTATCCGTTCCGCGCGCTGCAGCAGGCGGGCGCCCGGCTCGCGGGCGGCAGCGACTGGTCGGTGTCGTCGGTGAACCCGCTCGACGCCATCGAAGTCGCCGTCACGCGCAAGGACGTGGGCGCGCCCGACGACGCCCCGGCGTGGCTGCCCGAACACCGGCTGGATCTGGACACGGCCGTCGCGGCGTACACGAACGGCGGCGCGTTCGTGTCGTTCGAGGACGACAGCGGATCGCTCGCCGCCGGGAAGCTGGGCGACCTCGTCGTGCTCGACCGGAACATCTTCGAACGCCCGGCCCGGGAAATCCACGAGGCCCGCGTGCTGTGGACGCTCCTTGAAGGCCGCGAGGTCTACAGAGCCGACAACTTCCGTCCGTGACCCTTGAAGGCACGGCTCACTCTCCGACGGGGACGACCGACGCCGTTACGAGCGCAGCCAGATACAGGCCGAAGCCGAAGACCGTGTGCGTGACCAGGCTCCTGATGGAGTTGAAGACCGGCGTTGGAGTCTTGCGGGACGCGATCCCGGCGCCCATCCCAGGTTGCAGGATGAGCAGCGGCGCGACGACCGTCGCGATCCCGACGGCCAGCGCCGGGAACAGGGACGGTGCTCGCGCCCAGTCCAGGCCATGGATCGACAGCAACAGGGCCGCGAAGGTCATGCCGATCGCGTAGTGCGCACCCCATCCGATCCACCGTTCTCCCTGGACCGGCGTCGCACTCGCAATGCTGGAGTGCCTCCATTGCCCGCGGAACAGGTGGCCTATCCAGCGCCCCAGGAACGCGAGATTCAGGGACGGCACTCCGCACCGCCTCAGCATGGCGGCCCACAGGTCCATGATCATCGTGGCGCCGGCACCTATCACGACGGCGCGCAGGGTAAGTTCGACAGGTTCGCTCATGGCGTGGTGACGGCCTTTCGTTCAAGGTGCGACGGTTCGCCCCGTGACGATATGGACCCGGGCAGGCATCAGGACCGCGCCCTGGTGCTCATGGGGGGCGAACCGCGACGCCAGGGCGGAGTGCGCGATGGCCGGTGCGTCACCGCCCGCCCTCGCCAGTACTTCGGCGAACGAAGAGAACGAGGCGAGCGCGAACCGCGCCGCGTCCGGCGCCGACAGTTGGTCGCCGATCGGGAGGACCTGCCGCCAGTCGGTGACCGACACATCGACGAAGCCGACCCGTCCGAGCAGCGACACGAGCGGCAGGACGTTCCCGTAGCGGAACGGGCCCGGTGCGGACAGGTCAATCGGCGCCAGGTCGACCGCTTCAGCGACCGCGTCTCGTGTGGCTTTCAACCATGGGTTGTCTGCGACCGGTCCCCACACCGCAAACGCGAAGCGGCCACCGGGGACGAGCCAGCCCCGGAGATTCGCGAACGCCGCGTGCGGATCGCTGAAGAACATGACGCCCAGCCGGGAGATCAGGCAGCCGTAGGCGGGCACAGGCGGTGACATCGTTCCCATGTCGGCGACCGCGAACGTGATCGATCCATCGTGTGCACCGAACCGCCGTCGTGCGACCTCGATCAACGCCGGAGACAGGTCGAACCCGTGTGCGACGCTGCCTCGGGGCGCTCGACGCCACGCCTCGATGGTCGTCGACCCACCGCCGCAGCCCACGTCCGCGACGCGAACCGGCGAGGTCAGCACCAGCGCTCTGAAGAGCGGTTCGTCGATGGGCGCCAGCATCGCCTCCATCCCCGCGAGGTGGCGGCGCCACTTGTCACTGCGGGCGGCGCTCCAGTCCGCCACGGGTTCGCGTGTCATGAGGCAAGCGTAGCCATCATCCAGACGTGGCGGAAGACGCACCATCTGCACTTGAGGCGTGCGTTTGACGCCAGTCCTCGGCGCGTGCCATGGTCCATGCATGCCGACACCCGACCTGAACCAGCTCTTCGTGCTGAACGCGGTCCTGAGCGAGAACAGCGTCATCCGCGCGGCGCAGCGCCTGCACCTGAGTCCGTCGGCGATGAGCCGGGCGCTGGCGCGGGCACGAAAGACCGTGGGCGATCCGATCCTCGTCAAAGCGGGCAGGACGCTCGTGCCGACGCCACGTGCGACGGAGATGCGCGAGCGCGTCGCCGAGTTGATTCAACAGGCGCAGGCCGTGCTGCTGCCCGCCACGGCGCCCGACCTGCGCCGCATCGTCCGCACCTTCACCCTCAGAACGAGCGACGGGTTCGTGGAAACGTTCGGCCCGGACCTGGTCAAGGGCGTCATGAAGCACGCGCCCGGGATTCGCCTGCGATTCGTGGCGAGGCAGGCGAGGGATGCGGCCGGCCTGAGGGATGGCAGTGTCGATCTGGAGACGGGCGTGGTTGATGGAACGACCAGCCCTGAGCTGCGGCAGATCCCGCTGTTCGTCGATCGGATGGTGGGCGTGACCCGCGCGGGTCACAGGCTGCGCACACAGCGCGTCACCGCGGCCAGCTACGCCGCGGCCGCGCATGTTGGCATCTCGCGCCAGACCGTCGATCAGGGATGGATTGATGAGGCGCTCGCAGCGCGCGGACTCTCACGACATGTGATGACGACGGTGAGCGGCTTCGCTGCGGCGATCGCGGTCGCGCGCGGCTCGGATCTGGTCGCCACGGTCCCGGAGCAGCATACGGCGGCGCTGCGTGCCGGCATGCATGCCTTCGCGCTGCCGTTCACGCTCCCGTCAATTCCGGTGTCGATGCTCTGGCATCCGCGCATGCATGCGGATCCTGTGCACACCTGGTTGCGACACTTCGTGCGTGAGACGGTGACGAAGCGGGCGCGAGCAGCCTGAGCTATGCTGTACAGTCTCTCCGCTCTCGAAAGTGAGGCAGCGTGCGCGTCTCTGACCCCACCGCGCGTACTGGAGTCGTGACGTCGCCGACCTCTGCACCGCGCTTAGTTCGGGGCCGCACGGACTGACGTCCACGCGCGCCGCCGAGCGGCTGGCCGTCGGCGCCTCGGCGGCCACGAGGGCGTCGGCGCGCACAGTGCCTTCGACGCCGTCGCGCACCACACGACAGGTGAGCGCCAGGCGCGATCGGGTCGACCCCGAACGCGTCCCCGCGCATCCGCAGCGCTGGGATCTCACGCAGGTCCGGCGCCACATGATCGTGTTCGGGCTCGTCAGCTCCATCTTCGATCTCCTGACGTTCGCGGCGCTGCTTCTGCTGTTCGGCGCCGGTGAGGCCACCTTTCAGACGACCTGGTTCGTGGTGTCGCTGCTCACCGAGGTCGGCGTGGTGCTCGTGCTTCGCACACAGGGGCCGGCGTGGCGCAGCCGGCCAAGTGCCCTGCTGCTGTGGGCGACAGGCGCGGCTGCCGTGCTCGCCCTCGCCGTGCCGTTCTTCGGCGCCGGATCCAGGCTGTTCGGCTTTGTCCCGCTGTCGCCCATGGAGATGGGGACCGCCGTCGGGATCGTCGTGGCCTAGCTGGCGGCGACCGCGACGGCGAAGCGTTGGTTCTTCCGCCGTGGAGGTCCGACGTCCGCACCCATCTCCAAGGTGTCTCCCTGACGGGGCGCGCCCTCGTCAGGAAGGCCCGGGCCCGGCCAGCACACGGCGGGAACACCAGTAGCCCGGAACCATGGGAAGCCAGAAGCTGAATCCCCGGAAGAGCAAGGTGGCCGACAGCGCCACGGCGACGTCGATCCCGAGCATGCGCAGCATCAACACCGACGTGGCTTCGAATGTCCCGAGCCCGCCTGGAACGATTCCCACGGTCCGGAACAGGCTGGCAATCATGAAGCTGACGAAGACACCGCCTGAGTCGAAGATCTTTATTTTTTCGGATGACCGACGGTCTGCGAGAACAGCACCTGCTGATCGTGTGTCAGGCCAAGTGCCTCCGCGATCGCCTCGCGATCGATCCAGGCGCGGATCACCGTAGCCAGGCCGTGTGCGGCGGCGTAGAGGTACACGTTCTGGCCGATGGCGCCCGCCGCAGCCGAGGAGTACGACTCGCGTTGGCCGGCCGGCACCATCCGCATGCGTGTATGGTCCGCCACGTAGACCAGGTCGAGTGGAGCCTCATCGACGAAATCCTGATAGCCGGTCACCCGCCGCACGTCTGTCGCCGACACGAGCGTGAGGGCGTGCCTGGCCGCATCGTACAAGTACGCGCCGCTCGGCAACGCCGCGAACAGGTCAATCTCCTGCGCGTTGATGGCTGTCGGTGCCGTGCGTCCGCCGTCCGGTCGGTTGATACCGTACGCGGCCCACAACACGCCTGCCAGCAGGGGAAGGGGCAGAGGATCGGGCGCGAACTCACGCGACGACCGCCGGGCAGCGAGGGCCTCCATCAACGGCATGCCGCCGTGCGGATCCACCTGCGGCAATGCAATGGTCGATGCGCTGTCGCCGGTTACCGGCTTCGGCCGCAGCCGCCCCATCATCCCGAGCACGACTTTGGTCACGGGTGTCACGCGTCACCTCCATTCCAGCGTCGCCCGCCAGCTTGCCGGACCTCCGCTGGGATTCTGCATACTGGTTCGCCGCCTATGCCGGATCGTCGAGGTCGCGGAGGAGTGCTCGAAGAACATTAGGAGGTCCGACACGGTTTCTGACACAATTGGGTCGTTCGGGCTCGACCACTGGCTCGCAACTCGCTGATTCTAAAGACACGGAGAGATGTCCGAGTGGTTGAAGGAGCACGCTTGGAAAGCGTGTGTACGGGAAACCGTACCGTGGGTTCGAATCCCACTCTCTCCGCCACACTCACCCGTGAGTGTGGCGGTTCGGCCGGCCGTCAGGCGTCGCGCTTC
>JAEUQR010000070.1 GCA_016789705.1 Acidobacteriota bacterium
ATGCCGCGATCGGCCGAGTCGCCCGTCTTCGTGCTGACGACGCCGTCACTCACGGCAAGCGCCGTCACCGGCACGCCGAAGTGGGTGGACGCCATCTCGAGCAGCACGCGCCGCGCTTCGGCGGCGACGCGGCGCATCGGGTAACCATCCGTCTGGAGCGCGTCGGAACCGCCCGAACCACCCTGGTCCACCGTGACGTCGGTGCTGCCCATCACGCAGGTGGTCTTCGCGAAGTCGATGTCGAGTTCGTCCGCCATGATCTGGCGGAAGGCGGTGCCGGTGCCCTGCCCGAGATCGGTCTTGCCGACGAAGAACGTGGCGGTGTTGTCGGGACGAATCACGATCCACGAGTCGAGCTGGAGGAAGTCGGGGTCGGGATACGGCCCGGCCGCGGCCGGACGCTGCAGGAAGGCCTCCACCGTGTCGACCGGGATCGCCGCGACCGACGCGACGAGGAGTCCGGTGGCATGGAGGAACTGACGGCGGGTGGGTGTCGCGGCCATCACGCCATCCTCTTCGCCGCGAGCTTCACGGCGGCATTGATGCGGTAGTAGGTCATGCAGCGGCAGAGCGTGCGCGCCATCCCCTCGCGAATCTGGGCGTCGGTGGGATTCGTGGTCTTGTCGAGCAGCGCCTTGGCCGTCAGCATCTGCCCGTTCTGGCAGAAGCCGCACGCCGGCACCTGCTCGTCGATCCACGCCTGCTGGATGGGATGCAGCACGCCGTCCTTCGACAGCCCTTCGAGTGTCGTGATCTCGACGTTCGCGGCCTGCGACACCGGCCGCACGCACGAGCGCACCGCCTCGCCACCGATGAGCACCGTGCAGGCGCCGCACTGGCCGAGGCCGCAGCCGAAGCGCGGTCCGGCAAGATCGAGGTCGTTCCTGAGCACGTAGAGGAGTGGCGTCCCCGGTTCGACGTCCAGCGTGTGCCTCTTGCCATTGACGAGCAGGGTGATCGCGGCCATGCCGGGGATGATACGACCGAATGGCGCGGGATATGATCCCGCCGCCGTGACCTTCGCCATTCGCGCCTCCGTCCTGCTCGTCGCGCTCTCACTCGTGCGGCCCGATGCCGCTCTGGCGCAGGGCCCGCCGCCGGCGCTCGCGGCCAGTGCCGTCTCGGAACAGACGTGGCCGGGATCGCGCCCGCCACTGCCGGTCGTCGCCAGCTTCGACGGCATCGGCGCGGACCTCCACGCCAACCCGACACCGCCCCGCAATCCGTCCGACAACAGCCTCGCGGTGGGCCCCGACCACGTGATGCACACGGTGAATTCCGAGGTGGCGGTGTTCACGAAGTCTGGTGCGCGCGTCTACGGCCCGGTGGGCACACACACGTTCTTCACAGGCTACGGCGATGTCTGCGGCAGCCGCGCCAACGGCGACGCCGTCGTGCGCTACGACCAGCTCGCGCGCCGCTGGCTGGTGGTGATGCCGATCTTCCGCCGCGCGGTCGTGCAGACGGCACCGGGCGCCGTCGCGCCACCGGGCATCGCCGCGCGTCCGGGACAGGCGTCGGATCCTGGTCCTGCCGCACGGCCCGGACCGCCCCCGCCGCCGCCCGCGCCCGGGACGCCATCGAACGCGCCTGCCGACGCGCCGTATGCCATCTGCTACGCCGTGAGCACCACGCCCGATCCCACCGGTCCGTATCATCGCTACGTCTTCGAACGCGTGCTCTTTCCCGACTACCCGCGCCCGGCCGTGTGGCCTGACGGCTACTACCTGCCGACGAGCACGGGCGACGACGTCATTCAGAAACACGTCTGCGTGGTCGACCGCGCGAAGATGCTCGCCGGGGCGCCTGCCACCGAGCAGTGTGTCGTCGTGAACGACGTGAACTTCCTGAACACCGCCGACCTCGACGGCACGACGCTGCCGCCGGCCGGCGCGCCGAACCTCGTGATGGCCACCGGTGGCTCGCAGCTTGACGGCGATCTCGACGACGACGCGATCTACGTGTGGAAGATGCACGTGGACTGGCAGCGTCCCTCGAACACCACGCTCACCGGCCCGGCCACGATCGACGTGACCCCGTACCGCTACCTGTGCGGCGGGCAGCTTACGAACTGCGTGCCGCAGCCCGGCGTGGAGCGCCGGCTCGACGCCCAGGGCGACAAGATCATGGCGCGCCTCGTCTATCGCCAGTTCGGCCGAGGGGCCTCACTCGTGGCCGTGCACTCGGTGGATACCGCGGCCGGAGGCGGCGGCGTACGGTGGTACGAGTTCCGGCTGAATGCAGCCGGCGATCCGGTGCTGCACCAGCAGGGCACCTACGCGCCGGACGGCGCGTATCGCTGGATGGCGAGCCCGGCCATCGACCGCATGGGCAACATCGCGATCGGCTACTCGTTCGGCAGCGCCGCGCAGTTTCCGGGACAGCGGCTGGCCGCCCGTCTCGCCGACGATCCGAAGGGCGAGCTCACGTTCCGCGAGACGGTGCTCGTCGAGGGGCAGGCGGCGCAGACGTCCACGCTGCGGTGGGAAGACTACACACAGACGGCGATGGACCCGGCCGACGACTGCACGATCTGGTACGTCGGCGACTACCTGAAAGCCGGCGCGGCGAGTTATTCGACGCGCATCGCCGCCGTGCGACTGCCGGGCTGCGCGGCGGCCCCGCGGCAGGTAGCACCTGTCACGGCGTCGCCGTGATCCAGGCAGTGGCCTCCGCCGGCGTGAGGACCCGCACGGGCGACTTCGAGAAGTCTTTCGGGTTGCGCGTGACGAGGGCGTCACACTTCGCACGGCGGGCCGCCGCGGCGGTGACAGCGTCTTCGAAGTCTTTCCAGCCGAGACCGAGCGCAGCGCGCAGCACGACGCCGTCCACGGGTGCCACGTCGAACACGCCCAACAGGGCGTCGGTCGTGTCACCGGCCATGCGCCCGCCCACCGCTCGCGCGTTCAGATAGTGGATGGTGGTCACGGCATGGGCCGCCAGCAGACCCTCGGCTCGTCCCTGTTCCACCGCCGCCCACACGGCGGCTGACGCGTCAGCGAACGGGCGCCGATCGAGCAGCACGTCGAGCACGACATTGACGTCGAGCAGGAGGCGCTTCACCGGTACTTCCGCTCGAGATATGCGTGGTAGTCGCGCCTGCTGCCGCGGCTCAGCGACCCGCGCAGGCGGGACAATACCGGCGGCGTCTCCGCGTCGGCCGGAGCAGGGGCCGAGGCGATATCGAGCATCTTCTCTACCAACTGCGAGACCGACGTGCCGTTCGCCTTCGCGTAGCGCTTGGCGCGTTCGATGACCCGGGCATCGACGCTGAGCGTCAGCTTCTGCATACGTATGAATCTATCACGGCCATACGTATCACGGCACGCGGCGCGCAATGCGGCCGTTCACGCGAATCCAGCTCACGATGCCGGTGTCGTCGCGGATGAACTCGTACGGCATGCCCACGTACTGCCCCGAGAGCGCGTAGGCCACGTCTGGACCGTAGAACGTAATGGGCGCGTCGGCCTGTCCGCCGCCCACGGCGACCACGAGGCGTCCCCCGGCGGCGCGCACGTGCACGGTGCCAACGGGCGGCCGCTGATACGTGCCCATGTAGTCGTCAAGGCGCGGCTGCGGCACGAGCGGCGCGGCGTGGAAGGTCATCGCCTCGTTCACGCCGCGGTGACCGATCACCTGCCCGGAGGCGAGCGCGACGCCGGCATACCGTTTCAGAATCGCGGCTTCCACGTCCTGCACGAGGCGCCAGCCGTCGACGTGATTCGTGAGCACGGTGAAGGCGAGCGCCTTCGACGGCACGAGTTGCAGCAGCAGGCAGTGGCCGTTGAGTGTGCCGCCGTGCGCGAGCGTGGTCACACCGCCCATCGTGCGCAAGTGCCAGCCCACCCCCATCTGGTCGGTGGTGGCGTGTTTGCTGAGCTGCGGGGTCTGCATCAGGTCGAGCAGCCGGCGGCTGATGTGCGTCGCGTCCTGCGCGTCCTTCCCGTCGCCCATATGAAAGCGGGCGTAACGCATGATGTCGGCCATCGACGTGAGCACGCCGCCGGCCGTCGTGCTCGACGTGGTCTGGAACGGACGTATCACCTCGACCTGGCCGTCGCGATCGCGGTGCCCGAGCGTGAAGCGATACGTCATCGCCTCCGTGAGGCGCGTCACGGTGTGGCCGAGGCCGAGCGGCGCGAACACCAGATCGCGCAGCGCGTCGTGGATCGACTTGCCCGTCACCACTTCGAGGATGCGGCCGGTGAGCGCGAAGCCGGCGTTGTTGTAGCTCCAGACGCGGCCGGCCGGGGCGAGCGCCGGCAGCGTCGGCATGATGGCGGCGGCGAAGTGTGCGAGCGCCTCGGCGCCGCGATCTTCGGTCGTGAGCTGCCCTTCCCAGCCGGGCGTGTGGGTGAGGCAGTGCCACAACGTCACCTGCCGGCTGGTCTCGTCGTCGGCAATGCGGAAGTCGGGCAGATAGCGCTGGATCGGCGCCTTCAGGTCGAGCGTGCCGAGTTCCACGAGTCGCATCACGGCGGTCGCGGTCACCGTCTTCGAAATCGATGCGATCGTGAAAAGTGTGTCGGGGCTGATCGGCCGCGGGTCGTCGAGGCTCGTCACGCCGAAGCCGCGCAGCGTGGTCGCGCCGTTGACCGTCACGCCGAGCCCCACGCCGGGCACGCGGTAGGCGCGCATCTTCTCGCGCACGAGGGCGGCGATGGCCTCGAACCGCGGGTCGGCGGGCGTGGCGGCGGCGCCACGTTGTGCGGCCGCGGGCGTCGATGCGCCGAGCAGCGCCGGCAGCGGCGCCAGGGAGAGGAAGTCGCGACGAAGCATCCCCGACAGTCTACGATGTCGTCGCGCGGGCCAGGGCACCGCGGCGGAGACGACGATGCGAACGACGACCGAACTTCTGTGGCTGGCGCTCACGGGCGCCATGGCGGTGCCGATGGCGGTCGCGATGGCCGCGTCCGGTGGTCAGGCCGCGCCACCCGACGACGCCACGGCCATCCGCGCGGCGCGCGCGGCGTCGAATGCCGCCATCGCCCGGCGCGACGTGCCCGGCATCGCCGCGCACTGGCTGCCGAACGTCTCGATCGTGACCTCCACCGGCGCGCACGATCACACGAGCGACGCCAACGCGGCGCGCATGACGGCGCAGTTCACGCGCCGGCCCGACACGGTCTACGTCCGCACACCCACCACCATCGACGTCTTCCGCGCCTGGGACGTGGCGTCGGAACGCGGTGAGTGGACGGGCCGCTGGACCGAACCGGACGGCGTCGTGGACATCGGCGGCACCTACCTCGCGCAGTGGCGGAAGGTCGGCGGCACGTGGCGCATCCAGGCGGAGGTCTTCGTGCCCACACGCTGCACCGGCTCGACCTACTGCGCCGCGCACCCGTAGCCGCCATTTGTAACGGGGTCTGTCACGGTCACGGGTTGTCACCGGCCTGTGAGGGTGACAGACCCCAGAGACACGCCGTGACCGTGACAGACCCCGTTACAACTGGGGTCTGGCCCCGGCGTTCAGGGGCGGAGGGCGGCGAGGAGCGCGGGGTCGAGGCGCAGGATCGAGGCGGGGCCGGCCGCGACCCAGACCGAGCCGAAGGCCACCGCCACCGCGCCGCCACCGTCGCCCGTGAAGCGATGGGTCGCGCGATTCGACACCGGGTCGATGCGGACGAGCGGCGTGCCCGTCGCGCTCAGCCACACGGCGCCCGCGCCCACCGCGATGTCCCCCGCGCCGATGCCGTGGCCCACGGCGATCGTCGCCACCACCTTGTTCGTGGCCGGGTCGATGCGCGACACGGAATGGTCCCCGCGGTTCACGACCCACACGGCACCTTCACCGATCGCGATCCGCCCGGGGCGCTGCCCGACGCCAATCGTCTCGACCACCGTGTTCGTGTGCGCATCGACGCGCGTCACGACGTTCCCGGTGGCGCTCGTCACCCACACCGTGGCGTCCGCGAACCCGACGCTCGACGGCGCCGGCGCGACATAGACCTCGGCGACGGGCTCGCGCGTGTCGGGATCGACGCGGCTCACGACGCCCGAGGCCGCGCTCGCCACCCACAGCGAGCCGATGCCCGCGGCCACGCTGCCCTCGGCGTCGGCGAGCGGCAGCGCCACCGTGGTGACGGCCGCAGTCTTCTGGTCGACGCGCGCCACGACGCCCGCGCCACACCGCGGCACCCACACCGCGCCGAGTCCGGTCAGCGGCGTGCCGCACGCCGTGCCGTCGAGCGCCGGTCCGGCAGTGAGCGCATGCGTCGTGGCATCGACGCGGGACACGCCGGCGGGCGTCGCGAACCACAACGCACCGTCACTCACGACCGCCCCCGGGGTCAGCCGGGCAGCCACCGTGGCGTCGGCTCTGGCGCGCGCGAGGGGCAACTCATCCGGGGCACGCGGCGGCGTCACCGCGGGTTCCTGGGCGGAAACCACCAGTTCGAGCATGAAGAGGGCGGTCACCGCCAGACGACAGACACGCATGCGCGACGGATTGTAGTGCCGGCGCGGGAGGCATTCCTGCGCGAAATCACGCGCCACGCAACGGATGGATGCACGTGCATAATACGGGCGTCCGATGCGCGCCCCTGCGTCCCTCCGTCGCCGCGCCGTCACCGCGGCCTTCATGCTGGCGGCGACCGCCCTGTCCGCCGCCGTGGCTGCCCGTCAGGCGCCGGCCCCGCAGTCCGCAGCCGCCGCCCCGGCGATGTCGGCGGAGCTCTTCGAATCCCGCATTCGGCCGCTGCTCGCCGCCAGCTGCTTCGCGTGTCACGCCGAAGCCGCCATGGGCGGCCTGCGCCTCGACTCGCGTGAGGCGCTCATGAAGGGCAGCGAGACCGGGCCCGTCATCGACGTCGCCGCCCCCGACCAGAGCACCTTCCTCAAGGTGCTGCAGCACGCCACCGGGTATCCCGCGATGCCGAAGGGCCGCGCGAAGCTGCCGCAGGCCGACCTCGATCTGCTGACGGCATGGGTGCGCGCCGGCGCGCCGTGGCCCGCCGCGGCCACCACGGCCGCACCGGCTCCGGCCGCGTCGCACGAGAAACCGGTCACGGCGGCACATCGCGACTACTGGGCCTTCCGGCCGCTCGCGGCCACACCGCCGCCGGCCGTGGCCAACACCGCCTGGCCGAAGACGACGATCGATCGCTTCATCCTGGCGCGCCTCGAACGCGAGGGCCTCGCGCCGGTGGCCGCGGCCGACAAACGCACGCTGCTGCGCCGCGTCACGCTCGACCTCACGGGCCTGCCGCCGACGCCAGACGAGGTGGACGCGTTCCTCGCCGACACGGCGCCCACCGCGTTCGAGACCGTGGTCGATCGCCTGCTCGCCTCGCCGCGCTACGGTGAAGCGTGGGGCCGCGTGTGGCTCGACATCGCGCGCTACGGCGAAGACGACTACCGCAGCCTCGATCCCGAGGGCCGCGGCTACAACCCGTATCCCAACGCGCATCTCTACCGCGACTGGGTGATCCGCGCCTTCAACGACGACCTGCCCTACGACCGCTTCGTCACCGCGCAGCTCGCCGCCGATCTCTTCAGCGGCCCGGAGCGCGTGCGGCATCTGCCGGCCCTCGGCTTCCTCGGCCTCGGGCCGTGGTTCTACGACAACGGCGCCGTCGAGATCACACGCGCCGATGAACGGCACGACCGCGTGGACGCCGTGAGTCGCGGCCTGCTCGGCCTCACCGTGGGCTGCGCGCGCTGCCACGATCACAAGTACGACCCGATCCCCACGAAGGACTACTACGCGCTCGGCGGCGTGTTCCTGAACACCGAGTACCACGAGTACCCGCTGGCGCCAAAAGCCGTGGTCGAGGAACACAAGGCGAAGGACAAGGCCCTCAAGCAGCAGCGCGAGATGCTGGCCGAGTTCCTGAAGATCGAAGCCGAGCAGCTCGGCTGGACGCTCGCCTTCCAGGGCGCGAAGTACATGAAGGCGGCCTGGCAGGTCACCGGCGAGCCGAAGAAGGACAAGGCCGAGGTGCGCGACAAGGAGCAGCTCGACTACGAGCTCTTCGAGCGCTGGCTCGACTTCCTGTCGAGGCCACCCACCTACTACCCCTTCCTCAAGGACTGGCAGGCGATGATCGCCGCCGGCGGCACCGCCGCCGAGGCGGATCGGCTGGCCACGGCGTTCCAGGAGCTGCTCATCGGGCTCGTGCTCGAAGAACGCGAGGTGCGCAAGGAGAACGACATCATCCGGGCGCGCGCGCTGCCGACGGCCAAGCCGAAGGAACCCGCCAACCTGCCGAACGAGTTCAAGACCAACGACGACTTCTGCCCCGGCTGCGGCCTCGAAGTGCGCAGCATGACGAAGGACCGGTCGGCGCTCTACCGCGACGTCTTCGTGGTGGACCTGCGCACGGATGCCTTCATCCCCGGGCAGCCGACGAAACCCGGCCTGCTGCGCTTCCGCGGCTGGAATCTGGAACAGCGCCTGGGCCCCGACCGCCGCGCCACCATCGACGTGATGCGCAAGAGCATCGAGGCGGCCGAGAAGGCGATGCCGCCGAAATACAGCTACGTGCACGGCGTGCGCGACCTGCCGGAGGTGAGCGATCTCAAGGTGCACGTGCGCGGCAATCCGATGCGCCTCGGCGACACGGTGCCACGCGGCTTCGTGACCGTGCTCGGCGAAGGCGAGCGGCAGACGTTCTCGAAAGGCAGCGGGCGCCTCGAACTCGCTCAGGCGATCCTGGCCGAGCCGCTGGCGATGCGCGTCATCGTCAATCGCGTGTGGAAGGAACACTTCGGCACGGGCCTCGTCAACACGCCGAGCAACTTCGGGATCAATGGCGAGGCGCCGAGCCATCCCGAACTGCTCGATTACCTCGCGCAGTACTTCGTCGACCACGGCATGTCGCTGAAGGCGCTGCACCGCGAGATCCTGCGCAGCGCCACCTGGCAGCTGAGCGCCGACGACCAGCCGGCGGCGCGCGCGACAGACGGCGGGAACCGCCTCTACTGGCGTGCCAACCGGCGCCGCATGAGCGCCGAACAGATTCGCGACGGCGTGCTCCTGGTAGCCGGCGCGCTCGACACGAAGCTCGGCGGTCCGGCCGTGACGCTCACCCCGCTCACCGCGCGGCGCACCATCTACGGCAAGGTCAGCCGCTACAAGCTCGACGAGTTCCTGCAGCTCTTCGACTTCCCGAGCCCGAGCCAGACGGCCGAACAGCGCTTCACCACCAACGTGCCGCTGCAGCGCCTGTTCTTCATGAACAGCGACTTCGTGCAGCAGCACGCCGAACGCGTGGCCGCCGACGTGGCGGACGCCGCAGGTGACGACGCGCGCATCACCGCCGTCTACCGGCGGATCTTCGGCCGCGCCCCCTCGGCGCGCGAGCTCACGGCGGGCCGCGAGTTCCTGGCCGGCGAGGCGCTGAAGCAGTACGACGAGCGCCGCACGGCCGCGACCGCGCCGGCCACGTCGGCTGGCGCGGCGTCCACGAAGGCGTCATCGGCATCCGGAACAGCCACCGCCGTCACTCCGGCGCCAGCGGCCACACCGACCCCTGCAGTGGCCATGGCCGACGCCGACCCCGCGGCCGCCGGCATGATGGCGGGCGTCACGCCGGGCACCGGCGCCGGCGACGACGAGAAGAAGAAGATGCGGCCCGTCACGGCCTTCGGCCGCTACGTGAAGGTGCTGCTCAGTTCGAACGAGTTCGTGTTCGTGAGCTGACCCCGATGGCGCATAAATCCCGTCCCCCCGTCACGCGCCGCGACGCCCTCTGCCGCATCGGCAGCGGCTTCGGCATGATGGCGTTCGCCGGCCTCGTCGGCGACTCGCTCGAGGCGGCCGGCCTCGCCCCGGGCAAGGCCGTGGCGCCGAAGCTCTCGAAGGGCCTGCATCACCCGGCTCGCGCGAAACACGTCATCTTCCTCTTCATGAACGGCGGCCTGTCGCAGGTCGACAGCTTCGATCCGAAGCCGATGCTCGCGAAGTACCACGGGCAGCCGCTGCCCGGCGGCACCGTGGCCACCGAACGCAAGACCGGCGCGCTCATGCAGTCGCCGTTCACCTTCTCGCGCTACGGCAAGAGCGGGCTCGAGGTGAGCGAGCTCTTCCCGCACGTCGGCGCCTGCGCCGACGACATCTGCGTCATCCGCTCGATGCACACCGACATCCCGAATCACGAGCCGTCGATGCTCATGATGAACACGGGACACATCCAGGTCGGACGGCCGTCGATCGGCTCGTGGCTCACCTACGGGCTCGGCAGCGACAACCAGAACCTGCCCGGCTACGTGGTGCTCTGCCCCGACGTGCCCACCACCGTGGGCCCGCCGCTCTGGAACAGCGCCTTTCTGCCGGCCGTGCACCAGGGCACGTTCATCCCGAGCAAGGTCGAGCGGCCGGATCAGATCGTCGGCAAGGACTTCGACCCGAAGAAGCTGGTCTCGTTCATCAACAACCAGCAGTTCACACTCGCCGAGCAGCGGCGCGAACTCGACCTGCTGAAGTCGCTCGACGGCCTGGCCGGGGTGCCGCCCGATCCGCAGCTCGATGCCGCCATCAGCGCGATGGAAACGGCCTACCGGATGCAGACCGAAGCGCCGGACGTGTTCGACATCCGCAAGGAGTCGAAGGCCACGCTCGAACTCTACGGCCCCGGCAGCACGGCGCGTGGCTGCCTCATGGCGGTGCGCCTCGTGGAACGCGGCGTGCGGATGGTGCAGGTCTACTACGCCAAGGGCGACCCGTGGGATGCCCACAGCGACATCCAGCAGCACCGCAAGAACGCGAAGGACTCGGACCAGCCGTTCGCGGCGGTGGTGAAGGACCTGAAGTCACGCGGCCTCTTCGATGACACGATCGTCGTCTGCGGGTCGGAATTCGGGCGCACGCCGGTGGTCGAGGTGGGCGGCGGTGCCGGCACGCAGGCGAGTGGCCGCGATCACAACCCGTTCGGCTTCAGCGTCTGGCTGGCCGGCGGCGGCATCAAGGGCGGCATGACCTACGGCGCCACCGACGACTTCGGCTTCAAGGCCGTCGAGAAGCCGGTGCACGTGCACGACCTGCACGCGACCATCCTGCACCTGCTCGGCATCGACCACACGAAGCTGACCTACCGCTACAGCGGCCGCGACTTCCGCCTGACGGACGTCTCGGGCACGGTCATCCACGACATCCTGGCGTAGCGTCACCCGCGTCTCGTCAGCCGCAGGTGACCTCGCGCGGCGGCGTGGCCTGCCGGCCGGCGTCCGGCCCTCCACCACCCCACGACGCACAGCCTGGGACACCGCCTGGCTCGTCGCTGTCCGCGTCGCGGGGGCCCTGGTCGCAGGCCGTCAAACGACGGCGGGGGCGAGTGTTGGCCGGAAGGCTGGGGCCCCGGGCAAACTGAGCGCGACCGGTTCGTCGCGTCGCGGTGTACCAGAACACCCCAGCCGGATTTCGGCGCCGCCTTGTCGTTTGACGTCTCACGCGTGCGCGGCCTGCTCCCCCTGCAAGACCTTGGTCGAGCGACACACAATGCCTTCTTTGCATTCTCTGCAGAATGGCTGTTCTTGATGATCCTCAAGGGCTACCACAACGAGCTTACGACTCCGGAGCAAATCGCCGGGCGTGCGGAGCGATTCGTGGCCGAGATAGTCATGAAAGGCGCGTCGTGGAACGAGGCCGAAGCTGCGCGCCGACAGATGCGTGCGTTCCTCGCGGATCGGAACTTGGTCTTCGACCATCAGTATCGGCGGTTTTTCTTCGTCGATTTGTATCCTGAGATCGCCGAGCGATTCCGAATGAGTCTTGAGTCCTGTTTCGATCTCGACAGGCGGCCATAACGGACCGGGTGGCTTCAGCCGGGATTGGGGCCGCGTCAGGTCG
The DNA here is from genome assembly GCA_016789705.1 of Acidobacteriota bacterium. Classification (GTDB taxonomy): domain Bacteria; phylum Acidobacteriota; class Vicinamibacteria; order Vicinamibacterales; family UBA2999; genus CADEFD01. Next base: position 11,792 of record JAEUQR010000070.1, read on the forward strand.
CGCAGAAGCTTCGAGCCGGAGCGGGCCGGAGGCGACATGGCTCCCGCGTCCGTCCGGAGCGAGCCGCGCACGCGTGAGACGTCAAACGACAAGGCGGCGCCGAAGTCCGCGTGGGGTGTTCTGGTTCGTCGCGACGCCACGATCGCGTCGCGCTGAGGTGCGGGGGCCCCGCGCTGCCGCCGACACCCGCCCCCGCTGTCGTTTGACGGACCGCGGAGGGCCGGACACGGGAACCAGGGCGCCTCCGGACCTCGGTGCGGACTTTCCGGGGGTGGCGTGGTGACGGCGACGTTGACGCGACGATCCTGCCCATGAACGCAGGATCGGCCAAGGTGCGGGACTTGCACCACCGTTCCCGGGGGTGTGTCATGGCCTCGATCGTCTCGCGGCTCGTCGTCCTTCTCGGCGTCCTGGGGCTCTCGGGGGCCGCAGCCGCGCAGGATCGGCTGTTCGTGTCGGGCGGCGTGCCGACGATGCCCTACACGGAAGAGATCACGTCCGGCACACCATTCGGCGTGTCGCTCGGGCCGCGCTCGCCCCTCGTGCACCAGCCGCTCATCGCCGGTGGCCGCTACGTCACGAGCGCCACGACCTACTGTGACCTGCAACCCTGCCTGGTCGTGGACGGACAAGGCGTCGCCCGCGCCCTCCCCTACGCGTTCGTGACAATCGTCGCGACCGACCCCGTGCGACCGCGCGTCTTCGTGCAGACGGCCACCGGCTCCGTGGACGCGGTGGACGTCGAGACCGGCTTCGTGACGTCGATGTTCACCGTCGCGACGCCGATGTCGGGCTCGTGCCGCTACGCGTTCTCGGCCGCGCGGCTCTTCTGTGTCGAGGCCGCCGCCACGCCGACGCTGCGGGTGTTCTCGACGAGCGGGGCGCCTGGTGAGGCGCCCACGGTCGTCGGCACGGTGGCCGGCGTCGCCTACGGCAGCCCGCCCTGGCTCGTGACACCGGAGGGCTCGCGGCTCTTCAGCGGCGACAACAGCACGGCGCCGGCGCGGCTGACCCTCACCTACGTCGCCACCGGCGCCCGCGTGACGGTCGAGCTTCCCGCGGTCTGGGAACTCCAATGGGACGACTTCCACGAGCGCCTGCTCGTCGTGCCGGCTTCGCACCTCGGACACGCGTTCACGAAGGACCTCGCCTACCTCGGGTCCGCCGCGTTTCCGTTCACGATGACCGCGATCACGGTCAGTCCTGCGACCGGCCACTTGTACGTGCGCGGCCTCTTCGCACAGTCAGCCGGCTACGGCGACGCCTACACGGCTGCGTTCGACGGCCGCACCTACGCGCAGCTCACGTCCTTCGTGCACACGCAGGGCTTCGGCGGGCCGCCCCGTCTCACCGTGCTCAGCCCGCCGGGCGTGCCACGGGATGTCGCCGCGACGGTGCGGGGCCACGATGTGACGGTCGGCTGGACGAACGTCGGCGCCGCTTCGGCGTTCCTGCTGGATGTGGGGCTGGCGCCGGGTCAGACGACGCTCACGGTGCCGGTGTCTGGGCAGTCGCAGGCCGCCTTCGCGGGTGTGCCCTCGGGCACCTACTACGTGCGCATTCGCGGCACGAACGCCTTCGGCACGAGCCGGCCCTCGGCGGAGATCCGCATCGTCGTGCCGTGACGGTCATTCAGGCGGTGTGAGGGGCACAACCCGGCTGTTGCGCATACGTCTGCAGCGGCGATACAGTCCCGCTGCGCAACTCACTGGGAGACACCATGGCCGACACGACTGCCGCACTCAACGCCACCACACTGGGCGGCTCGCTCACCTGCAAGGACCTCGAAGCGTCGATCCGCTTCTATCGCGACGCGATCGGTTTTGCCGTGCCGCACACGTACGAGAACAACGGGAAAGTGACTGCGGCGGTCGTCGTCGCCGGCAACTGCCAGCTCGTTCTCAACCAGGACGACGGCAAACTCGGATGGGACCGCGTCAAGGGACAGGGCTTCTACCTGCAGATCAACGTGGCCGGGCTGGCGGACGTGGACGCGACGGCCGCGCGGATCAAGGCCGCGGGCGGCACCCTGATCGACGAGCCCGCCGACCGGCCCTGGGGCGTGCGGATGTTCCAGTTCCGCGATCTCGACGGCTTCAAGCTCGGCGTCTCGACGCCGCTCACGGCGTAGTCACGCGGGCTACTTGTAGCTGGGCACGCTCGCGGGCATGGGCCGGTCGATGGCCGGCCGCTCCGTCACGTCCGCGAGCGCCCAGAGGCTCGCAAAGACCGTGCGCGCCAGGTAGTGCATCTGCACCGGATCGAGGAACCGCGCCTCGTCCGACGGCAGGTGATACCGCGCGTGGTTGCCGGTCGTGAACCCGACCGAGAGGATGCCACGCTCGAGGAACGGACCCGCGTCGGTGCGCGGATAGAAGAACTCGCTCTCGGGCGTATCCGAGTCGTGGTTGAAGCGCGTCTTCAGGTAGCTGTCGTTGACCGACCCGAGGAGCGCCTCGACCTTCGCGCTCAGCACCTTCGGCCCGAGCACGTAGACTTCGTTCCGCTCGGTCACCGGCTTGGTCGTCGGATCGGGCGCCGTCGTCACGCGGCTGGCGCCGATCATGTCCACGTTGATGTGCGCGACGATGCTCGACCGCGGCACCGGCGGCTGCTGCACGAACCAGCGCACGCCCCACAGCCCCTGTTCTTCGCCGCTGTCCCACAGGAACACGATCGTGCGCTTCGGACGCGGCGCTTTCGCCATCTGCTCGGCAATCGCGAGGAGCGCCGCGCTGCCAGACGCGTTGTCGTCAGCGGCGTTGTAGATCGCATCGCCGTCCACCGCCCTCGAGCCGACGGCGCCGTCGAGGTGCGCCGCGATCGTCACGGTTTCGGCCCTGAGCACCGGGTCACTGCCTTCGAGCCGGGCCACGACGTTGAACGGACGCATGGCCGTGCGCCCGGCCACGGGCACCTGCAGCGTGACGGTCTTCGTCAACTGGAACGACGGCGGGAACTCGCCGCGGTCGGCGAGGCGCAGGGCGGTCGGGCCGTCGAGCCGCTCACCGGCGAAGAGGGCGTCGGTCACGTGCGGCGCCATGAGCAGCGACGTCACGGGGATGGCCGCATAGGCCGAGGGCACCTCCGGCGACATCTCGCGACGCACGGTGCCGGCCGTCCGCACCTCGTCCCACCGGATGAGGTCGGAGGCCTGGGTGATGAAGAGCACGCCGGCCGCGCCGCGCTTCGCCGCGGCGACGAACGGCATTTCCGCGCCGACGACGACACGCCCGACCTGCGGCACGTCCACGCCCTTCGGCAGCACGCGCGGACCGTGCGCCACGACGAGTTTGCCGCGCACGTCCACCCCGGCATACGGGTCGATGCCTTTACCGGGAATCACCCAGCCGTGCTGCACGTAGACGACCGGCAGCGGCCCGGCGAGCGGC
>JAEUQR010000072.1 GCA_016789705.1 Acidobacteriota bacterium
CCGATGATGTAGTCGTAGACCTGCCGGCGCAGCCGCACCTTGAACGTGTAGTCGCCGGCCACGGGGAAGAAGTGGCGCACGGCGAGCCCGCCGCGCGAACCGAAGGGGAGGTCGTCGCCCAGGCGGACGTCCTGCTCGAGCAGCTTCGGCAGCTTGTAGAGCGACGAGGCCGGCGCGTCCGCCAGCGTGCGGTCGCCGACGGCCAGCCGCGAAATCTGCCGCGCTGCCGCGAGATACCGTTCGAGATGCGCGGGCGACAACGCGAGGCTGGCGGCGATGTTGTCGAAGCCGTCGTCGGCCTCATCGGGAAGCAGGAGCGCTGAGGCGTCCACCTCGAGCCCGAGGACGTCGCGCACGGCGTTCGCGTACTCGGTGCGGTTCAGGCGATGCGCGCCCACATGCGCCACCTGCGGGTGCCGCTCCGCGTGGCGGTCGAGCGACTCGGCGATGGTGTGCACGACGGCGCGCGACACAGCCGCGTCCGGGCGCGGACGCCCCGCCGGCGGCATCTGCCCGCTGCGCACCTTGTGCAGCACCTTCTCCCACAGCGCGGCGTCGGCGGTGACATCCGCGGGCGCGTTGGTCAGCGAGAGTCCGGCAGCGCGGGCGCGGTCGTTGTGGCAGGCCACGCAGTGTTCGTCCACGAACGCACGCGGGGTGATTGTGACCGGGGACGCGGCAGCCGGCGGATGCGAGGCCACCGGCGCCTGGCGCGCGCTCGACGCGACGCCCGACGCCACCAGCGCCGCGGCAACGAAGAAACGGCCACCCCGCACGTGGCGATTGTAACGGCAGTTGCGTGGGGACTTGTGAGGGGGACTGTCCCCATTCAAGCCGGGTCCAGACTTCCCGCGCCCGGGGGGGAATCGCCGGGGTCAGACCCATTTCGATTTCGTAAGGGGTCTGCCCCCGAGGCGGGCCGGCGATCTACGGACGCGACAGCACGCGAACTTCCGGCAGCCGGCCCCGGTCCACCACCCGGCCGCCCGCCATCAGCGTGCGAATCGCGCGGATGTTCCTGATGTCCGCCAGCGGGTCCGCGCCCAGCACCAGCAGGTCCGCGATCTTGCCGCGCTCGATGGTGCCGAGGTCGGCGCTGCGGCCGGCGGCGAAGGCGCCGTTCTTCGTGCCGGCCACAAGGGCCTGGAGCGGCGTCATGCCGAGCTCCACCAGTCCCTCGATCGCCAGAATGGTGCCGATGCCGTGGTCCTGCGTCTCGACCTTCGGCGCGCGCGCGAGCTCCGCCGCGGCCGCCCAGTAGTTGTCGGTACCTACGGTCACGACCGCGCCGGCGGCGATGAGCGCCCGTGCGTTCCTGCGCCGCAGCTCCATCTCTTCGCCCGTGTCGGCCGCCTCCTTCCGCCGTTCGGCCGAGGTCTTCGCCCGCGCCGTGCCGTTCGCCGCGGCCTTCGCGGCGTCGTCCGCCAGCTTCTTCTGCGCCGCCTCGCGGTCCTTGAGATGTTTCGCCCACGCGTCGCCGGTGATGGTGTTGACGAGCATGTTGCAGGCGATCTGACGTTCCACGATCTGGCGGATGAGCGCCGCCGGCAACTCGCGCGGGCCGAGCATCTCGGGATGCTGGATGCCGTCGATGCCGGCTTCGACCGACAGGCGCAGACCGTCGGGCGTCGTCGAATGTGTCTCCGCCTTCTTCCCGCGCTTGTGCGCTTCCTCCACCATCACGCGCTGCGCCTCGGGCGAGAAGCCGATGAACGACGGACGCGCGAAGTGCGCCGTGCCGCCGAACTTCACGAAGTCGGGCCCTTTGTCGAGATACGCGTTGATGGCCGTGCGCAGTTCGTCCGGCGTCATGTCCAGCAGATCCTCGCCGGCGCCCTGCGTGATCTGATCGTTCATCTGTTCCTGGAACAGCGTGAGTCCGGCTTCGCGGATGAGGCTGAACGACACCGAATACGGACCGCCCCAGCCCACGATGTTGCCGGCGGCGAGGATGCGCGCGCCCACTGCGTCGCCGCGGTTGATGCGATCGCGCGTGGCCACGAGGGCCGGCAGCACGCCGTAGCTGTCGCGCACGGTGGTGACGCCGTGTTTCAGTTGCAGTTGCGCGGCTTCGAGGACGATCTCGGGCTGGCGCCCGTTGTAGCGCACGAGCGTCTCGTAGCGATCGTTCACGCCGCCGTAGAGCGAGAGGTGGACGTTGGTGTCGATGAAGCCGGGGACGATGAACTGGCCCGCCGCGTCGACGATGGTCGCGCCGGCCGGTACCGGCACCGAGGCGCGCGGCCCGGCGGCGGTGATCCGATCGCCGGTGACGACGACGACAGCGTCGGGGACGGGCGCGCCGCCCGTGCCGTCGATGAGGGTCGCGCCGGTGATGGCGGTGACACGGGCGGCGGGCGCCTGCGCGCGGGGGGTGGCGACACCCGCGGCGGCAAGCGCCAGGACGAGGATCGCAAGACGGGTGAGCGTCGACGGCATGCGCGATTGTAACGGGGTCTGTCACGGTCACGAGATGTCTTCGGGGTCTGTCACCGTCAGCGACCGTGACAGACCCCGTTACATCCGGAGATGGTGACAGACCCCGTTACAAATCAGATGCGAGCACCGGCGCGGCGCGGGCGGACGGTGTACGCTGGTTGGATACACATGTTCAAACCAGGCGACCTCGTCCGTCATAAATCGAAACCAGAGTGGGGCGTGGGCCGCATCACCGGCGAGACCGGTGAAGGGAAAGTGCTCATCAAGTTCTCGAGCCGGAGCGGCGACGTGCTGCTGACGGCGGAAGGGGCGGCGACGCATCTCGTGGCCGACACCGGCGTCGTCGGCACGCCGATGTCGCCGCAGGTCGTGCGCCACGTGGCGCCGGTGCGCCGCACGCCGTGTGTGACGTGCTCCGCGGACATCCGCGCCGTGGTCACCTCACCCGACGGCCGCTGGCGCTCGTGCGTGGCGTGTTCAGCCCGCAACGGCCGCCAGCACGTGTTCCTGCCGTTCCCCGACGCGTTCGACGTCATTGACCCGCCGCTCGGCGAGGACGAAGTGTCAGACGACCCCAAGTACGGCTGGTGCCGCGCCTGCCGCGCCGCCACCCGCGTGTTCGGCCACAAGAACTGCAACGAGCTGATGCGGGTCACCGCGTAGCGGGAACTTTGAGGGGGACTGTCCCCAATCTGGGCCGGACCTGACTAGTCGCAGGAACTGCCACGCAGCGTGTGAGGGGGACTGTCCCCATTCTTGGCGGGGCCAGACTTCTCGCGCGGGGCGAGGGGACGCGCGTCCCAGATCCAGCCCTCCACGCGATGCGGACCGTCCGTGTGCGGCACCTCACGGTGCGGAGCGCCGTGGGCGCGCGTGTCCACCGGGCCGCCCGCCACGCCCACGCCGGCGAGCGCGGCGACGAGCGCCTGCAGGTCGTCGTGGCTCGCGACATCCGCGGCCGGCAGCGCGAACGCGTCCGCGAGCCGCGCGTAGAACGCCGCCACGTCCGGACGCCGCGCCTTCGCCGGCAGCGGAGGCAGTCCGCTGGCGCGCCAGCTGGCGGTGGGGAAGCTCTCGAGCAGCAGATAGCCGGCGGGCGAGTGCGGCGCGTTCGCTCGCGCGGTCGCCGCACCCGCGTACGTCGGGCCCCCGCGTGCCGACCTCGCGCCCTGGTCCCACGTGACGGACGCGTCGTCCGGCGTCGCCATCCGCACGCCCTCGCGCGCGAGCAGCGCGTCGAAGACCGCGATCGAGAGCCGCGTCCACGCCTGCTGCGTGCCGGGAAACGTGCGCGGATACACCCCCGCCTTGCACTGCGCGCGCACGGCGAATTCCGCCAGGCGGCCCACGCCCGGACCATCCCCGCCGCGCGCCGGGTCGCGCCACGCATGCGGACCATCGAGCGCCACCGCCGTCGCGCCCTCACGCACGGCGCAGGCATGCACGGCGTCGGCAAGCGCGTCCGCGGTCACCGGCGACGCCACCGGCCAGTCGATGACACCCGTGGCCACGCGCGTGATCCCGCCCGTGGCCGCGTTGCACCACACGAGCGCCGTCCCCACGTCCGCCCAGCGCACGCTGGCGAGATCCACGCCCAGGACCACGATGTCGCGCGACCTGCGCTGATGGGCTCCGGCCACGGCCGGGCGGGACGGTGCGGCGCGCCTCACGCCGTCATGATACGCACGGCGCCGCATCGGCGGCTCCAGGCCATGCGCGTCAGAAGGGCGGCCAGGTCTGGCCGGTCGCGGCTTCGATCGTGGCCCGCAGCGCCTGTGCGCCCTGCATGCTGGTCGGGAAGGCCACTTCGCGATCGGGCGACTGCACGCAGAGATACAGCAGCTGCATGCCCGAGCGCAGCACCACGAAGCGCGTGCTCAGGCCCGACACCTCGTTCCACCTGAGCGTCGACTCGCCGAGGAGGAGTCGCGTGTGCAGGCCCACGCGGTCCACGCGGATGTGCGCGCGTCCCGCGAACCACTGGCTGAAGGCCATCGTGGCGCCGATGATCGCGAACGAGAGAGCGAGCCCGGCAAACGTGATGTCCGCGCCGGCGGCGGCTGCCGTGCCGCAGCCCACGGCGAGCACCGCGCCCGACCACGCCATCACCGCCACGGCGCGGCTCTTCTGGCCCAGCGGATACCGCGCTGGCGGCACGGTGACGCGGGCCCCCACCGCCAGGTGCGGCAGCGGCGGCTTGCCGCCCAGGAAGAGGCGGCGGCCTGGCAGCACGCGCCGCATCGCCAGCCAGCCGGCCGTGCCGATGAGCGCGAGGGCGATCAGGGAGTCGAGCGTCTCGCGGTCCACGGCCTGCTCAGGCGTTGACGAACGTCGTCACGCGGCGCCGCTGCCGGTCGCGCAGCGCGCACTCGCGGAGCTGGTCGACGATCGTATCGAGTCCGCGTACGCCCTGCACGAAGGCCACCGGCATGTCGGGGTCGGACGAGCGGACGTGCAGCACCGACAAGCCCAGCAGCCGCATGCCGAGCGGACGGTGGACGTCGAAGTCGTCGAGCCGGTAGAGCTCGATCGTCTGCTCGAGCGTCGAGAGCAGGCCGCGCGCGATCTCGATCTTGTGCGTGGTGAGCGTGTAGGTGATCGCGCGGCTGCGGAACCAGAAGTAGATGCCGCCGAGGCCGAGGGTTGCCACGGTGACCACCCAGTGGCCGAACGTCTGGTGCACCACCGGATGGCCATGGAACAGCACGCGTTCAACCGCGGCCTCCTGTTCGGCCGCATACGCCGCGAGGTCGGTGTTGCAGAAGCGGCACTTGAGGGCCGCCGCCTTGATGCTCTCCGCGCACACGGGGCAGGGTTTGGTCTCGTCGGTCATCGTGGCCTCGTGCGGCCTGTCACCAGCGCAGGCGCAGGGAGATCGTGGCGAAGCGGTGGCTCTCGTCGGCCACCGTGCGTGTGTAGCCGCGGCCGCTGGCGGCCGCGTCGGCCAGCGCCGACGGGCCGAGGGCCGGCGGCAGGTTGTCGTAGAAGTGGCTGAGCGTCGCCACGAGATCCACGTTCTCGAGGCCGGCCTGATCCTGGCGGATGGCCCAGACCATCTCCGTCAGCAGATCGCGGCGGTAGTCAAGGCGGCGTTCGCCGTCGCGGAGCACGCGGCGCGGCCCGTCGAGCGGCAGCTTGTAATAGGGCAGCACCGTGATGAGCACGTCACGCGTGGGACGGACCCGCAGCGTGGGCCGCAGGCTCACGCGGTAGCGGTGGGTGCCCGGCAGGGGAATCTTCACGCGCGTCGCGGCGCCGTCTGCCCCGGGCAGCGGCGTGGCCAGCAGGTCGAGTTCGGCGCGTTCCACTTCGGCGAAGACGCTCGTGGCGAGTCCCACGAACAGGCGCGCCTGGCGCTCGCGGAACGAGTCGCGCAGGAAGCCCATCGTCGTCGTGAGCCGGTCGAGGTCGGCCGGCGTCACCGGCGGCGGCACGCCGGCCGGCACCGCCGCCGCGGCCGCCGCCACGGCCGGCAGCTGACGCGCCACGGCCGCAAAGCGCGCCTCCGTCTCCTGCCACGGCCCCACGTGTCCCAGCGTCACACCGGCCCGCAGACCGAAGCCCACCTCGTAGCGCTGCTGGATGCTGAGGAAGTTGTCGGCGAACCGTTCGGCAAACGCGAAGTACTCGAGGTGCCGGCCGGCGTGGTAGTCGTACGAGATCTGCAGGTTGGTCACGTCTTCCTGCACCTCGCCGTCGCGCAGCAGCAGCGCCAGGCGGTTGACGACGGTGACCTCCGACGGGAAGGCCGCGCGCGCGAGCGCGATGCCCGTGTTCAACCGGAAGAGCGACCGCGAATCGGTCTCATCGCCCGTCAGGCCGAAGGTGATGTCGGCGCGCAGCGACCGCTGCCGGTCCTCTTCGGCGCGCACGAAGGCCAGCCCGCCCCAGAACGTGTCGGGCAGCCCGGCGAGCACGCCGGGCTTGAGCGGCAGCAGGGCCCGTTCGACGGCGGCCGCCGTCTGCGCCTCGGACGGGCGCGCGGCCAGCACCGCGGTCGCGCACAGGGTGACGAGCAGCCGGCGCATCGCTCAGCCCTGCCGGCCCGTCGGGAAGCGCCGCTTCACGTCCTTCATGGCGTCTTCGATGTCGCGGCTCAGCCCGGCGCGGATCTCCGCGCGCAGCTTCGCCGCCAGGTCCTTCACGCTGCCCTCGACGACCGGGCGCGACACCGCCGGCCGGATCACGTCGAAGTGTCCCGTCTGCGCCAGGTGTCCCAGGATCCACGTGCTGTGGGCCACGACCACGGCGTCGAAGACGTCGAAGGGGATGCGGCAATAGCCGCGCTCGCCGAACTGCTCGCCCCAGCTGTTGCGCACGAAGTAGACGCGCCCGTTCAGGTCGTAGCCCACGAGCAGCATCGCGTGCGTGCCCTCGCGGCTGGCCATCGCCGCCCGTTCGTCGGCGGTTGGCATCGGCACCGTGCCCGATGTCCAGGCCGCGTCGTAGCAGCGCTCCGGGATGTTCGAGGCGAAGACCACGGGGTGCGCGTGCGCCAGCGCGCCGCGAATGCCGTCGGCGCCGTCGACGCGGGCGTACTCGCTCGGCACGTGGTTACGGGCTTCGTCGTAGCACGCTTCCGGCGGCCGCTCGGCCATGCGCGCGACGTCGTACGGCCACGATGTTTCCGCCGGCGCGCCGAACGCCAGCAGCGCCGCCATCCCCTGGCCGATCGTGGCGCCCGAGTCTTCCCGTTCCCAGCCCGACATCTTGCGGGCGTTGTAGTAGACGAACAGGCGGCTCAGGTCGGGCGTCGGGCGGCGCGCCTTGCGCTGCAGGAACTCGAAGGCGCCCACGACGGCGTTGGCCGTGCAGCTGCCCAGGGCGCCCTGCGCTTCCACGGGCGAGCACTCGGGGCGCAGGTCCACGAGTGGCGGCAGCGCGCCCGCTCGCGGCACCGCGCGGTAGTCGGAGGGGGAGGGCGCTTCAGACCGGCAGCCGTCGAGCCGCAGACCCGGCGCGCCGCCGGGCAGGCCGGGCCGGGCGTAGACGACGCGCCCGCAGCGCGTGCAGCGACCGCCCGTGGGCGGCAGGGGATTGTGACAGTTGGCGCACGTCATGACTGCTCCAGGGGCTTTCAGGGGTTAGTGCGTGTGGTTGACGAAGAACGCCCGCGATCCGCCGGCGTAGTCGATGTGAAATCCGGTGCCGGTGTCGCGCAAGACGGCGCGGGCTTCCCGGAAGAGCGTGTTGCCGGCGGCATCGCGGATGGTGAACGTGCCGGCCCAGTCGGCCGTGAAGCTGCCCGTCATCACCATGCCCTGGTTCTCGCCCCTGAAGTTCCAGCCGTTCATCCGCACGGCGAAGGCGCCCCCCTGCGACTCGTACCACGTGCCGTCGAGCGGCGGCAGGTTGACCGCGGCCCGGCGCGGCGTGGCGGGCTGTTTCGCCCGCTCGGCTTCGAGCCGCTGTGCTTCGGCCTTTTCGGCTGCTTCGCGTTCGGCCGCCTCGCGGATGCCCTGCGCCTCGGCTTCGCGCAGCTCGCGGGCGCGCTCCTCCACCTGCTGCAGCTCGGCCTCCCGCGCCCGCTCGTCGTTCCACGCGTTCACCCCGCCCAGCAGAGCCATCGTGCCGACGATGGTCGCGGCCTTCGTTGTCATCGACTGCCGCGTCCACCAGCCGCGCGCGGCCGGCCCCTTGCCGTCCACGACGCGCTGCGGCTCGTCGCGTCGGCGCTGCTCGTCCGCGCGGCGGGCCGCCTCGGCGGCCGCCGCCGCGGCGGCGGCCTCGGCGGCCTCGGCGGCCTCGGCGGCCTGTCGCTCGTCGTCGCGCGCCGTGGTCTCGCGCGCCGTGCGCGCGGCGTCCTCGGCGGCGCGCACCACGGCGTCGAGCGCGGCGACGAATTCGTCCACCGACTGGAAGCGCCCGAGTGGCGACTGCGCCAGTCCCTGCTCGAACAGCGCGTCGATTTCCGGCGGCACATCGGTGCGGATGCGGGCCACGCGCTCGCGGCCACCGCGCGGCACCACCTTCACGAGCAGTTCGTAGAACATCGCCGACAGCGAGTAGATGTCGGCGTCGGGTCCCGCGGCATCCCCGGCGGTCAGCTGCTCGGGCGCCATGTAGAACGGCGTGCCTTCGGGGCCGCGCGCCGCGCTCTGCGGCGCATCCACGGCGCGGGCGATGCCGAAGTCGAGGATCTTCACGTTGAACGTGCCGTCGGCGAGATCGCTCGCGAGCAGCACGTTCTCGGGCTTGAGATCGCGGTGGATGAACTTCATCCGGTGCGCTTCGTGCAGGCCCGCGGCCAGCGCCCGCACGATGCCCACCGCGGTGTCGAAGGGCACGAGCTGACGCGCGTGGAACACCGAGGTCATCCACGTGCGCAGCGTGCCGCCCGGCACGTGCTCCATCGTCAGGTACGGCTGCCCCTCCCACTGCCCGACGTCGTACACCCGCACGATGTTCTTGTGCGTGATCTTCCGGGCGGTGAGCCCTTCGCGAATGAGGCGCGCCACGGCCTGCTCGCCGCCGACCACCTGCGGGTGCAGCAGCTTCAGCACCACCTCGTCGCCCGACTGGGTGTCGCGCGTCAGATACACCACACCCATGCCGCCTTCGCCGATGAGCGACAGCACCTCGTAGCGGTGCGCGAAGATGGCGCCGGGCGGCAGCGTGGCGCCCGACCGCTCGCGCATCGGCGCCACGGTGTTGAGGCCCGAGTAGGTGCGCAGCGGCGGTGCGGCCGGCGGCGGCGTGGCGGGCGGCGCCGACGCGCGCACCGGCGTGCCACACGAAGAGCAGAACGCGGCGCCGCCGTCGAGGGGCGCCTGGCACGAGGCGCAGGTCATCGGCAGGATCCTCCGAAGCGGCCGCCGTTCACGACGCCACCGCCGGGGTTCTCGTGACGGTGACCCCGGTCACCGTGTCGAGAACGGTCGAGAACACCACGTGAAGCGCCAGCCTCTCGGGATGATCGGGAATGGGCACGATGCGATCGCCCGAGACGAGCGGCACGAGCTGGCCGGCCGTGATGTCGCGGCCGCCAATCTGCAGCCCCTTCGACGCCGCGACCTGCACGCACAGGCGGTCGTTCACGACCAGCAGGTCGAAGTGATGGCGGGAGATGGCGAGGGTGGCCGGCTCATCCACCTGCCCGTCCGGCGTGAAGGCGCGCAGGCAGACGTCGTTCACGATGGCGCCGGGGTCGCTCGCCGGTCCGCGCCGGTTGCGGCCGCAGGAAAAGCGGCCCTCGGCGAGTGTGGCCGGGTTGTCGGGACGGTCCGCGGCGCGGAAGCCGGTGAAGTTGAACGGCACGTCGCGCGGCACGCGCAGGTTGGTCGACTGATAGCCGCGTATGCCTTCGGTGAGCTCGTAGCGTTCGGCGCGTTCGAGCGTGACGCTCACCGGCCCGCCGGCAGGCGCCTCGGTGGCGGCGGCCTGTTCGCCGACGCGGTGCATCATCGCGCCGGTGCCGATCTGGATGTAGGTGTTCGCCTGTTGCGGGTCGGTCGCGGCCACCGCCACATGCACGTCGGCCTTGAAGGCGTATTCGTCCTCGATGCCCGCGATGCGCGTGGCCACCACGAGCATCAGCCGGATGGTGCGCTGGCCCGAGGCGTCGAGCGGCGCCGTGCCCACGTGGAACGTCCGCTCCTCGCCGGCGCTGACCTTGTCGAAGGCCAGGGGCACGGGTTCGGCGGTGCCGCCCTCGACGTGCACGATCCGCTTCACCCACAGGCTGCGCCGCGACGCCGAGGCGTTGCGGAAGACGAACGGAATCGACAGCCGGTCGCCGCGCTGCGACCTGAGCGGCGTGGCGTTGCTGATGAGGAGCGCCGGCGCGACACACCGGGCGCAGTGCCCGGTGGGCGCGACGAGGCCGCCACATTCAGCGCCCGCGGCACAGCGCAGCAGCGGATGCCGGCAGTCGCTGCAGAACGCCGCGTCGAGGTCAGCCGCGGTGCCGAAGCAGCAGGCGTTGTAGGGGAGCCAGTCCATCGCAGGCAATCCCGGGTGACGTCACTGACGCATGGCACGGCCGCACTTCTTGCAGAAGCGATCGGTCGCGCGCACGACGGTCTGGCAGTTGGGGCACTCCACGGTCTCACCAGCGCCTGCGGCGTGTGCCGCGCCGTGGCCGCCGCCCGGCGCGTGCCCGCCGGCGCCATGCGCCACGCCCACGGCGCCCTGCATGCCGGCGGCGAACATGTCGCGCGCCTGGGCCTCCGAGGCCACGCGCCCCGCCTGCGCCTGCGCCACCATCTCGCGCATGAGCGCGATGCGGGCGTCGCCGTCGGCGGCGCGGGCGCGCACCTGCTCGACCAGCACGTTGGCGACGGCCGGCGAGAAGCCCGCCGTGAGCGCCATCACCTGGTCCGGCGAGAGGCCCTTGAGGGCCGAGAGCTGAGCCATCCGGGTTTCGGCTTCGAGGCGCGCCACTTCGATCGCGCGCACGTGCGCCGCCTGGTCGCCCTTGAGCTTCACGTCCTGCTTCGCGTCGTCGATGGCCGCTTCGGTCAGGCCCAGGTCGCGCAGCGCCTTCGTCTGGTTGGCGCGGGCGATGGCGGCCACGTCGAGTTCCGAGAGCTGGTCGGCCGCCTTGTCTTCGCGTTCGGCCTTGCGGTTGAGCCCGCGGATCGAGCGCTCCACCTCCTCGACTTCGGCGCGCAGCCGGCTCATGACGAGCGTGTGCTGCTGCTCGCGGCGGGCGATGTCCATCTCGACGTCGCGGCGCTGCCCGCCGAGCGTCGTGGTGTCGATGGCGTGCCGGCCTTCGGCGATCTCGCCCTCGCGGCCCACGCCGCGCAGGTCACCGCGCAGGCGGGCCGTCTGGATGGCGTGTTCCTCCGCCTCGATGAGCGCCTTCAGACCGTCGAGCCGCTGTTCGCGGTTGAGCCGCAGTTCGTGCTGCAGGGCTTTGAGCTGCTGCTCGCGAATCCCCGACTCGCGGGCGTCCACGAAGCTGAGCTCTTCGTTCAGCACCAGCCGGCGCAATTCCCCTTCGGTGGACGCCTTCACCTTCTCCACGTCGAGATCGGTCTTGAGCGTCACGATCGTGGATTCGGCCTCGCGCGCGATCGAGCGGTTGAGGATGGCGTGTTCACGTTCGAGCGTCTGCTGCTCGCGCGTCTGCTGCCGTTCGAGCACGCGCGCCTTCTCTTCCTCGTTCGCCGCCCACACGGCCGTGACCGCACGCACGAGGAGGCCAAGGTCGGCGGCCAGGCGCTCCACCTCCAGCATCGCGTCGGCCTGCACTTTGTCCTGCAGCCCGCTGTTGCCGCGCAGTTCGAGCGCATCCACCCGGCGCGCGGCCGCGTGCAGCACCCGTTCGCCGAGGTGCGGCGCGAGACGGCCGGCCAGGCTGCCCTTCGTGACCTGTCCGCGATCGCGCATCAGGCCGAGCACGTTGGCGCCGCGCTCCGGGTTGACCTGGAGCTCGATCGTGACCTCGCACACGACCGGCACGTGATCGCGGGTCACGGTTTCCACCGGCACGACGAGCGGGAAGGGCTTCAGATCGGCCACGAGCAGCCGCATCGAATGGCGGCCGCCCACCGTGTCTTTGAGCGACTGCCACACGCCGCCCACGGCGAAGTGGCCGCCGGGCGCCGCGTAGGCAATCTGGCCGTCGCGAATGAGCAGCGCCAGCAGGTCGGGTCCCACGGCGAGGCGTTCCTCGAGCAGGCCCTTGAAGGTGTCGATCGGGATGTATTCGGCGAGCAGCGCGTCGTCTGAGAGCGTGATGTTGGTCGTGGCCATGACGGGTTACCGGGACTGGAGGTGCTTCCTGGAGCTCTGGACGAAGACGACGACGTTGGTGCCGATGATGGCCACGGCGAGGGCGGCGCCCACCTTGTGGTCGGCGATCGTCTGGACGAACTGATCCCACGTGCCCACCTGCTGCACGCTCGCCTCGAGGGCCTGCACCTTCGTGATGGTGCCGATGACGGTCACGAGCAGCGTCAGCAGGGCGGCGCCAAGGGCGCCGAGCCGCGACCAGAAGGTCAGCGATTCCACGGCCGTGACCGGCGCCGCGGCAGCCTCGCGCGCGTCGAGCGTGCGGTCGTAGGCCTTGCCGCGGGCGATGGCCGCCTCACGCGCGTTGCGGTTGACGTCGAGGAAGTCAGGGCGCACCGGCGTGCCACCGGCCCGGTCTGCCCGTGTCAGGTTGTAATGGCGGCGGTGCCACGCGCCGACGACCGACCCCACCAGCCAGACGAGCGCGGTGATGCCGAGGGCCCAGGCCAGGCCGTTCAGCCACGCGTCCACGGTCTCGGGACTCACTTCGAACACGGTTGCCGCTCCTTGCGCGGCAGCCAGCCGAACGTCCGCGCACCTTACATGCGCAGGACGTGGCCCGAGGGGGCCACGGCGGTGGGGCGGGGGAGGGCGGCTACCCGGCGGACTGCCCGGCCGCGCGCGACATCTCGCGCCGCAGCCACGCCCGGGCCATCTGCCAGTCGCGTTTCACCGTGCGGGGCGAGGCGCCAAGGACGTCTGCCGCCTCTTCCACCGTGAGGCCGGCGAAGTAGCGCAGTTCGACCACGCGTGCCTGCCGCGGGTCGTGGCGGGCGAGTTCGGTGAGCGCGGCATCCAGGCTTTCGAGATCCACCAGGTCGAGCGCGGCCGGCGCGGCCACGGCGACATCGTCGATCGAGACACGCGGCGCATGGCCGCCGCGTTTGGCGGCATGACGCGCCCGCGCGTGTTCGACCAGGATGCGGCGCATGGCCGAGGCCGCGACGCCGAAGAAGTGACGGCGGTTTTCGATGGCGCCGGTGTCGTCGGCCAGACGCAGGAAGGCTTCGTGCACGAGGGCCGTGGGCTGCAGCGTGTGGTCGCCGCGTTCGGAGCGCATGGCCGACACGGCCAGGCCGCGCAACTCGCGATACAGCAGATCGAACAGCGAGGTGACGGCACCGTTGTCACCATTGGCCGCACGCGCGAGCAGCTGAGTGACGGCGCCTGGGGGAGGGGCACTCGAGTTCATGCGGTAGGGCGAGCCACGGCGCGACTCGCCCGATTTTACTGCACGGACCCGGCGGCCGCGCGGCGACACGCCGCGAGCAGGTCAGGAGCAGCCGCGGAGCTTCGCGGAGAGCGCCGCCGCATCGCCCGTGCCGCCGCCACAGCTCGCGCCGGCCGTCTGCAGCGCGGCGAGGCCGGCGGCGCTTTCGCGCAGGTGCGCGCAGACCTGTGTGCGTGGCGCGAGCGCCTCGGCCAGGGTGTCGGCAATGAACTCGTGCAGCCGCACGGCGTCGCACCGCGCCTGGGCGTTGCCGGTGTCTTTCGCGGCCAGCGTGCGATGGGTGGCCAGGGCTTGTTCGAACAGCGCACGGGCCTCGGCGTGCTGCTTCGCGCTGCGCAGCGCCGTGCCCAGCACCTCGCGGCTGATGGCCGCGGACCTGGCCGCGTTCACATCCGCCGTGTCGATGGCCGCCAGGCGGTCGAACTGCTGGAGCGCGCGGCGCAGGCTCGCGATGCCGTCGGTGGTGTTGCCCGAGGCCTGCGCCACCTTGCCGAGCTTCTCGTGCGCGATGGCGAGATCCCGCTGGATGTTCCGGTGTGCCGGCTCGCGCGTGGCGAGCGCCTGCCGGATCTCGAACGACTCGCGATAGGCCGCCTCGGCCTCCGGCCAGCGGTTGGCCACTTCATGCAGCGTGCCGAGGCGTTCGAGGCTGAGACCCACGAACCGCACCACGCGCAGGTCGTTCGGCTGCTGCCGATCGAGCGCGCGAAACGCCTCGAGCCCGGCGGTGAACGCGGTGGCGGCTTCGTCGCGGCGTCCGGCATTTGGCAGATTCGGATTGCCGAGCAGGTCGCCTTCCTTCACCCAGCCGATCGCCGCCTCCAGCCGATCGTCGAGTGTGCCGGCGCGCGCGGCCACATCGTCGTAGAGCTGCCGCGAGAGCGTGCTCTCGGCGAGCGCGGCCGTGGTGTCGCCCGTCCAGGCCAGCACGTCGGCCAGGCGGCGATGCGCCGTGGCGAGCGCGCGAGCTGCGTCGAGGTCGCCGGGCACCGCACGACGCGCGCCTGCCGCCAGCGCGATCGCGCGGCGGTAGCTCGTGAGCGCCGCGGCGGTGTCGCCGATGTTGGCGTTGCTCGGGTTGCCCTGCACGTCGCCCACGCGCGTCCAGGCGCGCGCCAGCTCCCGCTGCAGGGTCGGGTCATCCCCCGCTTCGCGCGCCAGGCTGTCGAGGTACTCCACCGTGGTCTTCACGATGAGCTCGCGTGTGGCCATGGTGCCGGGCACGTTCGCCATCGTGTCGTTCACGTCGAACATGAAGGTGTTGGCCAGGCGCCGCACGTCGTTGAAGCGCCGCTCGGCGCGTCCGCGTTCACGGGCGGCGACCGACGCCTGCCAGGCCACCGCGGCCACACCCGCGACCCCGAGGATGAGTGCCGCGGCCGCGGCCATCACCTGCCGCCGGTTGCGGCGGATGAACTTACCGAGCACGTACGACG
The DNA here is from genome assembly GCA_016789705.1 of Acidobacteriota bacterium. Classification (GTDB taxonomy): domain Bacteria; phylum Acidobacteriota; class Vicinamibacteria; order Vicinamibacterales; family UBA2999; genus CADEFD01. Next base: position 14,848 of record JAEUQR010000072.1, read on the forward strand.
TCGAGGGCGGCACGGCCGCCACCGGCTGCATCTCGCGGTACGCCTTCAGGTCGCGCACGAGGTCTGTGACGCCGTGGTAGCGCTCGGCGGACGAAAGCGCCAGCGCCCGCGCCACGATCGCGTCGAGGTCGCCGGTGAGCACGCGTGCGAGCGCCGCCGGTGTGGTGCCGCGCTGGGCCGCCCGCGCCTCGGCCGTGGGGCCGTTCGTGGCGACGACACTGGGCGGGCTGGGCGGTGAGGCTGCGAGATCCGCGACGATGGTCGCCGGGGTCGTGCCTCGCAGGTGATACGGCCGCTCACCGGTGAGCAGCAGATAGAGCACCACGCCCAGCGAGTACACGTCCGTGCCCGTGGTGCTCGGCTTGCCCTCGAGCTGTTCGGGACTCGCGAAATCCGGCGTCATCAGCCAGGTGGCCGATGCCTCGGCCTGGTCGTCGCCGCCGGCCGTGCCGCCGCCGAGCAGCCGCGCCACGCCAAAGTCGAGCAGCTTCGGGGTGGCGTCCTCGGTCACGAGGATGTTGTCGGGCTTGATGTCACGGTGCACGATGAGGTTCTCGTGCGCGTACTGCACGCCGTTGCAGACGCGCAGGAAGAGCTCGAGCCGGTCGTCGATCGAGAGCTGCCGCGTGTCGCAGTAGCGGTCGATCGGCTCGCCGTCCACGTACTCCATGACGAAGTAGGGCTGGCCGCCCGGCGTCGTGCCGCCGTCGAAGAGCCGCGCGATGTTGCGGTGGTCGAGGTCGGCGAGCGTCTGCCGCTCGCGCCGGAAGCGTTCGACGACGCCCGCCGCGTCCGCATTCTGGCCGATGACCTTCACGGCCGCCTGGCGCGTGAAGGCGGCATCGGCGCGCGCTGCCCGGTAGACCACGCCCATGCCCCCGTGGCCGATGACCTGCACGATGTGCCAGGGCCCGATCGACTGGCCGATGAGCGCGTCGTGGGTCACGCCGGCCACCTGCAGCGCCGACGACTCGAGGAACCCGGTGGATTCGTCGTGCCAGCGGACGAGCGACCACACCTCGTCGCGCACGTCCGCGTCTGCCGCGGCGAGGCGCGCCTCGCGGGCGGGGGCGTCGAGGTCCACGATCTCGTCGAAGAGGGCCTTGACCTCGTCCCAGCGAGGGTGGCGGGGGGAAGCGTCCGTCATCACACAGGTGTCCGCACGACCGTCGTCACCCCTTCATGCGACAGCGGCGCAGCAGACGGGCCACGGCCGTTCCGCTCACGGCACGTAGCGGCCGCGTTCCCCGCGCGTCCACGGCTGATACTCCGCCGCGAACCGCACGCGCTCGTGCACCGGCGGATGCCCGAACGCCCAGAACACATAGAGCGGATGCGGCGTGGGATACACGAGCCCCTTCTCACCCAGCTTCTGGAACGCGACTGCCGCGGCCTGCGACGAATCCGCCGTCAGACCGTGCGTCACCTCCAGCCCGTAGATGTCCGCCTGATGTTCGAGATACCGCGAGAACGCGGCGCCGAACGGCTGCCCCACCAGCCCGAACACACTCAGCAGCAGAAGCAGCACCGGCAGCGACGCCAGGTCCGTGAGCCCGCGGATGCCCCAGCGCGCGCCGTAACGCGCCAGCACCCCCGCCAGCAGCCGATGCGCCAGATAGAGCTGCAGCAGCAGCGCCGCGATGGCCGTGCCCAGTGACAGCCACACGTGCTGCATCACGTAGTGGCCCATCTCGTGGCCGAACACGAACATCGTCTCGGGACGCGTCAGGTCGCGCGACGTGTTGTCCCACACCACCACACGCTTGCTGGCGCCGATGCCGGTGACATACGCGTTGTAGGTCGTGACCTTGTCGCTCGCCGCCATCTCGAACATCCGCTCGCGTTCGATGGTGATGCCGCCGCGCGCCAGCACCCTCTCGAGCTCGGGCACGAGATCCGGCTGCTTCTCGACCAGCGGCGTGAACGTGTCGAAGAGCGGCGCGATGTAGATCGGCGCAATCAGGATGAGCAGCAGCAGAATCGGCAGCAGCCCCAGCCAGCCGTAGAACCACCAGCGCGTGGGGAAACGCCGCAGCACCACGTAGAGCCCCCACACGAGCGGCGTGGCGATGGCCGTGCCGAGCAACTCGCCCTTGGTCCAGTCCCACACCCACGAACTCCACGACTGCACTGACAGCCCGTAGTCGAGCGCGAGCTGCTGCTGGTAGAGCGACAGCGGCAGCTGCAGTACGTCGAGCGTGAGCAGGAAGAGCGGCGCGAACACCAGTGCCTGCACGAACGGCCGGCGGCTCACGCCCTCCGCGATGTCGCGAAATCGCGGCGCCACACGGCGCGCCAGCAACAGCAGGAGCAGGCCGAAGCCGTAGACCGTGCCGACGAGCAGCATCGCGATCTGCGTGCGGTAGAGCGCCTCGGCTTTCTTCAGCGTGTCGGGAGGCAGCGTGTAGGTGGCCGGCTCCGCGGCGGACGCCACAGTGGCGCACGCCAGCAGGCACAGCAGGGCAGCGGGGAAGTGGCGCGTCATGGCGGATGGGCCGAGTCTGCCACAGGAGGAGCATTTGTAACGGGGTCTGTCACGGTCACAGACGGTGACAGACCCCGTTACAAATGATGACCGTGACAGACCCCGTTACAAATGAGCCAGGGAGCCGCTACCCGATGATCGGGTCGAGTCCCGCGACGAGGCGGTCCACTTCCTCCACCGTGTTGTAGTGCACCATCGACACCCGCACCACGCCGCCCGTGGCCTGCAGCCCCAGGTGATCCACGAGCCGGCGCGAATGGAAATCGCCGTAGCGGATGCCCATGCCGAGCGGGTCGATCTGCCGCACCACGTCAGGCGCCGCCACGCCGTCCACCGTGAAGCTGATGGTGGGCACGCGCACGGCGCGGTCGGCCGTGGATTCGCCAATCACCCGCACGCGCGGGTGCGTCGTCAGGAAGTCGAGCAGGCGTTGCGCCAGCACTTCTTCGTGCGCCGCCATCGCGTCGAACGCCGCCTCCATGCGGGCCCGTGGTGAAGCCGCGCGGCCGTCGACGCGGGCGCCCAGTTCCTCCGCGTAGTCCACGATACCCACAGACCCCCACGACAGCTCGTAGTTGGGATTCCCGGGCTGCAGCTTGTAGGGGATGCGGTCGGGCGGGATGAAGTAGTGATACTGACCCGCGAGCTCCAGCAGATGTGCGTACTTGCCGTAGAGCAGCGCGTGGTGCGGCCCGTACACCTTGTAGAGGCTGAGCACGTAGAAGTCGACATCCAGCGCCGCCACGTCCACCAGGCGATGCGGGGCATAGGCCACGCCGTCCACGCACACCTTCGCGCCGCGCTCGTGCACGAACCGCGTGATCTCGGCCACCGGGTGGATGGTGCCGAAGATGTTCGAGGCGTGCGTGAAAGCCACGAGCTTCGTGCGCGGCGACATCACGCGCTCCAGGCCGTCGAGCTCGAGCCGGCGCGTCACCGGATCGAACTCCCAGAAGCGCGGCACCACACCCACCGCCTCGAGGCCCACCCAGGCGCCGATGTTGGACTCGTGATCCGCCCGCGTCACCACCACTTCGTCGCCCGGCGCGAACTGATGCGCCATGGCCCGCGCCAGCACCTGCACGAGCTGTGTGGAGGTGGGCCCCATCACCACTTCCTCTGGACGGCTGGCGTTCACGAACGCCGCCATGCGCTGCTGCGCCTCCTGCATCCGCGCCCCGGCCCGCTCAGACACCGCGTAGCTGGCGCCCATCTGCACGTTGGTCGTGCGCAGGTAGTCGGCGATGCGGTCGATGACGCGGCCCAGCGTCTGCGAGCCGCCGGCGTTGTCGAGGAAGGCGAAGCCGTCGGCGAGCGACGGGAACTGCGCCCGCGCGAACGAGACGTCGAGCGGCGGCGCCGCGGAGGTCGAAGGCATGGCGCGCAGCATAACAGGCCGGACGGCGCCAGACGGTGATAGTGTGAGCGCCCTGATGTCCTGGCTCGCGCCGCTTCTCGCCACCAAGTCCGTTGAAACATTGAAGGCCGAGGCCGCGGCGGCGGAGGCCGGGCACGGCGGCGGGCACGCCCTGAAACGGGTGCTCGGCCCCGGGCAGCTCATCGCCCTGGGCATTGGCGACATCATCGGCGCCGGCATCTTCGTGCTCGCCGGCGTGGCGGCCGCGCAGTACGCCGGGCCGGCCATCATCGTGTCGTTCCTGCTGGCGGCGGTGGCGTGCAGCTTCGCCGCGCTCTGTTATTCCGAATTCGCGGCCATGCTGCCGGTGTCGGGCTCGGCTTACACCTACGCGTATGCCACGCTGGGCGAACTGGCGGCGTGGATCATCGGCTGCGCCCTCACGCTGGAATTCGCCGTGGGGCCGGCGGCCGTGGCCGTAGGCTGGGCCGGCTACGTCACGAGCCTGCTGCGCGACCTGGGCATCACGATTCCGGCCGCGTTCACGGCGCCGCCCGGCACCGTGCTCGTGGAGACGGCGCCGCGGCGGTGGGAAGTGCTCACGAACGTGGCCGATCGGCTGATGGCGCAGGGCATCGACCCCGCCACGCTGCCGCACGAAACCGCGCTCTTCAACGGTCTGGCCGCCATCATCGTGGTGGTGATGACGGCGGTGCTGCTCGTGGGCATTCAGGAATCCGCCCGCGTCAACGCCGCGATCGTGGTGGTGAAGGTCTCGGTGATCGTGCTCTTCATCGGCGCGTGCGCGGCCTTCGTCTCAACCGCGAACTGGACGCCCTTCCTGCCGCCCAACACCGGCGAGGTGGGACGCTACGGCTACTCGGGCATCCTGCGCGGCGCCGCCGTCGTGTTCTTTGCGTTCATGGGCTTCGACTCGGTGACCGCCGCGGCGCAGGAGGCGAAGAACCCGCAGCGCGATCTGCCCATCGGCATCATGGGATCGCTGGCCGGCTGCACGGTGCTCTACATCCTGGTGGCCGTGGTGCTCACGGGCGTCGTGCCCTACACGCAGCTGAACGTGCCCGACCCGATTGCCGTGGGTGTGGATGCCACCGGGCTCACCTGGCTCTCGCCGCTCATCAAGCTGGGCGCCATCTGCGGCCTGAGCACTGTGGTGCTCGTGGGCATGCTGGCGCAGACGCGCATCTTCTACACGATGGCCAACGACGGCCTGCTGCCGCCGTGGGTGGCGCGCATCCATCCGCGCTTCCGCACGCCGCACCTCACCACGGTCGTGACCGGCGTGGTCATCACGCTCATGGCTGCCGTCACGCCCATCGCCGTGCTGGGCGAACTCGTGAGCATGGGCACGCTGCTCATCTTCGTGATCGTCTGCGCCGGTATCGTGATTCTGCGCCGCACGCGTCCCGATCTGCCGCGTCCGTTCCGCACGCCGGGCTCGCCCGTGGTGCCGCTCCTGGGCGTGGCCACGTGCGCGTACCTGATGTCGGGCCTGCCGCCCGACACGTGGCTGCGCCTGCTCGTGTGGATGGGTGGGGGACTCGTGATCTACGCCGCGTACGGACGCCGGCACAGCCGGGTGCGGGCGCAGGCGACGCGCTGACCGCTACAGCTCCGCGGCCGCGCGCGCGAGGGCGACGTCCAGCGTCACGAGCGGCAACCCACGCTGCCGCGCCAGCCACAGGTAGCTGGCGTCGTACGGCGTGAGGCCAGTGGCGACCGCCATCGGCAGCACCTCGGTCATGTCCGGGTCCGCGTGGGTCACTTTCAGTCGCGACGCTTCTTTGAGCGCTTCGAGAATCGCCACGCCGGCGCCCGGTGCGCGTCGCAGCTTCTTCCATGCCACGTTCGCCAGTTCATACTCGAGAAGGCGAGGAGCGAACAGCGCGTGGCCGGCGAGTTGTCGCCGCACCTGCTCGGCGGCTGGCTCGCCGAACACCAACGCCGCCGCGGCGGAGGCATCAATCACGACGGCCATCACGCGTCGCCCGAATGATCTCTACCGAATCCGCTGGCGTCTTCAGTCCCAACGCCTTCACCTTCTCGGCCAGTTCGTCGATGCTGAGCGGCGGCCGCCCGGCGTTCTCCAGGATCGCCATCAGCTCGCCCTGCAG
>JAEUQR010000075.1 GCA_016789705.1 Acidobacteriota bacterium
GGCGGCATGAAGGCGCGGGCGCGGTTCACGTAGCCCACCACCTGCGACATCGCCTGGTTCATGTCGGTGCCGGGGTGGAACACGAGCTTCAGCAGCGCCACACCCTGGATGCTTTTCGACTCGATGTGCTCGATGCCCGAGATGTAGAGGAAGTGGTACTCGTAGTAGTAGGTGAGGAACCCGTCCATCTGCTGCGGGTCCATGCCGCCGTACGGCTGGGCCACGTAGACGGCGGGATCGCCGACGACCGGGAAGATGTCCACGGGCATGCGGCGCGCGGCGATGATGGCGCCAGCGGCCAGGGCCACGAGGGCCACGACGACGGTGATGGGGCGCGCGAGCGCCGCAAGGGTCAGACGCATATCACCTCACCACCGGCGGGCCCGTCGGGGCCGCGGCATCCGCGACGAACGGCGCCAGGTCACCGGCGGCGGCGGCCTGCGCCAGACGCGCGCGCCACAGGGCGAGGGCGGCCAGCGCGGCTTCGGATTCCGCCTGCGCCAGCACGCGCTCGGCCTCCACCACATCGACGATGCCGGTGAGACCCGCGTCGTAGCGGGCCCGCGCCTGCGCGGCGGCGTCGCGGGCGGCCGTCAGGCGCATCGGCACGGTGCCGGCGATGCGGCGCGCCGCCTCGGCCATCACGCGCGCTTCGCGGGCGGCGCCGGTGGCCTCGTCGGTGAGCGCACGCTGGCGGGCGTCGGCGGCGATGACGAAGGAGCCGCGCTGCGCGACACGCGCGCGCGTCGCGCCGAAGTCGAAGAGCGGGAACGTCATCGACACGCCGGCCGTCCAGTTCGGCACGTCGGGCCAGAGGCCCGCGCCGTTGTCGATCGCGCCATCGAGCAGCGCGCCGCTGCCGCGCGCCGAGAGCGCACCCTGCACGAGCAGCGTGGGCCGCCAGGCGAGGCGCGCGGCGTCACGGGCGGCCGCGGCCGCCTGCGCCTGGGCGGCGCCTTCGCGCACGGTGGGATGGGTGGCGACGTCCACGGGCGCGGCGTCTGCCGCGAGTCCACCCGGTGACGCGGCGAGGAGCGGCGCGGCATTCACGGCGGGCGAGGCGCCGGCCTGGCCCATCGCCACAGCAAGACGGATGCGCGCGACCTCGAGCGACTGCTCGTTGGCGTAGAGGCGGCCGCGCGCGGCCGCCAGGTCCGCGTCCACCCGGGCGCGGTCGGCGCCGGGACGAAGGTCCGCCGACACGAGCGCCCCCACGGCGCGCTGCAACTGCTCGAGACGCGCCACCGTGGTGGTATCCGCCTCGACCACCTTCGCCGTGCCGGCGACCGTGAGGAAGAGGTCCGCCGCGCGGACGCCGGCCGAAAGACGCACCGCGTCGGCATGGGCGGCCGCCGCGTCACGGCCGGCGCGCGCTTCCCGCACCTGAGCACTCCGGCGTCCGAAGTCGAAGACCTCGGCCGAGAAGACGAGGCTCGTCGCCGAGCCCCACGCGCTCTCGAACGAGTCGGTGCCGAGCACGGGTCCGGAGATCGGAATGACGTTCTGCGGAAAGAACGCGCCGAACACGTTGTTGCGGGTGGCGCGCGTCACCTGCCACATCGCGTCGAGCTTCGGCAGGTAGGCGGCACGCGCCAGGTCCACGGCCTCTGCCGCCGCCTCCGCCCGAGCCGTTGCCTCCGCCGTCCCGGGATGCGCCGAGACCGCCGCGGCAATGGCGTCGCCAATCGTGATCGGCCCGGCCGGCTGCGCGACTGCCGGCGTGGCAGTCAGCGCGATCGCGAGTACCAGAACGAGACAGGGGACTGTCCCCATTCTGGGCCGGCCTTGAATAGGGACAGTCCCTCTCACCGCTTCGTGGCCTGCTGGAACGAGATGTCCAGGATCGGGTAGCTCGGCCAGTCCTTGTAGTTGAAGTGCCACCATTCGTTCGGTTCCACCGTGAAGCCCTGACGTTCCATCACCGCGCGCAGCAGGTCGCGCTTCGCCCGCGCCTCGGGCGGGCCGCCCGCGTACTCGGGATACGACCTGAGCGACGGCTCGTCGTACTCACCCGGCATCTGCACCACCTTCCCGGTCGCCAGATCGTACATCGTAAGATCCACGGCGCAGCCGCGGTTGTGCTTCGAGCCCGACTTCGGGTCGGCCACGAACTCCTGCATGGGCGTGCCGGCCGTCATGTCCCAGAACACCTTGGTGATCGCCCACGGCCGGTAGCCGTCGTGAATCAGCAGCCCGTAGCCGTGCCTGGCAAGTTCCCTGTGTGCCGCCAGCACGGCCATCGCCGCCGGACGCTGCAGGAACGCCCGCGCCTCCGGATACACCGGCTTGCCGAGGAAGTTGTTCGTGCCGGCGTAGCGGATGTCGAGCTTGATGGTGGGGTCGAGCGTCACGAGTTCCACCAGGTCGGCCTGGCGCGTGGCCCGGGGATCACGCGGTGGACCGTCCTGCGCGCCCAGCAGCGGCGCAACGCCCGGCACGAGACCGAGCACGAGCACAATCGACAGAAGGCGCGACCGGACCATGCGGCACATTAGACCATGCCGGGGTCACGAGACGACGGCGAGGCTCCGGTATCAGGCGCGACCGGCGCCGGACTCGGTCGCCAGCACCTGCCGCACGCGCTCGACCAGTGCCCGCATCGCAAACGGCTTGTGCAGCGTGGCCGCGCCGAGCTCGGCCTGCCCATCCAGGGATTCCGGGGAGTACCCCGACATGATGAGGCAGCGCAGCGACGGCCGCATCGCGCGGGCCCGGTGCCACAGATCCGCTCCGCTCATCCCGGGCATGACCATGTCGGTCACCATCAGGTCGATCGGCCGGTCGGGCTGGCACACGATGGCTTCCGCGTCGAACGGCGACGCCGCTTCGATGACGTCATACCCTTCGCGCCGCAGCACCCGGCCAACGAGCGCCAGCAGCGCCGGCTCGTCTTCGACGAGCAGGATGGTGCCGCGGCCTGCGGACACGACAGGCGCGGCCACCGGTTCGAGCGGCGCCGCCGGCGTCTCGATCGTGCGCGGCAGGTAGACCCGGAACGTCGCGCCGCGCCCCGGCGCACTCTCGACCTCCACCTTGCCGCCATGCTGCCGAACGATGCCGTACACGGTTGACAGGCCGAGCCCGGTCCCCTGGCCGCGCGGCTTGGTCGTGAAGAACGGCTCGAAGATCCGCGACTGCGTCGCCGCGTCCATGCCGGCGCCGCTGTCAGTGACGGTCAGCACCACGTAGTCACCCGCGCCGATGCCGTCGCCGGCCGGGCGCGTGGTGTTGCTGGTTGTGACGACGAGCGTGCCGGCGCCGTGCATCGCATCACGCGCGTTGACGACGAGGTTGGTGAGGATCTGATCGAGCTGCCCCGGATCGATATGCACCGGCCAGAGGTCCGGCCCGGGGCGCCACTCGACCAGCACACCTTCGCCGATGAGGCGCGCCAGCATGCCGATCAGTTCTTCGATCCGGACGTTGAGATCGAGCGCCTGTGGCGCCGACGGCTCGCGCCGTGCGAACGCGAGCAGTTGCCGGGTGAGCCTGGCCGAGCGCTGCGCCGCCTTGAGCACTTCGAGCAACCCGCTCTCGAGCAGGCTGCCGGGCGGCGCTTCCTGCAGCGCCAGCTCGGTCTGGCCGTGGATCACACTCAGCATGTTGTTGAAATCGTGGGCGACGCCGCCAGCCAGGCGGCCTACCGACTCGAGCTTCTGCGACTGCAGCAGCTGGTCGGTCAAAGCCTTGCGCTCGGTGACGTCCCGCGTGATCTGCAGAACGGCCGTGATCTGCCCACCGGCATCGCGCAGCGGCGCGGCATGGGTCTCGAGCCAGCGCCGTGTCCCTTTCAGCCCCACGAGCTCGAACTCGAGCCGTCCCTCGCCACCAGCCGCCACATCCCGCGTGAGAGCCGCATACGCGTCGCGGAACTCGGCCGTGACGAGCGCGCCGACGTCCGCGCCGCGCACCTGGTCGATGGACTCGGCCTCGATGAGCCGCAGGCCGGTCGGGTTCATCTCGAGCAGCCGCCCATCGCGATCGAGCACCTTCACACACTCGGGCTCGTTCTCGAAGATGAGGCGCAGCTGGGCTTCGCGTTCGTGCAGCGCGTCGAGGTTCCGCGAGCGCTCCACCATGACGCCGGCCAGGGTGGCGGCAAACGCCGCCACGTCCGTCTCGGCTGGTGTCGGTGTCCGCTGCTCCCGGGCGTACATGGCGACGGTGCCGAGCAGTCGTCCCCGGCTGTCGAAGAACGGGTGTGACCAGGCCGACCGCAAGCCGTGCCGCTGCGTCACTGGCAAATACGCCGCAAACGCCGGGTCGTGGTCGATGTCGGTGACCACGAACGGCTCGCGTCGCGCCGCCGCCGTGCCGCACACGCCGGTAAGGTCGGCCACGGGCGTCGGATCGGCCGCCGCCTGCACGGCGTCGGGCACGTCGTGCCCGGCGGCCGGCCGCAGCACGCCGGCCGGCTCGTCGACGAGCATGATGGTCGACATCACGCCGGGGCAGAGCGTGCAGACGAACCTTGCCAGTTCGTCGAGCAGGACGCCCAGCGGCTCCCGCGACGCCAGCCGCGTGAGGATCTGGGCCTGCCAGTGCAGCCGCAGTTCGAGCGCCGCCTGGGCGGTGACGTCGTGCACGAGCACCACGCGGGCCGTGCGGCCCGGCCACGGCACCGGATGCGACGAAATCTCCACCGTGAGCAGCGTGCCGTCGCGGCGGCGATGCCGCCAGCGGCGTCCGCCCTCGAACCCGTTCGGCAGCAACTCGGCATCCGCCAGCAGGGCCGGCACGTCCTCCGCCGGCCGGATGTCGGCCAGCGTCATGGCGATGAATTCGTCGCGCGAGTACCCGTAGCGGGCGAGCGCGGCGGCATTGACGGCGAGAAACTCCAGCGAATCGGCGTCGTAAATCCACATGGCGTGCGGGTTGGCGTCGAAGAGCTCGCGGTAGCGGCGTTCGCTGTCTTCAAGTGCCCGCAGTTGCCGGCGTTCTTCGGTCTGGTCGCGGAACACGACGACGGCGCCAAGGATCCGTCCGTCGCCGGAGCGAATCGGCGCCCCGCTGTCGGCGATCGGCAGCCGGCGCCCGTCCCGCGCGACGAGCACGGTGTGGGTGGCCAGGCCGATGGCACCCCCGTCACGGAGGATCCGCGACACCGGGTCGTCAACCGGAAGGCCGGTATCCTCGCTGAACGCGGCGAACACCTCGGCGAAGGGCCGGCCGGCGGCGTCGGCTTCGCGCCAGCCCGTCAGCGCCTCGGCCACCGGGTTCATCTCACGGACGCGTCCTCCCTCGTCGGTGGTGATGACGGCATCGCCGATGCTGTAGAGCGTGGTCCGCAGCCATTCCCGGCCGCGGTCGTCCGAGTCCATGTCGTCCTCCCGGGGGGGGGCGGAGGGATTGTGTATCAGTGCCGAGGGTGCATCATACGCGGAAGAAACGCGTGACCTTGACGACGAACGCGCGGTTCTTGAGGGTCGGATATCCGCGGCCACGGGTATCGCGTTCGTCGGTGTAGACCACGAACAGCTCACTGCCGAGCTTGTATTCCCAGCGGTAGCGGACGTTCGTGCTGAAGTTGCGGTCGGTCGAGTTGTACTGCACGAGCGCGCTCATGAACATGCGCGGCGAGAAGGCGTAGTCGGCGCGGGTGCGCAGCAGTGTCGTGGTGAAACCGCCCTGCGGCAGATCGACCTTCGTGTACTGCACGGTGGGCTCGACCGAGAACTGCTTCATGAGCGACACCCGCGCCGCGGTGTAGCTGAGCGTGCGGAGCGTGCCGTTCCAGAAGTCGCCGATCTGGGTCGAGAGCGTACCGGCCACTTTCCGCTGCGCGCCGAGCGCGTAACTGACGAGCACGTCGCTGAACAGGTACGACCCGGCCGGGATGTTGACGCCGCTGACCACGGCGAACGGACGGGCCAGGAACTCGTAGTCGCGCGTCGCCTCCACCTGGAACACATCGCTGTTCTCGAGTTCGACGGCCACGCGCCCCACCTGCACCCGTGTCTCCGGGATGCCGGCGCCGTTCTCAAAGTACTCGACATCACCCTGGTACGTGAGCTTCCGCACGCCCTTCAGGTTCTTCGGGCGGGGGCTGAACCGCAGCGAGGCAAACGACCGCGTGAAGTCGTCGCGCTGCAGGAAGCCGAGCTCCGGATTGAAGTTGTCGCCCACCTTCAGGTACTCGACTTTCGCGCCGTAGCGATCGGCGAAGTAGTCGAACCGGCCCTGGTAGCTGTCGTCGTCACCCTCGAGCCCCGCGGTCTTCGAGCGCGCCCAGTAGCCGCCCACGGTGAGGTTCTCGTAGAAGCCGAAGGCGGCATCCACGCCGAAGACGGCGTTGCCGCCATCGGCCACGTTCGAGCGGTTGCGGCCGGTGTACATGGCGCCGATGGTGCTCTTCTTGAGGATGTCGCGCTTGACGCGCACGACCGAGAAGTTCGTCGACGGCGTGGCGGAGAGCGCTTCGTCGTCGGCCTGGATGTTGAGCAGGCCGACACCGAACTTGCCCACCTTGCCGGTCATCCGCGCGCCAGCCTCGATCGGCACGACGCGACCGCGATTCAGCCCGATCCGCCGGCTGTAGAACAGGAACGGCGTGGGGCTCGGCGCATTGAAGCTCCCGCCGCCGCCGATGCCGATGCCCGACGCGCCGCCGCGGCCGAAGTCGAAGATGCCGCGGCCCTCGAGGAAGAAGTCACGCTTCTCGGGAAAGAACAGCGAGAACCGCGTGAGGTTGACCTGCTGCTCGTCCACTTCCACCTGGGCGAAGTCGGTGTTGTAGGTGAAATCGGCGACCAGGTTGTTGGTGATCCCGTACTTCACGTCGAGGCCGACCTGGGCGTCGAGGTCGTTCGAGAGCGGCGGCGTGCGCAGCCGGTCGGTGGCCGAACGCCCGAACGCGTACGGCTTGATCTCGAGGTTGCGCCGGGCCTCGGGGACGTCGATGCCGGTGAGGCTGCCGTACAACGACACACGATTGAGGCCGTTCGGCCCGGCCATCGACGCCGGCACCGGCGTGAGGAACGCCCATTCGTTCCGCCGGCGGATCGAGCGCCGCACCTGGAACCCCCACGTCTGATTACGCCCGCCCTTGAAGCGCAGCGACTTGAACGGGATGATCATCTCCATCGTCCAGCCGCCGTCGAACCGTCCGGTGCGCACGTTCCACACGGGGTTCCAGTCGCCGTTGGGCTGCCCTTCGTCGATGATCGAATAGTCGGAGAACGCGCCGAGCGGACTGGCGTAGAACATGAACCCGCTGCGGCGGTCGTAGAACGTGTCGAAGCCGACGCCCACGTGATCGTTCTGGCGCAGCGGACCGCTGTCGCGCCGGTACTCGTTGGCGACCCAGCGTTCGGGCGGCGCGGAGTCGAACACGCGCGCCCCGACGTAGACATTGCGGTCGTCGAACATCAGCCAGACGTCGGTGCGTTCGGAGGCCGGCTTGCCGGTGTCGGGCACGACCTGGATGAGATCGCCGAACGGCGGATTGCTCGTGTAGACGTCCTCGTCGAGGCGGCCGTCAACCACGAGCGGCGCCAGCAGTCTGATGGCGCGCACGGTGGCGTCGCCTTCCTCGTCGCGGTTGATAGTGGCTGGCGGCACCGGCGCCGGCGGGCCATCGAGCACGGGCGTGACGTCGCTCGTGCCTTCGAGCGGCACCTCGGGCACCTGCGGCACCTGCGCGGTCGCGGACACGGACGGAACGAGCAGGGCGACGGTCAGGCAGAGACGGACGACGGACGCGGACATGGCCTGCGCCAGCTTAGCCGACCGCGTGCTCGCGCCCCGAAACGTCACTCGATGTCACCAGTGGAACTCGCCGAAGTCGCCGGGATACAGGAACTGGAGCACGTCGCCCACGCGGTGCCCCCACGCCTCCTCACTGTGGGTGCCTCCCGGGATCTCGACGTAGGCGAGATCGACGTCCTCCCGCCAGCCGGCGTTCACGAGCGCGCCGCGCAGGCGGCGCGCATCCGCGACACCGGTCTTGCTCTCGGCCGTGCCCATGTCGAGCCAGATGCGGGTGTCGGGCCTCGGCGCGGCCTTCGCCACATACCGCAGGATGGCGCGTCTGCCCCACCAGACCGACGGCGACATCACGGCCAGCCGGCCGAAGACATCGGCGTGGCGCACCCCCAGGTACATCGAGACCAGGCCGCCGAGCGACGCCCCCCCGAGGCCGGTGCGCTCGCGGCCGGGCTCCGTGCGGTACCGCGCGTCGATGAACGGCTTCAGCTCCCCCACCAGCAGCCGGCCGTAGAGCCGTGCCTGCCCGCCGCCGATGCGCGCGTCCTTCGTAGGGGTGTATTCATACACGCGGCCGTGGCCCGTGTGATACACGCCCACGATGATGAGCGGCTCGACGCGGCCCTCGGCGATGAGCATGTCGGCCATCTCGCCCATTCGCCAGTGCTGGCCGCGCACGAACGCCGTCTCGGGGTCGAAGAGATTCTGCCCGTCGTGCATGTAGAGCACGGGGAAACGGCGCTCCGGCTCGTCGTCGTACCCGGGCGGCAAGTAGACGACCAGGTCACGGGAGCGTTCGAGGACACGCGACGGGAAGGCGGGATGCCGGACGAGACGTGAGACAGCCACAGCGAGCCCGACTAGTATAGAGGCGAGACTCTGCCTTCAATGACCCGCGACTATCACCGCTGGTACTCCCACGCCCTCGGCCGCGACATGGACCTCCTGGTCTTCGGCCACGCCGGTCCGCCGGTCATCGTCTTTCCGAGTTCGATGGGCGCCTTCTTCGAGTTCGAGGATCGCGGCATGGTGCGCGCGCTCGAACACAAGCTCGGAAACGGCTGGCTGCAGCTCTATTGCGTGTCGTCGGTCGACAGCGAAAGCTGGTACGCGAAGGGGAAACATCCGCGGCAGCGGATCGACCGGCACCTACAGTACGAGTCGTACATCCTGACTGACGTCGTGCCGCTCATCCGCCAGCTGAATCCCGCGCGCGGCATCGGCGTGACCGGCTGCAGCTTCGGCGCCTACCACGCCATGACGATGGCGCTGCGGCACCCCTACACATTCACCTCGTGCGTCACGATGAGCGGCGCGTTCGACATCGCGCAGTTCCTCGACGGCTACAGCGATCCCGACGCCTACCTGCTCAATCCGCCGGCGTTCCTGCCGGGCCTGACCGAGCCGTACTATCTCGAGCAGTTCCGGCGGAACAAGTTCGTGCTGGCCACCGGCGAATGGGACATCTGCCGCAAGGCGAACGAAGACTTCAGCGCGCTGCTCGGCGCCAAGGGGATTCCGCACTCGCTGCACGTGTGGGGCTTCGGCAGCAAACACGACTGGCCGTACTGGCAGCCGATGGCCAACGCCTATCTGCCGTAGCCATACGAGGCCGACGTCCGGCCCGTGGTTGAACACGACGAGGGCCGCCGCGCCACAACCCGAAGACCGGGTCGGGCACGGCGGCCATGTCAGGGCATGCGACGCCGGACGACTCCGGCGCCGCCTGAAGGCCTACTGCTGCGGCGGGGGGTCGATGACGATGAGCGAGAGGGGCGCGTAGGACGTTGCGTAGTAGGTGGCCGAGATGTGCACATTGCTCACGTCAATCGCGCCGCCTCCGAGTTCGCACACAAGCCGGAAGTTCTGTCCTGAGAAGAGCAACAGCGGGTTGTCGGCCACGGCAACTGGGACAACACGGTGCGCGGAAAACGAGTCGAAGAAGAGATCTGCGGACCGTTCGCGCAGGAAGAACCGCGGCGCCGCCGCGTCAATCGCTGTGGCAGCGCCCTTCTGCAGCTGGCACGTGGCACTGTCCGAGCCGGCCCCGCTGTTGAGCGAGCTGCCGGTCACGTCGATCCTGACATAGCCGTCCGCCGGCACGCGCATCGCCGTCGAGATGACCGACGTGGACGCACCCAGCGCCGTTGATGCAGCGTTGTAGTTGGAGGTGACCCCAGGCTCGTTCGACGTCTGGGCACTCGACACCGCGTTGTTGGCGATCTGGGCACTGCCGACCGCCCCGTTGGCGATCTGCGCGGCGCCCACGGCGCCGTTGGCGATGGCCGTGCCGGGGATGCTGCCCACGGCGAGGACAGTGCCCGACACGGTGGGGGCGGGACGGGCGGCGCCGGCCGCCGCGCCGTTGAAGACGAGCGTGCCGCTGTTGCCGGCGCTGTCGGTCCAGGGACCGCCGAGCGTGCCCAGGCTGATCCTGGATTCGACGTGCACCGGAAGGCCGCTCGGCACGGTCACGATGTTGAGGCCGAACCCGATGCTGCCGTCAGGGTTCGGCGTGGCGATGCCCACCAGGGGGGCCCGCTGGGCGGCGCCGCACTGGTCGTCGAAGCCGTCCAGCGTGTAGATCCCGCCGTTCTGGGTGATGGTGAGCGTCACACGGTTGCAATAGGGCTGCAACTGCCAGGTGAGCGTGCCGATCGACTGGGCCTCGACGGTGACGCTCGACAGGGCTCCGACAAATGCCGCCGCGCCGGCAAGAACAGTGAGTTTTTTCACGAAAGTCTCCTCCGGGCCCGGGGGTCGGCGCCGTCCGACGCGCCCAATCACCAGACCGCAACATCTCTACTATCGACAGAACCGACTGAATTCCCTCATCCCGGCGCCGCGTCGGCCGGATGGCCCCCGCCCCTCGTTGGCCGGGGTCTCTGCCGCTGATAAGCTGAGGCCGCGGAGCACCCACATTATGGCCACGATCGGCGTCCTGTTCGGCATGGAAAACGTCTTCCCCGGCGCGCTCGTCGAGCGCATCAACGCCATGGGCGTGCCCGGGGTCACCGCCGAGTTCGTACAGATCGGCGGCGTCAAGATGGAGGGGCCGTGCCCCTACCGGGTGGTCGTGGACCGCATCTCCCACGACATCCCGTTCTACCGGGCCTGGCTCAAGACGGCGGTGCTCGACGGCACCTACGTCATCAACAACCCGTTCTGGTCGAGCGCCGACGACAAGTTCCTCAACTACGCCCTGGCAAAGCGCCTCGGTGTGGCGGTCCCGCCCACGGTGGTGCTGCCGCACAAGGAACATCCGCCGGGCACGACCGACAAGTCGATGCGTAACCTCACCTATCCCCTCAACTGGGACGAGGTGTTCGAGTACGTGGGCTTCCCCGCGTTCCTCAAGCCGTTCGACGGCGGCGGCTGGCGCGACGTGTTCCAGGTGAAGTCGCGCGAGGAATTCTTCCAGAGCTACGACCAGACGCGCACGCTCTGCATGACGCTCCAGAAGGCCGTGCAGTTCACCGAGTACTTCCGCTGCTACGTCGTCGGGCAGGAAGCGGTGCACATCATGCCCTACGACCCGCGGGCGCCGTTCCACGAACGCTACGTGAAACATCCGCCGAAGTACCCGGCGGCCCTCATCGACCGCGTGCGGCGTGACGCCCTCACGCTCTGCCGCGCCCTGGGCTACGACCTCAACACCGTGGAGTTCGCGGTGGAAGACGGTGTGCCCTACGCCATCGACTTCATGAACCCGGCGCCGGATGCCGACCCGCACTCGGTGGGCGCCGAGAACTTCTCGTGGATCGTCGATGCCGTGGCCACCTTCGCCGTGAAGAAGGCGCAGGAGCCGCCGGCCCCGCCGGCCTACCGCTGGTCGGCCATGCTCGGGGGCCGCCAGTGACCCGGCCGTCCTTCTCCATCGGGATCGAGGAGGAGTACCAGACGATCGATCCCGAGACGTTCGACCTGCGCTCGCACATCCAGACGGAGCTCATGGCGCAGGGCCGGCGCGTCATGAAGGAGAAGGTCAAACAGGAGCTGCACCAGGCCGTCATCGAGGTGGGCACCGGCGTCTGCCGCGACATGACGGAAGCGCGCGCGGATCTCGTGGGCCTGCGCCGCCAGATGATCGCGCTCGCGCGCGAACACGGACTGGCGCTCGTCGCCGGCGCCACGCATCCGTTCGCCGACTGGCGCGTGCAGGACATCTCACCCGACGAGCGCTACCTGCAGGTGGTCGAGGACATGCAGCTCGTGGCCCGCTCGAACCTCATCTTCGGGCTGCACGTGCACATCGGCATCGAGGATCGCGAGACGGCCATCCACCTGATGAACCAGGTGCGCTATTTCCTGCCGCACCTGCTGGCGCTCTCGACCAACTCGCCCTTCTGGCTCGGCATGAACACGGGGCTGAAGTCGTACCGCTGCAAGGTGTTCGACAAGTTCCCGCGCACCAATATCCCCGACACGTTCGCGAGCTGGGCCGACTACGAGAACTTCGTCAACCTGCTCGTCCGCACCAACTGCATCGACAACGCCAAGAAGATCTGGTGGGACGTCAGGCCGCATCCGTTCTTCCCGACGATCGAAGTGCGCATCTGCGACCTGCCGATGCGCGTCGACGAGACACTCGGCATTGCCGCGCTCATCCAGGCCACCGTCTACATGCTGTGGAAGTTGCACGAGAAGAACCAGGCATGGCGGCCGTACAGCCGCGCGCTCATCATGGAGAACAAGTGGCGGGCCAGCCGCTACGGTATCGACGGCGCGCTCATCGACTTCGGCCGCGAGACCGAGGTGCCGGAGCGGCAGCTGCTCGAAGAGTACCTGGGGCTCGTGGATGACGCGGTGACGGAACTCGGCAGCCGGCAGGAAATCGCGCACATCCGCTGGATCATGGACCACGGCACCGGTGCCGACCGCCAGCTCGCCGCGTTCGAACGCGCGGGCGGCGACCTGCGGCGCGTGGTGCAGTTCATGGCCGAGGAAACACGCGCGGGGCTGTGAGGATGCGGCGCCACATCCTGCGGGGAACGGTCGCCGTCCTGCTCGCCGGCGCGAGCGCCGGCGCGCAGACGCCGCAGAAGCCCTACGAGCCCGAGATCGGGCAGGGCGGCAAGGACGTGGTGTGGGTGCCCACGCCGCCCGCGCTCGTCGAGAAGATGCTCGACATGGCGCAGGTGACGGCCGATGACCTGGTGATGGACCTCGGCTCCGGCGACGGCCGCAACATCATCGCCGCCGCCCGGCGCGGGGCGCGTGCCATCGGCGTCGAGTACAACCCCGACATGGTGGCGCTCTCGACCAGGCTGGCCGACGAGGCCGGCGTGTCCGGACGCGCCACCTTCATCGAAGGTGACATGTTCACGGCCGACATCTCGAAGGCCACCGTGATGGCGCTCTTCCTGCTGCCGGCCAACCTCGAGAAGCTGCGCGACACGTTTCTGGCGCTGGCGCCCGGCACACGCCTGGTGATGAACACCTTCGACATCCCCGACTGGGCGCCCGACGAGAAGGCGACCATCGAGAACTGCGCGAGCTGGTGCACCGCGCACCTCTACTACGTGCCCGCACAGATCGAGGGCCGCTGGGCGACGAGCCGCGGCACGCTCACGCTGCGGCAGGCCTTCCAGGTGGTGGCCGGCACGCTCACGACGCCGAACGGCGACGTGCCCGTGAACGGACGCCTGCGAGGCGCCGCGCTGACGCTCGACGTCGAAGGCGCGCCGCTCCAGGTCACCGTGCGCGGCGATCGCCTCGAGGGCGCGCTCACCGGCACGCGCCTGCCCCGCTAGGCGGCCGGCGAGGCGCTGGTGCTCAGACGATCGACGGCACGGCGCCGCCGCGCGTCAGTACGTTCTCATCCTGCGGCGCGATCGGATCACCGAACACGAGGCCGCCGTTCAGCGCGAACTTCACCGGCGGCTGTTGCGGAGCGCGCCGATCGAACGTGTAGGCCTGCTTCGTCGAGAAGTGGGTCACGAACGACTTGCGCGTGATCCCGGGGGTGTTGACGGGGCGGCCGCTGTGCGCGAGTGCGGCGTGCCAGATGAAGGCATCGCCCTTCTTCGCGCAGAACGTCTTCTGCTCGAGGCCGGCCTTGTGGCACTCCTCTTCGAGGTGCACCTTGAAGTGATCCGGGTTCTTCTTCACGCCGGGGTGATAGTGCAGCCCGTCTTCCCAGTCGAACTTGCGGATGGTGTGCGACCCGGGGAAGTAGCCAAGAGGCCCGGCATCGGGATGGACCGCTTCGAGCGCGATCCACGAGGCCGCCAGATGGCTCGTGACGCCGGAGACGACGTACGGGAAGTCCTGGTGGGTGGCCTGTTCGCTGCCGTACTTGAAAGTTAGCGACTGCATCGCCACCGGCGTGTCGCGGAAGACGTGCGAGAGGAACGACACGACGCGCGGCGCGAGCCAGCATCTTGCCGGCGACCGACGGGTTGTGCGCGTCCATCAGCCGGAAATGCGGCTCCTCGAAGGCGTCGGGCGGCAGCTCGCCGATGCGGCGCGTGCCGTAGTGCTGCGCGGTGACACGCATGCCGAACTTCTCGCGCGTCGCCAGGATCTCGTCCACGTCGGCGAGATAGGCGTCGATGACCACGGGATCGATCGCGGCCGGGAAGGCCGCGTACCCGAACTGCACCCAGTGCCGCAGCATCCAGCGCAGGTCGTAGTCGTGCGGGGTGGCATCACCCAGGCCGTCGACATAGGCATCAATCGCCGTGGTGTGGCGGTCGAGCCAGGGCAACGTCGCTCGGTCGAATTCGATCACGATCTGCAGACAGCCTCCGGGCACTGAGTTCCATCGGCCACGATGGCCGCGCGTCCAGACTCAGCAAGGACCTTGCCACGGGCGCCGGCGGCGGATTTCGCGCACCGCTCGGCAGGCAGACGCGCCGATCGAGCGATCCGGCGCTCGGGCTGCCAGGCGCAACCGTGTCGTGGCGCCGACAGCCGGCGCGTCGCCGCGCGTCAGGGCTGCGCACGATGTCGCGGCGGGCGGGCCCGCCGGCGCACGGCGAGGCTCTTGCAGCCGGCCGCGTCAGGAGCGTGCGCATGTTGGGAACGGCATCGGCCAGCGAAGCGGCAGCGTTCATCGCCTCGGCAGGATTCGTGTGGCACCAGAGGTTCGAGCTGGCGCCCGGCGTGTGGACGCCGGGCGTGAGCAGTGTCAACTTCCTGCTCGACACCGCCGGCGTGCCGGCCGACCTCACCGGCCTGAGCGTGCTCGACGTGGGCACGACCAACGGCGGCTGCGCCTTCGAGGCGGAACGGCGCGGGGCGCGGCGCGTCGTCGCCGCCGACATCGCCACGCAGGAGCTCTACGGCTTCCGGGCGATCCGCAAGTTCCTCGACAGCAAGGTCGAGTTCGTCCAGGCGTCGGTCTACGAGCTGCCAGACCGCCTCGATGAGCCGTTCGATCTCGTGTTCTTCTTCGGCGTGCTCTACCACCTGCGCCACCCGCTGCTGGCGCTCGACCGGCTGTGGGAAGTCGCCGGCGGGGAGATCGTGCTCGAAACGGCCATCTGCGACCACGCCGACACGGCCGCGCGCGGCGAGCCACTCGCCCGCTTCTGCCGCAACGAATTGGCCAACGACGGCACCAACTGGTTCGCGCCGTCGGCACGGGCCCTTGCCGACTGGGTGGGCTCGGCTGGCTTTGCCGTGACCGCCGCCGACGCCTGGCCGCACGACGCGCCCGAGCGTGCCATGGTGCGGGCCACGCGGCTGCCGGCGCCGCAGGAGTACCTGACGCTCAGCTACGAACGGCCCCTCGCCGTGCACGTGCGCTGAACCGGCGGCGGCGCCCGCCCGGGCAATAGCGCGGGATTCTCCCCCATTCGGGCCCCGCGAATGCGTATCATCCTCCCGATGACTCAGCCCCAGCCGCCCGATCGAGAAGTTGTCGCGGCGCTCGTGATGGCCGCCACCACCGACGTAATGCTGCAGCGCGGCCACGCCGATGCGAACGTCGCCCCCGACACGCGCCTGGTCGGCGCGAGCGCCGTGCTCGATTCGCTCGGCCTGGTAACGCTCGTCGTCGACCTGGAGCAGCGGGTGCAGGACGAGCTCGGCTATGGGCTGACGCTGGCCAACGAGCGTGCGATGTCGAGAACCAACAGCCCCTTCCTCTCCGTCGGGACGCTGACGGACTACATCCATGGCCTGATCGTCGAGACCATCACACGTGCCTGAGCGCCAGGTGGTCCTCATCACAGGGGCGCGCAAGGGCATCGGCCGGTTCCTCGCCGAGCACTTCGCCGCCGGTGGCGCGGCGGTGATCGGGTGCGGCCGCACTCCGGCCGACTGGACGCGCGACGGCGTGGACTATCAGCGCGCCGACGTGTCGAGCGAGGCCGATGTCAAGGCTCTGGTGGGGCACATCCAACGTGCGTACGGCAGACTCGACGTCATCGTGAACAACGCCGGCGTCGCCTCGATGAACCACTCTCTCCTCACGCCGGTCGCAACCGCCGAGCGCGTGCTCGCGACCAACGTCACCGGGACCTTCCTGGTGGCGCGCGAAGGCGCGAAGCTGATGCAGCGCCGCCGCTATGGCCGAATCGTGAACCTGACCACCGTGGCGGTGCCGCTGCATCTCGACGGCGAGGCGATCTACGCGGCGTCGAAGAGCGCGGTCGAAACGCTGACGAAGGTGCTGGCCCATGAGCTCGGCGCTTTCGGAATCACCTGCAATGCGGTCGGGCCCTCGCCCATCGCGACGGACCTCATCCACGGCGTGCCGGCGGAGAAGATCGAGGCGATCACACGGCGCCTGGCCATCAAGCGCCTGGGGCGCTACGAGGACGTGTCGAACGCGATCGATTTCTTCGTGCGCCCGGAAAGCGACTACATCACGGGGCAGGTGATCTACCTCGGAGGCGTGTCGTGAGCGCGGCGTGGCTCCTGGAGCGCATGCGCGAGTTCGAGGATCGGGCCGCGGTCGTGTGGCGCGATCGGACGGTGACCTATCGCGACCTGACGCGCCTGGTCGACACATGCGACCAGGAACTGGCGGCCGCGGGGGTCGGGAGCGGCGACGTAGCGACGTTGGAAGGAGACTACTCGCCCGCCTCGTGCGCGCTCTTTCTGGCGCTCGCCAGGCGCCGGGCCATCCTGGTGCCGCTCACGCCCAGCGTCGCCGCGCATCGCGAAGAGTTCCTCGACATCGCCGAAGTACAGGTGACCACCACCATCGACGACGCGGATCGACGACAGATAACGCGGCGCCGCACCGCGCCAACCAACCCGCTCATGCGCCAGCTCATCGAACGAGGCGAGCCGGGACTGGTACTGTTCTCGTCCGGCTCGACGGGCGCGAGCAAAGCGGCGCTTCACGATCTCACCCGCCTCCTCGACAAGTTCCAGGTTCGGCGTCAACAGAAGTGCACCTTGACGTTTCTGCTGCTGGACCACATCGGTGGCATCAACACGTTGCTCTACACCTTCGCGAATGGCGGCACCGTCGTGACCGTGGCGGGCCGCGATGCCGACTCGGTGTGCCGGGCGATCGCGCAGCACCACGTGCAGATTCTGCCGACATCGCCGACCTTCTTGAACCTGCTGCTGATGTCGGGCGCGCACCGGCGCTACGACGCCTCGTCTCTGGAACTCGTCACGTACGGAACGGAACCCATGCCCGCCAGCACGCTGGCACGCGTGCACGAGGCGTGGCCGCACGTGAAGCTACAGCAGACGTATGGCTTGTCCGAGCTCGGGATTCTTCGGTCGAAGTCGCGCAGTTCAGACTCCCTCTGGGTCAAGGTCGGTGGAGAGGGCTACGAGACGAAGGTAGTGGATGGCACGCTGTGGGTCCGCGCCCGCTCGGCGATGCTCGGCTACCTCAACGCGCCGAGCCCGTTCGATGCCGATGGGTGGATGAACACGGAGGACCAAGTCGAGGTGGACGGCGAGTGGATGCGGATCCTCGGGCGGCGAAGCGAGCTCATCAACGTCGGCGGCCAGAAAGTGTATCCGGCCGAGGTCGAGAGCGTGCTCCTGCAGATCGACGGCGTGGAAGACGCCACCGTGCATGGCGCCCCCAATCCGATTACCGGACAGATCGTCGTCGCGCGGCTGACACTGGCGAAGCCAGAGGACCTGAGCGGCCTCAAGCGACGGGTGCGAGCGTTCTGTGCGACGCGCCTTGCGCCATTCAAGGTCCCCATCGGCATCGAGATCGCGACTCACGATCAGCATACGGCGCGGTTCAAGAGGGTGCGGGCCTAACCATGGGCGTCGTTCGTATCGCCATCGATTCCGAACTGGCCGCCTCTCATGGCGCGGAGATCGCATGGACTTGGCGCACGCTGCTCTCAGGCATCGGCCATGCATGGCAGCAGGTTCCGCCTGAAGCGTCCTGTGACATCGCCTACGTGCGCGACCCGGCGGCGTGTCGGGCGACGATCGTGGTGCGCGTGAATCCCGCCGCGTGGGCGCAGGCGCGCACGCGCCGCCTGGCCAGTTGCGGCCACGCGGGCGAACTGACATGGCTGAATTTCGAAGGAGACGAAGACCAGCTGCACCCGGTGACTCGGCTCGATGGCCGCATCGTGTGCGATCGCGATGTCGTGTTCGATGTGTTCTGGATCGCGGCTGGGCTCGACGAAAAGGACTGGCCTCACAGCGCCCACGGCTTCGTGGACCTGGAAGCGTCGCCGAGCGCTCGCCGCGGCGTACTGCGTGAGGCGGTGGCGTCGGCCATCGGATGCGCGATCGAGCGCTGGCTGGCCGAGGCAGGTTGTCCCGCACCGCAGCGGCGGTGGCCGGCCGGCAAGCGGCTGGCCGCCTGCACCGGGCACGACGTCGATTACCCTGAGGTCGTGCCGGTCATCGGACCGCTGTGGCTGCTGGCTCGGCGGGGTCGGGCGGCACTGACGCCCGCGTGGGACCTGGTGAGGGGGCGACGCCACCACTGGCAGTTCCAGTCGTGGATCGACCTCGAGGCGGGCGTCGGCATGCGCTCGGCGTTCTACTTCGTGGCGCGGCAGGGGTCGCTCGTCGAGCGCACGCTGGGAACGCCAGACCCGTTTTACGATGTGCGCTCGCCGAGGTTTCGCGAACTGTTTCGCGCGCTGCGCGATCAAGGCGTCGAGATCGGGCTGCACGCCAGCTACCGCGCGTGCGAGGCGCCAGACACCATCGCGCGCGAGAAGGCAACGCTCGAGGAGGCGTGTGGCGCCGAAGTGGTGGGCACCCGTCACCACTACTGGCGACTCAACCCGGACGATCCGATCGAGACGCTCCGGTTCCACGAACGAGCGGGCCTCCTCTACGATTGTTCGCTCACGCACGACCGCTACCTGGGCTGGCGCCGCGGCTTCACGTGGCCGTTCTATCCTTTCGACCCGTCGGAACGCCGTCGTGTGGCAACGCTGCAGATCCCGACGGCGTGGATGGACAACCAGCTGTTCGGTCTGGCGCGCTACAACCCGGGGCCGATCGACTTCCACCTCGACACCCTGGTCGATCGAGTGGCGCAGCATGGCGGATGCGTGATGACGGATGTGCACGAGTACGTGTACGACCCCGTCCTCTTTCCCGGGTGGGCCCAGGCCTACCGCGGGCTGCTCGACCGGCTCGCGGCTCGTGGCGACGTCTGGTTCGCCCGTCCGGCGGACGTCGCCCGTCATTGGGCATCACGAGTCACGGCGCTCGAAGCGGCGAGCACGGGCCTGGCCATCCCGGTCGACGGAAGTGGGCGGAGGGGCCACGGATGAAGGGCGCACGACGGATGAGACACACGATCGGCTTCGTGCTGCTCTTCGTGCTGCCGCCGTGCCTCAAGCCGTTCGTCCTTCGGCGTGTGTGCGGTGCCCAGGTTGGCCGGCACGCCTCGATCGGCTGGTTCGCCACCCTGCAAGGACGGCGCATCGTCCTGGGAGACCAGGCGTCGATTCGTGCGCTTTCGGTCATTCGCTGCGATGGTGACGTGCTGATCGGCAACTATGCGCAGGTGAGCAGCCTGACCCTCGTCTACGGCTCCGCCTCCTTCGTCGTAGGCAACCACAGCTATGTCGGTCCCCAGTCGCTGATCAACTGCGACGAAGACGTCCGCCTGGGCCATCACACCGCCATCGGCGCCCGCGCCATGGTGTACACGCATGGGTCGTGGCTGCCGTATACCGAAGGGTACTGGGTTCGCTTCGGCCCGGTAACGCTCGGCGACTACGTGTGGTGCGCGGCCGGCGTGTTTCTGCAGCCTGGCGCCACCGTGGGCGCCCGCAGCTTCGTGAACTCGCGCTCGGTCGTGACCGGCGCCATCCCGGAGGATTCGGTGGTCGAAGGCTCACCGGGCAGGGTGGTGGCCGACATGCGGCGCCTGCGCAGGACGATGACGCCTGCCCGCGTCGATGGCGCGATTCACGAGATGCTGCAGCACTTCGCCGACGTGGAACTGCGTCGGGTTCGCGGCGTCGAGGCGTTCGAAGAGAGCGGCGGTTGGCGCGTGTCGACCGCCAGGGGCACGTGGCGCGTCATCGTCGTTGGATCGGACCCCGAGGCCGTGCCCGGAGAGCCGCGGTCCAGCGAGCGCGTGGTCCTGGTCGTCAACCGGCAGGTCTGGGCGGCAACGAACGCCCACCCGGGCGCGATACTGGACTTCACGACCATGACGGCCGCAGTGAGCGGGGACGCCATCGGCGAGGCCCTCGTCGACTTCCTCAAGCGTTACTACGGCGTGCAGTTCGAGCTCCGCCCCAAGGACGGATGACATCGTGACGAAGATAGTCACCGTGCTCGGCACGCGTCCGGAGATCGTCAAACTGTCGCCAGTCCTGCCGCTGCTCGACGAGCGCGTGGACCACACCATCGTCCACACCGGCCAGCATTACTCGTATGCGATGGACGCGGTGTTCTTCGAGGAGCTCGGCCTGCGAGCGCCCGACCATGCCCTCGCCGCGGGGTCCGCCTCACATGGCGAGCAGTCCGCCCGGATCCTGGCGAGGCTGGAGCCGGTCATTCTCGACGTGAGGCCCGACGCCGTGCTGGTGCAAGGCGACACCAACTCGACGCTCGCCGGAGCCCTCTGCGCCGCGAAACTCGGGATTCCCGTCGTGCACCTTGAAGCCGGTGGCCGGTCGTTCGATCGCTTCATGCCGGAAGAGCTGAACCGCATCATCGTGGACCACATCGCGGTGCTGCTGCTCGCAGCCGATGCCGTCGCTCTCAGGAATCTGCGGCGCGAAGGATTGCCCGATGACCGCATCCACGTCATCGGGTCCACGGCCATCGACGCGGTGCTGAACGCGCGCGCACGAGCGCGTGCCTCGTCCGTGCTCGAACGCCTCGGCCTGACGGCCGGCGATTACCTGGCCGTCACCGTTCATCGCGCGCGCAACACGGCACCGGAGATCCTGCCGGGCATTCTGGAGGCCCTTGAACGGCTGGCGAGACAGCACACGGTCGTGTTCCCCGTTCATCCCCGCACCCTCGCAGCCATGCGCCAGCAAGGACTCGCGATGCCGCCCGCCGTGACGGCGACCGAGCCGCTCGGTTACCTCGACACCCTCAAGCTCGTCGGCGATGCGCGGGCGCTGCTCACGGATTCGGGCGGACTGCAGGAGGAGTCGGCCGTACTGACGACGCCGACACTCATCCTGCGCTTCGAAACGGAGTGGGAGTATCTGGTGGATGCGGGGGTGCACAAGCTGATCGGAAACACCCGAGAGTCCATTCTCGAAGGGGCTGCGCGATGGCTTACACCCGAGGCGCTGGCAGAGAGTCGTGCGACGCCGGCGCCCATCGTCAGCGGCGCCGCGCGGAAAGCCGCCGATGCGATCGTCGCGAGCGCTTCCTGGACCCGATGACGGACGCCGCGCCTCGACTGGGGGCGATCCGGGCCGCACCGGTCATGACGTTCCGGCACCAGCCGCGCCACTGAGCCGCCAGAGCGCGGCGGCGACAGTCGCCGCCACAGCGTAACAGACGACGGCACAGCCAAGCGCGACCGCGAACCCAACTCGAACGATGCCGGCCCCTGGGTGACGCGATGCACGCGGACCCGCACAAGGGCCGCCGCCGGACCGGGGTTGAGGACATGCCGGCGCAAGGACTGTGCCGACGGCACATCCTCGGGATGCGCTCCGGGCGGCGGCGCGGGGACCAGCGGGGGGGGTGGACGGCACCGCCCCGCCTCTGGGGGATAATGCGGAGGTGACGACGACGTTCGATCCGGAACTCACTCCCGGCGCCCGCAATGCCATCCGGGTGTGCCTCAACGTACAGCCCCACGAGCGTGTCACCGTGGTGACCGACCGCGCCTGCGAAGAGATCGCCGCCAGCCTCGTGGCCGAGATTGCCGCTGTCGGCGCGCCGCACCGCGCCTTCGTCCTCGAGGAGGAGGCGCCGCGCCCGCTCACGGACCTGCCGGCGTCGATCGCCGCCGACATGGAGCTGAGCCAGGTCTCCATCTTCGCGGTGCAGGTGCAGCAGCACGAGCTGGCCTCGCGCATGCAGCTCACGAACATCGTGAACCGCCGCCGCATGCGCCACGCGCACATGGTCAACATCACGCCGCAGATCATGCGCGAGGGGATGCGGGCCGACTACCTCAAGGTCGATCGCCTCAGCCAGAAGGTGATCGAGATGGTGCGGGTGGCGCGCGAGGTGCGGGCCACGACGCCGGCCGGCAGCAACTTCGTGGCCACCCTCAACCCCGACTACAAGTGGCTGAAGACGAGCGGCCTCATCAGCCCCGACAAGTGGGGCAACCTGCCCGGCGGCGAGATCTTCACGACGCCCGGCGAGGTCAACGGCACGGTCGTGGTCGACGGCGTGGTCGGCGACTTCCTGTGCGCGCGCTTCGGCATGCTCACCGACGCGCCGCTCACGCTCGAGATCGTGAAGAACCGGCTGGTCGCCGCCTCGAGCGCCAACAAGGAGCTCGAAGACGCGTTCTGGAAGTACACGCACACCGACGAGAACTCGGACCTGGTGGGCGAGTTCGCCATCGGCACCAACATCGAGCTGACGCGGCTCATCGGCAACATCCTGCAGGACGAGAAGTTCCCCGGCATCCACATCGCGTTCGGCAATCCCTACGGTGTGCACACGGGCGCGCAGTGGCACTCGTCCACGCACATCGACGTCGTCGGCACCGAGTTCGACATCTGGGTGGACGACACGCCGCTCATGCAGCGCGGCGCCTTCCTGGTCTCGGCCTGATTCCAGCCCCGCCATGATTCCCGCGCTGCGCGCGCGTTTCAACCGCGAGTGGACGCCGTCGCGCCACGAGGCGCTGCTCGCGCGGCTGACCGAGCGCGTCGGCGGGCCGCTGGGCTTCACGGTGTCAGAGACACCGTGTTTCTTCCCGGCCGGGCTGCTCGCGGAGATGGCCGCCACCGGCGCCTCGCTGGTCACGTCGTTCCTCGCGAACACCGAGGCACGGGCCGCCGCCGAGGCCCTCATTCCGGCGCGTTACCTCGGTCCCAATCAGGAGGCGCGGCCCACCTGCGTTCAGGTGGATTTCGGCATGGTGCGGGAGGCCGATGGCCGCATCACGCCGCGCCTCGTGGAACTGCAGGCGTTCCCGTCGCTCTACGCCTTCCAGCACACGCTCGCCATGGTGCACCGCGAGGTGCACGGGCTGGGGCCCGAGTGCGTGGCACCGCTCGGCGGCCTCGACGACGCCGGCTATCTCGCGCTCATGCGCGACGTGCTCGTGGGCGCGCACGACCCGGCCGAGGTCGTGCTCATGGAAATCGCGCCTGAACAGCAGAAGACGCGGCCGGATTTCCTGCTCACAGAAAAGCTCTGGGGCATCACCACGGTGGATCCGCGCGATGTCATCGTGCGCGGCCGCACGCTCTGGCGCCGTCACGAAGGCCGCGAGGTGCCGATCCGCCGCATCTTCAACCGCGTGATCCCCGACGAGCTCGAACGCACCGGACATCCGATGGCATTCGACTACCGCGACGAGCTCGACGTCGAGTGGAT
>JAEUQR010000087.1 GCA_016789705.1 Acidobacteriota bacterium
CGCGGCGTGCTGATGGCGCTGCTCGGCAGCGCCGGCGATGAGCGCGTGCGCGCGAAGGCCACGGCGCTCACGCTGGCGTACCTCGACCGCATGGACAGCGTGCCCCCGTCGCTGATTGGCGCCGCGCTCAACATCGCGGCAGGTGCGGGTGATGCCGCGCTCTACGACCGCGTGGTGGCGAAGATGCAGGCGTCCACGGCCACGCCCGACGTCTACTACCGGCTCTTCGGCGCACTGCCGGCTTTCCGCGATCCGGCCCTTGTGCAGCGCACGCTGGCCTCGACGCTGACGGACGACGTCCGCTCGCAGGACGTGCCCACGGTGCTCGCGCAGCTCTTCGGCGGTGCCGAGGGCGACGCCGCGTGGACGTTCGTGCAGCAGCAGTGGGAGGCGATCACGAAGAAGGTGGGCGTGTTCCAGGGCGTGCCCTACATCGTGGGGGGCCTCGGCAGCTTCTGCTCGACCGCGCGCGCGAACGAGGTGAAGGCGTTCTTCGAATCGCACCCGGCGCCCGCCGCCGCGCGCAGCCTGCGCCAGGCCATCGAGCGCATCGAGACGTGCGCCGCCATCGACGCGCGGCAGAGCGCTCCGCTCACGGCGTGGCTGGCGAAGCAGCGCTAGACACAGACGCGATCACTGGATGGACCGCTGAGCCCGACCGCTGGGCGGGCCGGCACCGTCCGTTCGTCGGCTCCGCTTCGCGCGTCGGTCACTCGCACCTCTCGGCGACTTGCGCCTGTACGAACCCTTAGGGGGCCCCCATCCCCTCCTCTGGTGAAGCCCGCACTCCCGGTGCGAGTGTCGGATCCGTTCGCGACGCGCTCAGAGTCGCCGCCGCCCGGACGGTGCCGGCCCGCCCAGCTGGTGTGGCCGGCTGACCACAGTGGGTGTGGCTCACCAACCGCGGCCAGGGACGTGTGCAGCGCGCGTCGTTGGCCGCGCGCCGCACAACTCGGCAGCACATCGTTGGCACACGCTTTGCCACCGCCATCCGCGTGATCAGTCGATTGGCTACGAGGCTGCTGCCGCTCGTCGTGACGCTTGCGCTCTGGGCCGGCTGCACGGAGGCCCCGACGTCCCCGACGCCGCCGAGAGCGCCCAGCGCTCCCCCAGCCTTCAACCTCACGGGCACATGGCGCGGGCAGTACGTCGAGGTGGCGTGCGTGAGCACGGTGTGCCCTGTCTGCTGCACGAGCCGCGGGAAGACCGAGCGGCGATATGGCCTGACGTTGGTCATAACGCAAGACGGCGCGACGATGACCGGCGCGTGGACCGAAACCACGGTCGAGGGCTCGGGCACGCTTGTTACCGGCACCTTCGCCGGCACGGTGAGCGGCACGTCCGTCACGCTGGCCGGCGCGCTCTTCCCGGCGTGGATCCCGGCCCCGCAGGGAACGGCACCGTATCGTCTGACGGATTTTTCTGCCGTGACAGCGGGGCCATCGGGACCCCTGACCGGCACGTTTCAGATCGTGACGCTCGACGACACCGGCCGCGAAACCCAGCGGCTAAGGAACGACATCGTGGGACTGGCGCGCGTGCAGTGACGGCGGCATCCATGCGCCTCGCATTGCTCGGCTCTTGTGCGTCAGTCCTCAGTCCGGAGTTTGGCGAAAGCCCCCAGGCACGCATCCACTTGGCATCGTGCCCCTCGCTCTGGTCTTGGGCCATGAGTGCGCATCACCGCGAGAACTCTCGCCGGAGCGTCGCGAGCACTTCGCCAAACGTCTCCTTGATGTTCCCCTTCGAGAAGCGGATGTACTGCACGCCTTGAACATTTGAGAACTCTTCTACGCCGTCCTCAAGAAGGAGAATCGCGCGCGCAAAGCCGAGACGGCCTTGGAACAGACCTGCCTCGTGGATGACGTTCTGCCGGGCGCGGAAAGCACCATCTGCCTGCTCATCCTCGCCTGTCATCACCAGCACGGCAAAGGTACTCTTGGCCGCCATGTCTTCCAGAACATCGCGAATCGTGTGTCCTGCTCGAGCGCCGGTCTCGTACGCCTCTACTACGATCCCATGCTTGTCATGCAGATGATCCTTCAGATCTCGCCACGCTTGGCTTCGACCGTGGCCGATAAAGACCACGGGCGGCCGGCTTGTGGGCACTGGCGATGGCGGTAGCTTCGACTGTGCGACGTGCTTCTCGAAGACTTCGAAGACGGCCTCGATATCAATGCGAGCAGGCGCCTTCATGCCCACTCTGGTCACCCGAGGGGTATACGTGACATCGAGGTCGAAGCTGTCGCCATACACCCAGAAATGCGCATACCCACGATACTTACGAAAGTCGGCGAGAAATTCATCGACCGTGTCGTAGGTCCACCGGGCATCATCATGATCGACGCTGAATAGGGTCCTGTTTAGGTCTTCTCTTGACTTCGCCGCTCTCTCTCGTGCGACCGTGAGAGCTTCGCGCAGAACATCGGCGCCGAATCGCGTGTCGCGGTAATCCTTATCCTTCCTCACAGATTCTCCTAACGCTTGTATCCGTGACACCTGCGGTTGTCCGCTGGCCCCTCCAAGTAGACTGCTGCGGCGGACCTACCGTGACTACTACCGCTCGCGACTTTGTGAATTCTCCCCGTCCTCGGCGGCCTGAACAAGCCCAGCACGCACAGCGCCCGCCTCGCTTTCGCCCATCCCCCCCGGGCGGCGGGACGCGGTTCGGGCGGCGGCGACTCTGAGCGCGGCGCGAACGGATCCGACACTCGCACCGGGAGTGCGGGCGACTCCTCTGCAGGGGATAGGGGTCCCCAGAAACGCTTGGTCATCGGACAACTCGCCGGGAGGTGCGAGTGACCGACGCGCGAAGCGGAGCCGACGACCGGACCGCGTCCCGCCGTCCGGCGGAGCCGGCGGCACCTGCGGCAGGCCGCAGGAATAGCCGTCCGGCAAGGCGTCCGGACTGCTAGACTGTCCGCCATTCCGGCGCGGGCCGGAGGTCCCCGGAGGCTCAGATGTTCGTGCTGTCCTGGCTGCGCCGCCCCTCGGCGCTCCTCGTCGCCGCCACGTCGCTCTACTCGGCCACCGTCTGGACGCAGACGCAGCCCACGCCGCCACCGGCCCCTACGACGCACGACCGCGTCGAAGCCGCGCATGAAGGCCTCCGCGGCGACGACAAGGCCCGCGACACGGCGCGGCTCACGGCGGCGGTGGCCCGGCCGGTGGATCCCACGGCGGCGGCCCGGCCCGTGCTGCGGCGCAACTTCATCGACACGCTCATCTTCGACCGCCTCGCCAAGGCCGGCGTGCCGCACGCGCCGCTCGCGAGCGACGACGAGTTCATACGCCGCGTCTACCTCGACGTCACGGGCCTGCCGCCCTCCTCCGCGGACGTCCGCGCCTTCGTGGCCGATCGCGCGACCGACAAACGCGATCGCCTCATCGACCGCCTGCTCGCCTCCGATGAATTCGCCGAGCAGTGGGCGTGGCACTGGGGCGATCTGCTGCGCATGTCGGGCGAAGCCGGGCCGGGCGCCAACGCCTTCCACTACTGGTTCAAGGAACTGCTGAAGGTCGATCGGCCCTACGACCGCTTCGTGCACGACGTCCTCACGCCGGCGTCGAAGGTGCACGCCACCATTCCGTCGCTTGCCGTCATCGGCCGCAGCAACCAGCTGAAGAGCCGCTTCGTCGAGAGCGTGGACGACTACCGCATCTCGAACCGCCTCGATCACATCGACGCGCTCACGATCGACGTCAGCCGCGTGTTCCTGGGACTCAACACGTCGTGCATCTCGTGCCACGACGGCGAGTACCACCTCGAAGACGTCAACAAGTACCTGGCCGAACGGAAGCGCGACGAGTTCTTCGCCATGTCGGCCTTCTTCGGCACCACGCGCCTCATCGGCAACTGGAACGACAAGTCGCGGAACGTCGATCGCGATCTGCACGTGGACGACCTCGGCGCCGGCTACGACGGCGGCGACGACGCGCCGTTCCTGACGCTGGCCGAAAGCCAGTTCCCGCGGCCGAAGGGATCGCACGAACCGGCCTTCATCCTCACCGGCGAGAAGCCGCGCGCGGGTGAGGCGCCGCGGGCGGCGCTCGCCCGCATGATTACCGCGCACCCGCAGTTCGCGCGCGCCACGGTGAACCTGCTGTGGGGCCGCCTGATGAGCGTGGGCTTCGTCGAGCCGCACGATGCCTTCGACATGCTGCGCCTCTCGGGCAAAGACGCGCAGCCCTCGAACGTCGAACTGCTCGAGGCGATGGCGACAGATTTCACCAAGAGCGGCTTCCGTCTGAAGCACACGATCCGCACGATTCTGCAGTCGAGCGCGTATCAGCTCTCCTCGTCGTTCCCCGGCACCTGGAAGGACGACTACCTGCCGCTCTATCCGCGCCACTACGCGCGCGTGCTCACCGGGCCGGAAGTGCTGGACTCACTCGCGGTCGTCACCGGCGTGCCGCTCAAGTTCACGCTCGGCGGCGAGACGATGACACGTGTGAAGCAGCTCGCCACCCCCGGCGACATCGGCCGCGCCGGCGAATCCATGGCCGTGGACGCGATGCTGCAGAGCTTCTTCCAGAGCAACCGCCGCACGCCGCCGCAGAGCGGCAACCGGCCGTCCACGCTGCAGGCGCTGCTGCTAATGAAGTCCACGGTGGTGAACGACCGCGTGCTCGCGTCCGCCCAGGGCACGGTGGCGGCGCTCGTCAACTCGACGCGCACCGACGACGAGATCATCGACGAGCTCTACATGAGCACGAGCGCGCGCACGCCGTCCCCGGCCGAACGCGCCGTCGCCCGCCGCACGCTCGCCGGCAATCGCAGCCGCGGCACCGAAGACATGCTCTGGGCGCTCGTCAACAGCCCGGAGTTCCTCGTCAACCGCTGAGCAGGGGCCGATGATGCAGAGACTCACCGATCTCGTGCCGTCGCGCCGTGACGTGCTCCGCTGGGGCGGCCTGGCCCTCGCCGGCACCTGGGTGGA
>JAEUQR010000120.1 GCA_016789705.1 Acidobacteriota bacterium
ACGTCGCGGGACATTCCAAGCTCTGCCGTGGAAGCGCTTGACACCGCGTTACACTGGCAGGATTCGGATCTAGAATGCTCCGGCCCGGCTGGGGTCGTCCGAGCCGGCACCTGACTGTACGAGCGAGGAGGAGGCGGAACATGGGTCGATGGAATCCGTGGATGCTGACGGGCGCGTTGGGGCTGGTGGCCCTCGGCACGACGCCCGCCATGGCGCAGGGCACGGCCCCCGCGCCGACGTTCTCGAAAGACATCGCGCCGATCTTCCAATCCAAGTGCCAGTCGTGCCATCAGCCCGACTCGATCGCGCCGATGTCGCTCGTCACCTATCAGCAGGCGCGGCCCTGGGCCCGGTCGATCAAGGACCGCGTCGCCCGCAAGCAGATGCCGCCCTGGCACATCGACCAGTCGGTCGGCGTGCAGAAGTTCAAGAACGACATGTCGCTCAGCGACGCGCAGATCGACACCATCGTGAAGTGGGTGGATGCCGGTGCGCCGCAGGGTGATCCGAAGGACCTGCCGCCGGCCAAGCCGCTCGTCACCAACAACGAGTGGCAGGGCGTGATGGACGGCTTCGGTCCGCCGGACGTCGTCATCAAGTCGTCGGAGTACAAGATGCCGGCCGTGGGCCAGGACGTCTGGTACCGCCCGATGTCGGACATCCCGATCACCGAGCCGCGCTGGATCAAGATGGTGGAGATTCGTCCCACCAACCTGAAGGCGCGCAAGATCCTGCACCACTCGATCGCCTACCTGCTGCTCAACGGCGACACCGAAGCCGTCAACACCGGCACCGCCACCTACGGCCTCAACCCGTCGACGGCCCGCGAGGACCTGGTCAACCGCCGTCCGCAGCTGATGGAATGGGCGATCGGCAAGGGCTACGACCGCTTCGCCGAGGGCACGGGCAAGCTCATCGTGCCCGGCCAGCAGATCTCGTGGGACCAGCACCTGCACGCCGTGGGCGAGGAGGTCAGCGGCGGCTCGGAGATCGGCCTGTGGTTCTACCCGAAGGGCCAGGAACCGAAGAAGCGCAGCTACCTCATCGGCTTCACCGGCCTGCGTGAGCGCGAGTTTCTCGACATCCCGCCCAACTCGGTCGCTTACACCGAGGGCTTCACGGTGCTCAAGGAAAACACGATGATCACCAACTTCCAGCCGCACTTCCACCTGCGTGGCAAGGCGATGAAGGTGGAGGCCATCAAGCCCGACGGCGGCCGCGAGATCGTGAGCTACGTCGGCAACTTCAACTTCAACTGGATGACCAACTACATCTACCAGGACGACGCGGCGCCCATCTATCCGAAGGGCACGATCATCCAGGTGAGCGCGTGGTACGACAACACCACCGCCAACAAGGACAATCCGGATCCGGAACAGTGGGTGGGCTACGGCGACCGCACGGTCGATGAAATGGCCCACGCGTGGATGAACGTCGTCTACTACACCGACGACGAGTACAAGGCGATCCTGGCCGAACGCAAGGCCAAGGCCGCGACGTCCGAACGCGACCGTCAGTAGGGGAGCTTCCGCGCATGACCGTCGTTCGTCACGCGTCGCAGTTCCTCTGCGGCGTCCTCCTTCTGGCCGGCGGGGCGTGGGTGTCTGCACAGCAGGCGCCCACGATCCCCTACGAGCCACCCAAGCAGTTCGGCACGAGCATCACGGGCGCCTTCGAGGGCTGGTTCGACAGCGCAGACGGCACCCACAACTTCCTCGTCGGCTACTTCAACCGCAACCTGAAGCAGGCGATGGACGTGCCGATCGGCCCCAATAACCGCATCGAGCCGGGTGGCCCCGACATGGGCCAGCCCACGCATTTCATGCCGCACCGCCGCACCGGCGTCTTCGTGGTGCCGGTGCCGAAGACCTTCACGGCCGACCAGAAGCTCACCTGGACGATCACCGTGAACGGCCAGACCACGCAGATTCCGCTGCGGCTGCACCGCGACTACAACGTCAATCCGTTCTCCGAAGTGGCCGTGGGCAACACGCCGCCCATCGTGAAGCTCGCCGCCAACGGCGTGGCGATCCAGGGGCCGGTCGCGCTGCTCGGCAAGGCGCCGACGGTCACGGCCACGGTGGGCACGCCGCTCACGCTCTCGGCCTCGGTTGACGACGACGGCAAGTTCGCCAGCGCCACGATGGCGCCGGTGGGGGGGAACCGTTCGCCGGTCAACCTGCGGTGGACCAAGTATCGCGGGCCGGGCGGCGTCACCTTCGAGGCCGCCGAGCCCAGGCTCCAGGTGACGAAGGGCGGCGAGATCAACAAGCCGTTCAGCGGCACCGGCACGACCACGGCGAAGTTCAGCGCGCCCGGCGATTACGCCCTGCAGCTGCTGGCGACCGACTACTCGGGCGAAGGCGGCAACGGCGAAGTCTGCTGCTGGACGAACGCCTACCTGAAGGTCACGGTCAAGTAACGCGCCATCAGTCCGGGTCCCGGGGCTCGGGTCCCGGGGCTGGAATGCAGCGTCGCATCACCACGAGAGGCCGGGTCGAGAGACCTGGCCTTTCGTGCGTACGGCGGTCTAGGCGGGGCGCGCGTAGACGTAGTCGCCGACGCGGTCCACCACCACCGGCACATCGAACAACCGGCCCAGGTGCTCCGCGGTGAGCATCCGGGCGGTTGGCCCATCACCCGCCACCCGGCCGTCCTTCAGCAGCAGCACCCGGCCAATCTCCGGCACGATTTCTTCCGTGTGGTGCGTGACGAGCACGAGCGTCGTGCCCGTGCGCGCGACCTGACGCACGCGCTCCATGAAGTCGTGGCGCGCCGCCAGATCGAGGCCCGACGTCGGCTCGTCGAGCACGAGCACCTCGGGACGCGTCACCATCACGCGCGCCAGCATGACCCGCCGCGCTTCGCCACCTGACATCTCGTGCAGGTACCGCGCCGCCAGGTGCCCGGCGCCGACGAGCGCCAGCGCCTCGGCCGTGGCCGCGCGCATCGCGTCCGTCACGACGCCGTAGCGCAACACGCCGTGCGACGTGAGAAAGGCCGAGAGCACGGCGGCTTCGCCGGTGATCCAGCCTTCACTGTTGCCGGCGACGAACTTCTGGTGCAGCGACGCCGAGACGATGCCGAGCCGGCTGCGCAGCGTGGACACGTCCCAGCGGTCGTGGCCGAGCACGCGCACGGGCGGCGTGCCGTCGTCGAGCGGCACGGCGCGCTCGTGGTGCGTGAGCAGCGCCACGAGCATCGACTTGCCGGCGCCGTTCGGCCCGAGAATGGCGGTGTGGCCGCCCTGCGGGATGGCCAGGGTGAGGCGATCGAGGACGGGGCGGCCGTCCTTCATCACCGTGGCGTTGGTCAGTTCGAGCAGCGGCGCCGGCACGGGCGCGATGATCGCACATCCGCGGCGCGGCATCACACGATCCTGGCCCCTCGGGGCGGTGTAGGATGCGCGGCATGTCGCGAGCCACCAGTCCTCGCCGTGCCCTCTCGCTCCTGCCGCTCGTCGTCGCCGGCCTCGTGGCCGGCGTCACCGCGCAGCCGGCCTCACCCACGCGGCCCCACCATCCCGACGTGCCGTATCAGTCGCCGGCCAGTCTCGGCGCCGCCAGCTACGCGAAGATTCTCTGTTCTGCAGTGTTCGTGAGCGGTCGCGACGTCGAGGAGGCGCGCCGCAACAGCGCCTACTTCCTGATGGCCGAACGCGACCGCACGCAACCGGTCAGGGTCGACGTCGACCGCGGGCGCCGGCAGGTGACGGCGACGCTGCGCGGCACGACCCGCACCGCTGCCTTCTACGGCGACCAGGGCTGTGTGATTCACCCCGAAGGGCAGGACCGCGTGTTCTTCACGCCGGTGGCCGTGACGACCACGCTGCCCGATGCGGCCCGCCAGCCGTGGCCGATGGGCGACGCGCCGGCGACGACGGCGTGGCCCGCACGCCTCGACAAGGCACGCGTCGAGGCGGCGGTCGAGCGCGCGTTCGCGGATCCGGAGGGGCTCACCGCGGCGGTGGTCGTGGTCTACCAGGGCCAGATCGTCGGTGAGCGCTACATGCCCGGCATCACCCGCGACACGCAGCTCGAGAGCTGGTCGATGGGCAAGAGCCTCACCGCGACGCTCGTCGGGCTCGAACTCCAGCGCGGCACCTTCAGGCTCGACGACCCGGCGCCGGTGCCGGCGTGGCGGCGGCCCGGCGATCCGCGCGGCGCGATCCGCGTGCGTGACCTGATGCAGATGTCGAGCGGCCTGAGCTTTACGGGGCAGGACGACCGGCACCTCGATCCCACCACGCAGTATCACGACCACTTCTTCATCTACGCCGGCGCGGTCGACGCCTTCGCGTATGCGACCTCGTCCCCGGTCGAGTTCGCACCCGGCGTGGTCGGCCGCTATCGCAACTCCGATCCGATGAGCCTCGGTTTCCTCGTCCGGCAGGCGGTGGAGGCCCGCGGCGAGGCCTATCTCACGCATCCCCAGCGGGCGCTGTTCGATCGGATCGGCATCCGGCGCCAGGTGCTCGAGCCGGATCCGTGGGGCAACTTCCTGCTGAGCGGCTACGACTACGGCACGGCCCGCAACTGGGCGCGACTCGGGATGCTCTATCTGCAGGACGGCATGTGGCAGGGGCAGCGTCTGCTGCCCGAGGGGTTCACGACCTTCGTGCGCACACCGGCACCCGCGTGGACGCGTCGCGAATACGGCGGACAGTTCTGGGTGAACGGCGAGGGGCAGTGGAACCTGCCGCGTGACGCGTACTTCATGTCGGGGGCCGGCGGGCAGCACGTCTTCGTCGCGCCGTCGCACGATCTGGTCGTCGTGCGCATGGGACATCAGCGCGGCGCGCCGGCAGGCACGGCGGCGTTGAACGCGTCCCTGGCCGACGTGGTCGCAGCCATCGATGCCGCGCGAGGCGCCGCCGCCCCGGTGGCGGCCGCGTCAGTGCGCCGCGGCCGGAGCGATCCGCGCTTCGTCGGTAACTGGCGGCTGGTCTCGTTCGTGAACATCGACGCCACCGGGGCCACGACGGCAAGCCCCTACACGGGGGGGCGCATCATGTATGACGCGGCCGGCCAGATGGCCGCGCAGCTCACTCACGCGAACCGCG
Organism: Acidobacteriota bacterium; assembly: GCA_016789705.1. Taxonomy (GTDB): domain Bacteria; phylum Acidobacteriota; class Vicinamibacteria; order Vicinamibacterales; family UBA2999; genus CADEFD01. The sequence goes on from JAEUQR010000120.1 coordinate 5,063, forward strand.
CCCGGCTGTCGTCGCCCGCAACCGACGCCGAGCGCGCCACCGCCTACACCGGCTTCCTGTCCTACTACGGGACCTACGAGATCGACGAGGCGACACGCAAGGTCACGCACCATGTCGAGGCATCGACCAACCCGGACTGGCCGGCGACCGATCTCATCCGCTACTTCGAGTTCGCCGACGGCGGCGACACGCTGAAGCTGTCGATCCGGAACGAGTCGGGACGCACCACCGGCACGCTGACCTGGGCGCGCATCCGCTGACATCCCGACTCGGACGTCGATGGCGCTCGCTACTTCCCGTCGAGCGTGAACGCGAACACTTTGCCGCCGGCCACGCCAGACATCACGGCGATGTACTGTTTGCCGTCGATTTCGTAGCTCACGGGCGTGGCCACGCCCGTCATGAGCTTGTGCTGCCAGAGCGTCCTGCCGGTGGCGGCGTCGAGGGCGTAGAACGTGCCGCCGCTGTCGCCCACGAACACGAGCTGGCCGGACGTGGACAACGCGCCGCCGCTCGGCCGGAATTCGATGCGCCAGCGCTCCTTGTTCTCCACCGGATCCCAGGCGAGGAAGAAGCCGCGCATCGGGGGTGGCGTGGGCGCCGAGGCCACGGCCGCGCCGGCGCCTCCGCGCACGGTGCCGGTGTTCCACTGGCCTTCCTGGAAGTCGAATTTCTCGACGTTCTGGTAGACCATGCTGGTGTCCTGCCCCGGGAAGTAGACGAGGCCGGTCGCAGGGTTCATCGCCATCGGCGGCCAGTGATGGGCCCCGACGGCCGACGGCGAAAGCCGCACGGCCTTCGTGCCGTAACGCGCCTCGGGCGTCTCCACCGGCCGGCCGGTCTTCATGTCGATGTGCGTGGCCCAGGTGACCGTGGTGAAGGGCTGCGCCGAGAGCAACTCGCCGCTCAGGCGGTCGATCACGTAGAAGAAGCCGTTCTTCGGTGCCTGCAGCAGCACCTTGCGCGGCTTTCCGTTGATGGTGAGATCCGTCAGAATCATCTGCTGGGCGGCGTTGTAGTCCCAGTCGTCGCCGGGGGTCGTCTGGTAGTGCCAGACGTAGCGGCCGGTGTCGGCGTTGAGCGCGACGATCGACGAGAGGTAGAGATTGTCGCCGGTGCCGTCGCTGCGATGGTCGCGGGCCCACGGTGAACCGTTGCCGGTGCCCACGTAGACCAGGTTGGCGTCGGGGTCGTAGGCGATGCCATCCCACGGCGTGCCGCCGCCGCCGTATTTGAACCACTGGCCCTTCCACGACTTGAGCGCCATCTCCATCGAGCGGTCTTCGAGGCCCTTGGCCGGATCGCCCGGCACGACCCACCAGCGCCACGCCTGCTTGCCGGTCTCGGCGTCGTAGGCGGTGAGGAAGCCGCGGACGCCGTACTCGCCGCCGCCGTTGCCGATGACGACCTTGCCCTTCACGATGCGCGGGGCGCCGGTGATGCTGTAGTCCTTGCCGACGGGCGTCGTCTGCACGGCCCACGCGACGTGGCCCGTCTCGGCGTTGAGCGCCACGAGGCGGCCGTCGAGCAGGCCCACGTAGACCTTGTCCTTGTAGATGGCGACGCCGCGGTTCACCGGCCCGCAGCAGAAACGCGCGGCCCCATCGGCGATGCCGCCCTTGACGAGCGCCGGGTCCCAGCGCCACTTGAGCGCGCCGGTCCTGGCGTCCACCGCGTAGACGACGCTGTAGGTGGACGTGCCGTAGAGCACGCCGTTGGCCACGATGGGCGTCGTTTCGATCTTGCCCTGCGAGCCGACTTCCACCGACCAGGCCGGCGCCAGCCGGCTCACGTTCGACTGATCGATCTGCGTGAGCGGACTGTGATGTGTCTCGGCGTAGTCGCGGCCGGGGTTCACCCAGTCGCCCGGCGCCGGCTTGAGCAGCGTCGCGTCGTCGATCGCTCTCGGTTGCGGTGTCTGCCGGGCCGAGAGCGTGATCGATGTGGCGGCCAGGAGGATGGCCGCGGCGGTGACTCGGGACGTGCGGAGCGGGCTCGGCATGTGGCGCATGTTAGCCCAGACCCGGCCGGGAAAGACGGGTTAGAGTGAAGGCGCCGATGGCCCTGCATCACCTGCTCATCCTGACCAGACATCCCGACGACTACCGCGCCAGAATCGAGGCGGCCGGTCTGCCCGACCTGGCGATCGTGGCCGCGTCGGACGTCGCCGACGGTCTCGCCCGCGGCGCCCACTGTGACCTGCTGCTCGGCGATCCGACCCGGGTGAAAGAGGCCCTGCCGCATCTGTCGCGCCTGGTCTGGACGCAGCTCACCTGGGCGGGCGTCGAGCCGATGCTCGATCCGGCGCTGCGGCGCGACTACGTGCTCACGAACATTCGCGGCGTGTTCGGGCCGCTGATGTCCGAATACGTGTTCGGCTACCTGCTGGCGATCGAGCGGAAGATCGTGCCGCGGCTCGAGTCGCAGCGCGCCGGCCGCTGGGATGCGACGCTGCCCGGCACGCTTCAGGGCAAGACGCTCGGCCTCGTGGGGGTCGGCTCGATCGGCGCGCACCTGGCCGCCACCGGCAAGCACTTCGGGATGCGCGTGCACGGCTACACCCGCAGCAGCCGCGATTGCCGGCACGTGGACCGCTACTTCCACGGCTCCGAGAAGGCCACGTTCGCGCGTGACGTCGACTACCTCGTGGCGGTGCTGCCGAACACGCACGACACGGCGGCGATCGTGGATGCGGAGATGTTTGGCGCGTTACCGGCGCGCGCGGTGGTCGTGAACGTGGGGCGCGGCAGGACGATCGACGAGGCGGTGCTCGTGTCGGCGCTCACCGAGGGGCGGCTGGCCGGCGCCGTGCTCGACGTATTTCCCGAAGAGCCGCTGCCGGAATCGTCGCCGTTCTGGTCCACGCCCAACACCTACATCACGAGCCACACGTCGGCGCCGAGTTTCCCGGCCGACATCGTCGGCGTGTTCGTGGAGAACTACCGCCGCTTCCATCGCGGCGAGACGCTGCTCCACCGCGTGGACTTCGAGCGCGGCTACTAGCGGGCGGCCGTCGCCGCGGCGGTGTCGGGCAGGAACGCCACCGCGCGCAGCGGCGCGCCGCTGCCGCCGCCGATCTTCATCGGCAGCGCCACGATCCAAGCGCCGGTCACCGGCAGGCGGTCGAGCGCCGTCAGGTTCTCGAAGGCCGGAATGTTCTTCTCGTACAACACGCGGTGCGACTCGAAGAGCGTGGAGGGGCCGTAATCGATGCTGGCCGTGTCGATGCCGATGGCCTTGAACGCGCGGTTGGCGACGAGCCAGCGCGCCGCGTCGGGATGCAGGCCGGGGAAGTGCAGCTTCGCCGCGGCGGCGTCGCCGCGTTCCGCTGTGCCGAGGTAGCGCGCGGCGTCGGGCCAGCGCGACGAGAAGCCCGTGCGCAGCAGCACGATGGCGCCATCGGGAATCGGCCCCTGCGCGCGTTCGGCGGCGGCGATGTCGTCCACGCTGACCTGATGATCGGGATTCGTCGCGGCCCGTGCGGTGACGTCGATCACGTAGGCGTCGCCGATGAGACGCTCGAGCGGCACCTGGTCGACGGTCTGGGCGCCTAATGCGAAGTGCACGGGCGCGTCGATGTGCGTGCCGCCGTGTTCGGCCGAGAAGAAGTTGTTCGCGGCGTAGTAGTAGCCGCCCGGCGTCATGCCGTCGGCCACCTTGTCGAGCCGGTAGGTCTCAGCCGTCGGCCAGAAGACCGTGCTGGCATCGTAGGTGTGCGACAGGTCCACGATCGTTCCCGGAGGGAACCGCGGCGGCTGAGCCGCCGCCGGTGCGGCTGCGGGCGCAGGTGTGGACGGGGCAGGCTGCGACCCGCAGCCGCAGGCGAGGATCGAGGCGAGCAGCAGGAATCGGCGCATGGCGGCGTCGATGGTAGCGCAGCCGGTGGCGCGTGGGCGGGGCAGGCGGGCCGGTGCGTACAAAGGAAAACGGCCCGCGAGCAGATGCCCGCGGGCCGCGATTCCTCGACCCGGACCGAGGGTCCGGATCCCCGGCTTACGCCAGGCGCACGTTCTCGGCGCGGGGGCCCTTCGGGCCTTCGCCGGGTTCGAACGTCAGGCGCTGACCTTCATGCATCGAGTCGAAGTTGCCGTCGACGCACGACGCCTGGTGGAAGAAGTACTCGCGGCCGTCGTCTGCCGCCACGAAACCGAAGCCCTTGTTGCTGACGAGGCGCTTCACGATGCCATTCACTGTAGCCATTGGTGTCTCCTGAGCGATCGCGCGGTCGTCCCGGCCCATTGCCTGGACGACGGTCCACACCGTAGCCACCCGCGATCCGTCGGTGGGTGACGATGTGCGCGTCGCCTGCGCGACACGTGACTTCTATGAGGCTGATTGCGTGGTTCCGGCGAGAACGGTGCCGGAAGGGAGGCAGGACTCACGAAGAGAGAGACCCCGATGATAACACAGGTCGCGGGTCCTGCCAGTCGCCGGCCTACTGCGCGGCGTTCGGCAGGTAGATGGCCATGAGCTGGATGGGTGCAGTGATGTCCACGAACTGATGAGCCAGGCCCGATGGCACGATCATGAAGTCGCCCTTGGCCACGGCCTGCCGCACGCCGCCCTCGATGCCCGTGCCGGCCAGGTTGGTGCCCGTGCGCGTCGGCGCCACGAGCGTGCCGCCCGTGAGCAGTGTGGCCGCGCCGTCGATCACGTAGAAGAGTTCCGCCTGTGCCTCGTGCAGCGACGCGCCCTGTGGCCGCGGCAGGCGGCGCTCGACGTTCACGTTGTAGGGCGCGAGCGTGAAGACGCGGACTGACGAGGCGGGGCGATCACCCGGCAGCTTCGCGATGGCCGCCGCGAGGTCCGCAGCCTTGAACACGGTGGCCTTCGTGCGATCGGTCGGCGTGGGCGCGGGCGCCTGGGCGAGGCTCGTGGCGCCGAGCGTGGTGACGGTGAGACAGGTGGCGGCAAGGGCGGACAGACGCATCAGAGACTCCTCCGGAAGTCCGAGCATCTTACCGCCGCCGCCGTGGCCGCGCCGGGAAAGTCCACGTTATCCAGAAAAGGGACAGTCCCTCCAGCGGTCAGCGCAGAGTCTGCGTGCCGGGCTGGAAGCGCATCGTGGCGGCCATGATGCGCTGGTCGCCGGTGGCCGGCAGCACGGGGAACACGGCGACCACGCGGCCGCCGTACGCGTCGATGCCGTTGTAGTCGCCGAGGAAGCTCGAGCGCGCGCAGCAGTCGAAGGGCTCCACCGGCAGGCGGTGGTTCACGAACGTGCGGCCGCCGTCGATACTGCGCGCAAGCGTCAGCCCGGTCATCGTGCCGCTGAGCCCGCGGCGATCGTGGAACACGACGTTGACCGCGCCGTCCACCGGATCCACCGCCATCCACGTGAACATCTGCGCGGCGCCCTTCGGATCGTCGTTCACGCGCGCGGGCGCGGCCCATGTCTTTCCGCCATCGCGCGAGGCGAGCAGGAACACGTCGGTGTCGCCGTTCCGCTCGTCGATGAAGTTGATGTAGACGCTGCCCTTGTCCTTGCCGCTGCTGAGGTCCGTGGCCGTCACCGGCATGCCGTTATGCCGTTCGATGCCGGGCACCGGGATGTCCCATCCGCCCGTGAGCGGCGTGAGGACGCGATCGGTGCCGAACGTCCAGCCGCCGTCGGTCGATATGTCGAAGACGAGGCCCTTCGGACCCGACCACGCCACGTAGACCTCGCCGTTCGGCCCCACGGCCGGCACCGCGCCTTCCACCGTGTTGTCGTCGTCTCTCGCGCCGCCGCTTTCGTCCGAGATGCGCGCCGGCGGCTGGAAGGAGCGGCCGCCGTCCTTCGAGCGCGCGAACCAGATGTGCGTCCGGTGCGCGGGATCGGCGCTGCCATACACGTCGAACCGCGTCCACGCCACGTAGAGGTTGCCGCGGTGCGGCGAGTTCACAGCGCGGTCGGCCACCATCCACGGCTTGTCTTCCATCGGGATCGCGGTGTTGACGTGATCGACGACGGCCACCGGCGGCTGCCACGTGACGCCGTCCTGCGAGCGCCGCACGTGGATGCCGGAGAACGCACGCTCGGGTCGATCGACGCGAATGCCGTCGAAGGCGATGTAGGTGTGGAAGGCGGTGCCGGCGCGGTCGAAGATGATGACGTCGTCGCCCTGCACGCGCGCCTCGGGATTGGCAGCGGGCGTGCCCGTCCAGGTGCGTCCGCCGTCGGTGGACACGTAGCCCCAGTTGCTCGAGCGGGGCTGCTTCCCGGGTTCGCTCGTCTGGATGAACGTGCTGATGACGTGATCCGGATTCGTGGGATTGATGGCGACCGACGCCTCGGCGGGGCGTCGCGCATCCGGCGCGCTCACGGGCACCACGGTGATGCCCGCGGGCGCCGCGGCCGGCGCCTGCGCTCCGGCGGGCTGAACGAACACATCAACGAGATCGGCGATGGCGAGCGCGGTCACGAGGGCCAGCGCGAGGCGGGTCAGCATGCGCCTCATGATACGGCGGCGGTGCGCGCCTAGGGCAGGTGCGAGATGCTGAGCTCGTAGACGGCCACGGGCCAGGCCGCATCGCGCCGCCGGGCGATCGGGCCGGCCGGCCGTGTGTCGGCCGGATCCACGCGCGACACGCCCAGGCTGCGGATGGCCAGCCGGTTGAACCCGGTGCGCAGCACGCGTGCCGCCACTTCCGCCGGCACGGTGAGCGTGGCGCTCGACGGCTCGGGCACGCCGGCCGCGAACTGGCCCACCTGCGTGCCGTTCAGCTCGAGGGCGAGCGCCGCCTGCACGATTGGCTCATCGAGCCGCGTGCGCGTGCGGATCGTGATGTTCACGCGTCCGGGCGGCAGCGCCAGCGGCACGGCGATGGTAGCGGGCGTATCGCGAATCCACCAGGCCGGGCCCCATTCGTCCCCCGTCGGCGCTTCCCAGCCGTCGAGCAGGTACTTCTCGACACTGCGATCGAAGCGCGTCTCGAACGACGGCCCGATCGTCACCGGCGCGAGCACGTCGTATTTGTCGATGGGCAGGTCGTGCCGCCAGGCGAACCAGGCGTTGGCGGGGAACGCGAAAGGATAGGCGTAGGGTCCGCGTGTCGCCACGTCCCCCTGCTGCCGCACCAGGCGCGAGAAGGCCACCGGTTCGTCCTTCGGCAGCATGCCCGACGTGTACTGCACCATCAGCAGGTGGTTCCACCAGATCGCGCCGGCCACGACGGGCGCCAGCGCGAGGAGCGGCCGGCGTGTCACCGCGTCGATGGCGAGCGCGAGTCCGGGCGCGAGCAGCACGAGCACGCTCGAGAAGCGGCGTCCGCCGAACGACCAGCCGGCCGCCCAGTCCTGCGTCGCGCCATTCACCCACGCCGTCAGGAACAGGATGACGAGCGCCGAGGCGGCCCAGCGCCACTCGCGCCTCAGATACGCGATGGTGCCGAGCGCCGCCACGTAGACGACCGGCGTCCACGAGAAGAGCCCGTGCCACGACGAGAAGAGTGTGTCGAGCCAGCGTGACTGCAGCGGATTGAAATAGCCGCCCTGGCCGAGCAGGTGGTACTCGTAGCGCGAGAACAGCACGTAGCTGTGCACGGCCTGCAGCAGGAGCCACGGCAGCGCGCCGAGGAACGCCCAGCCGGCGAGCCGCAGCGCGCGCGCGAGACGATCCGGCCACGGTGCCGTGCTGCCGAGGACGAGCAGCGCCGGCAGCAGCGCGAAGAGCACTTCCTGCGACCGGACGGCGAACGCGCCGCCGAGCAGCGTGCCGAGCACGAGGCACTGCCGCACGGTGGGCCCCGCGGTGACCGTGTCGGCGTCAGACCCCACACGAGATTCGTAAGGGGTCTGTCCCCGAGGAGGCGTGAGCCAGGTGGCCGAGGTCACGGCGAAGAGCGCCGCGAAGCCGAACGACGCGGCGTGGGTCATCGCCGGCTCGTAGACCATGTACCAGAAGAGCGGGGTCGCGCCGAAGAGCAGCGTGACAGCCGTCCACGCCACGCCCTTCGGGAATCGCGTGCGCAGGTGCGCGAGCAGCGCCACGAGCCCGGCCGCGCCGACCGCGAACGACGACAGCAGTGCCGCCCGCACGTAAGGCGTCGTCAGTCCGAGGGTCGAGGCGTCCGCCGGCGCTTTCCACAGGCCCGTCATGCGCCCGAGGGCGTCGACGATCGTGACGAGCAGGTACAGCGGCGCCCAGAGCAGCGTGGGGCCGACGGGCACGACATGGTTCGGCCGCGGCGGCTGGCCGAGCACGCTGAACTCGCGCGCCACGTCGAGATCGCGATCGAAGACCAGGCTGCGGAGCTGCGCGAAGTAGGTCACGCCATCGGTCGTGACGCCGTGCGTGTCGCGCAGCAGCACGCCGATCGCGTAGAGCAGCACGAGCGCGAGGCCGTGAAGGTCCGCCGTGTCATCGACGAAGGCTCGCCATGGCCGCGCGCGCCGGCGCGCGGCCCGCCACGAGGCGAGCGCGAGCACGGGAAGGCCGGAAGCCACGACCAGCCACGGCGATGGGCGCGGCGGCAGCATGAGGAGCAGCCCCAGCCAGATGGCGATGCACGCGGCGAGCACTGCCCAGATGATACATTGGCACTCCTCGTGGACGCGGCGCACCAATCGACGGAGACGGGCCCGGTGGTGGATCTGGCGCACGTCGCGCCGTCGCTGCGGCGTGGCGCCGATGGCATCTGGTATCCGCCGACACGTTCCGCGCTCGACTATCCAGACGAAGGCAACGCCTTCTGCTTCCAGGTCGAGGACCACTCGTTCTGGTTCCGCTATCGGAACCGCATGCTCATCGACATGGTGCGGCGCTTCCCGCCGCGCGGACCGGTCTTCGATATCGGCGGCGGCAATGGGTTCGTCACCCGCGGACTTCGCGAGGCCGGCATCCCGGCAGTGGTCGTCGAGCCGGGGCCTGCCGGGGCGCGCCATGCCGCCGCTCGCGGCCTTGCGCCGGTGGTCTGCGCCACACTCGAAGACGCCGGATTCGAGCCCGGATCGCTGTCGGCGGTCGGGCTCTTCGACGTACTCGAGCACTTGCCCGACGACCGCGCGGTGCTCGACACACTGGCCCGGCTCGTGCCGCTCGGTGGCCGCCTCTATCTGACCGTGCCGGCCTTTAGGTGGCTGTGGTCGGACGACGACGACCTGGCCGGCCATCACCGGCGCTACACGCGTCGCAGTCTGCGCCGGGTCGTGGAGGCGGCCGGGTTCACCGTGGAGACCGACACGTATCTGTTCTCACCGCTGCCACTGCCCATCCTCGCGCTGCGGGTGCTGCCGACGAAGCTCGGACTGCGCCGTCCGGCCGATGTCGAGACGCTCAAGCAGGAACTGAAGCCCGAGGCCGGTGTCGTCACCGCAGTGATCACGCGCCTGCTCGATCTCGAGGCCTGGTGGCTGGGGCACATCGGCGCCGTGCCCTTCGGCAGCAGTTGCCTGCTCGTGGCGACGCGCCGCTGAGCAGGCCGGCGCGCGCCGCGGGCGTGCGGCCGCGGTCCAGGCACTTCAGCGTGTGGCATTTTCCACGAGGAAATACAGCGTGCCCGGCTGAGTGCCCTGCTCGAGCATCGTGAAGCCCGCGCGTTCGAGTCCGCTCCGCCAGCGATCGGGCGACGCGCGTCCACCGAAGTAGCCGTGGTGGACGAAGAACGGCAGCGCGGTGCGCACCCACGCGTCCTGGTTGATGACGAGCAGGAGGAACTGCCCGCCCGGCTTGAGGACGCGGGCCATCTCCGCGAATGTCTTCTCCACGTCGGCGCGGCTGAGATGGTCGATGGCGAAGGCGCTCACGGCGCCGTCGAAGGTCCGCGGCTCGAAGGGCATCGCGCGCATGTCGCCCACACGCACCTCGAGCCGCGGGTCAGCACCGGCCGCGCGCGCGTTGGCCATGAGGCGTTCGGGACCGTTGCCGCCGATGCCGTACTCGGCGCCGAAGATGTCGAGCGCGGTCACGGTGGCCCGTGGACGCGCGGCGAGCACCATGAGCGCGGAGCGTCCCGACCCGGCCCCGGCATCGAGCACGCGCCCCTCGACGCTCGCAAGGAAGCGCTCCGTCGGCAGCCGGATGGGCAGGCTGAAGCCCAGCACCAGGTTGACGATGACTGCGCCGGCGGCCGCCCAGAGGGCGAGGGCGGCACAGAGGGCGCCGGCACGCCGCCAGCGCACGCGGACGAGCCCCGCGGCGAGTGCGGTGAAGCACACTGCGGCGATCATGTGGCCCCACGTCCACGGCCACTCGTACCCGAAGTCGTATCGCAGGAGGTCCATCACTCGGCCCTGTCGTCGAACGTGAAGACATCGTCGAGCCCGACGCCGAAGACGCGGGCAATGCGGAACGCGACCTCGAGCGACGGCGAGTACTTGCCGAGTTCGATGGCGTTGACGGTCTGGCGCGTCACGCCGATGCGCGTGGCCAGTGTCTGCTGGGTCATGTCACCGGCCGCGGCGCGCAGCTCGCGGATGCGGTTGCGGATGGCGCAGCTCACGGCCGGGCGTCCCGCCGGAAGAGCAGGATCTGGCCGCCGAAGCGCACGAGCTCGGCGGCGACGATGGCGGCGAGCACGACCTGCTGCATCACCCAGGCGCGCGGCGTCAGGTGCACCGTGGCCACGGCCGCGAGTGCGCCCACGACGAGGACGTTGAAGGCGACCCGCGTGGCCCGCAGGTCGATGAGGTGCTCGCGTTCGTCGCGCGGCGAGCGGGCGTCCTCCGGAGCGCGGAACGCCACGACGGCGTGCAGCACGATCTCGAGGACCACGAAGACCGCCAGCAGCAGGAAGGCCGTGCCGACGGCCTCGGGGCCGGCCACCTCGCCCCGGTATTGGCGGAACGAGTTCCAGAAGAACGGGATGAAGACGGCCAGGATCGTCAGGAACGAAATCCAGGCGCTCTTTTCGCGGAACGACATCTCGGCCAGCTCCTTGTGTCAAGAATGTTTGACGTGAACAGTCATTGATGTCAAGAAAATTTGACAATCTGGTGCCAGACAGGCCCGAAAGGGCCCCGGTAGAATGGCCGCGCGATGCACACGATCGACCTCGGCTTGGTGGAGATGACTCTCGATGTCGTGAAGTTCGCCATCGGGCGCATCACCGACACGAC
>JAEUQR010000131.1 GCA_016789705.1 Acidobacteriota bacterium
GTGGCCACGCTCGAAGCCGGCCAGGGCCTGTGGCTCGCCTCCACGCGCGTGAAGGCCGAGAAGGCCGACGATCAGCGCCTGTCGATCCACGATGCGATTGCCGGCTACACGCGCTGGGCGGCGTACGCATCGTTCGACGAGCAGCGCAAGGGCACGCTGGCGCCTGGCATGCTCGCGGATCTCGTGGTGCTCTCGAGCGACATCACGGCCGCGCCGATCGCCGCGCCCACCGCTGTGTCGGTGGCCACCACGATCTTCGACGGCAAGGTCGTCTACGAGAAGAAGTAGTCGCGCGGCTACAGCGGCCGCGTGGTGCCGCGGATGTCGATCTGGCCCCAGCGGCGGGCCCAGCGACGGCCAGCCCACGCCGTAGCCCGGAAGCCCGTCCACAACGTCACGACCGTGGCGGCGACGTAGCCAAGGAACGCGCCGAGCCCCGGCAGTTCTGGCCGCGCGGCCACCGAGAATTCGTTGACCGACGCCCCTTCCACACCGAAGTCTGGCGCCGAGGGCGAGCGCCAGATCCGCACGCGGCGGCCGGGCGCGAACACCTCACCGGGCGCGCCATCGGGTGCGACGGCCTCCCCCACCATCATGCCGGTGATCCGCGTGACGTCGGTCGTGCCCTCGACGTGACCGTCGATGAACGGGAAGCCCTCGTTCACCTGTGCCTCGTCCATCACGAACTCCTCCTGTGTGTAGGTGTCGCCCCACCACCAGAAGACGCCCGTGATGATCGCGCCCTTGAGCGGACGCGACGCCACGGCGAGCGTGGCCACGAGCACGAGCACCTGCGGCGAGAAGCGGGCGCCCCAGCGGAGGCCCGGAGCCGGATCCGGCGCAGAGGCCGACCCGCCCCCTGGAGGCCCGTCGCTCATGGCCGCGGCGCCTCCGTGAGGGCGCGCACGAGACGCGCCGTGGTCACGATCTGGCCGGTGTGACGCGAGGCGTGTTCGGCGGCGTGGAAGAGCAGGCCGAGCACCGTGGACGGCAACTGCGCGCGCCCGACCGCGCGGGCATCGCCCAGCGCCGTCTCCGGCGTGGCGGCAAGCTGCGCCAGCGCGCGATCAACCGTGGCCTGCCAGTCCGTGAGGAGCGACTCGATCGAGGGCCGCTCGGCCGTCAGCCCGCCTTCGCGCACGAGCGCCGCCTTCTGCGCCGCGTCGAGCCGGTCACCGCGCGCGTAGGTCAGCAGCCGATCGGTGCTGCCGCTCAGATGCGCCACATGGAAGCCGAGCGGCGTCACGCCCGAGGGCGACACCCACGCCTGCTCGACGGAGAGACCGCGCACGGCGGCTTCCACGTCTTCGCGCGCCATCACGAAGGCGTGCGCCGCGGGTTGCAGCAATGCGGGAATCCCCGGCAGGGGACCACGCAACCAGGGCTCGGGCAGGGGCGTGGACATGGGCGCGGCCGCATTGTGCCACGAGCCGATGCGCGGGCTGTGCTATAAGCGTCGGGACTCCCGGGCCCGCACCTTATGTGGACGCACAACTACGAGCCGCTCGGCGGCAGTCTCGCTCTCTCGGCGCCGGTCGCCGCTCTTCCCATCGTGGTGCTCTTCCTGATGCTCGGTGTCTGGCGGGCCCCGGCGTGGAAAGCGGCACTGAGCGGTCTGCTCACAGCCTTCGTCGTCGCCATCCTGGTGTACGGCATGCCGGCCGGTCTTGCCGTGATCTCGACGCTCTACGGCGCGGCCTACGGCCTCTTCCCGATCGCCTGGATCGTATTTGCGTCGATCATGCTCTACCGCCTGGCGGTCGACACCGGCAAGTTCGAGGTGATCAAAGATTCGGTGGGCAGCCTCACCGATGACCGGCGTCTGCAGGCGATGTTCATCGCCTTCTCGTTCGGCGCCTTCATCGAGGGCGCGGCGGGCTTCGGAGCACCGGTCGCCGTCTCTGGCGCGATGCTCGCCGGGCTCGGCTTCAATCCGTTCTACGCCGCCGGCATCTGCCTGCTCGCCAACACGGCGCCGGTGGCCTTCGGGTCTATCGGCATTCCGGTCACGACGCTCGCCGCCGTCACCGGCCTGCCCGTGCTGCCGCTCTCGGCGATGGTGGGCCGCATGTGCGCGCTCATCTCGATCATCATCCCCGGCTACCTCATCGTGGTGATGGCCGGCTGGGCGCGGGCCATGGAAGTGCTGCCGGCGATCATCGCCTGCGGCGTGTCGTTCGCCGGCATGCAGTTCTTCGTCTCGAACTACATGGGCCCGGAACTGACGGACATCCTCAGTTCGCTCACCTGCATCATCGTGATGGTGGCGGTGCTGAAGCTGTGGAAGCCGAAGAACATCATGCGGCTCGAGGGCGACCAGCCGGTGAGCCTCACGCTCAGGAAGCACACGGGCGGCGAGATCTTCATGGCGTGGATGCCGTACCTGCTGCTCGTGGTGTTCGTGCTCGTCTGGGGCGAGCCCGACATCAAGGCGAAGATCGATGCCTTCACCAACGGCATCATGCCCGGGTTCCTGCCGAAGGCCGCCACGGGCCTGAACGGAGTGCTCGTGCCCGGGCTGCACAACGCCATCACACGCATTCCGCCGGTCACGGCCGCGCCCGCGCCGTACGCCGCCGTCTTCACGCTCAACTGGCTGAGTGCCTCCGGCACCGCCTGCTTCCTCGCCACACTGGCTGCCGCGCTCGTGCTGCGCGTCTCGCCCGGCAAGGTCGTAGGCCTGTATGTCGCCACGTTCAACCAGCTCAAGTTCGCGATGCTCACGATCGCCTCGATGCTGGGCCTGGCGTATCTCATGAACTACTCGGGCATGACCTCCACGCTGGGCCTGGCGCTTGCCACGACCGGCGTGCTCTTTCCGTTCTTCAGCGCGGTCGTGGGCTGGCTGGGCGTCTTCCTCACCGGCAGCGACACGTCCGCGAACGCGCTCTTCGGCAATCTGCAGGTGGTCACGGCGAACGCGCTCGGGCTGAACCCGGTGCTCACCGCGTCGGTCAACTCCGCGGCTGGCGTGATGGGCAAGATGATCTCGGTGCAGTCGATCGCGGTGGCCGTGGCGGCCACCGGCATGACCTCCGACGACGAGAGCCGCCTCTTCCGCTTCACCATCAAACACAGCGTGATGCTGATGATGGTGATGGGCGTCGTGGCCATGCTCTACGCCTACGTGTTCACCGGCTGGGTGCCGGTGGTGCCGCCGAAGTAGACGCGCGTCTACGGGCGGCGGCGCGCTGACGCCGCCATGAGGGCGTAGCCCACGATGGGGCCGGCGCCGTAGCCGAGCAGCGGCATCGGCGTGAGCTGCCGCCACGCCAGCACGTCGATCACCACGTAGTAGATCGCCACGCTCAGAAGCGCCGGGGCGTTCGACGCGCGCGCCAGGCGCGCCAGCGCCAGCAGCGGCAGCGCCAGCGCGATCACGGCCGCCGCGAACCACACCGGTCCCGCCGCGGCCGCGAGATCGAGCACACCTTCCACGTGCGGCACCGGCAGCAGCGGATCCGGCTGCCACCAGGCCCACGCCACGCCGGCGGCGAGGGCCGCTGCGACCTGCAGCTTCATGCGCATCGTCGCGGACGCCCGCGCGAGCGGCAATGCACAGGCCAGCGCGAACGCCGTGGCCTGCGAGGCGTCCGGCTGCGTGGCCAGCCCCCAGAGCGCGGCCGTCATCAGCCCCCACGTCCATCCGGCCGGCGGAACGCCTTCCCGCAACGCACGCGCCAGCACGAGCACCATCGCGGGAAGCACGGCCGACGCCACGTAGAGGCGCACGCCACCGGCCGTCAGCCACCGTTCGGGCCCGGTGAGCGTCGTCGCCCAGACGGGCGCCCACACGACCACCGCGGCGATGGCCACCGCGAGCAGCGCGCGCTCGCGCGTGGGTTCGTCAGCCGCACGCGGACGGGTCAGCGCCACGGCGGCGAACGACACGACGGCGACCGCGGTCTGCAGGATGAGCGGGCCAGCACCAACGTCCGCCTGACGCATCAGCAGCAGGCTGCCGCCAAGCGCGGGCAGCGCCGCGGCGAGCAGGCGGAAGTCGGGACGCATCGCGATCGCAGCCGCCAGCAGTCCGCGTCAGGCCTGCGGCCCGGACCCGGGGTCAGACCCCTTACGGTTTTCGTCGGGGGTCTGACTCCGAGAGGGCTGATGGGCGCGATTGCGCGCCAGCGCCGCCCGCACGAGCGCCGTGAGCGCCTTCGTGTCGATCGGGTCGCCCTCACGGATGTCGATGGCGCGCCGGGTCTTGCCGTCCAGGCTCGAATTGAACAGCCCGGCCGGATCCCCGAGCGCGGCGCCGTGGGCGAAGGTGAGCTTCACGACGCTCTTGTAGACCTCACCCGTGCAGATGATGCCGTGGCACGACCACACCGGCACGTTCCACTTCCATTCCTCGACGATGCCGGCGTTGGCCGCGGTGATGACGGCGCGCAGCCGCGCCAGCATCGGCCCGCGCCAGTCGTCGAACGACGCGATGCGCTCGTCGATGAGCGCAGCGGGTGACGTCGTCGTTGTCGTTCCACTCTTCGGCATGGGACTGAGAGCTCCGCGGCGTCTGACCGTCAGGCTTCGCTGATGGTGACGTAGTAGCCGTCCGGGTCACGCAGTGCGAACTCGCGCGTGCGCGTATTGGGATTCGTGTGCGGTTCCTCATCGAGACGTGGCACCAGCGCACGAGCGCGCGTCAGCGCGGCTTCGTAGTCGTCCACGCGGAAGAAAAGCAGCAACCCGTTGCCCGGCGTGGCGAGGGCGGGGTTCGTGAGCGACGGGTGCTCGTGTGCTCCCCACGCGTGCAGGGCGAGCAACACGTCGCCATCCGCGCGGCGCACCTGTCCGAAGTAGGGGTGCGCCGGCTCCGTCACGGGATGGCCGAGCAGCGTCTGGTACCAGCGCAGGCTGGCAGGCACATCGTGCACGCCGAGGATCGTCCAGAGCTGCGTCATCGCGTTCGACGTGGATGATGCCACACGCGCAAGGCGTTCACGCTCCGGTGTCGAAGGCGGGATGGTAGCGCACCGCGCCGGTTGGACGCGATCCATCGAACGACTGCGCCATGAAGAACTCCGCGGGCAGCCCGGGCAGGACGAGACCGTCGATGGGCGCGAAACCGAAACGCGAATAGTACGCCGGAGAGCCGAAGACCACACATCCCGGGGCCGACCGGCTGCGCAGTGCGGCCAGGCAGTCCGTGATGAGGCGGGAGCCCAGACCGCGCCGCTGGTACTTCGGCTCAACCGCCACAGGGCCGAGGCCGAACCACGGCGCGGCCACGCCATCGATGCGCACGGGCGAGGCGGCGACGTACCCCAGCACCTCACCATCGAGTTCGCAGACGAGCGACACGCTCAGCGCGCCGGCGGCCCGGAGTTCTCGGACGATCGCGGCCTCGGTGCCGTGGCTGTGCGGGTGCCCGGCGAACGCGCGATCGATCATGGCAGCGATGCGGGGCACTTCCGCGGCCGTTTCAGGACGAGTCGTCATGGTGCCCCCATCAGGCGCCCTCACGCCGGTAGTGCATGGCGACGGCCCCGCAGCCGAGCGGCGTCGCCGAAACAAGGTCGAGCCGGCGCGTCTCTGGCAGCCCGCTCTGAAAGAGCGTCGGGCCGTGGCCGGCGATCCTCGGGTGCACGAGGAACTTGTACTCGTCGATGAGGTCCAGACGGTCGAGCGCGGCGGCGAGCGCGCCACTGCCCAGGAGCACGCCGGCTGGTGTGGCGTCCTTCAGGCTCTGAACGGCGCTGCGCAGGTCGCCGGTGAGGTGGTGGCTGTTGGTCCACGGGAAGTGCTGCCGCGTGGACGACACGACGTACTTGGGCTTCGCTTCGAGTTTCTCCGCCCACTCGCGGATCGCCGGCGGCGCCGGCTCGTCACCGCGAGCGACCGCCGGCCAGTAACTTTCCATCATCTCGTAGGTGACGCGGCCCCACAGCATCGCGCCGCCCTCGTCCATGAGGCGGGTGAAGAAGGCGTGCGTCTCTTCATCGGCGATGCCTTGCCGGTGATCGACGCATCCGTCGAGGGTGACGTTGAGGCTGAAGGTCAGAAGTCCCATGGTGTGTCGAGAGCTACCGATCGCTGCGCGTGAGCACGAGGTGCGTGGCCCGCGCCGTGGGCACACGCTCCACGACCTGATACCCGAGCGCCGGCAGGTCGAGGCCCGCAAAGAGCGCTTCGCCCGAGCCGAGCAGCGCCGTACCGCCCACGCAATGTGCGCGCGGG
Organism: Acidobacteriota bacterium; assembly: GCA_016789705.1. Classification (GTDB taxonomy): domain Bacteria; phylum Acidobacteriota; class Vicinamibacteria; order Vicinamibacterales; family UBA2999; genus CADEFD01. Next base: position 6,181 of record JAEUQR010000131.1, read on the forward strand.
CGAGATGGTTACGGGGTGAAACGCAGTGCCGCGGAGAAATGGACCATGTAGCGGCCCACGCCGAAGTACCACGCGTCGGTGTCGAACTCGCGCTGAATCCAGCGCGCGCCAACCGACGGCACGAGTTCGAGACGCGTCGACAGCGGAATCGCCACCGCCATCGATCCACTGACCGTGGGCTGCGTCGTGGATGTCTCCTGATCGGGCCACCGCGTGACAGCACCCGGCGGGAAGAGACTCGTGGTCACGCCGTTGCGGCGGGCGAAGCGCGAGAACACCACGCCGCCACCCGCGGTGAACTCCAGGTGGGAACCGCCACGCGGACAGAACCTGACATGGCCGCCCACGACGATGTCGCGGCTTTCGGCCGTGTATTCGGTGCGGGTCGAGTAGCTGTCCACGATTGCCCCAGACAGCAGGCCGTCAACGAGCACCTCGGCCTCCACCGCCAGTTCCGGCACCAGCCAGACGCCGGCCCCCAGGGCGCCACCTACCGTCGTGCCCGTGAGGGGCGGGCTGGCGCGATGATACTGCGTGCCCTCCGGATGCACCGTCACGACCGGAGCAATCTGCAGGTACACGGGCGAAGCCGCGGCCGGCGGGCTGGCCGTCTGCGCCAGGCAGATACTCGCGACGGCGGCCGGCCCGACAATCGCCAGTGCCATCGCGCGGCGCCATGCCATCATCATCGCGTCGGCCCTCCGCGGCTATTTCGCCGGGCGGCTCGCGTCGCCGTCGAACTCGCGCCCTGGCGGCGCCTGATCGCGGCCCACGCGTCCGGGTTCGATCGTGGCGCGCGCATAACTCTCAGGGCGCACCGGCTCGCCGGCCACGCCCCGCATCATCGCCAGTTGGCCCACGTGCGTGAGCGCGTCAGCAATGGGCCCCTGGAACATCACGCCGGCCGGATACGTCACGAGTGTCGTATCCGCCAGCGCCGCATCCACCTTCGCAAGACCCGCGAAGAACTGATCCACCGCGGCGTCCCACTCGCCGACGCCACCCGCCTCCCAGCGATATTCGCCACGCGCCAGCCGTTCGGCCCAGCCCATCAGATCCACCATGTGCGCGAGGATCTCCAGGGCGGACCGGCTTGCCGGGGAAAGGCGAAACGCCGCGAAGCCGTCTGGCGCATCGCGCAGCACCTTGCCGGCGCGATAGGCCAGCGTGGCGAGCGTGTGGCGCAGGAGCTGACGGGCGGCCGGGTCGAGCGGCGTCTGCATGGCGTGTTACTTCGCGTTCAGGTCCACGATCGCGATTGCGTTCCAGTCGTTCATCGGGATGAGCAGCCGGTTGCGCTTCGAGTCATACGCCATCGACGCAGCACTGGGGATGCCCGAGGCCACGATCTCGGCCTTCTGCCCCGGACGGATGCGCGAGACGGTGCCCTGCACCACGCTCGACACGTACTTCGTGCCGTCAGCCGTCACGACGATGCCGTCGTTGCCCGGATCGACCGCGTTCTCGGTGGCGAGGAGCTTGCCGTCGGGCGAGAAGGTGAGCACTTCGTTGTTGCCGATGTTCACGACCACGAGGTTGCCCTTGAGGTCGAAGGCGATGCCGTTCGGCCGGTTGAGCGGCGCGCCGGTGATGAGGGCGCTCGACTGCCCCTGCGGCGTGATCTTGTAGACCTTCCAGCTCGTCGCATCTGCCGTGCCGGTCTGCGTGGCGTAGATCGTGCCGTCGGCTGCCACTTCGAGGTCGTTGAAGCGGATGACACCCGGCACCTGCACGTTGCCCTTCGGCTCACCGGTCTTCATGTCGAACCAGCGCACGGTGTCGATGTCGACCACGTAGAGCATGCCGTTTGCGATGTCGCTGCCGAGCGGGTGATTCAGCGTGAGGCCGTTGCGGTTCACGCCGATCCACTTGAGCGTGTGCGCGCTGCCATCCGGGTTCACGAGCGACACGTAGCCGTCGTTCGGCACGAGTTCCTGCGCCATGCCGGCGTTGACCGAGACGATGAGGTCGCGGTCGGCGTCGTAGGACAGGCTTTCACTGAAACGGAAGCTGCCGAAGATCTTCACGTTGGGCGTCGTCTTGAGCGGATCGCCGGCCTTGAAGGGCTGCGCGGCCGGCGCCGGCGTCTGTGCCTGCGCGGCCATTCCCGATAGTCCCACCACCAGCATTCCAGTCACGATCGCAGCTCGACGCATGTGTGCACTCTCCTCAGCCGTTGATTGTACTCGTCGCGTGCGTGGTCCCGGGGCCTGGGGTGGCAGCCGCGTGCAGCGACATGAGGGCATCTGAACATCCGGCGGGGATCGGGTCAAGCGCGGCCGTGTGTGCGCAATCGAGACATCCAGCCACGAGTCCGTCAGCCGATTACGTCTGCGGTTCGCGAGATCCGGTTTCCACGCGAGGTGCCTTCGTGACGATCAGTGGCTTCCAGTCGTATGCGTTCTCGGCCGTCAGACTGAGCATGACGGTGACGTCGGCCGCTCCCGCGTCACCGGCCGGCTCGGCGCTCACACCCTCGCCGGATACCGGGGTGGACCGCGTCTCGCTGTCGCCCGAGGCCACGACGGCCGTCACGGAGACCGACGAGCCGGCAGCCGCCGCGACCGGGACGCCTGAGGTGCCGCCGCCCTCGCGCGCCGCCCGCCGCGCCGACGCACTCTTCAGCGCGCTCGACGGCGACAAGGACGGCGCGATCACGGAAGACGAGTTCACGGAAGGTGCGCTGAACCTGCTGCGCAACGCCGGGGCGCGCCGCCGCATCGACGACGACAACGACGGCGATGGGCGCGCGACGCGCGGGCTTCGCCGGCTGGAGCGGAAGCTCGAACGCACCTTCGAACGAGTGGACGAGAACGACGACGGCGCCATCGACAAGGACGAGCTCACGGCCGCGTTGTCGCGCGGGCGAGGCCGCCGTGGCGGCCCCGACGCCGCGCCGCCGGCCGGCGCGCCGCCGCCCGAGAGCCAGGTCGCGGGCGCCGCCGGCTTCTCGATCTCGATCAGCGTGACCTATGTCTCGATCGCCGTGCAGCGCTACTCGTCGCTGCAGAGCACCGCGGCCGTCGAGGCGCCTGCCGCCGAATCGACGACCGAGGGCACGTTCCCCGCGGGGAACGACAAGGACACGCCGGCACTCGCCGCCTGACGGGCGCGCGGGCCCGCCGCCGGACGTCCCGTTGGCCCGTGCTACAGTTCCGCCCATGTCGTCAGACTACATTCCAGTGCTCACGTCCGAGGACGTGATTGCGGCCATGCGCACGCTGCGCATGAACCAGCGCGTCAACTTCTGGGCCTTCTACTCGAGTCAGCTCGGCGGCATCGTGACCGATCCGGCGCTGATGGTGCTGCCGTTCGACGATCACATGGTGCACCGCGGCCACGGCGTCTTCGACACGGCCGGCCTCGTGGACGGCAGGATCTACGACCTCGACGCCCATCTCGATCGCTTCATCGCCTCGGCGGGGCGCGCGAAACTCACGCTGCCGTTCCCGCGCGAGCGGATGCGCGAGATCATCATCGAGACCACGGCGCGGGCCGGCCACAGCGACGGCGCCATCCGCTACTGGCTGTCATCGGGCCCGGGGAGCCTGGAGCTCACGCCCGCCAAGGGCGCCGCGCCCGGGTTCTTCGTGATGGTCTTCGCCGGCCTCGTCTATCCCGAGCACTGGTACACGAGCGGCCTCAAGGTGATGACGACCACCTATCCGATCAAGCCATCGCTCTACGCGATCACCAAGACCACGAACTACCTGCCGAACGTGCTCATGCAGATGGAGGCCAAGGAAAAGGGCCTCGACAATGGCGTCTTCATCGACGCGCAGGGGAACGTGGGCGAGAGTTCGAACATGAACGTGGCGTTCGTCACGCAGGACAACGTGCTGCGCCATCCCACCTTCGACCACATTCTCTCGGGCTGCACGTCGCAGCGGCTGCTGGCGCTCGCGCCGGCGCTCGTGGCGCAGGGGCTCATCGCCGGCGTCGAGGTGTGCGAGATTGCCGTGGCCGATGCGCGCGCCGCGAAGGAGATGCTGCTCATCGGCAGCTCGATCAAGGTGGCGCCGATCGTGGAGTGGGACGGCGCGCCGATTGGCACCGGCACGCCGGGTCCCGTCGCAAAAGCGCTGCTCGCGCTGCTCGAGCAGGACATGACCACCAACACCGATCGGCTGATCGTGCCGACGGCGTAAGGCCGCGCGTGCCCGCCGCGGGCAGGCACGCGGGATGTCCGGAGCCGCGCGGCTAACGGCGGCCGAGCACGCGCACGGTGGCGCGGCCACCGCGGCCCACCGTGTTCGCGTCGTACCAGAAGTCGATGCGCTGAATCACGCGGTCGCGGCCGTCGATGTCGATGACGCGCGACTCGCCGCCGGCGCGAATCGTGTCGCGCATCTCGACTGTCTGCTCGCCGCCGTTCGCGAAGTGGATGACCACGCGGTGGAAGTCCACCGCGCGGCCGCGCACTTCGAACCGCACGGCGTCGAAGGTGCCGCGCGACGAGGTCACGCGCACGGTGTCGTGGTCGGCACGATCGGTCACCGTGCGGGCCCCGAGCAGCGTCCAGCGAGGTCCGCGCTGCGCGTCCAGGCCGGCCACACCAGCCGCGACGAGCAGCAGAGCCACGAGCAGGAGACGACGGCGCACGGGAGCCTCCGGACGGTTACGGGTTGGCCTTGGCCTGCGCCGTCAGGAACGGCAGCGCTTCGGCCAGCGGCACGTCACTCTTCGCAAAGCTGTCGGTGTAGCTGGCGCCGCTCAGCGACTTCAAGGTCACCTTCGAGCCGGCCAGTTTCCCCTCGTACGCCTTGGCGTTTTCCATCGCCGACGTATCCGCCGCGCCTACGAGCCACAGCGTGGGCACCTTGATGGCGGCCGGTTCGAGGGGCGGATAGTCGAGCATCGCGCCGAGCGACATGGCCGATACGGCGATGCCGTTGTCCCACGCCGTGCGATCGCTCAGCGACAGCGCCTCGACCTTGAGCGTGCCGGCGGTCTTCTGCTGCACGAGCGGCAGCCACTTCGCGCGCATGCCGGTCACGGCATCCTTCACCGTGCCGGAGAGCGCCGGGCCGAACTCGCTCGCGACGAGCACGGCCGAGATCACGCGGTCGCTGCGCGCCGCGAGATAGCGGGCCAGAGTCGCGCCGTGCCCGAAGCCCCACACGTGGAAGCGCTTCGCACCGGCGGCGTCGGCCACGGCGAGCACGTCGTCGAGCAGCGTGTCGAGCGCGTAGGCCTCGAGCGTGGCCGGCTTGTCGCTCTCGCCGCTGCCGCGCTGGTCGGGCGTGACCAGCGTGAACTGGCCCTTGAGCTTCGTGACGTACTCGCGATCCGCCCACGAGCGCGCCGACTGGCCGCCGCCGTGCAACATCACGAGGAAGGGCCCGGTGCCCGTCATGTCGTAGGCGAGCTTCGTGCCGTCCTTCGCCGTGACGGTCTTGCGGGCCGGCGTGTCGGGAGTGGCGGCCGCGCCCGCAGGGGCGCCGGCAGCGGGTCGGGACGCGCTCGCGGCGGCTGGCGCGGCGGGAGCGGTGGCGGGTTGAGGACTACCCGATGGCCTGGACGTTGCGCACGCGCTCGCGATGAGCGCGAGAAAAATGCCGACGACAGTCTTCAGGCGACGGGCGGTCACGACATCAAGGCGTGTCATGTCGGGCCTCCGGTCGAAAAATTGCAACTCGCGGGAATTGTGCTGTGCCCGGCGCTCAATGGCAAGCCTCTTGCGCCGATGTCGTGCCTTCCGGGGCGGGGCAGAGACGTTCGGTTACTTCGGGGCTCTGGCGGGGGCGTAGTTCACGTGGACGATCGTCCACGCCCCGTTGCGCTTGAAGAGCACATCGGTTTCCTGGTTGTCCTCGGTGCTCACGACGCCCTTGGCGCTGCGGAAGGTCACCCGCAGGATGTAGGTGGCGATGGCGGCATCGGCCAAGGGGCTCACCTGCACCCGCAGGTCGCGGACCTCCACTTTCTCGTTCTTCGCGCCTGACTGGATCGTCTTCGTCCAGTCGGCGCGGTAGGTGGGCAGATCGACGCGGCCTGACGGGAACCACTGCGTGAGGTCGGGCGCGAAGGCCTTGAAGTAGGTGTCGAGGTCGTTCTTCTCGTAGGCTGCGTTGTAGTCGGCGATCACCTTGCGGACCTCCGCCTCGGCGGCGGCCGGGCCCTGCGCCCGCGCGGGCGAGGCGGCCGTCGCGAGCAGGGCGGCGAGGGCGAGCGGGCGGATCCATCCGGACAGACGCATCATCGGAACTCCGTGGAATCAGGCGACGTCGTCGGGCCACACGTGGCGGCCGTCGTCACCAAGGGGCAGCGGCCTCACCGAGCGCACCGCGCTCAGCGGCAGGTCGCCGTAGACGTGTGGGAAGAGGGCGCCGCCGCGCGAGGGTTCCCAGCGCAGCGCGGCCTCGACCTCGGCGGTGGCCACCTGGACGAGCAGCAGGTCGGTCACCCCGGCGAAATGTTTCTCGGCCGTCTCGGCCACCTGCGCGGCGGTCGAGAAGTGAATGTAGCCATCGGCCAGATCGACCGGCGACCCCACGAAGCGGCCGAGCACCTCGGCCTGCTGCCAGGAAGCGGCGGGCACGAGCTTGTAGATGAACGCTGGCCCGGCAAACATGTCAGACGCCTTTTTTCGCGTACGCCGCGGCCACGCCGCTCAGGCCGATGATGCCGACCATATTCGGAAAGACCTGCAGCACGTTCATCAGGTCGCCCCACGCCCACACGACCTCGGGCTTGATGGAGGCGCCGAGCGGAATCAGCAGGCAATAGACCCACCGGTAGGGCATCGTGATCCGCCGGCCGAAGATGTACTCCAGACACTGCTCACCGTAGAACGACCAGCCGATGAGTGTCGTGTAGCCGAAGAGGAAGCCGCAGAAGGCCACCACCCAGCCGCCCACGGTGGGCACGGCGGCATTAAAGGCGGCGGCCACGGCGGCCGTGCTCGTGACATATGGCTGCCCGGCGTGCGCGGCGGCAATCGACGTTTCCGCCACGCCGCTCACGAGAATCGTGAGGGCGCTGATCGTGCCGGTGACGAACGACACGATGAACACTTCCATCACCGCCTGCAGGCCCTGCTGCGACGGGCGGTCCGACTTCGCCGTGCCGTAGGCGAGCGCCGCCGTGCCGTAGCCGGCTTCGTTCGCGTAGACGCCGCGGGCGATGCCGTAACGCATCGCCACGAACCAGCCAAAGCCCATCATCGACTGTGTGGTGAGCGCCTCGCGGAACACCATCGAGAGCACGTAGGGCAGGCGCTCGGCGAACATCACGATCACCGTGAGTCCGCCCACGAGATACAGGCCCACCTTGAGCGGCGAGAGCTTCTCCGCTGCCCGGCCGATCGACTTGATGCCGCGGATGATGACCGCCCACACGAGCACGGCCACGACGATGCCAGCCACCCAGGTGGGAATGCCGAATACGCTGTCGAAGACGATGGCGATGGAATTGGGCTGCGTGAACGGGGTCGTCGTGAGCGCGCCGATCCCGGCGATGAGCGCGAACGCCCTGGCCAGCATCGGCGAGCCGTAGCCGTCGCGCAGGTAGTGCATTGGCCCGGCCTGCAGCGTGTCGCCCTCGGTCTTGCGGTACTTCACGCCGAGCACCGCCTCGCTGAACTTGATGGCCGTGGCGACGAGCCCGTAGACCCAGATCCAGAAGAGCGCGCCCGGGCCGCCCGAGATGATGGCCGTGGCCACGCCGGCGATGTTCCCCGTGCCGATCGTGGCGCCGAGCGCCGTCATGAACGACTGGAAGGGCGTGAGCACACCGCCCGTGGCCGAGGCCTGCTGCGCCGCAAGCATCGCGCGGAACGCTTCCGGCAGGCGCCGGAACTGCACGAAGTTCAGTTTGATCGTGAAGAAGACGCCGGCACCGAGCAGCATCCAGACCACGACGTACTGGAAGAGCCAGGTCGTGAGCGTGTCGATGAACTGGGCCACGGCGCTCCGATCGAAAGAAGGGGGGCTACTTGCTGACGTTGAACTTGCGGGTGCCGATCGACGTGCCGTTCACGAACACTTCCACGCTGTAGTCGCCGATCGGGAAACCGGTGGCGCTCGAGATGTTGAACTCGGTGGCGCCGGCGCCCTTGAACGACACGCGCTTCTCGCGCTCGCTGAGGAACTGCGTGCCCATGTACCAGCGCACGCCGATCGTGCCCTCGCCGCGGGCGCTGTTGAGCGCCGAGACATAGACGGTCTCGTTCGGCTTGAAGGTGGTGGTCTGGCTGGCCACGCTCTGGTCGACGTTGAGGGACCGCCCGAGCTGGATGGTGCTCACCGCGATTGGCTGCGAGCAGCCCACGAGCACGACGGCGGCAAGCAGGGCGGCGGCAGGTTTCCAGGTGCGGAACATCCGCCTAGTCTAGCGTGCCCCCGGCCGCCTTCGGCGGTAGAATCCGAGGTCCGGTGATCGCGCGCCTGAAAGCCCTGCTCGCGGCATTACGCGGACATCCCCCCGTGTCGCTGGTGGCCACCGCCGAGCTCCCGACGGAGCACGGCGATTTCGTGATCCACGTCTTCGAAAGCCGCCTCGACGGCGCCACCCATGTGGCACTCGTGAGGGGCGACCTCGGCGACGGGCAGCAGGTGCTCGCCCGTGTCCACTCGTCGTGTGTGACCGGCGACATCTTCCACTCATCGCGGTGTGACTGCGGCCAGCAGCTCGACATGGCGCTGGGCGGGTGGCGGCCGAAGGGCGCGGCGTGGTGCTCTACCTGCACCAGGAGGGGCGCGGCATCGGCCTCGCCAACAAGATCCGGGCCTACGCGCTGCAGGACCGCGGCCGCGACACCGTCGAAGCCAACGAGCAGCTCGGCTTCGAGGCCGATCTGCGCGATTACACCACCGCCGTGCACATGTTCCAGCTGCTGGGGGTGAAGTCACTGCGGCTCATGAGCAACAACCCGCGCAAGCTCGAAGGTGTGACCGCCGACACGCTTGTCATCACCGAACGGGTGCCGCTCGAGGTCGAGCCGTCAGACGCCAACCGACGCTATCTGAAGACCAAGAAGGACAAGCTGGGCCACCAGCTCAGTTCCGTCTAGCCCGCCATTTGTAACCGGGTCTGTCACCATCACGAAATGTCTCCGGGGTCTGACCCCTTCACATTCCGGTGACACGCGGTGACCGTGACAGACCCCGTTACAAATGCCGATGGCGGGCCAGCCAGGCGACGTCGAGCGCGAACGACCAGGTCAGGATCGCGAGGCCCACGGCCGAAATCGCGGTCGAGGGCGGCGGCGTGACGATCGGCGCGAGCGCCACGATGAGCGCCACGATCTGCACGACGCACACCGTCTGCCGGCGGACGCTCGGCGGCAGGGCGCCGCGCATCCACGGCAGCCCCCAGCCGGCGGCGATGAAGGCGTAGCGCATCGCGCCCGACGCCACCACCCACGCGCCGGCGTGGCCGGTCCACCAGACGAAGAGCGAGAGCGTCAGAATAAGGAACGCGTCGGTTTCCATGTCGAACCGGGCCCCGAAGGCGCTCACACGCCCCGATCGGCGGGCCAGCGGCCCATCCACCAGGTCGAGCGTGGCGCCGGTGGACGCGATGGCCACGATCGTCCAGCTGGCGGCCGGGCCGAGCGCCCAGAGCGACAGCGCGAGCACGAGCCGCACGCTCGTGACCACGTTCGCCCAGTGGATTCCGGCGGCAGGCGGCGTCATCGCGAAGCTCGCGCGGCGCTATGCTGGACAGGATGAGCGAGACGGCGCGCGCGTTCTGGACGGTGGCCCCCGGCCGGGGCGAACTGCGCCCGGAGACGCTGGCCGCCCCCGGCGCCGGCGACGTGGTGGTCGAGACGCTCTATAGCGGCATCAGCCGCGGCACCGAATCGACCGTGTTCCATGGACGCGTCCCGCCCGAAGAATACCAGCGGATGCGGGCGCCGTTTCAGGTGGGCGACTTCCCCGGGCCGCTGAAGTACGGCTACGCGAGTGTCGGCCGCGTCGCAGAGGGCCCGGCCGGGCTGCGCGACCGCACCGTCTTCGCGCTCTATCCGCACCAGACGCGCTACGTCGTGCCGGCCACCGCCGTGCACCTCGTGCCCGACGACGTGCCGGCTGCGCGCGCCGTGCTCGCGGCGAACATGGAAACGGCCCTGAACGGCGTGTGGGATGCGGGGATCGCGCCCGGCGACCGCGTGACCGTCGTGGGCGCGGGCACCGTAGGCTGCCTCGTGGCGTGGCTCGCCTCGCGGATGCCCGGCTGCGAGGTGGAGCTCGTGGACGTGGTCGAGGCGCGAGCGGCGACGGCCGCGGCCCTCGGCGTGGCGTATGCGCCCTTCGAGCGGGCCGGACGCGACCGCGACGTGGTCGTGCATGCGAGCGGGTCATCGGAAGGCCTGGACGCGGCGCTGGCGCTGGCCGGCTTCGAGGCGATAGTCGTCGAGCTGAGCTGGTACGGCGATCGCACCGTGCACGCGGCGCTCGGCAAGGCCTTCCACGCTCAGCGCCTCACGCTCAAGTCGTCGCAGGTGGGCCATCTGCCAGCCCATCGCCGCGCCCGCTGGACGCACACGCGCCGTCTCACGAAGGCACTGTCATTGCTCACCCATACGGCGCTCGACGCGCTCATCACCGGCGAGTCGGCGTTCGACGATCTGCCGCGCACGATGGTCTCCGTGGCCAGCGACGAAGGCGGCACGCTGTGCCACCGGGTGCGGTATGCTGCGGCCGTCTCCTCCGCGGCCTGACGCCGCCCGTTCCCTGGAATCCGCATGTACAGCGTGTCCGTTCGTGACCACTTCATGATTGCCCACAGCTTCCGCGGCGACGTCTTCGGTCCGGCCCAGAAGCTGCACGGCGCCACCTACGTGGTGGACGTCGAGTTCCGCCGCGCCGAACTCGACCCCGACGGCATCGTGGTGGACATCGGCCGCGCCTGCGACGTGCTGAAGGCCACACTCGCCGCGCTCAACTACCGGAACCTCGACGACGCGCCGGAGTTCGCCGGGAAGAACACCACCACCGAGTTCCTGGCGAAGACGATCTTCGACCGCATCACCGATGCGGTGCGCGCCGGCGCGCTCGGCCCGGGCGCCTTCGGCCTCGACGCCGTGAAGGTCACGCTCAAGGAATCACACATCGCGTGGGGCGCCTACGAAGGCCGCCTGACGTAACCCGCCGTCCGCCATGTCCCCCCTGACGAGCGGAGCGCCCTCCGATGTGACGCTCGTCGTCCCGGGCGACCTCCAGACGCGCACCGGCGGCTACGGCTACGACCGCGAGATCGTGGCCGGGCTGCGCGCGCTCGGCTGGACGGTGGACATCCGCCGGCTCGACGACAGCTTTCCCTTTCCCACCGCCTACGCGCGCGCCCATGCCGTGGCGGAGCTCGCCGCCATCCCCACGGACAGCCTCGTGCTCGCCGACGGACTCGCGTTTGGCGCAATGGCGGAGGAAGCGGCCCGGGAAGCCGCGCGGCTGCGCTTCGTGGCGCTCGTGCACCATCCGCTGGCGCTCGAAAACGGTCTCGACGCGTCCACGGCGCGGGCCTTCGTCGAGAGCGAGACGCGGGCGCTCGCCTGCACGCGCGGCGTGGTCGTGACGAGCGAGGCGACGGCGCGCGCCCTGCAGCCGTACGGCATCGCGGCCGAGGACATCGCCGTCGTGATGCCGGGCACGGCGCCGGCGCCACTCGCCCGCGGCAGCAGCGAGCCCGGCACGGGCCCCGTGCGCATGTTGTGCGTGGCCTCACTGGTCGAGCGCAAGGGCTACGACGTGCTCATCGCCGCCCTCGCGCAGCTGAAACATCTCGCGTGGCACCTGACGTGCGTGGGCAGCCATCGACTGCAGCCGCCCACCGCGGCCGCCATCGTGGAGCAGGTGCGCGCGCACGGTCTCGGCGACCGCGTGACCTTCGCCGGCGAACTCGATCAAACCGCGCTCGATGCCGCTTACGACGCCGCCGACGTGTTCGTGCTGCCGACGCGCTACGAAGGCTACGGCATGGCCGTGGCCGAGGCGGTGGCGCGCGGCCTGCCGGTCGTGAGTTCCTACACGGGCGCCATTCCGGAGCTGGTCGGCACCGACTCGGGCATCCTGCTGGAACCGGGAAACGTCGGCGGCTGGACCTACGCGCTCGGTCTGCTGCTCTCGCCCGACTGGGATCTGCGGCGCCAGCTCGCCGCCGGCGCGCGCGGGCGCCGTGACACGCTGCCACGATGGCATGACGCTGCCGTCGCGATGGCGGCCGCGCTCACGAGGTTCAGCACGCATGGAATCCTTCAGCGCTGACTGGCTCGCCCTGCGCGAGCCGGCGGATCATGCGGCCCGCGCCGCCGCCCTCACCGCCCACGCGGCCGAGCGGCTGCGGGCGCGGCCCGGACGACGCGCCGTGGATCTCGCGGCCGGCAGCGGCTCGAACGTCCGCTACCTGCTGCCGCGGCTGCCCGGCGTGGCGCACTGGACACTCGTGGACCACGACGCGGCCCTGCTCGCGCAGGCCTGGCGCCTCGTGACGCCGCTGGCGCGCGAGGCGGGGCGGGCGTTCGATGTGCGGCAAGGGGATCTGCGGGCGCTCGACACGCTGCCGCTCGATGGCTGCGGGCTCGTCACGGCCTCGGCGCTCCTCGATCTCGTGTCACTCGACTGGCTGCGGGCCTTCGCGGCGCGCTGCGCCGGGGCGGGGGCGGACGTGCTCTGCACGCTCAGCTACGACGGCCGGATCGCCTGCGTACCCTCCGACGCGGATGACGAACACGTGCGCGCGCTCGTGAACCGGCACCAGCGCACTGACAAGGGCTTTGGTCCGGCGCTCGGGCCCGACGCCGCCGGAGCCGCCGCCGACGCCTTCGCCGCCGCGGGATTCGCCGTGCACACCGCCGGCAGCGACTGGGTGCTCGGCAGCGCCGACGCCGAGCTGCAGCGGCAGCTTCTGGCCGGCTGGGCCGGCGCCGCGCGCGAACTCGCGCCCGCGGATGCCGCGCGGGTCGACGCCTGGCTCGCGCGCCGGCTGGCGCAGGTGGACGCCGGCACGTCGCGGATCACCGTGGGCCACGTGGACCTGCTGGCGCTCGCGCCGCCGCCCGGCGCGTGAACACGCGGCCTTCCGTGGCGTCTGCCGACGCGCTACAGCACGCGCGCGATGCGCGCGTCCTCGCCGCTGGCCGGCGATGCCGAGGCGCGCAGGTCGCAGTCGAACAGCACGTCGCCGCCCATGCGGAACACGCGGTAGCCCGGACGCGCGCACTCGGCGAGCAGGTTCGCGGCCGGCAGGCGGAAGGCCGGGCGGCCGCCGCCGATGAACATCGGCGCCACGGTGACCTGCACGCGGTCGAGCAGACCCGCGGCAAGGAACGCCGACACCGTCACACCGCCGCCCTCCACGAAGATCCGCGCGCAGCCGCGGGCGCGCAGGGCGGCGATGACCTCCGCAAGGTCGGGGCCATTTGGACCATCGCCGACGGCGACGACGTCCGCCCGGCCGGGTGCCGGCGCCGCGCCGTTCACGTAGCGGCGCGCGTAGATGTAGAGCGTGGGCGCATCGCCGTCCTGGAAGACGTGGAACTGACTCGAGAGCCGCGCCATCGGATCGATCACGACGCGCAGGGGGTTCGGACCCGGCACATGACGCGTCGTGAGTTTCGGATCGTCGGCGGCGACCGTGCCCGCGCCGACCACCACCGCATCGCAGAGCGCGCGGAGGCGATGCATGTGCCGCATGTTCTCGTCACCGGTCACGTAGCGCGAATCGCCGGAGTGGGTGGCGATGAAGCCGTCCAGACTCTGTCCCATGTGCCCGATGACGATTGGCGCCGCGGCCGTGGCGCTGCACACCGGCAGGTAGAGATCGACGAGCGCGCGCGCGTCGTCGGATTCAGACGCGGCGGCCGGCGGCAGCACCCAGCCCTGTCCTGGCTGCCAGGACGCAGCGGCGCGCGGATCGCCGGGCGCCACCGGACGCAGTGTTCCGTCGGGCGCACGCATGAAGGCCGCGGGCAGCCCGCGGGTGGCGAGCGTGGCAGCTTCATGCGCCAGCGCCCGCACGAACGTCCAGGCTGCGGTGCCGCGCGTGTCGCCTGATCCGGCCGGCGCCGAAGGGTCGTGCACCATTGCTCTCTGCGATTATAGTGGCGCGGCAACGGCTTCCACGGTGAACACGCCACGCCAGATTCTGGTCGCGAGCCTCATCGGCACGGCGATCGAGTTCTTCGACTTCTACATCTACGCCACGGCGTCGGTGCTGGTCTTTCCGCGGCTGTTCTTCCCGGCCTCCGATCCGGCCACGGCCACGCTGGCGTCGCTCGCCACGTTCGCCATCGCGTTCATCGCGCGGCCGGTCGGGTCGGCGCTCTTCGGCCACTTCGGCGATCGCGTGGGCCGCAAGGCCACGCTCGTGGCCGCACTCCTCACCATGGGCATCTCCACGGTGGCCATCGGGCTCGTGCCCGGTTACGACACGATTGGACTGGCGGCGCCGGCGCTGCTGGCGCTCTGCCGCTTCGGCCAGGGGCTCGGTCTCGGCGGCGAGTGGGGCGGGGCGATTCTGCTCGCCACCGAAAACGCGCCGCCCGGCAAACGCGCGTGGTACGGGATGTTCCCGCAGCTCGGCGCGCCGATCGGCTTCTTCTGCTCGGGGGCGTCGTTCCTGCTCATCTCACGCCTCGTGAGCGAGGAGCAGTTCCTCACCTGGGCGTGGCGCCTGCCATTCCTCGCGAGCGCGGCGCTCGTGGCCGTGGGCCTCTACGTGCGCCTCACGCTCACGGAAACGCCCGTCTTCCAGAAAGTGATCGACCACCGCGAACGGGTGCGCGTGCCGTTCGTGACGGTGGTTGGTGCACACCCGTGGGCGCTCGCCGTCGGCACGATCATCGGCGTGTCGATCTACGTGGACTTCTACCTCACGACCGTCTTCACGCTCTCGTGGGGCACGGCGGAACTCGGCTACACGCGCGAACAGTTCCTGCTGATTCAGCTCTTCGGCACGCTGTTCTTCGCCGCCGCGGTGCCGTGGTCCGCGAAGATGGCCGAAGGCGGGCGGCGCCGCCTGCTGCTTTGGGTGAATGCCGGCATGGCCGCCTACGCCCTCCTGATGGCGCCGCTCTTCGCCCTCGGCGCCATCGGCGCGGTCGTGGCCGTGGCGCTCGGCTTCCTTTTCATGGGCCTGGCCTACGGCCCGATCGGCACCGTGCTGGCCGAGCTCTTCCCGGCGCAGGTCCGCTACACGGGCAGCTCGCTCGCCTACAACCTGGCCGGCATCTTCGGGGCATCGCTCGCGCCGTATGCGGCGCAGTGGCTCGCCGCGCGTCACGGGCTCGCGGCCGTGGGCTACTACCTGGCGGGCGCGGCGGCGCTCTCGTTTGCCGGCCTCGTCGTCAGCCGCGAAACGAAGGACACCGCGCTCTAGCGCAGCGTATGACGAACCGCGGGTGGGCGGGCCGGCCTACTCGGCCGTCGTGGGATCGATGACCGTCTTGATCTCGGAGATCCGATCGGCCGGGAATCCGCCCTGCCGGGCGTGCTCACGAAGGATCTCTTCGTTCGGCGCGCGGTAGATGCACATGATCTGGTCGTTCGTGACGTAGCTGTGCACCCACTGGATCGTCGGGCCGAGGCCGTTCAGCACGGCGCAGGACTTCTGCGAGATCGCCTGGAGCGTCTCAGGCGAAAGGCTGCCGGCGCCGGGGATGTTGCGTTCGATGAGGTACTGGGGCATCGATGGAGTCTCCTGGTCGAGGGGGTTCAGCGGTGCATCTAGGCGATGCGGTCGGCCGGCAGGGGCTTCTCCACCACCTTGCCGTCCACGAGGCTCACGTGGAAGACGTCGGCGTCAGCGCGTGTCGCCACCACGCGCTTCACCGTGTTGTCCTCGAAGTAGATGCCGGCGTCGTTGTCGCAGGCGTAGCCGGGCTTCATCTGACCGGAGCCGATGAGCTTGTGGTACAGCGGCCGGCGGCCGGGTTCGGCGTCGTAGTGCGGGCAGTGGCTGCCCTTCAGGAAGCCGAGGCACTGGACGGTCGAGAGGTCCTTCGGGCGCGAGTCGGTCGTGCCTTCCTCGAACCAGCAGAGCGAGCCGGCGCTGGCGCCGCCGAGCACGATGCCGCGGTCCCACGCCTGGCGCAGGATGGCGTCGATGCCGTGCGCCTTCCAGATGACCTGCTGGTTTAGCGTGTTGCCGCCCGAGCAGACGATGCCGTCCACCGAGAGCAGCACCTCGTCCCAGCCGCGGGGCTGCTGGGTGCTGGCGATGAAACTCACCTGGTGCGACGGCTCGACGCTCAGCGGCGCGCAGGCGCGGTACCAGTTGATGATGCCCTGGGGCGAATCGGCCGACGCCGTGGGCAGGTAGAGCAGCTTCGGGCGCGGCTTGCCGGTCAGTTCCGCCATGTAGCGGATGAAGGCGGTGCCGAAGCCGCCGCCGGCAATCAGGATGCGCCGCGGGGGTGCGGCAGATTGCCGCAGGCCGGCGTCGGCGAGCGCCTCGGCCGAGGTGCCCGCCAGCCCCGCGCCCACCGTGCCCGCCACCGAGGAGGTCAGGAAATCGCGACGTTTCATGTCTGCTCCGGGGCGCCAGGGGGGCGCCGGCCGGGAATTCTACTGCAGGCCTGAGAAATGCACGATTCCTCCCCCGGAGGCTGCAACGGACGCGCATTCGGACCGAAGATCGGGTACATTTCTCAGGTTGGACCAGATTTCCCTTGGAGGGCTTCGCATGGACGTCAGGCATCCGTTATCTCGTCGTCGGTTTTTCGGTGGTGTGGCCGCGGCCGTCGGCGCCCTGGGCCTGAAGCCCGCCAGCCTCCTCGGGCAGGTGCGCACCGAACAGTTCACCGGCGGTGAGGCCCAGTACGACGCCTTCGTCAAGATCGCGAGCAACGAGAACAACTGGGGTCCGCCCCCGGCGGTGATGGAGGCGATGCAGCACGCCTTCAAGTACGCCAACCGCTACGGCAACCCCGACGGGGGGATCATTCAGGCGATCGCCGAACACCATGGCGTGAAGCGCGAGAACGTCCTGCTCACCGCCGGCTCGGGCGAAGTGCTCGACGTCGTCGGCACCACCTACCTGCAGGGCGGCAAGTTCGTGCTCGGCGCCGACCCGTCGTACGGCTCGGTCTATCAGCACGCCACCAGCATCAAGTCGGACGCCATCAAGGTGCCGCTGCTCAAGGACTACCGCCAGGACATCCCCGGGATGATCCTCGCCGCGAACCGCAACGCGCGCGACATCGGGTTCTTCTACCTCTGCAACCCCAACAACCCGACCGGCGTCGTCATCTCGGCCAAGGAAGTGAAGCAGGTCGTCGAGGGCATTCCGAAGGACATGCCCATCCTCATCGACGAGGCCTACCACCACTACGTCGACGACCCGGCCTACGGCACCTCGGTGCCCTACGTGCTCGAAGGCCGTCCCGTGATCGTGGCGCGCACCTTCTCGAAGATCGCGGCGCTCGCCGCCATGCGTGTCGGCTACGCTATCGCGCCGGCCGAGGTCATCCAGCGCATGCGGCCCTACACGACCAGCGCGAGCGGCGTGAACGTGCTGGCGAAGTTCGCGGCCGCAGCCTCGCTCAAGGACACGGCCGGCCAGGCTGAGATTCGCCGCAAGACGATCGCGCTGCGCAACAGCACCTCGAAGGAACTCGAGGCGTGGGGTTACCCGGTGATCCCGTCGCAGACGAACTTCTTCATGGTCAGCCTGCACGACAAGACGGTGCAGCCGACGATTCAGGCGTTCCGCGAGAAGAACATCCTCGTCGGCCGTCCGTTCCCGCCGATGCTGAACCACCTGCGCGTGTCGATTGGCCGCGACGAAGACATGGCCAAGTTCCTCACCGCGTTCAAGGAAATCTTCCCGAAGCGCGCGCCGGTCAGCTCGACCGCGGCGCCCGCGCAGCGCTAACCGCGCCGCACGAGAGTACACGGCGAAGGGCCGGCGGATTCCGCCGGCCCTTTCGTTTGTACGGTCGGCGGGCGGACCGCAGCTGCTACCGAGTCTGGTCGAGCAGCCAGCGTCCGGTAGTGGGGCGGTCGGTGTTGAAGGTGCCGAAGCGGGAGTGCCGGGTGGCGGTGGCGGTCACGTCACGCACGGGGTCGCCGGCCGTGCGGCCGTCCTTGTCCACGAAGGTCGTGAGCGAGAGCACCTGGCGCGCCCCGGGCGCGAGGGTGCCGGGCACGGCGGCCCGGTAGGTGCCATTCACGACGAACTGCGCGTCGCTCCACGCGAAGTCGCCGTCGTTCACGACCACGATCGCGCCGCCCTCCACGGTGACCTGCGCCACCATCGGCTTGGCGCGCATGTCGTCCACCGCCAGCCACGTACCGTAGACCATCGCCGCCGACACAACGACGAGGGCGATGGCGACGATCGTCTTCTTGACTCCCAGGGTCATGTCGCTACCGTCCGAAGATGATCCGCTCGCGCCCCATCGCGCGGGCAGTCAGGCCCACGAGCAGCAGCGCGCACCCGAGCGCCGACACCCCGGCCACGAGGAACAGCCACGCGCCTGGCGGCTGCCCGCCGAGCACGTCCGAGGCGAGCGCGTATTGCCCGAGCACCGGCACCGGCGCCAGCCACGGCCGGCGCGAGAGCGGATAGAACGTGGCCAGCATGCCGGGCAGCATCGGCAGCAGCATCAGCATGCCCAGATAACCCTGTGCCTCCTTGAAGCTGCGCGCGAAGGTGGATGCGAACAGCACCATCGCGGCGAGGAAGAGCGCCAGCGGCAGGATGAGCAGCAGCAGGCTGAAGAGCTCGCCGTCACTCACGCGGAAGCGGATGCCGAGGTCGTGCCACGGAATGCGCCGCAGCACGTTCACGGTGATGATCATCGAGAAGACGACCGAGACGCAGCCGAGGGCCGAGGCGGCCAGCCACTTGCCCGACGCCAGCACCCAGCGTGGCACCGGATTGAGCAGCAGCGGCTCGAGCGAGCCACGTTCGCGTTCGCCGGCCGTTGAATCGATCGCGATCTGCATGCCGCCGACGAGTCCGGCGATGACGAGCAGCAGCGGCAGGAACGACAGCAGCGTCGCGAGACGCGCCTGGCTGCTCGAGACCTCCACGTCTTCGAGGCGGATCGGCTGGGCGATGCCGGGCGCCACGCCGCGGGCGATGAGCCGCAGGCTGGCGAGCTGCCCGGCGTAGCCGCCGACGAGCGCCCGCACGCGCGCGATCTTCGGGCGCGCCCGTTCGCGCGTGCTTTCGCTGACGAGCTTCACGTCGGCCGTCTGCGCGCGGCCCATGCGCGTCATGAAGTCGGACTCGATGATGAGCACGACGTCTTCCACGCGGTCGAGCACCGCCTGCTCCGGATCGGCCGGCCCGGGCACGACCTTCACGCCCGTCTGCTGGCCGAGCCACTGCACGAAAGCGGGCGCATGTTCGGCGCCCACCACGGGCAGCGTGAGTTCTTCGGCGCCGCGGGCACTGCCGGCCGTACTCGTCAGCATCACGCCCAGCAGGATCGGCGTCATGAGCGCCGAGAACACGAGTGTGGCGAGCGACCGGCGGTCGCGAATACCGTCCACGAGTTCCTTGCGCGCAACCGCGAGAAGGGCGCCCATCCACCTCATGCCGCGCCTCCGCCGTCGTGCTCGAGGCCGGCGAGCACCACGAAGGCATCTTCGAGGTTGTCGCGGTCGGTCTGCGCCCGCAGGTCGTCGGGCGTGCCGTCGGCCACCACCCGGCCCTCGGCGATGACGACGATGCGATCGCAGAGCGCCGAGACCTCCTGCATGATGTGGCTCGAGAACACCACGCAGCAGCCGTCTTCGCGCAGGCCGCGGATCACCTCGCGCATGGCGCGCGTGCTCATCACGTCGAGCCCGTTGGTGGGTTCGTCGAGGATGACGTTGCGCGGCTCATGCACGAGCGCGCGGGCGAGCGCCACCTTGGTGCGTTCACCCTGCGAGAAGCCGGCCACGCGGCGATCGGCGATGGCCTCGAGGCCGAGCCGCGTGATGAGCCGCGCCGTGCGCTCCCGGGTCACCGCGCGCGGCAGGCCGTGAAGCTGCGCGAAGTACTCGATGTGCTCGCGGGCGGTGAGGCGCGGATAGAGACCGCGCGAGTCGGGCAGCTGTCCCATCACGCGCTGCGCGCCCACCGGATCGGCCACGACATCCACATCGTCCACGCGGATCGTGCCGGCATCGGGACGCATCAGCCCGGAGAGCATGCGCAGCGTCGTCGTCTTGCCGGCGCCGTTCGGGCCGAGCAGGCCGGTGACGGTGCCGTCGCGGGCGGTGAGCTGCACGCCGCGCACGGCCAGCACGTCGCCGAATCGTTTCTGCAGACCGTCGATGGCGATCATGGAGCGGAGGGCGCGGCGGCCGTCGAGGGCGCGGATCGGGCCGGGGGCGGCGCCGCCGGCCCGGTGGGCGTGAGGAAGAAGGGCGGACGCGTCAGCGCTTCCGTGCAGGTCGCATCGAGGCCGCTGACGCTGGCCGCGCGCAGGAACCTGTCGACGATCGCCGGCACGCAGCCGCGCGTGAGCGTGATGTGGCCGGCGCCCGGCACGACGATGTGCCGCGAATTCGCCAGGTGCGGCGCCACGTGCTCGCCCCAGACCGGCGGCGTGACCGGATCGTCGGCACCCGACAGGATGAGCACCGGCTTAGCCGACGCGACGGGCGCATAGTAGCTCTCGGGCACGTCGCCGCGCGGCCAGAAGCTGCAGGCCGAGTACTGCGCGTCGAACATCGCCGCGCCGAGGAAGCCACCGGCATCGGCGGCGACACGGTCCGCGGGCGTGATGCGCGGGATGTCTTCGGCGCACACGACCGAGAGGTGCATGCCGATGGCCATGTCGCGCTTGTCACCTTCGGGCGCCGAGGCGAAGGCCAGCGCGAGGAGCCCCTGGTAGTTGCCCGCGGCCGCCTCGGTGAGCACACGCGGCAGGAGCGATGCCACTTCCGGCACGTAGAGCGCCCGGAAGACGACGAGGGCCACATCGCGGCGCGACAGCGGCAACACGATCGGCAGGCCGGTGCGCGGATGCACGCCCTTCACGACCGGCCGCTCGGCCTCGAGGCGCGCGAAGAGCGCGCGGGTGTCGTCGCCGAGCGTGGGGAAAGCGGCCGCGCAGTCCGCGTCGGCCGCGCAGTCGGTGAACAGCCGATCGAGCGCCCGCTGCGCGTCTCGCGCGGTCGTGAGGGGCAGGCGCATGTCCTGCGGCGCCACGCCGTCGATGACCACGCTGCGCACCTGCGCCTCGTGCTGCCGGAGGTAGACGAGGGCGGCGCGGGTGCCATAGGAGCCGCCCCACAGGTTGATCTGGCCGTAGCCGAGGAAGCGACGTACGTCGTCGAGGTCATCCATCGCGATCGACGTCGTGTAGAGACGCGGATCGGCGTCGAGCCCGGCGAGGCACGCGCGCAGGCGCGTGAGCGCGCGGTCGTCGTCCGTCGCCACCTCGTCCAGTTCCTCGAGCGACGGGTCACAGCCGAGCCGGTTCGACTCGCCCGTGCCGCGCTGATCCACGAACACGAGGTCGCGGCCGGTGCGGAAGCGGCGGAACATGCCCAGGCGGGCGCCCGCGAGCGTGGCGGCGCCGGCGCCGGGCCCGCCTTCGAGGATGAAGAGCGGGTCGGGGGCGGCGTCGCGGCGCAGGGCCGGCGCGACCACGATCTTGAGGGCGATGGTGCGGCCCTGGCCGGTGGCGCGATTCTCGGGCACGGTGAACGTGCCGCAGTACGCCCCGGCCGGGCCTTCATCAATCGCGCACTCGTGCAGCCGGTCGATGGCCGATGTGGCAGGCTGCGGGGCGCACGATGCGGCGGCGAGCGCCAGCAGCGCGGCCCCGAGTCGCGAGAACATCCCGACCATTACACCACGCCGGCCAATCCTCGCGTGCCCCCTGCTTGACGAGTCGCGACGCTCCGATAAATTACGTGGAGCAGATCGTGGTGTCCCTCCGTCCACGTGGCCGCGTGGCGCTCGTCGCCGCTCTGCTCGCGCTCACCGGCCGCATGGCCGCGGCCGAGCCGCTCAGCCGTGCCGCGGCCCGGCTCGAGGACGACCTCACGGTCGTGCAGGCGTTTCGGCCCGCCTACCGCTTCTGGCAGCACATCTTCACGATTCCCGACGGGCGCATCGCGTTCGGCAGCGAACAGGACGGCCGGCTGCTGGCGACGTTCCCGACGAAGGGCGACTGGGGCCGTGACGCCTTCTACGTCGACACGACGCTCGCCGCCACGCTGAACGGTGTCGTGTGGCCGGCGAAGCTCGACGACCGGCGGGATCTCGTGGTGCGGCGCTTCGGGCCGGCCACCGGACCGCTCCTGCACAATCCGACACGCGGCCTCTTCCTGCTGCCCAACATTCCCAAGTACGCGCCGTTCCTCGACCAGTGGAGCCGTATCTACGAACGCTTCGGCGTGCCGGCCGAAATCGGCCTTTCGCAGGCCATCCTCGAGTCGGGACTGAACGGTGTGGCGAAGTCGCGGGCGAGCGCCCTCGGGCTCTGCCAGTGGCTGCGCCGCAACTGGCAGGCTCTCGATCGTCTGTCACCGGCCGTCATCGAGGCGTTCAACCAGACCACGCAGGCGCCCTACTGCGCCGCCTACCTGTCGATCCTCGGCACGATGTACGGCAGCTTCATTCCGGCGCTGTCGGAACACCACTCGGGCGGCGTCAACGTGGGCCGCGCGCTCATCAACGGTGAGCGCCTCGGCGGCGCCACCGTGCCCGAGCAGTACTTCCGCGGCTCGCAGTTCGCCCGCGACCTGCGCCAGGTGGACCTGCGCGGCTACCGCGATCTCTACCGCACGTACGGCATCCGCTCGTTCCGCTACGCCGAGATGGTCTTCGGCAACACCCTCACCGTGCGGCAACTGCGCGCGACCGTGCCGCAGGAGCGCATCTTCGCCATGCGCACGACCCGCGCGGTGCCGGCCGGCGAGATCACGAAACGCACGAGCCTCACCGCGAGCGAGGTGCAGCGCTTCAACCCGGCCCTCACGCGCGCCGTGCCTGCCGGGGCCACGATCTACTTGCCGGTGCGGGTGCCGGAGTTCGGCGCCGACGTCACGTTCTGGCAGCGCGACGCGGCGCCGGCGTTCACCGCCGCCCTCGACGACTTCCTCCAGCTCACACCGGGCGTGCAGCGCTGGCACGACGCCGCGTTCGAATCGGTGCTGCAGGGCTACCGCAAGCGCTTCGAAGCCACGGGCACCGAAGAAGGCGACGTCATGGCCGCCACGCTCGCCTACGTCATCGGCGATCTGCGCACGAGTCGGCGCGCGGCGATTCTCGAGGACTTCCGCTCGAACGGCCAGATCCTGCAGCTCTTCAGACAAGGCGCCGCCGAACTGGGACACCTGCTCACCGGCAGCCACTAGCCATCCTTCTCGGTCGCCGTTCGCGTGCCGCATCCGATCGCGCCGTCGGCACGGGGAGGGCACTGGCCCGCGGCTGACGGGAGCCCACGGAATTCGAAGCCTCCCTGCCAGATCTGAAATGCGGGGCGTCCGTCCGCAGCCGGCTCATCGCTCGGCACCTCCCCTCAAGACATTGACTTGATTGGACTTGTCTGACCGTCTCGACGGCGGTCGACAGGTGGCGCGCTTCTGGCTATTCCGGGGGTGTCATGGAACACGCACCCAACGGCCTCGCCACACTCATGGCCCGGACCCGCGAGTCGGTTCCAGCGGGCCTCCTGTCACCCGCATCGCCCACTTCCCCCGGGGCGCTCATCAATCCGTTCGTCGTTCAGTCGTTCCCGCACGCCGGGGACTGTGGTGATGCCTGTGGGGATTTCTGTGTTCGCTGACGTCTTCTGCCGCGGCCGCAACGTGGCCCGGCTTGCCCATTCCTGGCTGGTCGGTGCTGCGGCCGTGGCGCTGCTGGTCGTCTTCTCCGCTTCCACCGCGTCCGCACAGACGGCGTCGGTGACGGCTGTGTGGGATCGCAACACCGACACGTTGACGACCGGCTACGTGGTGCATTACGGAACGACCCCTGGTTCTTACGCGTGGTCGTACGATGCGGGGAATCTGACGAGCGCCCAGCTCACGTTGACGCGAGGCTCGATCTATTATTTCGTCGTTCGCGCCTACAACACGTCGGCGCTGCAAGGTCCACCGTCGAACGAAGCCACGATCGACCTGCGGACGACGACACCGGCGCCGACGGCGACACTCACCGCGACCCTGCAGAACGGCAACACTGCCGTCGTCACCTGGCAGACCACCAACGCGGTTTCGGCCACCCTCAACGGCGCGAGCGTCCCCCTCAACGGCACGCAGAACTATCCCGTTTCGACCACGACGACCTTCACGATCGTCGCCGCGAACTCGGCTGGCGCGACCGTCACGAGGAGCGCCACGGTGACGGTCACGCCGCCATCGACCTCGGCCCCGAGTGCTCCGACCAACATGGCCGTGGCGGTGAGCGGTGCCCGCGCCACCTTCTCGTGGCGGGCTCCGTCATCTGGTGCGGCGCCCACCGGCTATCTCGTCGACGTCGGAGTGTCCGGCACGACGCGCATGATCGCGAGCGGACACAACGTCGGCAACGTGCTCTCGGTGGCGGCTGACCTCCCGAAGGGGCGCTACAACGCCAGAGTTCGCGCTGCCAACGCCGCCGGCATAAGCGGCTACTCCAACCTCTACCAGTTCAGGATCGGCCGGACGCTGGTGTCGCCGAGCGGCTTCAGCGTGCAGTGGGTCGGGACCACGGCCGTTCTCTCCTGGACCGCCCCGACCGCAGACGGTGCGGTCGAAAACGTGCCGACAGCGTATGTGCTCGAGGCAGGCACGGCGCCAGGAATGTCCGATGTTGCCACGGTGAATCTGGGCAACGTCACCCGCTTCAGCGCGCCGATCCCAGGGGGGGTCTATTACGTGCGGGTGCGCGCCGAGAACGCCTACGGCGGCTCGGACCCCACACCGGACCTGGTGCTGGTGCCACCAGACGCGCCTGGCGCTCCGAATACGCTGGTGGCGTCGCGGGTCAACTCGACGGTGAACCTCCGCTGGAACGCCCCGGCCGGATCCTCGGTCAGTGGCTACGTTATCGAGGCGGGCAGCGCGCCCGGTCTCTCCGACGTCGCCCGGCTCCAGGTGGGCCCCGGAACGACGTTTTCGGCCGTGGCACCGGTTGGCACTTACTACATTCGCGTGCGGGCGCTGAACGGCCGAGGCCCGGGACTGCCGTCAAATGAGGTCCTTGTGCAGTAGCGATAACTGCCGAAGTCGAATACGTTTCGATTTCGGGCACGGGACGGCACAAATTACACTAGGGGAAGTGACGAGGTCCGTCAGTTCCGACTGGAAACCCTAACGATATGCGCCAGTTCGTGACCGCCTCCCTCGGGGCTTCACGACTGGCGCGTTTCTTGTAGTAGGTTACGTCGGAGCTTCCCGATGGCGCCAACCACCCGTATCCAGACTTCGATGATGTGCTGCCACCCCAAGGTGGTCTGGAACCGCGCCTGCGTGGTCGTGGCGGCGCTGTTGATGAGTGTGTCGCTGGCCTCATCGGCCGCCGCGCAAATCATGGTCACCGCGGCGTGGGACCCCAACGCAGACGGCCGCACGGCCGGTTATCTGGTGTCCATCGGCACGAGTCCCGGAACCACCGCCTCCACGATCGACGCCGGGCCCGCGACCTCAGCGGTTCTGCCGTTGCCGCCCGGCGGCGTCTATTACATTTCTGTTCGCGGCTACAACGCCCAGCGCCTGACCGGTCCGCCCTCGGCCGAAGAGGTGGTCGACCTGGCATCGAGCCCAGGTGCGCCCCAGGGGCTGCGGGCTTCTGTCGCGGGTTCAGTTGCCAGCCTCGCATGGGCGCCGCCTGACGAGGGCTTCGCGATGCGCTACCTGCTCTCGGTCGGCACGGCGCCCGGTGCTGAGAACCTGCTCTCCGAATACCCGGTGGGCAATGTCACGAGCGTCTCGGGTTCTCTGCCGGCCGGCATCTACTACGCGAGGGTTCAGGCGGCCAACATCGTGGGCGTCGGACCTACGACTGCGGAAGTCATGTTCCGTGTCGGTGCGTCAATCGCAACGCCGGGCACGCCCGCAAATCTGGCCGCCGCCTGGTCCAACGGCACGGTGACGCTGTCGTGGGCGCCGTCATCAGGCGCGACGTCGTACGCCCTCGAGGTCGGGTCGGCGTCTGGCGCATCGGACATTGGTGTGTTCAACATCGGCAACGTCACGTCCTATTCGGCCGTTGTGCCGACCGGCACTTATTACGTGCGGGTACGCGGCGTCAATGCGGGCGGCTCGTCAGCACCGTCGAACCAATTGGTGCTGCAGTCTGCGCCTGTCGCCGTACCCGGTGCGCCGCTCAACCTTACGTCGTCTGGGTCTGGCGCGACCGTGACACTGCGCTGGGCCGCGCCGTCGAGCGGTGGCACACCGACGGGCTACGTGGTGGAAGTCGGCTCTGCGTCAGGACAAACCGACCTCGGCGTCTTCTCCGTGGGCGCTGTGACCACCATCACGAGCACCGCGCCGCCAGGTACTTACTACGTGCGCGTTCGCGCGGCGAACGGCTCGGGTGTAGGCGCCGCGTCGAATACCGTCGTCGTCCGGCGCTAGGGCTCCAGGTGACTTGCCGCGCGCGGCCGCGGCTGTGCGCCCCGTAGCCGCCACACGACGGTGCCTCGCGGCCGTCGGCCCACCTTGGACACGCGGCGACCTCGCAGCACGCCAGCACGCGCAAAGGCGTGCCGAACGCCGGTCGACACGGCGTTCGGCGAAACCTGGCGGCTCCCTGAGTACGCTAGTCTGGTTGTGCTGCAATGAGCCGACCAAATCAGGACGTCAGGATCAATGGCGTTCGCCCCTTGATATCACCGGCAATTCTGATCGAGGAGCTGCCGGTCAGCGCGTCGGCGGCCCAGCTCGTGACGGCGACGCGCGAATCGATCTGCAGCGTGCTCAAAGCCTCCGATCCGCGCCTGGTCGTGATCGTCGGCCCGTGCTCGATTCACGACATCAAGAGCGCGCACGAGTATGCGGCCAGGCTCCGCGTCGTCGCCGACCGATATCGCCACGAGCTGCTCATCGTGCTGCGCACGTACTTCGAGAAGCCGCGCACCACGGTCGGCTGGAAGGGTCTCATCAACGATCCTGACCTCGATGGCAGCTTCCACGTGAACAAGGGACTGCGCATGGCGCGCCGCCTCCTGCTCGACGTCAATGAGATGGGACTGCCAACCGCGACGGAGTTCCTGGACACGCAGATCCCGCAGTACATCGACGACCTCACGTCGTGGGCCGCCATCGGCGCCAGAACGACGGAGAGTCAGGTGCATCGCGAACTGGCCTCCGGGTTGTCGATGCCGGTGGGCTTCAAGAATACGACCGACGGCAACGTGCAGCCCGCAATCGACGCCGTCTGCGTGGCCGCCACCGAGCATTGGTTTCCCGGCGTCACGAAGCAGGGTGTCTCGGCCGTGTTCCACACGGTCGGCAACGACAGCTGCCACGTCATCCTGCGCGGCGGCTCCAAGACCGGACCGAACTACACCAGCGCTCACGTCGACGAGGTGTGCGGCCAGCTGCGGAGCCGTGTCGGGCGCGGCTCGCTGATGATCGACTGCTCGCACGGCAACAGCGAGAAGGACTTCCGCCGCCAGCCGGCCGTGGCGACATCAGTCGCCGAACAGGTCGCGGCAGGCTCGTGGTCCGTGTTCGGGGTGATGCTGGAGAGCCACCTCGTTGAAGGCCGCCAGGAACTCGTCGCCGGCACGCCGTCTGTCTATGGACAGAGCATCACCGATGGCTGCCTGTCGCTCGATGACACCGAGCCCCTGCTCGAAGTACTGGCCACCGCTCAGCAGCGGCGCGGGCGGCAAAACGACATCGCATAGGGCGCGGCATCGTCTGCTCGCCGGCGTCGCGGCGTGCTGCTGATGCGGTGCGGAGGGTTTCGTCGCGATGCGGGCACGCCGCAAGCCGTACATGACACGGGCCGCGCCCGGCGCGGCCCGTGTGGTGTGGCAGTGTCGCCCGGCGAGGGCCGTTGCGCCCCGCCGGACGATCGTCCGCCTACTGTTGCTGCTGCTCGTCGGTGAGCGACAGCGCCTACGGCACCGGCACCACGCAGGTCCCGGCGACCACGCCGATGGTGCCGAGCGCCACGGTCTGGCTCTGCCCGAAGCTCGGGTGCTGGTTGTTGGACTGGAGCACGGCCCCCGCGGTGTCAACGCTACCACCGTTGGTTCTCAGCGTCAGCGCGGCCG
>JAEUQR010000152.1 GCA_016789705.1 Acidobacteriota bacterium
CTCTATAATCGGAAATTCCGGTGACGCCTCACGTCTGGTGTGAGTGCAGTCCACCGGGCCTTCCTACTGGGACGTCGTTCAACGGTAGGACACCACGCTCTGGACGTGGTTATCGGGGTTCGAATCCCTGCGTCCCAGCCACTCTCTCGGCTTCGCCTCGTTCGGGCTGGTCCGCAGGGTTTCAGGCATCGCGCGACGAGCACGCTCGTCGCGACTTGGCACGAATCCCTGCGTCCCAGCCAACCGCTCATTTCCGGCAAACTCTCGAACTCGGGACCCGCCTCGGTGGGCTCCGCCAGGCTGGCTGGTTCCCATCAGATTGGAGCGGCCCCCAACTCGGGGTGCTGCTCAATGCGGGAGGGCGTCAGGGGCCGTGCTACTCTGCGCCGCGCGAAGGGAGAGGTGCCGGCTTCCTCCGCCCACGGAGGCCTGACCATGACCCGCATCGCAGTCTCGCTGGCCCTCGCGGCACTCGTCGCTGGCGCCGAGCCGGCCCTCGCGCAGGCGCCGTCGGCCGACGAAGCCGCCATCCTGGGCGTGATCGACCAGTTCATGCACGCGGTGACGTCGGGCGACGCCGCCGTGATGGCGCGCATCCGGCTGGAGGGCACCACGACGACCATCGAACGTCCTGACCCGGCGGGCGGCACCGTGGTGCAACGCCGGCCGTTCCCCACGGGCACGCCTGCCGCCACGAGTGCGGCGCCGTCATCGGCGCCGGCCAGCGCCGTTCGCGAGCGCTACTGGGACCCGGTCGTCCACGTGCGTGGCAGCCTTGCCGTGGTGTGGACGCCGTACGAGTTCTGGCGCGACGGCAAGACCAGCCACTGCGGCGTCGACGTGTTCGAGCTGACGAAGCAGGCCGGCGCCTGGAAGATCGGCAACGTGATGTACACGGTCGAGCCCGACGCCTGCCCGGCAATGCGACCGAAGGATCCGGGCCGGGTCCGTCCGGCGCCGTGACATTGGTCCCGGATGTGACTGGCGGGTGAGCACGCATGCAGTGACGGCTTCCAAAAACAGGCGATCTGGCGAGGCCGAAGATCCATAGAGCCACGGCGTCGGTGGAGAACTCCAAGTGCAACGGAGTTCCCGCCGCCGTCAACCACTCTCCTGATACCGGCTATCGTCTGCTCAACGAGCGCGCCAGGCTGTTCACGCGGCCGTCACAATCCAGTTGCGAAGTTCGTCCCAGACACCCAGCCACCGTTTTCTTGCGGGCAAGGCCTCCCCTGAACGCAAGAACGCCTCTAGCTGGCGAGATCTTGCGGGGTGCCTTATGGCGACCTCGACGGACCGAGCCAGGAGGCGCCCGCCGCCTCCTCGCCGGCGGCGGCCTCTCGTCCGACCCGGTTGCCGCGCGGCTAGGCCGTACGCCAGTTGGGATCACGCCCCCCCGGGCAGCGAGCGGACGCTAGCTCGTTCGTGCTCAGTTGGGGAGACTGGGCTGAGTGGCCACGAGCTCGGCACGCTTGGCCGCCACGTTGGCCATCGTGTCTTCAGCGGTGCTCAGGCCGCTTCGCGACGCCAGCAAGGGGCTGACCTCCCGGAGCGCCTCATATGTCGTGCCGTGCACGACGGGGACAAGCCTCTCAGGCCTTGCCGGCAGATCTAACACGTCCGAACCGCTGCTTGTCCCGCCCTGCCCGCTGTGCCCCGTCCTCCCCTTCGGACGCCGCACCAGCCTCGACACATCCGCTATGTCGTTCGGATGAGTCTGACCGGATCGCCCACGCGAATCGTGCCCCCACGCTCGACGGACGCGTTCAAGGCGAGACGCCCGCCAAACCGCCTGCCGATGTCCCGCAACACTTCGGGATCGCGGACGAGTGTGTCCGGGTCGACCGTCGTCATCGGACATCGGCCCCGTCGCGAGTCGAGGTGCACGATCGCGTCGCCGATCTGGAGCTTCGTGCCGGGCCAGTCGATCTCGTCCAGGCCTTCCACGCCACCGATCAGGATGTTTGGGCGCAGCCGCCGCACGTCCCGCCCGAAGGCTTCCACCGCGCCGTCGGTGGCCACGAGGAGCGGCAGCACATCGAAGCGGTCGGGTCCGGCATAGGCCTCGACCCAGGCGTCATCGCCCGCGGCCGCCTTCACCAGTGCCAGTGCGTCGGCACTGTCCCACGGCAGCCCGTTGATGAGTGGCTGGCCAAGGGGGCCCAGCGTCCCGCGCAGCCCAAGCAGTCGATAGTGCCGGCGCGATGTCCGGGCGCCTTCAGGGCCATACACCTGCACGAGCCGGTCGCCGTCTACCCCGTCCGCCGTGAGTGTTACCGCCGGCAGGCGCTCCCCGCCGAGGGTCTTGACCGGATACCGCCACAGGCCGGCGACGAACAGGGGCGTCATCGTCGGCCGCCACTCGGTGCCGCTGACGGGCCCGACGCGAGGAGGCGACGCTCGTCCTCACGGATCGGGGCGTCGTTGATGCTCGCGTAGCGACGGGCCATCAGACCCTCGTCGTCGAACTCCCACATCTCGTTGCCGTACGACCGGAACCACTGGCCGGAGTTGTCATGCCATTCGTATTCGAAGCGCACGGCGATGCGATGCGTGTCGAAGGCCCAGAGTGTCTTCTGCAGCCGATAGTCCAGTTCCCGCTGCCACTTGCGCGCCAGGAAGGCGCGAATCTCTTCGCGCCCTCGCAGGAACTCCGCGCGATTCCGCCACTCGGAGTCCACGGTGTAAGCGAGCACCACGCGGCCGGGGTCGCGGCTGTTCCAGGCATCTTCGGCCGCCTGTACTTTGGCGAGAGCCGACTCACGGGTGAAGGGCGGGCGAATGGGAACCGTACTCATGGCTGAACTCCTGGAATGTCGAGCGCGCCCGAAGTGCCTGCGCCGGGCGCCCGGCGAATGGCCTTGAGCAGCAGATGCGTGAGCCGCGGGCGATGAGTCTGGCCGTAACGGATGTGTTGAATGAGCCAGCCAGCGCGCGACAGGTAGTCGGCACTCCAGCCAGCGCGATCGCCGCGATACAGCACGTCGTCTTCCCACATCACGTCGCCATCCTCGAACTCCGCGCCGGCCTCGACGGCGAAGACACCGCTCGCCTCGACATGCGCGCGCCACCACGGCGCCGAGTGGTACCGCGCGTAGTCGGCCTGCCACCCGTCGCTGTCGCAGAAGGGCTCGGGGATCGCCGCGCACTCGTCAGAGAAGCAGCCCTGGGCGAAGCAGAGCGCGCCGCCGGGCTTGAGCAGCGTGGCGAGGTAGCGGACCAGGGCCATCGACGTGCCGAACGTGTGGAAGGCCTGCACGCAGACGATCGCGTCGAACGGTGGTGTTCCCGGCGGAAGTCCGCGCCTGATGTCGCCCTGCCACGGTGTGATGCGGTGCGCCAGACCGGCAGCGCTGGCGGCGCTTCGTCGTTCGTCAGCGGGGATCCACAGGTCCACGGAAGTCACCGCGACGTCGTACCGCGCGGCGAGAAAGGTCGACGACTGGCCCCGGCCGCAGCCGAGATCCAGCACCGACTGCCCTGGGCGCAGGTTGAGGTACCGGCCCACGGCGTCGACCAGCACGAGCCCGCCTGGCGCCATGCACCGCCCCTCGTCGTAGACGACATCCCGCGTGCACCGCGCCAGGATCGGGTGACGTTCCGGCGTCAGCCGCCGGAACGTCGACCGGATCCCCGCGGCGTCGACAACCCTCTCGTCGGTGGTCACGGCAGAGACGCCTCGATGGAATGTGCCGGAGCGCTGCTCAGGCGGACACGGGCGCCACGACGTTGCGCGACTCGCCCGGGCGAAGGAGGACGAGCGCCTCGGTCAGTCCCGCCTTCTCGAATTCGCGGGCGATCGACCAGGAGCCCTGGCTGAAGTGTCGCCAGCCCTCGAAGTGAGCGGGATACACGCGCTTCAGGCCCAGCGCCTTCGCGGCGCGTGCGCCCTCGGCCGAGCTCATCGTGAGGTAATTCTCGCCGACGGCCGGCACGTTCGCCGCGCCCAGGTGCAGGATGCCAGCCTCCACGCGGAACCGCTTGGCGATCTCGAGGATCTCGTCGATCCATACCGTGTCACCGGAGACGTAGAAGGCGCCGCCCGCCGAGCCCTGCCACTCGATCATGAAGCCCGTCACTTCGCCCACGGCCTCGCGAAGATCGGGGTTGCTCGTGTGCACGGCCGGTGTGGCCGTGATCGTCAGACGCTCACCAGCCGCGTTCGTGACAGCGGTGCTCGCCCACGTCGCGAGTCCCTGGACCTTCTTGCCGGGAAGCGACATGGCGGCGCTGGCAGGCGTCGTGATCGTGGTGCCCACCCGCGCGAGCAGACGGCGCCCCTCGTTGTCGAGGTTGTCGAGGTGCTGGGCATGGCTGAGGAGCACGATGTCCACGGGGCCGAGCTTGTCCACCGGAATGGGCGGCGCCATCACCTTCGTCAGCACGTGTCCGGGGCCCTCGCTGCGCTCCGTGCCCTGAGGATCGAATCCCGGATCGGTGACGATGCGGAACTGACCGATCTCGATGAGATAGGTCGGGCCGCCGAGGTAGGTCACGCGCGGCGACATCGCCAGCGTCGATGGCTTCGTCGCCATCTGGTCGAGGGCCAGCAGTTCCGAAGACTCGAGCGCATCGCTGCCGGTCTCGGCGCTGGCGGCCGCCGCGCCGGCCAGTGTCGCCGAGGCAGCGAGCGTGGCCTTGAGGAAGTCGCGGCGATTCGCGGCGGTGCGGTCGTCGGGTGCGCCGGGCGCCGTCGATGGAATGGTCATGTGTCTCTCCAGGGTGAGGATGGGTGCGTGTCGCCATCTCATGACTGCACGCTCGACGCCAGGCCCTTCAGCTTCCGAAGTTGTTGAAAGCAAAGGGCGAGTCCATGCCGGGAGCCTGATGACTATTCGCCAATTCGCGAATACCAATCAGCGATGATGATTTTTCGTGAGAGGATGCGCGCGTGGAACTGAGCGCGCTGCCATCGATCATCGTGGCGATCACCCAGCAGCGATCGCTGACGGCGGTGCTGCAGACCGTGATCGACGCCGTGGCCTCGCAGTCCGATGTGGCGCTCGCGCGCATCTGGCTGCGCCAGACGGCCGACGCGTGTCCGCAGTGCGCCGCTCACGGTGGGGCGGAGCTGGCGCTGCACCTGCGAGCCAGTGCCGGAGGGTCGCGGCAATCGGGCGTGGACTGGACGCGCACCAGCGGCACGTTCCATCGCATTCCGCTCGATGGCCGGCTGAAGCTGTCGCACATGGCGACGACCGGCGAGTCGATTCGCATCCAGCGGCTCGCAGAGGACGAGCAGTGGCTCCGCGATCCGGCGTGGGCCCAGGTGGAGGGGCTCGTCGGCTTCGCGGGGCATCCACTCGTGTTTCGTGGCGAGGTTGTCGGTGTGCTCGCCGTCTTCCGACGCAGCGAGCCCGACGATGCCTGCTGGGCCTGGTTGCGCGTGATGGCGGACGTCGCCGCGGTGGCGATCGCCAACGCCCAGGCGTTCGAGGCGCTCGAGGCGCTCCGATCGAACCTGGAGCACGAGCGCGACTACCTGCGCGAACAGGTCGAGGAGGTGGGCGCGTTCGGGAACATTCTGGGACGAAGTGCCGCGTTGCGACGTGTGCAGCAGCAAGTGGAGATCGTGGCGCCCACCGATGCCACGGTGCTGGTGCTGGGCGAGAGCGGCACGGGCAAGGAGCTCGTGGCTCGCGCGATCCACCAGCGCAGCACGAGAGCGGCCAAGCCACTCGTTCGGGTGAACTGTGCCTCGATCCCTCGGGAGCTCTTCGAGAGCGAGTTCTTCGGGCACGTGCGCGGCGCATTCACTGGCGCCGTGCGCGACCGTGTGGGCCGCTTTCAGCTCGCCGACGGAGGCACGCTATTCCTCGACGAGGTCGGGGAAATCCCGCTCGATCTGCAAGTGAAGCTCCTGCGGGTCCTCCAGGAAGGCGAGTTCGAGCGAGTGGGCGACGCACGGACCAGACGCGTCGATGTCCGCGTAATTGCCGCCACGAACCGCGACCTGCGACGCGAGGTGGACGAGGGGCGCTTCCGGCTCGACCTCTACTACCGGCTCGGCGTGTTCCCCCTCGAGACGCCGCCGCTCCGCGATCGGCGCGAAGACATCCCGGAACTCGTGGCGCACTTCCTGCGTCAGGCGAGCGAGCGCCTGCACGTGTCTGCCCCACGGCTGCGCGCGCAAGATCTTCAACTCGCGCAGGGCTATGACTGGCCGGGCAACGTGCGCGAGCTGCAGAATGCCGTGGAGCGCGCCGTCATCTCCGCGCGCAGTGGGACGGCCACACTCGAGATCCCGGCCGGCGCGCGCCCCCGGCAGGTTCCGCGCGAGGCCGAGCGGACCGCGCAGGAGGTGGTGCCAGAGGAAGAGTGGCGCCGACGAGAGCGCGACAACGTGCTGGCGGCGCTACGCCAGGCGGACTTTCGCGTCTCTGGGTCGGGCGGCGCCGCAGAACGACTCGGCGTGAACCCGCGCACGCTGGCGTCACGCCTCAAAGCGCTCGGCCTGGATCGACGCCGGAGGAACGACGAGCATCGACGGTGAGAGCGTGCTCTCGAGCGGACCTTCCCTTAACCGGAAGAACGCCGGTTCACGCCAGGATGTTGCGCGGTCCGCGGACCGACGCGCCCTGCGCCTTGGCCGATCAAGCCTTCGGCGCGATAGCACGCTAGCCGTGCTATGATGCCAGCCGTGATTCGCTCGCTGGGCGACGACACGACCCGAGACATCTGGAACGGCGTCAATAGCAGGGCGGCGCGACGCATTCCCCAGGAGCTCTGGCCGGCGGTGCGCCGCAAGCTCGACCAGATCGACGCCGTGATGCGACTCGACGACTTGAAGATTCCACCCGGTAATCGCCTTCACGCGCTCGTTGGAGATCTGGCCGGGTATCACGCCGTCCGGGTCAACGAGCAGTATCGCGTGGTCTTCCGGTTCGACGGCCACGACGCCCACGACGTCCGCTGCACCGACTACCACTGAGGTCCAACCATGCTGCCGACACGTCGCCCGCCGACGCACCCCGGGGAGATGCTGCTGAAAGAGTTTCTCGAGCCGCTTGGCGTCTCTCAGGTCGATGCCGCCGCCCGGATGAACATTCCATTCCAGCGGCTCAACGCCATCGTCAAGGGGCGACGCTCGGTGAGTGCCGACACGGCGCTGCTCCTCGAAGGGCTCACCCGTTGGGACGCCGAGATCTGGCTGCGGCTCCAGGCCAAGTGGGACCTGTGGCACGCGGCACAGGCCCGAGGGCCGCGCGTGAAGGTGCGGGCCCTCCCGCGGAGCGCCTAATCGGGCTCAGCGGGCACGTCCGCGCCGGGTCTATGCCGCCGCTGTCACGAACCAGTTGCGAAGTTCGCCCCAGGCGACGCATGGGCCCGTGCCAGCTCACTCTTGGTGATGGCCACCTCGTCTTCCCACGAGAGCGGCTTGTGCGCGGCGCAGTGGAGAAGGGAACCGCCGCCTGCCCGAGGAAGCGCGCCGCGCCAGTCCGACCGCTATAATGTGGGCGGCCCGTGGCTCCGCCCCGCTCCTCCCGGGAGGATCGCGCGTCCCCCCACACGAGCCGTCGCAATCGCAAGTGAATGGCACACATCGTGGGGACTCCGACCCTCTTCCGGGTGCTCGCCGCCGGGGTTGCCCTCTCTGGCATCGCCCTCAGGCTCGTCGGTCTGGGCCGCAGCGCCTGGCTGGATGAGGCGTGGGTCGCCAACTCGGTCGATGCGCTGACGTGGTCCGGCATGTTCTATTACGACGCCTGGCTGCAGACGTCCCCGCCGCTGTTCCTGGTCCTGGAGCGGGCGACGGTTGGCGTCGTCGGACTGAGCGTCGTCGCACTGAGGCTGATGCCGCTCGCCGCCGGACTGGCCGCGATGGCGCTGATGCTGCCGCTCAGCCGCCGCCTGCTCGCGCCGCGGTTTGCGCTGCTGGCCTGGTCACTGCTCGTGCTGTCACCGATGGCCATCGAGTACTCGAAAACGGTGAAGCAGTACTCGATGGAACTGGCGGCCACGACACTGGTCCTCTGGGGCCTCCTGCGCTACGCGGAGCAGCCCACGCTGCGGCGGTTCAGGTGGCTGACGGCGCTGGTCGCGGTGAGTCTCATGGCCGCGTACCCGATTGTGTTCTTCGTCCCCAGTGTCATGGCGAGTGTCTTGTTCAGTCGCCGCGGCGCTGGCGCGGACACCCGTCGAGCCCTGGTCCTTGGCGCCGTCAGCGCCGTGACGCTGCTGGCTGTCTACCTCGTCTTCGCGCTGCCGAACTCGTCTCCGGTGCTCGACTCGTTCTGGTTCGACGGGAGCCGAAGCCTCGGCCAGAGACTGTGGCATGCCAGCTACGCGATGGTCGGCCTGCTGCCGATACCGGACCCGATCCATCGACAGCAGACGCTCGTCAGCACCGCTCTGGCGGCGGTGCTCGGCCTCGGCGTCTGGCTGGGCGTGGTGCGATACCGCCATGGCCGTCGCGAATGGCTGCACTGGCAGGTACTGTGCGGTGTTCCGATCCTGATCGCCATCGTCGCGCACGGCGCGGGGGTCTACCCCATCTCCGGTCGGACCAGCCTCTTCTTGCTGCCGGCGTTTCTCATCCTCACGGCTCTCTGCCTGCAGCTGGTCGCCCACGCGGCGCTGCGCCTCGGTCCCCGCCGCATGCTCGATCGGGTGCTGACCGTGGCCGTGGTCAGCGCCGTGGTCCTTTTTGCCGGCAACTGGGTGCGGCGGCCGGTGGCGGCCCTCACCGCGCCGGTCGAGGACATCGCATCGGCGATGGCGTTTCTTCGTGCCAACGTCGGCGATCGTGACTTCGTGTGGGTGCACGCGTCCTCGGCGGAAGGCTTCAAGCTGTATCAGGCGATCGAGCCTTGGCCTGTGGCATCGGCGGGGTTCGGCCGCACTGGTTGGCCGTGCTGCCCGCGAGGAGCGGTCGTCGCCCGCGGCACCGGTGATGCCGTGAAGGTGCGTTTCGACCTCGAGCGCGGGCTGCCCGCAACGTTCACTGGCAGGGTCTGGTTGTTGTACACGACGCGGCCAGAGCACTGGCGGTTCGTCGGGCTGGATGAGTCGAAAGTAATGGAGACCGTGTTCCTCGAAAGAAAATGCCAACAGGGCGTCGCGCCCACGTTCCTCAACATCGGAGTGAGCGTCTTCGACTGTTGAGCGGGCGGCATGTGACCGGCTCGGCGCGAGGTTCAGGCGGCTTTCACCTCTACCTCGACACCGAGGTCGCGAAGTCGTTACAGGAGCCGGTCGGCCAGGCGGGCCTTGTCGCATTGGGCGACGTTGATCCCCGAGTCGCGGCATGCCGCGCGGCCGTCACGATCCCGTTGCGCCTGGGCCGGCAAGGACCCGCGAGCGGCGCGGCGCCTGTTCGACGACGGCGCGCCTTTGCCACCCTTTCGCGCCGTCCGACTCGATAGAATGCAGACACGCTGGGCGGCGAACGCCGCGCGGCGACGTGTCCATGCCGGCCCCTCGCGTGCGATTCACCGACGTCCTGTCAGCGCCGACGCCCATCATCGGTGTCATCCACCTGCCGGCGCTGCCCGGGTACGACGCGTCGCCCGGCCTCGACGCCGTGCTCGCGCACGCGCTGGCGGATCTCGGTGCCTTCGTGGCGGGCGGCGTCGATGCGGTCCTGGTCGAGAACGAGGGGGACCGGCCCCATCGGGTGAAGGCCGAGCCTGACACCATCGCCTGCATGACGCGGATCGCCCGTGCGGTGGTTCGCGAGGCGGGCGACCTGCCCGTGGGCGTCGAGATCCTGCTGAACGATCCCCGGGCCTCGCTGGCTGTCGCGCACGCAACCGGCGCCCGGTTCATCCGCACCGACTACTTCGTCGACCGCATGGAGCGTCCGGAGCACGGCGGGGAGATGGCCATCGACCCCGCCGGGTTGCTCGCGTATCGCGAGGCACTCGGCGCCGCCGGCGTGCTCATCCTGGCCGACATCCAGGTGAAGCACGCGCGCATGATCGAGCCGCGGCCGCTCTCGATCTCCGCGATGCTGGCCGGGCAGCACGGAGCTGATGCCATCATCGTGACGGGCGATCTGACGGGGCTGGCACCGTCGATGGCCGACGTGGAAGAGGCGCGGCGCGGCGCCTCCGCCGTGCCGGTGCTCGTCGGCAGCGGGCTCGACGACGCCAACGCCGGACGGCTGCTCGGGGCAGCGGACGGCGCCATCGTCGGCACCTTCCTTCGCACCGGCGGCGCGGTGGATGCCGAGCGCCTGCGACGGCTGATGGACGCGGTACACGCCGTGCGGGCCACGCGGGCAGGCTGACGGTGCGCGTCGTCTGCGCCGGCGACTGCGGGGTCGATCGCTACGTCCCGCTCGGCCTCGACCGCCCCGGCGGCATTACCCTCAACGTGGCGGCCAACGCACGGGCCGCCTTCGCGCCGGCAGACCAGATCGACGTGATCACGGCCGTGGGTACCGACGCCAGGTCGGGCCTCGTGCGACAGGCGCTCGCGGCATTCGAACTCGGCGGTCACATCGTCGAGCTGCCGGGGGCGACCTCCGTGCAGTACATCGACCTCGACCCGTCGGGCGAGAAGCGCTTCCTCCGCTACGACGCCGGCGTGCTCGCCGCCTGGCGTCTCGACGACGCGGGCCGGGCGCTGGTGGCGGCGGCCGACGTCCTGGTCGCGCCGGTGTTCGCGCAGATTCACGGGTTCTTCGAGTCGCTCATAGCAGCGCCCTGCGCGGGCCTTCGTGCGGTGGACTTCCTCGACCTGTCGGACATCGACGATCCGGTGGGGTTCGTCGAGAGAATCGCCAGCCGCATCGACGTGGGCTTCTTCGGATTGCAGGGTGCGACCCTGTCGCTCGTCGACGACCTGGAGCGGCTGGCGCAGCGGCACGGGCGGCTCTTCGTCGTGACGCTGGGCGCCGACGGCAGCCTGGCGCTGGGCGGCGCCGGCCGCCTGGCCTGCCCGGCCGTCGCGGTGCCGTGCGTGGTCGATACCACGGGCGCCGGCGACAGCTTCGCCGCCGGGTTCCTGGCCGAGTACAGCCGATCGCGCGATGCCACCCGCAGCCTGCAGGCCGGCGCGGAGCGGGCGGCACGCACCATTCAGTCCGTGGGCGCGTTCAACTGGCCCTGAGCCGCGGCGCCCGCGCGGGCGAGGCGCCGATAGACCGGGACGCCGGTCAAGGTGAGCGCTACGCCGATCAGCGTGTCCATGGGCTGATACACCACCGCGCTCACCAGGAACATCGTCATCACGCCGATGTAGACGAGAGGCACCAGGGGGTAACCGGGCGTCCGGTACTCTTCCGGTCGTGCAGGCCCTCGCGGCAGCCTGAACACGGCCGCCACGACCATGATGTTGCTCACCTGCAGCGGCACCACGAAGAACGTGACCAGGCGGACGAAGGATCCGAAGAACAGGATGGCGGCCACCGACAGCGCCGCGCAGAAGA
This sequence comes from Acidobacteriota bacterium, assembly GCA_016789705.1. Taxonomy (GTDB): domain Bacteria; phylum Acidobacteriota; class Vicinamibacteria; order Vicinamibacterales; family UBA2999; genus CADEFD01. The sequence goes on from JAEUQR010000152.1 coordinate 11,375, forward strand.
CGATCGCGCCGGAGGGGACCGCGGTAGCCCCGGATACGCGCGACAGCAGGCGGAAGAGCGGGCGCATTGCCGTGCCCGCGGCCTCGGCCTGGTAGCGATCCGCCATCGCGAAGAACAGCCGGGGCTGCGTCATCACGAGACCGCCGAGGGCCCCGAAGATCGAGAGCACGATCAGGGCGTTCAAGGCGGCACCGCCGGAAGGACCGAAGGCGCCGCGCGCCACCTCGTTCGCCACCGTCGTCGGCGCCATCCGCATCGCGTCCAGCGGCACGACGCGCAGGTAGGCGTAGTTGACCAGCAGGTAAAGCAGGCTGATGCCAGCGACGCCGAGCGCCAGGCCCCACGGCAGGCTGCGCCGCGGTCGGTCGACTTCGCCGGCCAGGTTGGCCACGTCCACCCAGCCGTCGTAGGTGAAGAGCACGGCAGCCACGCCCAGGCCGACGAGGCGGACGAACCCCAGCCAGCCGGACCCTTCCGCGGCCGCCGGAGCCGGCGCGGGCACCGCGTCGGCCAGCAGCAGGCTGCCGAGTACCAGTCCCAGCAGGCCCACCACCTTGGCCGCCGTCAGGGCCACCTGCGTGCCGCCGCCCCACTCCACCCCTCTCAGGTTGACCAGCGCAAAGACGGCGATGGCGATGGCACCGATGACGGCCGGAGACACCGGCACGTTGCCCCCGAGGAACCGCACCAGGAACTCGCCGAAGACGATGGCGATGCCGGCCACCGATCCCGGACCGCTCACCCACATCTGCATCCACACGGTGAGGAACGCCCAGAACGGGCCATAGGCATCGCCGATGATGTGGAAGGCGGCGCCGGCGCGCGGCAGGCGCGTGGTCAGCTCCGCCAATGCCAGGGCGCCGCAGAGGGTGATGGCCCCGCACAGCGACCAGAAGAAGTACACCTGCCAGCGATCGGTCGCCACGGCCGCCAGCTCGCCGGGCGTGAAGAAGACCCCTGAGCCCAGCATGTTGCCGGCCGCCACGGCCGTGATCGAGGCCAGGCCGAGCTTGCGACGGAGGGCTGGGGAGGCGGACGACATCGGCGCCTGGAGCGTACGCGGAATCGCCTGCGATCGGAAGGCCGCGGCCCACCCATCCTCGGAGGTCACACCATGTGCCTGGTTCGCGCCGCGCTTGTCCTCGGCTCACTCGTCACTCACGGCAGCCCTATCCTGAAAGTTCGCGTATCTGCCGATAACCTCCGTTAGTCGGTCTTGTTCTTGTCGCAGGTTCCTCCCATGATCACCAAGCATCGCCTGTCATCGCTCCTCCTCTGGACGGCCCTTTTTGCGTCCATCGCTCTCGCGGTGCCACGCGCGCAGCAGCCGGCGGGAGCAGGGGTGCCGGTCGCCCCGTCCGTCCGCGCCGATGCGCCGCGCATCATGGGCGGCGACAGCGTGCCCGACATCGTGCTCTCGGGCGACGGGTCGGTGCCGGCCCGCGTCTTCGACGGATCAAGCAGCGGGCTCCTCGGGGCCGGTTCCCCCTTCGGACCATTCGGAGGAGGGGCGCGCATGGCGGCGGGCGACCTCAACGGTGACCAGGTCGCCGACCTGGTCGCGGCCATGGGGCCGGGCGGCGGGCTCGTCCAGGTGTTCGATGGCGCAACCATTGCCAACCTCGGCGCCGGATATCCGTTCGGGCCTGGGTTCGGTGGCGGGTTGTTCGTGGCGCTTGGCGACGTGGACGGAGACGGACGCAACGACATCGGCGTGAGCCAGGGTCCGGGCGGAGGCAGCGTCCGCGTGTTCAGCGGCGTGAACTACGCCCTGCTCGTCGATCTGGCGCCCTTCGGGGCCGGCTACGCCGGTGGTGCCACCCTGGCGTTGGGCGACGTGAACAGCGACGGCCGCGCCGACCTGTTCGTCGGTCAGCTGTCGGGCGGCGCGGTGTCGATCGTCGACGGTGCGACGCGGGCGCCGATCGTGAGCGGCGTGCCCTACGGCGGCCTCGCCGCGTTCGTTGCGGCCGGCGATGTGACTGGCGACGGCCGCGCCGACGTGATCCTCGGACCCGCCAGCGGCTCCGGCACCGTCATCGTCTACGACATCGCAACGCTGGCGCTCGTCACGACGTTCCAGCCCTACGGCGCCGCCTTCAACGCCGGTGTTCGGGTGGCCGCCGGAGACCTGGACGGCGACGGCCGGGCCGACATCATCACCGGCCCGGGGCCGGGCGGCGGCAGCGAGGTTCGCGCCTTCTCCGGCGCGGGCTTCTCGCAGATCCGCGCGTTCGCTGGGTACGCGCCCCCGTACAGCGGCGGCGTGTTCGTGGCGATTCCGTCGGCCGCGCGGGTGCGGTTCTCCAGCGCGACGACCACGACGTTCGCGGTGGGTCAGGCGGGGACCTTCACGGTGACCACCGCGGGCACGCCGCCCGTCACCACGCTCACGCGCACAGGGGCCCTGCCGGCCGGCGTCACCTTCACCGACAACGGCAACGGCACGGCCACGCTGGCCGGCACGCCAGCCGGCCCCGGCGGCACATTCCCGCTGACGTTCACGGCGTCCAGCGCAGGCGGGCCGTCGGTCACTCAGAGCTTCACGCTGAACGTCCAGGCGGCGCCTGCGTTCACCAGCAGTGCAGCCACGGCCTTCTCCGTCGGAGCTCCCGGCACGTTCACCGTCACGGCCACTGGCTTCCCGGTGCCCACCCTGTCGCTCACCGGCGCTCTGCCAACGGGCGTCACCTTCACTGACAATGGCAACGGCACGGCGACGCTGGCCGGCACGCCGGCGTCCGGATCGCAGGGCTCGTATCCCGTCACCCTCTCCGCCGGCAACGGCGTGGGCGCCTCCGCATCGCAGTCGTTCGTGCTCTCGGTCAATCAGAACGCCGCGTTCACGAGCGCGGCGATCACGACGTTCCGGGTCGGCCAGGCGGGAACCTTCACGGTCACCACCACGGGCACGCCGCCCGTCACCTCACTCACGCACACCGGGGCCCTGCCGACCGGCGTCACCTTCACCGACAACGGCAACGGTACGGCCACGCTGGCCGGCACGCCCACTGGCCCCGGTGGCTCGTTCCCACTGACGCTTACCGCGAACACCGGCGGCACGCCCGCCGTACAGAACTTCACCCTGATCGTCGAGGCGGCGCCTGCGATCACCAGCAGTGCCGCAGCGGCGTTCTCCGTCGGGGCTCCAGGTACGTTCACCGTCACGACCACCGGGTTCCCCGTGCCCACCCTGTCGCTCACCGGTGCTCTGCCGGCGGGCGTCACCTTCACCGACAACGGCAACGGCACGGCGACGCTGGCCGGCACGCCGGCGCCCGGGTCGCAGGGCTCGTATCCCGTCACCCTCTCCGCCAGCAACGGCGTGGGCGTCTCCGCATCGCAGTCGTTCGTGCTGTCGGTCAATCAGAACGCCGCGTTCACGAGCGCGGCGACCACGATGTTCCCGGTCGGTCAGGCGGGAACCTTCACCGTGACCACAACAGGTACGCCGCCCGTCACCACGATCACGCGCACGGGGGCCCTGCCAACCGGTGTCACCTTCACGGATAACGGCAACGGCACGGCCACGCTGGCCGGCACGCCCGCGGTCGGCACGGGCGGCTCGTATCCGCTCACGCTCACCGCGAGCGCCGGCGGCCCGCCCGTCGTGCAGAACTTCACGCTGGTTGTCGACCAGTTGCCGGACGCCGCCGACGACACGTACTTGAACGGCGTTGGCAACACGCAATACGTTGTCGGAGGCTCCGCGCCAGCGACACCCGCCGTCGTCGTTGCCGGAAACGTCCTCACCAACGACACCGGGGTCACGCTCACGGCCGGACCGGCGGGAATCGTCTCGACGGCTGGCGGCAGCGTAGCGATGGCCTCGAATGGCACCTTCACCTACACGCCACCCGCGGGCTTCACCGGCGCGGATACGTTCACGTACACGGTGACCGATACCACCAACCGCACTGACACGGCGGTGGTCACGATCAACATGCCGTCCATCGTCTGGTACGTGGATGCCACAGCGGTGACCGGCGACGGCCGCTCCATCTCGCCGTTCCCGTCAGTAGCGGCCGCCCAGGCTGCCTCGACGGCCGGCCAGAAGATCTACGTGCGCGCCGGCACCTACGCTGGCGCGACGACGCTGCGGGGCAACGAGGATATGCATGGCGCAGGCGCCGCGCTGTCGGTGAATCTCCTGTCGATCGCGGCCGGCACGAACCCCATCCTGAACGGCACGATGACGCTGGCCAACGGGGCCAGCGCCAGGGGGCTCACGGTGAATGGCGGGGCCGCGGCCGCGGTGGTGTCGACGATCACGACCAGCGCGTCGCTGACCGACGTCTCGATCACCGGCGGCACGACCGGGCTCACGGTGACGGGTGGCGGCACCTTGACGGTTACCGGGGGCGCCTTCTCCGGGGCCACCGTGGCTGAGGTGTCGATCGGCGCCGGAGACGGCACGGTGAACGTCGGCGCGGCGGTGACCAATACGGCCGGCCGGGCCATCCTGATCGAGAACCGCACTGGCGGCGCCATCACGTTCTCGGGTGCGGTATCCGATGCAGGAGGCACTGGCGTGTATCTCAACGCGAACAGCGGCGCCTCGATCACGTTCTCGGGAGGGCTCGCGCTCAGTACTGGAGTAAACGACGCGTTCGTGGCGACCGGGGGCGGCACGATCGTGGCGACCCAGAACAACACAACCATCATCAACACGCTGGCGACGACGTTTGGAGCCGCGCTGCGGGTGGCGAACACTGAGATCGGGGCCGCCGGCCTGACCTTCCGCAGCATCAGCGGTGGCACGACCAGCTACTCGAACGGTGTGGTCATCTCCCTGGACACGACCGGTGTCGGAGCCGGTAACGGCGGGCTGACAGTGGTCGGTGACGCCACGGCGAGTTCTGGCGGGGTCATCCGCCGCAAGAGCGGCGTTGACGGGCTGGTCACCGAAGGCATTGGCATCTATCTGAACAACACGAAGAGTCCCGCATTCCACTGGATGGAGATCTCACGGCACGATAACGGCGGCATCGTGGCGCGCAACGTCGCCGGGTTCCTGCTGACCAACAGTCGGGTGGTCACCTCCGGCACGAGCGCAGGCGAGGCGCCGATTGTGTTCGGCCTGCCGAATCCGGGAGGCGTGAATGGCCTGGTGACGGGCACGACCGCGACGATCACGAACACGCAGATCGAAGCCGGGCCCCAGCACAACGTGGCGTTCTACGGCCAGTCGGGCACGCTCGGCCTTGTCATCAATCGCACCACACCAACACCTGGCGACTGCCTCGTGGCGAACAACTCGCCGACGGTCGGGGGGTCTGGCGTTCACGTGCTGCTCGAAGACACGGCACAGGCCACGGTGCTCATCGAGAACTGCCAAATCCGCGATAACCGCCTGGCCAGCGTTGCGGGTCTTGCAACTGGCAGCGCACACCTCACGATGACGATCACCGGCTCTGACATCATCCGGAGCGCCGAGGGTGTCGTATTGACCAACGCGGCTGATGCGGATATCACCTCGACGATCCAGGGCAACACGCTCAGCGGGTTCTCTCTCTCGGGGATCCGGCTCGGGCAGACGTCCGGCAACGCCTCGTCCACATCCATCATCCGGGCCACTATCCAGAACAACAACATCGATGCGCCGGCCACGTCCACGGCCCCCGCCATTCTCGGGCGATTCAGCAGCACCGCGGGGCAGGTGTCGCAGGCACGGCTCCTCATCCACGCCAACGGCGCGCTGGTTTCCGGGGATCCGGATTTCTTCACGCAGAACGCCACCCAGCCCGGCGTCCGCATTGAAACGCCGGATGCCGGCACGTCGCCCAGGGTCGACGTCACGATCTCCAGCAACCACGTCGATCTGAACGACGAGAACAGCCCAGGGGCTCCCGGCGCGCGCAACCCGGTCGGTATCGAGCTTGCGGCCACCCAGGGTGCCATGTGCGGACGAGTCGTCGGCAACCTCTCGCATTGGTACCCCACCTCGGTCGGCGTCGGCGGTGGCATCCAGGCGCTTCAGTCCGGCGCGGCGGTGTTCGAGCTCGAGCGCGGATCGGAGGCGCTTGCCACACCCGCGGCGACCGTGCTGCAGCTGAACAACGCCACACACACAGCCGGGGCCTCGCAGACGGCGGTCGTCGGGTCGCTGGTCGTGGTCGAAAACGGGTCGTGTCTATTGCCGAGTGC
>JAEUQR010000170.1 GCA_016789705.1 Acidobacteriota bacterium
AGAACGCGCGCGAGCAGTTCCTCGCCGCCATCAAGTCCGCGAAGGTCTTCTTCTTCAACGCCGTCGTGGCGCAGGCGTACCGGATCGACGTCACGCCGGCCCTGATCACGTTCGCCTTCCTGCCGAAGCAGAAGGTGCCGAAGGCGCAGTGCGAAGAGAACCGCGCGCTGCTCGAAGGCCTGGCCGAGCAGACCTTCGGCCGCGGCATCCCCGTGAAGGTCACGACGGTGGACGGCGACCCGGCGCCGGCCGAGTCCATCGGTGGCGCCGCGCCGGCCGCCACCGCGCCGCGTCCGGTCATGAAGAGCCCCGTCGCCACCGGGGCCGGCGGCGACACGCTGCGCGATGAGGCGATGGCGAACCCGGTCGTGCAGTCGATGCTCGAGATCTTCCCGGTCGAAAAAATGAAGATCGAAGAGATGTGAGGCCGAATCCGTGCTGCCAGGTCCCCTCGACACGCTCATCGAACAGTTCCGCAAGCTCCCCGGCGTCGGCGCCAAGAGCGCGCAGCGCCTGGCCTTCCACGTGCTGAAGACGCCGCGGGAAGACACCGAACGCCTCTGCGAGGCGATCCGGCACGTGAAAGACAACGTGACCTACTGCTCGGTGTGCCACAACATCACCGACGTGGATCCGTGCCGCTACTGCGGCGACGAGGCGCGCGACCAGCGCCTCATCTGCGTGGTCGAGGAACCGCAGAACGTCAACGTCATCGAGAAGTCGCGCGGCTTCCGCGGCGTCTACCACGTGCTCATGGGCACGATCTCGCCGCTGCAGGGCATCGGCCCCGACGACCTCAAGATCAAGGGCCTGCTCGCCAGAATCGACGGCGGCAAGGTGGACGAAGTCATCCTGGCCACGAGCCCCACCGTGGAAGGGGAGGCGACGGCCATCTACCTGGCCCGCCTGCTGCGTCCGCTCGGCGTGCGCGTGACCCGCATCGCCACGGGGATTCCCGTGGGCAGTGACCTCGAGTACGCCGACGAGCTCACGATGGGCAAGGCGATGGAGGGCCGCCGCGACGTATCGTAGGCCGGCCCGGCCGGTCTAGAATCGTCAGCGCTTCGTCGAGATGCTCCCCATCTCCTATCAGATGCCGGCCGCGGCGCTCGTGGCGGTCGTTGGCCTCATGGCCTGCGTGGCGGGATTCCGCCTGCTGCGCTACGTGCTGGCCGCGTTCGGCTTCATCATCGGCGGCCTGGCCGCGAGTTCCGTGCTCGGCGCGAGTGAAACGGCCTACCAGGTGGGCGCGTTCATCGTCGGCGGCATCGCCGGCGCGGTCATCATGGTGGCGGCCTCCTTCATCGGCGTCGCGCTCGTGGGGGCCGGCCTTGGCGCCGCCGCGGTCACGCTCCTCTGGACACAGCTGCCGGGCGATCCGCATCCCTACGTCGTCATCCTCGCCTCGGTCGCCGGCGCGTGGCTGGCCACCTGGCTGCAGCGCTACGTGACCATCGTGGGCACGGCGTTCGGCGGCGCCTGGGCGCTCATCGTGGGCGCGCTCGCGCTCAGCGGCGACAAGGCGAAGCTCGCGGCGGCTGCCGCCGGCGACGTCTGGGTGCCCTACCCGATGCAGCCGGCGCCCGGCCAGGCGTGGGTGCCGTGGGCGTGGATCGCGCTCGGCCTCGTGGGCGTGTTCCTGCAGATGAAGGTCACCGGCGGCAGCGGTGGCCGCGTCGTGAAGCAGAACAAGAAGTAGCGCGCCGGGCGGCCGCGGCTACGCCGCGAATGTGATTCCCGTCATGCGCTCCGACGCCGCCCACCACGCCGCGGCAGCGTCCGCATCGCGCACGTGGGGATGCACGCCGGTGTAGGGCGGTGTGCCCTCGACCCACGGCGCGGCGATGTTGCAGTCCTTGCAGTAGGCGCCGCCGTGGCCCTCGAGCAACGGCGACACCGCGCACCACACGCTCGTCGCGGCGCCCTGTTCCACCGTCTTGAAGAGCGGATTCAGATTGCCGGCGGCGTCGTACCAGCCGAGCGCGATCTGTTCCTCCATCGAGAGGTGACGCTGCAGCGGGGTGCGGATGCCGCCAGGATCGACGGCGAAGGCGTGGACGCCGCGCGGCGCGCCGATCGTGTCGAGATGCAGCGCGAAGAGCGCGTTGAGCGACTTGGCCTGCGCGTAGGCGGTCCACTTGTCGTACGGGCGCCGCTCGAAGTGCGGGTCGTCGATGTCGAGGCCGCCGCGGGCATGACCGCTCGACGAGAGCGCCACCACGCGGGCGCCGGGCGTGGCGGTGACGAGCGGCCACAGACGCGCCGTCAACTGAAAGTGCCCCAGGTGATTCGTGGCGAGCTGGCTCTCGAATCCGCGCGCGTCACGGGCGAGTGGACTGGCCATCGTGGCGGCGTTGTTGATGACGACGTCGAGGCGCGAGAGCCGCGCGAGGCACGCCTCGGCGAAGGCATCGATCGAGGTCGGCACCGCGAGATCGAGCGGCAGGATGGTGACGTCGCCGGCGACGCCCGCCAGGTCCGTGGCAGCGGCGTCTGGCCGCCGCGCGCCGACGACCACGTGAGCACCGGCGCCCGCCAGGGCCCGCACCGTCTCGGTGCCGAGGCCCGAGTAGCCGCCGGTGACGACGGCGGTGGTGCCGGTGCGGTCGTGGCCGGCGATGACGTCGGCCGCGGTGGAGCGGTAACCAAAGGGGGAGTCGAGCGGACGCTGCGCAGTGGGCATGCTCGACAGTATGCGCGATCGCTACCGTCCGGCCGTGAGGCTCATCACCCGGCCCAGGCTGCCCTTGTAGCCGGTCATCTCGAGGTAGCCGCGACCGGTCACACGCGCGCCCCGCGCTGTGCCGGCCACCTGCACCATGCCTTCCCAGTAGGCGATGCCGGCGCCCGTCGTGGCGAGTTCCTGCGTCTCGAGCGGGGTCGTCACGGTGAGCGCGATTTGCTCGCCCGGCACCGCGATCGTCCAGCCCACCGGGTATGTGGCGCCGCTCGGCCCGGTGTACTTCGCACCGGTGGGCGTGAGGGTGAAGTCTGCCGCGGTCAGGTGCCGCGAGTTGCCGCGGGCATCGACGATCGTGCCGCTCGACCGCGGATCGCGCGAGCCGTCGGCGCGCCGCAACTGGTAGAGCATCAGCTCGCGATTGTCGTCGAGCTGCAGCGACAGCCAGTCCCAGCCCTGCTGCTCCGGTTCGAGGAAACTCGTGCCGAACTCGTGGTCCATCCAGCTCTCGCCGGTGACCGAGAACTCCTCGCCATCGATGGTGATCGTGCCGCGCGTCGGCATCCGCGTCATCGAGTAGTAGTGCGAGGCGTTGCCCGGACGCGCGCCCTTCTGGCTGATGCCGTTGAGGCCATTCACGACCGGCGGTTTGCCTTCGTCGAGCGTCAGCCGCACCGACGCGCGTTCGGCGCGCGCCGAGATCTCGTGCCGGCCGGCGGCGTCGAGCCCGGCCTGCCAGTCGTCGTTCCAGACGCGGTAGCGATCCGTGGCCGCGCCGCTCAGGCCCGGCCCGCCGCGCGACAGCCGCTCGTCGAAGCGGTAGCGACGGCCCTCTGGATCCGACACCGCCAGGTGCGCCATGTAGATGTCGCGCACGGCCCAGCGCGACGGATTTACCGGCGCCGCATCGATGCCCACACGGAAGAACGTCACCTGATAACCGAAGCGGCGTCCGGACGACGTGGCCACGTTGCCGGTGTAGTACCACCACTCGATCTTCGTGTCGGGATGACTCGCATGATCGCGCGGGAACGAGAAGACAAACCGCGCGGTCGCGTCCCTCCACGCACTCTGCGCGCCGAGCGACCCCGTGGTCGCGATCGTCAGACAGGCGAAGGCGAAGCCGAGCACTCGCCAAGCCCCGAGCCCCGAGCCCCGAGCCCCGGATCTATTCCTCATGCTCCACCACCAGTTGGGTCGCCTTGCGCGCCGGCAGGAAGCCGGCCACGGCCGTGGCGGCGACGACCGCGAGCGATACCTGCGCCAGGAAGAGCCACGGCACGCGGAACTGAATCGTCCAGCCGAAGCTCTGCACGTTGATGACGAAGACCAGCAGCAGCGAGAGCGCCAGGCCGGTCACGAGGCCGATGAGCATGCTGGTCGTGCCGATGAGGGCGGCCTCGATGACCACGACACGCCGCACCTGCCGCTTGAGCGCGCCGATGAGACGCAGCATGCGCAGCTCGCGGCGCCGTTCGAGCACGAGCGTCAGGAGCGTGCCGGCCACACCGAGCATCGCCACCACGATGGCGATGAGCTCGAGCGCGTAGGTGATGGCGAACGTGCTGTCGAAGATACGCAGCACCTCGGCGCGCAGCGTGCGATTGGTGTAGATGAAGGCGCGGTGGCCTTCGTCGAGCGTGTCGAGGA
>JAEUQR010000009.1 GCA_016789705.1 Acidobacteriota bacterium
CCCGAGAGTGGCCTGCACAAGTCGGTCGACGGCGGGAAGACGTGGCGGCGTGTGCGCACCGGACTGCCCACGGGCGACGTGGGCCGCATCGTCATCGCGTTCTCGGCTGCGAAGGCCGGCCTCGTGTACGCGAAGGTCGAAACGGCGGAGAACACGGCCATTTACGTCTCGCTCGACGCCGGTGAAAGCTGGGAACGCCGCGGCAACGTGCAGGCCCAGCCGATGTACTACAAGAACATCCACCCCGATCCGAAGGACGCCGACCGGCTCTACGTGCCCACGGTGGAAACGCAGATCTCGGATGACGGCGGCCGCACGTTCCGCGATCTCGGGGAACGCAACAAACACGTCGACAACCACTACCTGTGGATCGATCCCGACAACACCGACCACCTGCTCGAAGGTTGCGACGGCGGGTTGTACGAAACCTGGGACGGCGGCACGATGTGGCGGCACTTCGCCAATCTGTCGGTGACGCAGTTCTACAACGTCGAGGTCGACAACGCCTCGCCCATCTACAACATCTACGGCGGCACGCAGGACAACAGCACGCTCGGCGGGCCGTCGCGTTCGCGTGGCCCCGATGGCTCGACCAACAACGACTGGTTCATCGTGACCGGCGGCGACGGCTTCGTCGCCCGCGTCGATCCGACCGACCCGAACATCGTCTACGCGGAGTCGCAGTATGGCGGCATCGTGCGTCTCGACCGTCGCACGAGCGAACGCGTCAACATCCGGCCCGTGGAAGGGAAGGGCGAGCCGCCGCTGCGCTTCAACTGGGAAGCCCCGTTCATCATCAGCCCGCACAGTCCGTCGCGGCTCTACTTCGGCGCCAACAAACTCTTCCGCAGCGACGACCGCGGCAACACGTGGCGGGCGGTGAGTGGCGACCTCACACATCAGACCGATCGCAACATGCTGCCGGTGATGGGGAAGGTGTGGCCGCCGGAAGCGGTGGCGCAGCACCAGTCCACCGCCACCTGGGGCAACATCTCGGCGGTGGCCGAGTCGCGGCGGCGCGAAGGCCTGCTCTACGTGGGCACCGACGACGGGCTCGTGCAGATCTCGCTCGACGGTGGCACGAACTGGCGCCGAAGCGAGCGCCTGCCCGGGCTGCCAGACTACGGCTCGTACGGCGTCTACGTGCAGCGGCTCTACGCCGGGAAGAGCGACGAGAGCACCGTCTACGCGCTCTTCGACAACACGAAGAACGGCGACTTCAAGCCCTACATCTTCAAGAGCACGACGCGCGGCGCGTCGTGGACCGCGATTGCCGGGGATCTCCCGGCCACCGGTCCGGTGCTGGCCTTCGCCGAAGATTCCGTGAATCCCGATCTGCTCTTCGCCGGCACCGAGTTTGGTCTCTTCTTTACGGTGGACGGCGGCAGGAAGTGGATCCGTCTGCGCGCGAACCTGCCGACGATTCCTGTGCGCGACATGGCCATGCAGGAACGCGAGAGCGATCTCGTGCTCGCCACCTTCGGCCGCGGCTACTACGTGCTCGACGACTTCTCGCCGCTGCGTCAGGCGTCGGCGGCGACCTTCGCGAAGGACGCCCACATCTTCCCGACGAAGACGGCCGTCATCGAACTGCCGGAGACCGGCCGCGCACGCGGCTTCCAGGGCGAGCAGCTCTGGATGGGCGAGAACCGCCCGTTCGGCGCCACCGTGACCTACTGGGTGAAGGAGACGCCGAAGACGCGGCGCGAGCTGCGGCAGGAGGCCTTCCGCGCCGCCGACGCGAAGAAGGAGACCCCGTCGTATCCGTCGCAGGCGCAGCTCACGGCCGAGGCCGACGAACAGCCGCCGCAGACCTACCTGACGGTCACGAACGCGGCCGGCGCCATCGTGCGCCGGCTGGTCGTGCCCGGAGCCCGCGGCATCCATCGCGCCACGTGGGACCTGCGCGGCACCGGACCGGCGCTGTCCCCGGCCGGAGGGCCCGGCGGCGGTGGGGGCTTCGGCGGCCAGCAGGCACTCGGCGGCTTCGTCGCGCCCGGCACCTACACGCTCACGCTGTCGCGTCGCGTGGGCGGCAGCACCACCACGCTGGGCGATCCTCAGACGCTCGTCGTGCAGTCCGATCCGGCCATCACGCTGACGCCGGCGCAGATGACCTCGGCGCGCGACTACCAGGAGCGGGTGTTCCGGCTGCAGCGCACCTTCACGGGGGCGCTCGAGCAGGCCAACCAGCTGCGCACGCGCACGCAGGCGATAAGTCGCGCGGTCGTGGCGTCGAGCGCGGCGCTGCGCCTGCTCGACACCGCCGTCGGCTTCGATGGGCGCGCCCTGGCTGTGCTGCGCACCCTGCGTGGCAACGAGACGCTGCGGGGGCTGGAATCAGGGGCGCCGTCAACCGTGCAGGCCCGCGTCAACTCCGCCGCGGCCGGAGCGCGTGGTCTCACCGGCGCGCCGACCGCCACGCAGCAGCAGAACTACACCATCGCGCTCGATGACGTGACGGCTGTGGTGGGCCTGCTGAGGGGCCTCGAGACCGAGGTGCGGAAGTTCGAGCAGGAACTGGAGGCGGCGGGCGTGCCGTACACACCCGGCCGGTGGCCGGGGCAGTAGGCCGCGTTACTTGATGAGGGTGATCGGCACATCCACGACGTGGATCACCTTCATCGCGGTCGACCCGAGCAGCAGGCTCTGCACGGTGCCCAGTCCCCGGGTGCCCATGACGACGCTGTCGCAGCCGAGGCGCGTCACGTGAGCGGCGACCTCGGACGCGATGTCGCCCACGGCGGGATGGGTGGTGACATCGAGTCCGGCCTCGCGCAGGATTGCGGCCGCGGGTTCGAGTACCGCCTGCGACGCCGACGCGTGCCAGCGCGCGATGTCATCGGCGCCGAGGTGGCTTCGCACCTCCCAGGCATCGATCGCCGGCTGCACGTGCACGAGCTCGACACGCGCGCCTGGCTGACCGGCGAGCACGCGCGCCACCCAGCGCACGGCGCGAGTGGCGCTGGCTGAACCATCGACCGGCACGAGGATGTGTGTCATGGCGCCATCCTATCGCAGGCGCCGGCGGCGCCCGCCCGTGGCGGTCAGTGGGCGGTCGTGCCGGGCGGCATGCCAGGCGTGAGCCGCCGCAGGTCGAACTCGCAGCGCAGCCGATCGCCGTCGGGTCTCACCGTCCATCCGGCGTCGAGCGTGGCCGCGAGGTGCGCGGCGAGGTCGCCGAGTTCCCGGGTGCCGCCCGTCTGCAGCGCGAGGATGACCTCCAGGTCGTACCAGAGGCTGCCGCCGTGGTGCTCGACCGCTTCCTGCGCGGAGGTGACATCGACCGGAATGTGGGAGGTATGCGACCACTGGGCGGTCGCGCGGAAGATGTCGGCGAACTGCTCGCCGGCATAGGCGAGCTGGGTGGAGGAGCGCCAGCGAATCATCAGGGGCTGCGTGCCGATCCTAACGCGGTCCGGGCAGCGTCGCGGCCCGTGACTGCATGGAATCTTCAGGCCACCCGTCCGCCACTCCCGGCCGCACGCAGGCGGGCGGCCGGGCTCACAGCCGCGGGGCCGGGGCGTCACTCCACGCCGCGCCGCGGGCGGTGCGCCACGCCAGATCGCCGATTTCGAACCGGCGCGCCCAGAGCACCTGCAGCACGCGGGGCGTCAGGTAATGCTGCCAGGTCTGGTGGAAGTACCGCATCGCGTAGAGCGAGCTGACGGGCATGAACATCGACAGCGCGTCGCTCTGGCGCCAGCGTCGCGCCTGGAAGCGCGCGCCGATGTGCAGGGTCGTCCAGCCCCAGTCTGCCTGGCAGACCCGCCGGAAGTGCGATGCCGACACACGGTAGTGGGGCACGTCGGGCTCACCCGGCTGCCAGGCCCACTGGCCGTCCGCCCAGCGCACGACAACTGCCAGATCGAGGTCGTGCATGTGGAATCCGAGCACGCCCATCCGGCGCCGCAGCCAGCCGGGCAGGACGGCGCACATGTCGCGCAGCCGGGCATCCGCGGCGGCCCTCACGGCGTCTGCCGGCGGCACCTCGACGCCGGGCCCGCCCGCCTCAGGCTCCCGCGCCGCCCGACAGGCGCGTTTATAGGCGTCGCTGTTGGCTGGCTCATGGAGAAATCCCCGCGCGTCGCACCAGCCATCGCCCGGATACAGCACCGTCACGGCGGGGGGGGCTTCGCGCGGCACGTCGTCGAGGGTGAGCGCGAGCCGGTTGAGCGCCTGGTTGTCGGGCTGGGCGAACCGCACGAAGCTCGCGGCAGGGACCGCCCAGCGCGGGGCGAAGGCCGCGGCCTGCTGCAGGAATTGTTCGAGAGGGGCGCGAACCGCGGTGGCCATTTCCTCGGCGCTCAGTCCTTCGAAGCAGAACGGGTAGCCGTCGGCGAAGGAGAACTGGCCGAAGTAGAAGTCCGGCGCCGGCGCCAGACGCCGCATGTGCGCGAGCACCCAGCCTTCGAGCCGGCAGTCGTTCGCGTTGACGATGATCCGCTCGCCGGCCCGGATGATCTGCGCGGAGTCGTCGGCGCGGCAGGCGTGGAAGCTGACGCTCAGTGACGGGCCGAGGTGGTGCGTCTGCTCGAGCGCGAGCTCCCGCACGCTCGTGAAGCCCAGCTGCCGTAACACGCCGGCCATGATGTCCACGGCCTGTTGCGGCACGACCAGCGGCAGTCCCGGGCCGAAGCGATCACGCAGTGCGACGAGCGACGGGAGATGGAAGTGATCGGGATGCGCGTGCGAAAAGGCGACCACGTCGGGCCGCTCGAGCGCGGCGATGAGGCCGGGGCGGTCAGGCACGAGCGCCCACGCCCCGTCGTAACACGTGCCCTGGAGCCACGGATCGAAAAGCAGCCGCGTGTCGCCGCTATCGATCCAGAGCGCCGCGTGACTCAGCAGGCGAAGTTCCATGGGTGGCGCCTCAGAGCAGCGTTGCCAGATGTGTCGTGGCCCGCAGCGTCAGCGCGGCGATGGTCAACGACGGATTGAGCGCGCTCGAGGTCGGAAACACGGAGCTGCCGACGGCGATGAGATTCGGGACGTCGTGCGACACCAGATGCCGATTGACGACGGACCGCGCCGGGTCGTCGCCCATGCGCAGCGTGCCGATCTGATGGCCGCAGTACGAGAAGCCGTCACCGAACGGAAACGAGACGTCCTCGGCCCCGGCGGCGTCGAGGATCCGTGCCGCGGCCGCCATCGCCGCGGCGCCGGCGGCGCGATCGTAGTCGCCAAGACCCCACGAGAGTCGCGGCACCGCGTCGCCGAAGCCGTCGACGGCGACCGGGTCGAGCGTGACCGTGTGCGCGGGGTCGGGCAGCTGTTCGGTGAAGCCGTGGACCGCCACGATCCGTCCGAAATGTTCGCGCACCTCGTCGGCGAGGACGTCCCCCCAGAGGCCGCTGTCGCGCGCGATGTCCTCCGGTCGCGGTCCCGGCTGGTTGGGAAAGGCCAGACGGAACGCGCCGGTCTGATCGCGATCCGGTCGGGCGCAGAAGTGATGCGTTTCCCGCGTGTGAAAGCCGATGCGGTAGGGAAACATCGACGTCCGCATGCGGCCGTGCACGGCCCAGAACGGATGTTCCATCAGATGCCGGCCGACGAGGCCGCTGCGATTGGCGAGGCCGTCCGGATGCCGCGGCGACGCGGAGAGCAGCAGTAGCCGCGCCGATTCCACCGCATGCGCCGCCAGCACGAACACCCGGGCGGTCAGCGCGGCGTCGGCGGCAACCGGGGTGCCGTAGATCACGGCCCGAATCCGTCCTGCCGCGTCGAGTTCGAAGCGGCGGGCGCGGGCCTCCGTCATCACGACGGCGCGGCCACTGGCCTCGGCCCGCGCGATCGGCGTCTCGGCCGTGTACTGCGCGGAGATGGGGCAGATCTGCAGCGAGCTGCACGTGCCGAAGGCCCGGCATGCCGCGCGGTCCTCCCACCGCGTCATCGACCGCGCGTAGGGGGCGGAATGTGCGGTGATGCCGAGCCGGGCGCAGGCCGCCGTCAGTGTCGCGTCGCCGACGCTGGC
>JAEUQR010000011.1 GCA_016789705.1 Acidobacteriota bacterium
AAGGCGAGCACGGACAGCGAAGCCGGGAAGATGCCCGACGCCGAGATGCTACGGTCGATGCACGCCTTCAACGAAGAGTTGTTCGCGGCCGGAGTCATGCAGGCGGGCGAGGGGTTGCACCCCTCGAGCCGCGGCGCGCGCGTCCGCTTCGAAGGCGACAAGCGCACCGTCATCGACGGTCCGTTCGCCGAAACCAAGGAGCTCATCGCCGGCTTCTGGATCTGGGAGTGCAAGAGCCTGCAGGAGGCGATCGACTGGGCGAAGAAGTGCCCGCGGCCCCACAACGACGACTCCGAGCTCGAGATCCGGCAGATCTTCGCGCCCGAGGACTTCGGCGACGTGGCGCCGGAGGTGATCGCGCGCGAGGAAGAGATGCGGCGCGAGTTCGAGGCCCGGAAGAAGACCTAGCACGGTCCGGCTTGCCGCCGCCCCGCCGGAGGTGATGTGATCGGCCGTTGTGACGACGGCCGACCCGCACGCCACGATCGACGCCATCTGGCGCACCGAAGCGCCGAAGATCATCGGCGGGCTCACGCGCCTCGTTCGCGATCTCGCCACTGCCGAGGACCTCGCGCACGACGCGCTCGTCGCAGCGCTCGAGCAGTGGCCCTCCGAGGGCGTGCCGGCGAAGCCCGGGGCCTGGCTCATGGCCACCGCGAAACACCGCGCCATCGACCGCATCCGGCGCAGCGCCACTTTCGCGCGCAAGCTCGAGGCCCTCGGCGCGGAGATCGCGACCGGCGCCTGGACGCCCAGGCCCGACGACGTGTTCGACGACATGGTGCAGGACGACGTGCTGCGCCTCGTCTTCATGGCGTGCCACCCGATGCTGGCGGCCGATGCGCGCGTGGCCCTGACCCTGCGCTTCGTCGGCGGGCTCACCACCGCCGAGATCGCGCGGGCGTATCTGGTGCCCGAAGCGACGATGGCGCAGCGCCTCGTACGGGCCAAGAAACGACTGGCGCGCGAGCGTCCGCCGTTCGAACTGCCGGCCGCGCCTGAGCGGCAGGCGCGAATGGCGTCGGTGCTCGACGTCATCTATCTGGTGTTCAACGAAGGCTACGCGGCCACCTCCGGCGGCCACGTCGTGCGCCGCGGCCTCTGCGACGAGGCACGGCGACTGGCCCGCCTGCTCGTCGAGGTGGCGCCCGCCGAAGCCGAGGCACACGGGCTGGCCGCCCTGCTCGATCTGCAGGCCTCGCGCCTCGATGCACGGGTGGATGCGGACGGCGCCCCCGTGCTGCTGCCGGCGCAGGACCGCACCCGCTGGGACGCGGCGCTCATCCGCGCCGGTCTCGCCAGCCTCGACGCCGCCCGCCACCTCACGGATCGGCCGGGTGTCTACACGCTGCAGGCGGCGATTGCCGCCTGTCACGCGCGCGCGGCCACGCCGGCCGACACCGACTGGGCGGCCATCGTGATCCACTACGCGGCACTCTTCGCGCTCGACCCCTCTCCGGTCGTGGCGCTCAACGGCGCGGTGGCGGTAGGGATGGCGGAGGGTCCGGCCGCGGCCCTCCCGATCGTGGACGCACTCGCGGCCGATCCGGCCCTGCGCGGGTATCACTACGTGCCGGCCGTGCGCGCCGATCTGCTGCGGCGGCTCGGCTGCGCCGCCGAGGCGGCCGCCGAATTCACGCGGGCGGCCGCGCTCACCGCCAACGAACGCGAGCGGGCGCAGCTCCTCGCCGAAGCAGCGCGGCTCGCCCCGCCACGCGCCACCGACGGATCCGCCGCTACGTCATGATGCCCATGAAGAAGAGCACCAGCTCGAAGACCAGGATGAGCACGATCGACGCTTCGAGCACCTCGCCGCGGTCCATCGACGTCTGGTCCACCGCGAAGCGGTAGATGTCGTCGAGCGTCTTGAGCTTGTCCTTCACCGCGTCTTTCCAGGCGGCAAGCCCGAGCCGCGCGGTGGCCAGGCCGAGGAGACGCGCGGCGTAGACGTCACCGACGAGCTTCAGGGCGTTCTCCGTGCGGTCGGTCAGCTCGTTCACGTCGATGAAGACCTGGTGCAGCTCGCGCGCGGCGGCCGTGTAACGCCGGCCGAGCCACGGTTCGTACCAGCGCGGCGACTGCAGGCGCTTGTAGATACGCCGGAGGTCGCCATCGAGCCGCTGGTCGTAATAGCGGAACTGGAGGAGCTGCGAATTGGCGAACTCGAGGATCTCGAGCGCGCCGGCCAGGCCGGCCTCGTTGTCGTAGACGAAGGCGCCGTTCCACGACGGCACCACGAGATCCGACGCGAGATACGACAGGCGGTGCCGCAGCACCTCGTCGCGCTCCTGCGTGCTGAGCGGCTCAGCCTCGCCGCGCAGCAGCCGCGCGATGTCATCGCCGTGGGCGGCCAGCAGCGCGTCGGCCGTGGGCGTGCCCTCGGCCTGCGTCACGCCGAACACGACGTAGTCCTCGGAGAGGAACGTGTCGCGCGGTTCCTGCAGCGCCGGCCGCAGGGTGCTGGCGGCGCTGCGGCACCAAGCGTCAGCCGTGGCCTCGAGCGGCGCGCCACCCAGCACCGTCTGTGGCGTCGCCAGCAGCTCCGCCCACGATCCCGCGAACGGGCGCGAGAGCGCCAGCGACACGACGCCGTAGTCGTAAATGCGCGCGCGGCCCTTCCACTCGCCGAGCGGCGGGCCGCCAAGGGCGTCGGCGTCCACCTGCACCGGGGGCCGGGCGTACTGCGTGTAGGCGGGCACCGGCGTGCGGGCCGCAAACCGCGTGCTCTGTCCCGCGCCGCCGAGCAGGCCCCGCACCGCCGCGAGGTCGGCGGCCTCCGCGACGTCGAACAGGTAGAACGCGGTCAGTTGACCCGTGAGCACGGCATCCACCGGTTCACCTTACACCGGCCGACGCCCGGGCCGGCACGGGGTCTGCCTGTTGGTACCCCGGGGGCCGGATCGCGGCAATTTTCCGCGCGCCCAGGGGGCGCGTGCTGCCGCCTCGGCGTTGCCCTCGGCCAGTGCCGATCCGCGGCTCGGCACCGATCTTGCGGCTTCCACGGTGGCGGCGATCCGTCCGGCCGCCCGGAGGCACGCCATGTCCCGCAAGCGCATCGTCGTCGCCGGCACCAACTTCGCCGGCTACACCGCGGCCCTTGAGCTCAAGGAGCTCGTGGGCGACAACCACGACATCGTGGTCGTGGCCAACACCCACACCTTCCTCTTCTTCCCCTCGCTCATCTGGTACCCCTTCGGATTGCGCGAGGAACGCGACATCACCTTCGACGTACGGCCGATCTACGAGGCGCACGGCATCCAGTTCATCGAAGACCAGATCGAGCGCTTCGACCCGCCGGCCAACCAGGTGCTGACCGCCGCGCACGGCGCCATGTCGTACGACTACCTCGTCATCGGCACCGGCCCCAAGGTTGACTACGACTACATTCCGGGGCTGCGACAGTTCTCGCACTCGATCGTCGGGCTCGGTCCTGCGCAGAAGACGCGCGAAGCGTGGAACCGCTTCAAAGTGCACCCGGGGCCGGTCATCGTGGCCTCGGCGCAGGGGGCCGCCTGCTTCGGCGCCGCCTATGAGTTCCTGTTCAACGTGCGCTACCAGGTCGCCAGGCACGGCCTGGCCGACGTGGCGCCCATCACCTACGTCACCGCGGAGCCGTTCGCCGCGCACTTCGGCATCGGCGGCTTCGGCAACGCGCAGAAGATGTGTGAGTGGATGTTCCGGCACTACGACATCGACACGCGCATGAACGCCGCGATCGAGGAAGTGCTGCCCGATGGCGTGCGCCTCGTCGGTGGCGAGGTGCTGCCATCGGCCTTCACGATGGTGATGCCCCGCTTCCTCGGCGTGGACGCCGTGCGCAACACGCCCGGGCTCGCCAACGCCAACGGCTTCATCGAGGTGGCCGACACCTACCAGCATCCGGCCTTCCCGAACATCTTCGCGGCGGGCGTCGCCGTGCACGTGAAGCCGCCGGCGGCCACGGCCGTGCCGTGCGGCGTGCCGAAGACGGGCTGGCCCACCGAACAGATGGCCAAGACGGCCGTGAAGAACATCGTCGCCAGCATCAACGGCGCGCCACTCGTCGCCGCGAAGTTCGACGACATGGCGGCGTACTGCATCATGGACGCCGGCAACATGGGCATGATCATCGCCGGCGACCACATGCTCAGCCCGCGCGAGCACGAGTTCATCATCCCCGGACCGGAGGCGCACTGGGCCAAGCTGGCGTTCGAGAAGTACTTCCTCTGGACGCGGCGCCACGCGCACGTGTAGCGTCGGCGCCATGCAGCCGATTCTTGGCGCCAACGGCGTCACCGGCCGCGGCCTGCTGAGGCCGTGCAGGGACGGCATCGCCGCCGCGCTCCGGAGCTGAACGGGATGGCCGACGACACCGTGGCTGCGGAAACGTGTCTCGCGCTTGGCGCCGGCGCGCCGGCGCTCGCGGTCTATCCCGGACGCGAGATCGCGCTGGGGCAACTGTCGGTGCTGCGCGCGCTGCCGGTGAAGGGGCGGCGGCTCGTGGGGCCCTGGTGTTTCCTCGATCGCTTCGGGCCCCTCAGCTTCACCGAGGGCACGCCCATGGACGTTGCGCCGCACCCGCACATCGGCCTGCAGACGGTGAGCTGGCTGCTCGACGGCGAAATCGGGCACCTCGACAGCCTCGGGTCAGAGGCGCTGCTGCGGCCCGGCGGCGTGAACGTGATGACGTCGGGCGCCGCCATCGCCCACGCCGAACAGACGCCGCGCGATCACACCGGCCGGCTGAACGGCGTGCAGCTCTGGACGGCGCTGCCGGAATCCGCCCGTCACGACGCCGCGGCCTTCCAGCACCTGGCGGAGGTTCCACGCGTGGAACTCACCGGCGGCCTCGTGCACGTGTTCTCCGGGGCGCTCGACGGCGTGGTGTCGCCCGCCACACACTTTTCGCCGATCGTCGGCGCCGACGTGCAGGTGCACCGTGGCGCGCGTGTCACCGTGCCGCTCGCGCCCGCGCACGAACACGCGCTGCTGCTGTTGAGCGGCGACTGCGCGCTCGAAGGGCAGCCGCTCGCGCCCGGGCAGCTCTACTACCTGGGCACGGCCCGTGCCGAGATGACGCTTGCCAGCCGCGACGGCGCGCGTGTGCTGCTCGTGGGCGGCGAGCCGTTCCCCGAGACGATCCTCATGTGGTGGAACTTCGTGGCCCGCACGCCCGAGGAAATCCGCGCCGCCCGCGACGACTGGGAAGCGCATCGCCGCTTCGGCGACGTGTCTGCCTACAACGGACCGCGCCTGGCCGCGCCTGAGCTCGTGCGGCTCGCCCGCCCGAATCCCGTCAGTTGATCCGGCGCGTTACTTCTTCGGCTCCATCTCGGTGATGAAGGCGCGGGCCTCGCGGATCACGTCGTCCGTGATCCCCATGTGGCCGCGATCCGTGTAGTGCACCAAGCGGTGCGGCACGTTCGCCGCCTTGAGCCGGCCCACGAAGTCCACGGCCTGCTGCACGGGCACGGACTTGTCGTCGTCGGAGTGGATGACCAGGATCGGCTTCGTCGTGGCGCTCACGTGGTTCATGGGTGAGGCCTGCCGACGCGCCTCATCGACGTTGCCGGCCACCGGCGTCCACAGGTTGCCCCACGAGAGCGACGGCAGATCGTAGGCCGCCGCCACGCTCACGACCGCGCGCACGTCACTCCGGGCGGAGTCCCACCCGCCGGTTCTCGCATACGGGCCATCGCCGATGGTCGCGGCGAGTGACACCATGTGCCCGCCGGCCGACTGGCCGATGAGATACACGCGCTCGGGGTCGATGCCGTAGTCGCCGGCATGCGCGTGCACCCACCTGATCGCGCAGCGCATGTCGGAGTAACACGCCGGGGCAGGCGAGCCGCCGACCAGGCGGTAGTCCACCG
>JAEUQR010000017.1 GCA_016789705.1 Acidobacteriota bacterium
CGAGCACGAGCAATCCGACAAGTCGCATGGGCCGAGCCTCCTCTTCGAGTGCGGCGGATTATACAGGCCGGCGTGACGCCGGCGCAGGCGGGTGGGCGCCGGCAGGTCAGCGCATCCGGGCCAGGGCGGAGAGCGCTGCACAGCGCGCGGCCTCGCCGGCGGGCGTGGGCGACGTCTCCATCGCGAGCAGGGCGACAAGCGCCCGCAACGTCTGCTTGGCGTTCTCGACGACCGCAAAACGCGCCGGATCGATGTCCGGCCCGCCGGCCCAGAGCGCGGTGTGCCGTTCCACCCAGCGCGTGGTCCACGCCTCGAAGGCGGACGTGTCCGCATCCGGCCGCCGCACGGCGGCGTGCAGGGCGGCCCCGAGCCGTTCGGGCTCGCCCCACACGAACACGCTGTCCACGGCGTCGAGCTTCCGTGCCATCGCGTCGAGAAGACCGGACGTCTGCGCGGGTGTCCAGTGGGAACCGCGGGCCAGGAACTTGAAGGCGTCAGCCGTGTGGGCAACGCTGTGGAGCCAGCCGCGCCCGGGCAGGAAGCCACGCGTATCGCGCTCGCGAGCGAAGTAGTCGAGCAGCCGCGCGGTGAGCGCCTCGACCTCCGCCGCCGCGAGGAACGGCGTGGCGGCCTCACGCGCGGCGATGAGTGACAGGCACAGCGCCGAGAACGACCGCCGCAGCACACGATCGTCGCCTGATGTCCCGAGCCCGTCGTCGAGGTTCGCGGACCACAGCGTGATGAGACGCCGCAGGTCGTCCGGACCGACCAGCCGCTTGCTCACGATCCACGCCGCGGCGGCCGAGTACGCCACCTCGTCGCGCAGCCCCGGATCGGGCGACGGGAGCAGGGCGTTCATCTCGACCAGCAGGCCGTACGGCGTCTCCCCTGCCGGCACGGCGAAGCCGCCAGTCGCAAGCGCCAGCCATTGCTCGCGCGTGCGGGTCTGCGCGCTGGCCGACGTGGCGCAGACGAGTGTCAGCACGAGCGCCGGCACGAGCCATGACCGTCTCATGCGGCGAGTCTACCTGCGTCGTCGCGCCGGGGACGAGCCGCGGGACGGACGGCGGCCGGATGGTAGACTCCGCCGCATGTCACGACGCCTCGCCGCCCTGCTGCTCGCCGTGCTCGCCTGCCCCGCCATCGTCACCGTGGGCGCGCAGCCAGCCGCCACCGCCGGGCCGCTGCGTTTCGAGGTGAGCTACCCGGCCTCGCGCAGCGAGACGCCACTCACCGGGCGGCTGCTGCTCATCCTCTCGACACGCAAGGAGGGCGAGCCGAGGTTCCACGTGAACGACGGGCCGACGGGCCAGCCGATTTTCGGTCTGGACCTCGAAGGCTGGCCGGCCGGCGCGCCGGCAAGTGTGGCCGGGCCCACGATCGGCTTCCCCGTGCAGCGGCTGTCGGAGATTCCCGCCGGCACCTACCGCGTGCAGGCGCTCTTCCACCGCTACGAGACCTTCAGGCGCAGCGACGGCCACACGGTGCAGTTGCCGATGGACCGCGGTGAGGGCCAGCAGTGGAACCAGGCGCCGGGCAATCTCTATTCGACGCCGCGCGAGATCACGATCGACCCGGTGACGAGCGGCGCGGTCAACATCACGCTCGACCAGATCATCCCGGAGATCGCGGCGCCGAAGGACACGAAGTATCTGAAGCACGAGCGTATCCAGAGCCAGCTCCTCACGAAGTTCTGGGGCCGGCCGATGTTCCTCGGCGCGAGCGTGCTCCTGCCCGAAGGCTGGGACACGCACCCGAACGCGAAGTATCCGCTCTTCATCTACCACGGCCACTTCGCGCCGACGATGACCGGCTGGCGTGAGACACCGCCGGATCCGAACCTGACGCCCGACTTCTCCACCCGCTTCAACCTCGCCGGCTACAACCGCATCCAGCAGGAATACGCGTATCAGCTCTACAAGGACTGGACGGGCCCGAACTTCCCACGCGCGATCGCGATCGAGATCCAGCACGCGAATCCGTACTACGACGACTCCTACGCCGTGAACTCGGCCAACCTCGGGCCCTACGGCGACGCCATCGTGCAGGAGCTGATCCCGTATCTCGAGAAGAAGTATCGCGGCCTCGGCGAAGGCTGGGCGCGCTTCATGTACGGCGGCTCCACGGGCGGTTGGGAGGCGATGGCGGCGCAGATCTTCTATCCGGAGGTCTTCAACGGCGCCTATGTCGCGTGTCCGGATCCGGTGGACTTCCGCGCCTTCACCACGATCGATCTCTACAAGGACAAGAACGCGTTCTGGCTCGACGACACCTTCAAGCAGACGCCGCGCCCCGGCCATCGCAACTACCTCGGCCACGTGGACGCGATGGTGTGGGAGACGAACCGCCTCGAACTGGTGCTCGGCACGCGCTCACGGTCGGGCCAGCAGTTCGACATCTGGGAGGCGGTCTACAGCCCGGTGGGCCAGGACGGCTACCCGGCGCGGATCTTCGACAAGGGGTCGGGCGCCATCAACCGCCAGGTCGCGGAGTACTGGCGCGACAACTATGACCTCACGCACATCCTGAAGCGCGACTGGGACAAAGGGCTCGGGAAGAAGCTCGAGGGCAAGCTCCACCTCTACGTCGGCGACATGGACAACTACTACCTGAACAACGCCGTGTACCTGGCCGAGCAGTTCCTCGCCACCACGAAGAACCCACATTTCAACGGCGAGGTGGCGTACGGCGATCGCGCCGAACACTGCTGGAACGGCGATCCGACGCGCGAGAACGCCTATTCGCGGCTGCGCTATCACCAGATGTACATCCCGAAGGGCGTGGAGCGGATCCTCAAGACCGCGCCGAAGGGTGCGGATCTCACGAGTTGGCGGTACTAGGGGCTGGGGGCTGGGGCGGGCCCCGCGGCCCCGCTGTCGCTCGGTCCGGGGCACGAGTAGGATAGAGAGATGAGACTCGTGCTCGCCGTTCCGTTCGTGCTCGCACTCGCCGGTCCTGGCTTCGCACAGGCGCCGACGCAGCCCGCACCGGCGCAGCCGGCCCCCGCCACGCCGAGGCCTCGTCCCCGACCCGCCGCCCCATCCACCGCCACGGCGGTGCTGACGATCACCGTCACCGACGCGTCCGGCGCACCACTCGCCGACGTGAAGGTGAGCGTCGTCGGCCCGATCGAACGCGAGGGGATCACGACCGCGATGGGCCAGGTGCGCCTGCTCGGCATCCGCGCCGGCACCTACCGCGTGCGCTTCGAAAAGGAAGGCTTCCACACGTTCGAGAAGGAAGTCGTGTGGCGCGCCGGCACGCCGGCGCCCGTGTCCGAGGCCACGCTCACGCCCGCGCCGCCGCCTCCCCCACCGCCGCCCGCGCCCGAGCCGCCGACGCCTGCGGCGCCGGTGTTCGTGCCGGATCTGCCATCCGGCAAGCCGTCCACGCTGTCGCTCCTCGACTACATCGAGCGGAACTTCATCTCGAACAAGGAGCCGCAGAAGGAATCGCTCATCGGCTGCAGCGCCGGCGCCCAGTCGTGGCTGTGGCAGATTCGCGACCCGTGGAACGGGCGGAAGCACGACGGCGCCGAGGCCATGCTGTATGTCGTCGGCGGCGATGGCACGCTGCGGCTCGATGGCCGCGACGTGCAGGTGGCGGCCGGCAGCTTCGCCGTGGTGCCCAGGAACACCGAATACGGCTTCACGCGCCGCGGCCGCAATCCGCTCATCGTGCTCGCCACCCTCTCAGGTCCGCCCTGCGCCAAGTAGGGTCCGGAAGGGGCCCCGGCCCCGGGCCACCGGGTCCGGGGCGGTAAACTAGGGGCGACATGAGCACGAACGACCCGGCGCCCCCTGCCGCCGCCGCCCCGACGCCCTCCGCCTCCCTCGACTTCGTCCGCGAAATCGTGGCCGCCGATCGGGCGGCCGGCGCGTCGATCGTCACCCGCTTTCCGCCCGAGCCGAACGGCTACCTGCACATCGGCCACGCCAAGGCCATCTGCGTGGACTTCGGCGTTGCCGCCGAATACGGCGGCACCTGCAACCTGCGGTTCGACGACACGAACCCGGTCAAGGAAGACGTCGAATACGTCGACTCGATCAAGGCCGACGTCCACTGGCTGGGCTTCGACTGGTCGGGCCGCGAGTTCTACGCCTCCGACTACTACGAGCGCCTGTACCAGGACGCCGAGGTCCTCATCCGCCGCGGCAAGGCCTATGTGGACTCGCACTCGGCTGACGAAATCCGCGCCCATCGCGGCACGCTCACCGAGCCCGGCATCGATTCGCCGTACCGCACGCGCGGCGTCGACGAGAATCTCGACCTCTTCCGCCGCATGCGCGCCGGCGAGTTCGCCGACGGCACGCACGTGCTGCGCGCGAAGATCGACATGGCGTCGCCGAACATCAACATGCGCGATCCGGTGCTCTACCGCATCCGGCACGCCGATCATCACCGCACGGGCAATGCGTGGTGCATCTACCCGATGTACGACTACGCGCATCCGCTGTCGGACGCCTACGAAGGCGTCACACATTCGCTCTGCACGCTGGAATACGAGGCGCATCGGCCGCTCTACGACTGGGTCGTCCGCGAGTGCGAGGCCGCGCACACGCCGCGCCAGATCGAGTTCGCGCGCCTCAACCTGAACTACACGGTGATGAGCAAGCGCAAGCTGCTGCAGCTCGTGGCGCAGAAGCACGTGAGCGGCTGGGACGATCCGCGCATGCCGACGATCTCGGGGCTGCGCCGCCGCGGCTACACGCCGGAATCGATCCGCGACTTCTGCGCGCGCGTCGGCGTGGCGAAGAAGGAGAACGTGATTGACATCGGCCTGCTCGAACACTGCGTGCGCGAGGATCTCAACAAGCGCGCGCCGCGGGCCATGGCGGTGCTGAAGCCGCTGAAGGTCGTGCTGACGAACTACCCCGAGGGCCAGGTCGAGACGCTGGCCGTCGTGAACAACCCGGAAGATCCGTCGGCCGGCACGCGCGACGTCGAGTTCTCGCGGGAGCTCTACATCGAACGCGACGATTTCATGGAAGATCCGCCGAAGAAGTTCTTCCGCCTGGCGCCCGGCCGCGAGGTGCGCCTGCGGAACGCGTATCTCGTCACGTGCCAGGAGCCGGTGAAGAACGCCGCCGGCGAGATCGTGGAGCTGCGCTGCACCTACGACCCGGCCACGCGCGGGGGTGACGCGCCCGATGGCCGCAAGGTGAAGGCCACGCTGCACTGGGTGTCGGCGGCGCACGCGGTCAACGGCGAAGTGCGGCTCTACGATCGCCTGTTCACGGCGGAAAACCCGGAATCGGCGGCCGAAAAGACCGGGCAGACGTTCCTGGACCTGCTGAATCCGGCGAGCCTCGACGTGCTCACCGGCTGCAAGCTCGAGCCGATGCTCGGCACGGCGCCGGCCGGCACGCGCGTGCAGTTCGAGCGCCTCGGCTACTTCTGCGCGGACCTCGACACGGCGCCCGGCGCACCCGTCTTCAACCGCACCGTCTCGCTCAAGGACACCTGGGCGAAGGTCGCTTCCCGCGAATTGTAACGGGGTCTGTCACGGTCACGAGATGTCTTCGGGGTCTGACCCGGAGACACTTGATGTTGGTGACAGACCCCGTTACAAGCTAGGGAATAACTGCCACGTCGACGGGCGTCGCGTCGAGCGCCTTCGCGGCCTGGCGCGGGTCGAGGCACACGAGGAAGCCGCGGCGGCCGCCGTTCAGGTAGATGCGGTCGAGCTCGAGGATCGTGCGCTCGATATAGACCGGCAACGGCTTGCGCGTGCCGAAGGGCGAGGTGCCGCCCACCTGATACCCCGAGTGCCGCTCGGCCACCTCCGGCGCGCACGGCTTCACGAGCTTCCGCCCGATCTGCCGCGCCAGGTTCTTCGTGGAGACCTCGCGGTCGCCGTGCATCAGGATGATGAGCGGCGCCTTCGTGTCGTCCTCCATCACCAGCGTCTTCACGACGTGATGTTCGTCCACACCGAGTTCGCGCGACGACACCGCCGTGCCGCCCTTGAGTTCGTAGCGGTACTCGTGTTCCGTGAAGCTGAGGCCGTGTCTGCGCAGCGCGTGCACGGCCGGTGTGGCCCCTGCCGCCATCTCAGGTGAGCTTCGGCGCGCGCTCGTGCCAGCGGGCGCGGTCCTGATAGGCCTTCGCCAGCGCCAGCAGCGGCAGCTCGCGGAAGGGCTGTCCGTAGAAGACAATGCTCGTCGGCGTGCCGCCGTCGGCGAAGCCATTCGGCACGTTGACGGCCGGATAACACGCCAGGTTCGCCAGCTGGAAATGCCGCTGGCCCGGCGGCTGCGGACGGCGCGGCGGACGCGGCGCGCCCGGCGCCGGCGGCGTCGGCGGACCGCCCGGCCCGCCACGGCCGATCGAGTTCGACGCCACGACGTAGACGTCCACGTGCGCGGTGGCCTTCGCAAGCGCCTCCATCATCATCATGCGCGCCCGCTGCGCCTGCAGGAAGTCCACGGCGGAGGTGAGTCGCCCGGCCGGCCGCGCCCGGCCGCGCGACACCTTCGCCATCCGCCCGGCGCGTGCGTGCTCGTCGAAGAACGCCGCGGATTCCACGGCGATGGCGCTCATCTCGAGCCCGATGTCGGGCACCTCCACGGGCGCGAAGTCTTTCACGCCAAGCGCCTTGAGGGTCTCGAGCGTGGCGGCGGCATTGGCCTTGGCCACGGGCTCCGTGAGTTCGTCGAAGGACGCCTGCAGCACCCCCACCTTGAGCGTGCGGATGTCGAGGTTGGCGTTCCAGTTGAACGGCACGTCCATCACGCTCATGTCGCGATCGTCGGGCTTGGCGATCGCCTGCATGACGAGCGCGCAGTCTTCGGCGTAGCGGCCGAACGGCCCGAGGCGATCCTGCGTCCACGAGAGCGCCATCGCGCCGTGCCGGCTCACCCGGCCGAACGTGGGCCGCAGGCCCACCACGCCGCAGCGTCCGGCCGGACTCAGGATCGAGCCGCTGGTCTCGCTGCCGATCGCAAACGCCACGCCGCCCGCCGCCGTGGCAGAGGCCGGACCCGCCGACGATCCGCTCGACCCCTGGGTCGGGTCCCACGGGCTCTTCGTCTGGCCGCCGAACCAGTTGTCGCCGCCCGCCAGTTCGCCGGTGGCGAGCTTGGCGATGAGCACGGCGCCGGCCTCGCGCAGCATCTCGACGATCGTCGCGTCGTAATCGAAGCGCTGCTCGGTGAACGCCGCCGAGCCCCACGTGGTCGGGAAGCCCTTCACCGTGATGATGTCCTTGCAGCCCCACGGAATGCCGTGCAGCGGCCCCTTGTAGCGGCCGGCGGCGATCTCGCGATCGGCCACGGCCGCTTCGGTGAGTCCGTGGTCGTCGAGGAACGTGACCACGTTGTTCAGCACCGGCTGGTGGCGATGCAGGCGGCCGAGATACATGCGGGTGAGCTCGACCGAGGTCACCTGCTTCGTGCGCACGAGCTCGGCCAGGTGGCGCAGCGGCCAGCACGCGACCGCCTCGAGGTTCGCCGGACGTGTCACCTTCGGCGCCTTGCTCATCACCCACGGCTGTCGCGTGCGGTCCACGCGCATGCCGGCCGTGATCGGACTGAAGTGATAGGGCGGCGAGACGTCGTTCGGAATATGGAACGCCCGCAGTTCGTCGAGGCGGCCGAGTGCCGTGTTGGCGCCGTCGACGAGCGCCTTGCGCTCGTCCTCCGGCAGGTCGATGCCCGAGAGGCGCAGCGCCTCGGTCACCATCGCCAGCGTCACGCGGTCGGCGGGCGCCTCCTGCACCTTCGCCCAGAGCACGCCGGGTGCCAGCGTGCTGCCAAGGCCCACTCCCGCGAAGTGCGCAAGGAAACGGCGTCGGGTGTCGTCGGTGTGCATCACGGCGGTGATTATAGGGGCTGCGGCGTATCATGCCGGGATGCGATTCGCAGCGTTCGTTCTGGTGATAGCCGGCACGGCGGCGCTCGCGGCGCAGACGCCCGCGCCGTTTCTGCCGCCACTCGACCGCGTCCTGCCCGAGCGTGCCGAGACGATCTACCGGGCCATCGCACCGCGCGTCGAGACACGCGCCGCGATGGACGTCGTCACCGCGATCGCCCCGCTCTGGCGCCTGGCCGGGAATCCCGCCTTCGACCGCTCGCTCGAACTCGTCGAGGCGCGTCTTCGCGCCGCCGGCATCGCGACCCGCTACGACACCATCTCGTCGACCAGCCAGGGCTGGGAGATGCGCGATGCCGCGCTCAGGCTCGACGGGCCGGCCGGCGAGATCGTGCTCTCGATGGCGCAGGACCGCGTGCCGCTCGCCATCAACTCGTTCCCGACGCCGCCGGGCGGGCTCACCGCGCGGCTCATCGACGTGGGCTCCGGCACCGCGCCCGCACACTACGAGGGCCGCGACGTGGCCGGCGCTGTGGTGCTGGCGGATGGCCCGTTCGGCAACGTGTGGAACCTCGCCGTGAAAGTCCGCGGCGCCGCCGGCGTCATCTCCACGCAGATTGCCGGCTACACCCAGCCCACCACGACGCCCGGCGTGCTGCAATGGGGCGCGATTCCGTACGCGGCCGAGCGGCCGACGTTCGGCTTCAAGGCCACACCGCGCGCCGCCCGCCGCCTGCGCGAACGTCTGGCCGCCGGCCCCGCCAGCGTGCACGTGACGGCCGATACGGCCTTCCATCGCCGGCCGGTACGCACGCTCGTGGCCGAGTTCCCCGGCACGCGCCTGCCCGACGAACGCGTGGTGCTCGTGGCGCACGTGCAGGAACCGGGCGCCAACGACAACGCCAGCGGCACCGGTACCCTGATGGCCGCCGCGCTCGCCCTGCAGGCCGCCTTCGCCGACGGCACGCTGCCGCCGCCCGCGCGCACCCTCACGCTCATCTGGGGGGATGAGATCCGCGCCAGTGACGCCTGGATCGCCGCCGATGCCGCCCGCCTGTCACGCGTCGTGGCGATGATGTCGCTCGACATGACCGGCGAGGACACGACGAAGACCGGTGGCACGTTCCTCATCGAGAAGGGCCCGGACCCGACGGCGTTCTGGCCGCGGCCCACCGACCCGCACAGCGAATGGGGGGCCAGCGAGGTGGACCGCGCGCTGCTCAAAGGCACGTTCCTGAACGATCTGCACCTGGCGGTGGCGCTGCGCCGGGCGCGCGACACCGGCTGGGTCGTGCGCACGAACCCCTATGAAGGCGGCAGCGATCACACGTCGTTCATCAAGGCCGGCGTGCCGGCGCTGCTCAACTGGCACTTCACCGACCGCTACTACCACACGAATCTCGACACGCTCGAGAAGGTCGCCCCGGCCACGATGGGGCATGTGGCCACGGTCGTCGCGACCACGGCGGGGTTTCTCGCGTCGGCCGGGGCCGGAGACGTCGCGCCGCTCCGCGGGCTCGTCGCCACGGCACGCGACGCGCGGCTGGCGTCGGAACGCGCCCTCGCGGCGCCGCCCGAGATCCTCGACGCCTGGACGCGCTGGTACGCGGAAGCGATCGCGAGTGCGGCGCGGCTGGCCGGCGCGCCGTAGCCGGCCGGCGGCTCTCGCCGGGCCACATCGGCGTGGGCCGGCTGGAGCGGGCGGCGTGTGTGTCAGTCCGGCCGAGCCATGGCCTGACTCAGCCAGGCTTCGGCGGCGCGCTGACTGCGGCTGACCGTGGCCGCCGACACGCCGAGCACATCAGCGGCTTCGTCCACGGTGAGTCCGCCGAAGTAGCGCA
The DNA here is from genome assembly GCA_016789705.1 of Acidobacteriota bacterium. Classification (GTDB taxonomy): domain Bacteria; phylum Acidobacteriota; class Vicinamibacteria; order Vicinamibacterales; family UBA2999; genus CADEFD01. The sequence continues at coordinate 9,654 of JAEUQR010000017.1, forward strand.
GTTCGATGAGCTGCGCCTGGCGCGCATCGACGCGGCTGAGTTCGGTGAGCGCCTGGTCGAGCACGAGCAGATCGAGCGTGCGGTCGCTCGTCACCGCCATGCCGTCCTCGAGCACGTCCATCGCCGCGCCGCCACCACGTTTGGCGGCCTGCGTGGCGCGGGCGTGATCCACGAGAATCCGCCGCATCACCTGCGCCGCCAGGCCGAAGAACTGCTTGCGGTGTTCGAAGTTGACGCGGTCCTGGCGCACGAGACGCAGCCACGCTTCGTGCACGAGCGCGGTCGGCTGCAGGGTGTGGTCGGCCCGTTCCCGGCGCAGCAGCGCGTGCGCGGTCTTGCGCAGCTCGAGGTAGACGAGCGGCATGAGCGCATCGAGGGCGTTGGCGTCGCCGTCGGTCCAGCGCACGAGCAGCGCCGTCACGCGCTCGGGATTCGGAGTCTCGTCGTCGCCGTGCATCAGGGCCTCGTGAGGGCGGCCGCGCGGGCGCGGTCGGCGTCGAGCGCGGCGAGTGCCGCGGTGCGCTGGGGTTCGATCGCGGCAGGCAGCTTCGCTGCCGTCCACAGGCCGCGGCTGTCACTCGCGAGCGCCGCGGCGCGCGCCAGCGCCTCCGCGCGCGCCGCTGGCGGCTCGGCCGCGGCAATCGAGAGCCACACGCGCCCGAGATCGGCCTGCAGCGTGGCGGCGACGTTTGCCGGGGTGATGGGCGTGCCAGCCAGGCCGCTCGTCGCCTCGTGCGCGAGGGCCGTGGCCCGCGCGTCGCCGGCCGCGGCACGAATCCGCGCCAGATCGATCGTGGCCTGCAGCAGCTGGCTGCGGGTGGACGGCCCGTTCGGCCCGCTGAGCAGCTTCGGCGCCCGGGCGCGCACGCGTTCGAAACGGGCCGCCGCGTCGGCGTTGCGACCTGCGGCCGCAAGGACGCGGCCGATGCGCCGGTCGATGACGATCTGGACGTAGCCGTAGCGATCACTCGCCGGCTCCTCCGCGAGGAGCGTGGCGTTCAGGCCGTCGGCTTCGAGCAGCGGCGTCAGCGCGGTGGCCGGTGCCGCCGCATTGTCAGCGAGGAGCGCGCCAAGCCGCAGCAGCGCGTTGACGACATCGAACCGGGCCCGCCGGTCCGCGGCATCCTCCGCCGCGGTGGCGCGCGCGAGTGCCGTGGCCTTCTCGAGCGCCGCGGTGGCCCCGGCGATATTGCCGAGGTTCTCGCCGGCCCGCGCCCCGAGCACGTCGGCCAGACTGCCATAGCTGACCATCAGCGAGCGCCGGTAATTGATGTTGGTGGGCGCATCGCGCACGAGGTCTTCCCGCACCGAGGCGGAGCGCGCGAAGCTCGCCGCCGCCTCCTCGAGCCGTCCGGCTGCCACGCGCGCCACGCCGAGGGCGTTCAGCGCCGAGGCGACGTTGTTCCTGAGGTCGGCATCCGACGGATCGAGCGCCAGCAGCTCGTCGGCCACGGCCATGGCCCGTGCCGACGACACCTCGGCGGCGGCCACGTCGCGGCGGTCCATCGAGGCCCGCGCCATCTCGGCGTGCACCTCACCGACGACGCTGAGGCCCGCGCGCGTGCCGCCGCCGCGGATGCCGCGCTCACCGGCGTCGCGCGCGCGTTCGTAGGCGCGCTGACTGGCCGCGACATCGCCGCGGGCGCGCAGCACCTGCGCTTGCCGGAGCGCAACCGTCGCCACCTGCACGAGCGTGTCGGCGCCGGCCGAGGCGTCGTCAAACGGCGCCAGCAGCGCTTCGGCGCGCGCATAGCTCTGCAGCGCCGCGTCCGGTTCGCCCAGGTTCGGCGACAGCGGATGCCCCTGCACCGTGCCGATCCGCTCGTAGGCCGCCGCCAGCTCGTGCGCGAGCGCGGCATCCCCCGTGGCCTCTTCGCGCAGGTTCTCCAGATACGTGAGCGCCGTGCGGACGATGGCGCGCCGCGCCTCGGTGGCGCCCGGCAGCGCGGCCACGCGGTCGTGCACGTCGAACACGAACGCATTGGCGAGCCCGCGCACCTGGGCGAAGCGCCGCTCGGCCCGTCGCGCCTGATACACGGCCGCGGTCGTGCCGCCGGCGATGCTGACGGCGACGAGCACGACCGCGACGGCGGCCACGCGGTGCCGGGCCACGAACTTGCCGGCGCGATACCGCCACGTGCTCGGCCGCGCCGCCACCGGCAGGCCGTCGAGCCAGCGGCCGAGGTCGTCGGCGAACGCCGCCATCGACGCATACCGGCGCTCGGGTTCCTTGCGGATCGCCATGGCGACGATCCGGTCGAGGTCGCCGCGCAGTTCGCGCGCCAGGGCGCGGTCGCCCGCGGCGGCCGCCCGTGCGCTCGGCGGCGGCGGCTCGGTCTCGCAGACGGACCGCGTGAGCGCCACGGGCGACGACGTGTCGGCGTTCTGCGCCGCTTCGCCGGTGAGCACTTCGTAGAGCACGAGCCCCAGCGAGTAGACGTCGCTGCGCGTGCTGACAGGTTTGCCGAGCACCTGCTCGGGGCTCGCGTAATCCGGCGTCCACGAGGTGAGGCCGAGCGTGGCGCCGGTCTCGGCCGCGTCGGACCCGAGCAGCTTGGCGATGCCGAAGTCGAGCACCTTCGCGATGCCGTCGGGCGTGACGAGGATGTTGGACGGCTTGAGGTCGCGATGCACGACCAGATGCTGGTGCGCGTAGTCGAGGGCGCCGCAGATGCCGCGCACGAGCGCCACGCGCTGGCGCACGTCGAGCCGGGCGGTGCGGACGTGGGTCGTCAGCGGCACGCCGTCCACGAACTCCATGACGAAGTACGGCTGGGCGCCCTCGGCGCCGCCATCGAGGAAGCGGGCGATGTGCGGATGATCGAGGCCCGAGAGGATCTGCCGTTCGAGGCGGAAGCGCGCGTCGAGCAGTGCGCCGGCGCCGGCCCACGGCGCCACCTTGATGGCGACCCGCCGCTGGAACTCGTCGTCGCTCGTGCCCTCGTAGACGATGCCCATGCCGCCGCGGCCCACCTCGCGCACGACACGGTAGCCGCCGAAGCGGCGCGGCGGGGCGCCGGCCACGGCCGATTGGTCGACGGTCTCGCCGATGACCTCGCGCAGGCGTCCGGCGGCGGCAGCCTCGTGCGCGAGCATCGCCGCCACCTCGGCCGCCAGGTCCGGATCGGCCTCGGCTTCGCGCGCCAGCGCTGCCGCCTGCTGGTCCGCGGGGAGTTCGACGAGACCGTCAAAGACCTGCTGCAGGCGCTGCCAGCGCTCGGGGGTCAGCGGAAGGGGCACGACTGGCACACAGTCTAGCCGGTCACGTGTCGTGAAAGACCGCGCGGCGTCTTCCGCTAGTGCAGGCATGACGAGATTCGAGCGGTTCCTCCCCGCGGTCGCCGCCGTCACCCGCCGCGTGGCCATGGCCGCGCTGCTCCTCGCGGTTCCCGCCGCCGTCGGCGCCCAGGCTCCGCCGGCGCCGCGAGCGACCGTGCGTGGCGCGGCCGCCACCTTCCTGCCGCCGCTCGGCCTGTGGGATGGCGACGCCCACACGGCCCGCCTGATCTTCGTGACCACACCGCTCGCCCCGGGTGTCGAAGCCGCGGCCCGTCGCGACGGCGCGTGGCCGGAGGACGGCGTCGGCCCGGCCATCACGCTCGACCTGACGTTTGCCGCCGGTCGCTATTCCGCCGCCCTGCCCGACCTGACGGCGTGCGCGCTGGGCTTCCACGGATTCCGCGGCCAGCCGCTCACCCTGTCGGGCTCGGCGAAGGACTGCCATGTGATCTCCACCGGCGGCCGGCTGCAACCAGCCGGCATGCTCATCGGCCTCGCGGAAGGGACAGGCAGCGGCTACGACGTGCGCCTGCCGTTCACGGTGATGTTCCCGCCGGCGGCAACCACGGCGGCGCCCGCGACCGCTGACGTCACGGCGCCTCCGGTGCCCCTCGGTACCGTGACCGGCACGGGCACGTTCATGGGTCAGACGCTGACCTTCACGCACGGCCTCGCATGGTTTACCGCGGAACGGCTCGAGGTGGCGCTCTTCACGCACGCCCCCTCGTCCGGGATCCTGGCCGAACTGCGCACGGGCTCCTGGGGGGAAGGTGGTCCGGCCGCCACGCTGGCGTTCGAGTTCGACCGCGCGAAGAGCGGCCCCGCTGCGGTGACCTACTGCTACGTGAACCTGACCTTTCCGAAGGGCGGACCGATGAGCCTGAACGTGAACCAGGCGTCGGGATGCGGCCTCACGACGTTCACCGGCGCGCTCACGCCGGGCGGCACCGTGGCCGCGCAGCTCTCGGGCACGGCGCCGATGCGCGACCGTCAGCCCATGGCCTGGCGGCTCGCCTTCCACCTGCCGATTGGGAAGTGACGCCCGAAAGGCGCCGCGTATGTCTCCCCTCCCCCGACGCCTCCTTGTCGCGCTGCTCTGGCTCGCCGCCAGTCTGCTCGCGATGCGCTCCCTCGGCGCCTGAGGTCTCACGATGCGCTCACTCATCCGCAACGCGCCCTTCGCGGTGTTCCTTGGCATGGTGGGCCTGCCGCTCCTGATGGCGGCCGTGGCGACATTCGCCGGCTGGCGTGCGCGCCGGCAGGCGGCGCTGCTCACGCAGACCGCGACCGTGCCGATCGGCATGGCTACGAGCGGCTACCGTGAAGTGCAGGGGCAGGTCGAGGCCGTGGACGGCGAGATGCTCGAGGCGCCGCTCACCGGCACGCCGTGCTGCTGGTACGAGGCCCGCGTCGAGAAGTGGACGCGGTCGATGACGACGTCGAAGAAGTTCGCCTGGGAGACGGTGCGGTCGGTGACGAGCAGCGCGCCGCTGCTCGTGCGCGATGGCACCGGCGTCTGCGCCGTGCACGTCTACGGCGCCGAGATCACGCCCACGGACCGGAGCCAGTGGACCGGCGCCACCCTGGAACCCGAGGATCGCAATCCGCCGCGGCACGGCGTGGCCGGCGACCCGACCGGGATGCTCCAGATCGCCGGCACCTCGACGAGCGTGTACCGTTATACCGAAGCGCGCATCTACGCCGGCGACCCGCTGCTCGCCGTGGGCCGCGTCACCAACCGGCGCTTCGAGGCGCCGGACCTCGACATGCCGCCGGAAGAGCCAGACGACGCCGATGCCCCGGCCGTCGCCGTCGGCCCACCCCGGCCGGCAGCCGCGGCCGAGCGGCCCGCGATCGATGCGTGGACCGCCGCCGACGAGGAGCGGTCGGAGACGCTCACGACGCGCGCCGCCGCGCTCACGCCGCTCGAAATCGGCATCGGCGGCCGCGGCGAGCCGCTCATCGTCTCGACCACCAGTGAGGCGGCCCACGTCGCCATGGCCGAGATGGGCAGCCAGGCCGCATTCACGATCGCCGTCACGCTGCTCGGTATCGTGGCGCTCGTCCTCTACACTCGGCTCGGATGATCCCTATGCGCCACGCGGCCGGCCCTCTGCTCTGTGCGCTCGCGGCCGCGGCCGCGCTCGCGATCGCGCCGGCGCGCGCCGCCGCGGCGCGCTACGACCACCAGGTGGTCGTAGCCACGACGTCGCGCGACTTCGAGAGCGACATCGATACCAGCCTCGAGCAGCAGGTGAACGCCCTCGGCGCCCTCGGCTACGAACTCACGGCGCTCGTCGGCGGCGAGGGGCCCATTCTCGACCTGCTGCTCAACCGGCGTCCGTACGTGGCCGGCCTCGTCGATCACTCGGGCCTGACCTTCGCGGTGATGGCGCGGCCCGTGGGCCAGCCGGCCGTGGCGCGCGTGTACCGCATCGTGCACGTGCGCACGGGGCTGGGCATGGACGACGTGGTGGCGCCGCTCGGTGCGGCGGGCTTCCGGCTCGTGCTGAGCGCGCACGAAACCGACATCGTGCACGTGGCGTTCGAAAAGACGGCAGATACGCGTGATGTCGCCTACCGCGTGTTCCGCAACCGCGGCCGGCGATCGTGGATGGATCAGGCACTGGCCGACCCGGACACGCGCGCGCGGATGACACGCGTCGTGCCCGTGGCACTCGACACCGGCCTCATCGAACTCGGGCCGGCGCGGGCCACGCCGGGCGATATGCAGTGGCTGTCGAAGCCCGCACATCTGTTCGAATCGCTCGAAGGGCCGCTGCGGGAGCTGGCGAAGGCCGGCTACCGCGTGCAGCTCCTGCGCACGCGGCTCACGACACTCGACGTGCTCGTCGTGAAGCCGGCCGGCGCCACGAGCGGCACGGCCGACTACGACCTCGACGACGGGCCCTGGGGCACGGCCTGCGGCCGCGGTACTATCGCCGGCACCGCCGTGATGCCGGATGGCGACATCGCCTGCATCACTGACCGCAGCACCGGCGCGGCGGTGCCCGGTGGGCTCGACCTCACGCTGCGCGAGCAGTCCACTGCGGGCGGGCAGATCCTGTTTCGTGGCCCGGACTGCGACCTGCGCGCGCGTCTGGCCTCGACACGCCCCGGCGCCCCGCGCGTGACACTCGCCCTGCAGTTCGCACGCGAACTCGCCCGCGCCGTGCCCGAAGGCGCTCGCGTGGTGCGCGCACATGCCACGAGAGACAGCCGCGGCCAGCTCCGCCTCGTAACCCTCACGAGCGACGCCGCCCCCGACGCGCGGCACGGCACCTCGGCCGCCGCCGGTGAACCGCCCCCACTTTTCCCCGAGCTGGACGGCCTCGGGCAGGACCTGGCGCGGCAGCGCGAGGAGGCCATCAACGAGGCGCTCGCGCGTGACGGGCGGTTTCGCGGCATGCCGCTCTGGGTGGAGCTCGACACCCGCGGCGCCATGCCCGACGTGCGCCTGCTCGGCTGCGTGCCAGGCCGGCTGGATCGCGACCTCGCGGAATCGGTGGCCCGCGGCCTGCTCGGGCCGCAGGGCCTCGCCGGCCGCCGCCTCGACAACCGCGTCGTCGTGGACCGCTGACGGGCGCGCCGCCGGGGATACAATTTCCGGCGGCATGTCCACCACCACGTCCGCCCCGCTCTCGACGCTCGTCCAGGCGCAGCTCCACTCACCGTCGCCGATCCGCCAGATCATGAAGATGGCGGAGCCCGCCAACATCGTCGCCATGGGTCTCGACCCGAACGACGTGATTTCGTTCGGCGGCGGCTGGGTGAACCACGCGGCGCCGGAGGACTTCCGGCAGGCCTACGTGGATGTGGTCAGCGACCCGGCGCTCTTTCACCAGAGCGGCGGCTACACCGCCACGCTCGGCGACATGAGCTGCCGTGAGCAGATCGCGCGCTTCGAGCAGCATCTGTTCGCGATGCCCCGCATCGGTGCGGCCAACATCGCCATCGGCCTCGGCAGCACCCAGCTCACGCACGACCTCTTCAAGGCGCTGCTCAATCCGGGCGACACGGTGATGCTGCTCGACCCGACCTACGCGAACTACGAGGGGCAACTCGCCTTCGTGGCGCCCGGCATCCGCATCGTGCGGCTGCCGGTGCTCGATCCGGCGACGTGGAGTTACCGGCCGAACACCGATCCGGACGGCGTCGCCCGCGACTTCACGCGCCTCTTCGACGAGCATCGGCCGAAGCTCGTGCTCTTCGGCGCGCCCGACAACCCGACGAGCCAGGTCGTGCCGCAGGCACTCGCCGAGCTGATGCTGGCGCGCACGGCCGAAGCCGGCAGCTGGCTGGCCATCGACTTCGCCTACAAGTGCCAGTACTTCGAAGCGCCCCCCGCGTATTACGGCTGGTCGCCGACCGACCATCCCCACATGGTGGCGATCCATTCGAACTCGAAGTGGGCGCGCGGCCTGGGCCGCCGGCTCGGCTGGATCGAAGCGGCCACGCCGGTCATCGAGGCGCTCGAACGCGTGCAGCAGTGCAGCATCCTCTGCCCCGACACACTCTCGCAGATGGCGATGGCGCGCTACCTCGCCTCCGCGATCGACAGCGGCGCCCTGCGCCGCTACGTGGACGAGGCCAACCGTCTCTACGCGCGCGCCGCGCAGGTCACGCTCGAGGCCATCGACGCTCACATCGGCCGGCCGCGGCTCGTGCCCGCCGGCGGACTCTACACGGTGATGGACGTGGGCCGTGACGCCGACCAGTTCGTGCCCGAAGCGCTCAAGGCCACGGGCGTGCTCGTGGTGCCGGGACGCGGCTTCGGCCCGTCGATTGCCAATGGCGTGCGCATCTCGTTCGGTCCGCTCGTGATGACACCCGAGAAGATCACCGAAGGCCTGCGCCGGCTGGGCGCGTGGATGCGGGCCTGAGCCGGCCCGCCCGACCCTCTGTGCTAGATTCATGGCGCTCCGCGGCCCGTCCGCGGCACCGACCCCGACGGCTTCCGGATCCGAGACCTATGCCGACCATGCTCCGCTCGCTCACCGCGTCCTTCGCTCTCGTCGCCTTCGCCTCGGCGGCCGCCGCCCAGGGCCGCGCCGTGCTGCCGCCGGTGCCGACGCCCACCGACGTCAAGCCGGGCAGCATCACGTGTGACGAGTGTCCGTACCCGTATCCGAGCAAGTACCTGGACATCAGCGTCTACGAGCAGGACGTCCGCATCTCGTACATGGACACGCCGGCCCAGGGCACGCCGAACGGCAAGACGGTGCTGCTGCTGCACGGCAACAACTTCGGCGGCTTCTACTTCAAGGCCATCATCGACGGCCTGACGAAGGAAGGCTTCCGCGTCATCACGCCGGACCAGATCGGCTACGGCCGCTCGTCGAAGCCGATTGCGCCCTACAACTTCAACTCGCAGGCCCGCAACACGTGGCGCATCCTGCAGGCCGAGAAGGTCGCGAAGGTGATGGTGATCGGCCACTCGATGGGCGGGATGCTGGCGGCGCGTTTCGCCACGCAGTTCCCCGACGCCGTCGAAAAGGTGGTCATCTACAACCCGATCGGCCTGACCGACGGCCGCTTCGAGCGGCCGATGACGCCGATCAGCGAAGGCTACGCCTCGACGCTCAAGACCGACTACCAGAGCACGCGCGCCGGCCTCAGCCGCTACGTGGCGCACGACCCGAAGGCGTGGAACCAGGAGTTCGAGACCTACACGCGCATCCGCTACTCGTGGACGCTCAGC
>JAEUQR010000080.1 GCA_016789705.1 Acidobacteriota bacterium
CCGATCTGCTGGCTATCGAGACCGAGCGGCGTGGTCCGCACCGTGAACGGCACATCGGGCACCGCCGTCGTGCCGCCGATCGTGCCCGCCATGCGCGCCGTGCCCGTGAGGCCCGGCCGCGCGGCCCACGGGGCGGCGAGCGTGGGCAGGTCGTCCGCGTCGGCGGTGAAGGCGCCGGCGAGCGCGCCCGACACCATCCCCATGGCGACGTTGCCGGCCACGCGGGCGCCCGGGGTCGTGAGCTCGAAGTGCGTCGCGTCGAGCGTGTCACCGTCGTAGACGATGTCGGCCAGCGCCGTGGCGGCGGCGCCGGTGGGCAACGACAGCTGGTCGGAGGCGACGCGGCCGCGAATCAGCATCCGGGCCATGCTGCCGTCCATCACGAGGTCGCCGCGGGCCGGGCCCGTCACGCCGTCGAGCGAGGTCGAGAGGTTGATGCCCGAGCGGCGCGCGGCGCGAATCACCGGGCCGACATCAGTGATGTCGAGTGTGAGCGGACCCGAGAGCACGCTGCGCGCCGGGTCGGCGTCATCCGGCCACGCCATCGTGCCGTAGGCCCGCGCGGCATCGAGCAGGCGGTGGTCGTGGCGCACGAACCAGCGCTCGTCGGCGAGCGTGGCCTGCCAGGTGCCGTCCACGGCCACACGCTCGGCGCGCGCGAGCGACGCGCTCGTGCCGGACGCGGTGAGCGCCATCGGCGCCGCAGGCGAGGCGCGGCGCAGTGTCACCTCGCCCCGCTGCCAGGCGGCGAAGGTCGGCGGCTCGCGGTCGTAGGCCGCGAGCGCCACGTCCAGATCGAGATCGCGGAAGCGCGCCACGAGTTCGCTCGCGCCACGGCCGAACTCGTAGGTGAACGCCCCGGTCACGACACCCTCGCGCGGCGAGACGGTGGTCGCCGGCGCCCTGAGGGTGAACGTCTCGACGTGCGCGCGCGGCGGCGTGACGGCAATCGTGCCGGCGAGCGGCAGGCCGGTGGCGCGGCCGATGCGCAGGCCGGGCGCCGTGAAGCTGGCGCGCAGTTGGTAGCCGCCGAGCGGCCCGTCGAACGTGCCCTCGAACGCGCCGGCGCCACTCACGGGCACCGGCGGCGGCGTCCACGCCGCCAGCGCCTCGTAGTCGAGCGACCCGGCGAGCGTGAGCGCGAAGCGGAGGTCGTCGAGCGCGCGGTTGACGCGTCCGTCGACGACGATGCGCCCTTCGGGCAGCGGCACGGTGAGCGCCTGCAGCGATACGTTCGATCCATCGAACGCCAGACGTCCGCTGAGCGCCCCGCTCGCCGTCTCGTGGGCGCCCATCCGCACTCGCAGGCGTTCAGCGGCGATCGTGCCGCTCGCGCCAGCGAAGATCCGGATGTCGCGTTCGTCGAGCGAGAGCGCAATCGCGGAGACCGAGACGTCGACGTCGCCGGTGCGGTCCTCGTAGGCCACTGAAAGGTTGCGCGCGCGCAGGCCGCGCAGATCGAAACGCCGCGCCTCGACGGGCGGCGGCTCCCCGGACGACGGCGGCAGGTTCACAATGACGCCGCCTTCGCGCACGAGCCACACACGCGCGTCGTCCACCTCGAGCATCGACACGCGGACGGTGCCGGCGAAGACCGCCCACGGCAGGCGGGCCTCGATGCGGCGGGCAGTGAGGAACGGCTCGTCGCCGTGACCGGGCGCGGCGAGACGCACGTCGTCGAGCGTCAGGCGGCGCGTGAAGAGGTTGACCGACAGCTGGCTGGCCGCCAGGTCGAGCTGCCACTGCGCCGCCACCTGCCGCACCAGCCAGTCGCGGCCCAAGCGTGCCGCCGGCGGCGTGTGGACGAGCACGACCGCCGCCCCGACGAGCGCGGCGAGCGCCGCGGCCGCCCAGGCGAGCCGGCCTGGGACTTTCAGCCTCACCATCCCATCATATGAGCAGGGCGGGGCAATCCGGCATGGGCAAGGCCGAGCCGGGTGCTGCTACGATGTGATCTGGAGGGCAGATGCGCGTACGCAAGTGGCTGAAGTTCGGACTCGGCATGGCATTCAGTCTGACAGCGGCGATCGTGGGTCGCGCACAGAACACCGTGGAACTCAAAGTCGGCGATCAGGCACCCAACTTCTCGCTGAAGGGGTCCGACGGCAAGACCCACACGCTCGCCGAGTACAAGGGCAAGAGCGCGGTGGTCCTGGCGTGGTTCCCCAAAGCGTTCACCGGTGGTTGAACGATCGAGTGCAAGTCGCTCCGTGAGAGCGGCGACGCGATTCGGGCGTTCCAGGTGGCGTACTTCGCTGCCAGCGTAGACACCACGGAAGAGAACACGAAGTTCGCGCAGCACGTGGAAGCGGACTATCCCATCCTGGGCGATCCCACCAAAGCCACCGCGACGGCGTACGGCGTGCTCGGCTCGTTCGGCGTGGCCAATCGCTGGACGTTCTACATCGGCATCGACGGCAAGATCCTCCACATCGAGAAGTCGGTGAAGGTCTCGACGGCCGGCCCCGATGTGGCCGCGAAGCTCGGCGAACTCAGCATCCCGAAGCGTTAGTCCCTGCTGTTCGACACGCGGCCGACCGGATCCGTCCGGCGGCCGCGTTTTCATGTACGGCGCCGTCTACGGCACTGTGACGGTGATGTCGGCCGTGGGCGCGCTGGCACCCGCGGCATTCACCGCCCGCACGCGCACGTAGAACGTGCCGCTCGGCGCGTTCGGCACGACGAGCTGCGCGGCGGCCGTCGGGAACACGCCGATGACGCCGCCCGGCGCGAGGCCGGCTTCGAGCTGGTAGCCGGCCGGGAGTCCGCCGGTTGTCGCCGGAGTCCACTGGAAGGTTACGGTGCGGCCGTTCACGCCGCCCACGAATCCGGTGGGCGTGACCGGCAGGCTGGTCGTGCCATCGAGCGCGATCACCACCTCGTTCGACGGCGGGCTCACGCCGCAACGGTTCGCCGCGCGGACACGCACGTAGTAGGTGCCAAGGGGCGCCGGCGTCGTGAACGTGGTCGTGTTCCCCACCGGAATCGCGCCGAGGTTCGCCGAGCCCGGCGTCTGCCCTGCTTCGATCGCGTACGACGAGGCCGAGAGCGCGCTGCCCCAGCGCAGCGCCACGGAGGCGCCGCCCTTGAGGAACGTGAGCGTGCCCGGAGCAGGTGGCGGCGCCACACATCCGAGCTGCACCGGCACTTCGTTCGACGGCGGGCTGACACCGTAGCCGTTCCGCGCCACGACCGTCAGGTAGTAGAGCCCGGTCGGTGCAGTGGCGGTGAACGACGTGGCGCGCTGCATGGGAATGGCCGCCAGGTTGGCAAGCCCTGGCGCCGAACCGGCAAAGAGCGTGTAGCTCGTGGCGGCGGCGCCCGTGGGCGACGGCGTCCACGCGGCAAAGACCGTGTTGTCGATCGACGTCGCGGCGAGCGTGGGCGCGGCGGGCGGGTTGCCGGGAATCGCCGTGTAGTACTCGAGCGTGCCGTCGTCGAGGAGGTTCACGAGCCCCTGATCGTCGGTGGTCACGCGGCCCCACCGCGTGGTACGCGCCGTTGGCGCGCCGGCGTCGGGGTCGTACTCGAGGCCGGCGTAGAGACGGCCGGCCACGAACGCCGCGCTCGTGGGCACGGCGTTCGGCGTCGGGCCGAAGGGCGTGAGCACCGAATCCGAGGGATTCACGCTGCCGACCAGGGGCGCGCCGAAGGACGCGCCGGTCACGAACGTGCGGGCGCCGTCGGTGGCAAGGCCGTAGATGCTGGTGTCGCCGAGCACCACCATCTCCGGCTGCGACAGCACGCCCGACACGGCGTCGACCGCGGCAAAGCCCAGGCGGAACCGTCCGTTGACCGACGTGAAGTCGCCGCCGATGTAGATGGTGGGGCCTTGCGCGAGCAGCGCCCGCAGCGTGACGCCATTCAGTCCTTCCAGCGCCGGCGTCCACGACGCCAGCGAGCCATCCACCGCCACGGCGGCAACGGCGCGCCGGGGCGTGGCAGGAATGGCGATGCCGGAAATCCGCTCGAAGTCGCCACCCAGGTAGACGAAGCCGCCGGTGTTGACCATCGATGTCACGACGCCCGGCGAGTTGTCGGCACGCGACACGACGACGCGCCACGTCGGGTCGACGTCGCCGGTCACGATGTCCGACCGCAGCACTTCACCGCTCGTGGCGCTCGAGAAATACACCCAGGCCGCATCCACCGTGAGCGCGGCAACCGGCGTCGGCTGATGCAGCAGCACCTTGCCGGCGTCGTTGGGATTCCAGGCGCGCGCGACGCCGGTGGCGCGGTCGATGGCGGCGAGATACCGACGCGTGACGCGGTTCGAGCCGGTGGGCCGCGTGGCCAGCAGCGCCGTCGTCGTCGCATCGAGCGGGCTCACGAGGAACGGCGCGGCATCCCACGCGTCGAGCGCGCCCGAGGCCACCGTGAGCGCCGCCACGCCGTCGCGATCGGCGCCGCCCACACGTTCGAAGTCGCCCGAGAAGTAGAGCCGTTGCCCGTCGGTGGCAAGCGCGGTGAGCGTGGGCTGGTAGGGCACGCCGTTCGGATCCGGCACGCGGCGCGTGAGCGCGGGCGGCGTCCACGCCGTGTCGAGCGCCCCGGTTGCGGCATTGAGGGCGGCCGGCGGCGGCACTGCCACGCCGCCCACGACGCGGGCGGCGAGGAACACGCGGCTGCCCGCCACTTCGAGGTCGGTGAGCGACGGCACGACAGGCGCCGTCCAGCCGGCCTTGGGCTGGAGCGTCGCAAGGTCGAAGGCCTCGAGAAGATTCGAGGGCGCCGGACGCAGGCGGTAGAGCACGTCGCCGCGCACCCAGGACCGCGCGCCCAGGCTTTCGTCGGCCAGCACGACGGCGCTCTCCGTGAGCGCCAGCGTGGCCGGATTGATCGCACCGAGCGTGTAGATACCGAAGGCCGAGGTGCGCACGCGCACGATGATGCGGGTGGCGGTGGCGCCGAGCACGCCCACCTCCGACTTGCCCGTGTAGAACTGATACGAGAGCCGCACGCCCGTGGAGGCGTCGAAGGCCGCCGCCTGGGCCCGCAGGGAGATGAAATCCGGGCCGAGGACGGCGTTGGTCATCACCACGATGTTGCCGGCGCGGGCGGGCACGCCGATCGTGAGATCCGACGGCACCTGCGGGTCGATGGCCGGCGCGGCGAACTGCCGGTCCCACAGACAGGTGTCGGCGATGCGCACGAGCGTCGTGCCGTCGGGCGGTGTGAAGGCACCGTTGACGTCGGCGAAGGTGTCTTCCGGCAACACCGGCACGAGCAGGCCGCCCTGATTGTCGGGATATCCGCTGAGCGGCCGCTGGGTGCTCGTCGAACGGGCACAGTCGGCGCGCACCTGCCCGGTCACGAAGTCGTAGAACTGGTCCTGGGTCGTGGACGGCGTGAAGAGCTGGGTGAACGCGCCGCCGACGTAGACCGTGTTGCCCCGGATCTCGGCGCGCGCAATCCCGTTCGCGAGGGTCCAGTCGGGCGTGGCCGCGACGTCGGCGCCGAGCCGCGCCACAACGAACGCGCAGGCCACCGCCGCGAGGACCGCGCCGACGCCGGCGCGTCTCTGCGCGTTACGCTTCCTCACTCCACCCTTGTACCACGGCCGGCGCGGCGATGACGCGCGTGAACTGCCCCCGCTGCATGAGCTCGCGGCCCTTGCCGCCGCGCCCCGTCACTTCGTACTTCGCGGTGCTCACCGTCTGCTCGGCGCCGCGCGAGGTCTCGACGTTCATCAGGTCGCGGTCGCCCTTCGACGCCACGAAGCCGAGCACGCGGTCGTCGTCGCTGACCTTGATGAGGATGACCCCTTTGCCCGGACCGGCCAGGAAGTTCACCTCGTCCACCGGGCACAACATCGCCCGCGCCTCGCGGGTCACGGCGATGACGGTCTCGTCGCCGGTGACGACACTCACGCCGACGATCTCGGCGCCGTCGCCCGGACGCGCATAGCGGCGGCCGGCGCGGGTGCTGGGCTCGGCGAAGCCGGCGAGCGAAAAGCGCAGGCTGTAGCCGTCGCTCGACACCGCCAGCGCATGCACCGGCGGCACCGGCACATCGGCATCGGCGATAGTGGCCTGCTCGTCGTCACTGCCGCTCACCCGCCCGATGTCGCCGATGGCGCGCGGGTCGAGGCTGAAGGCGGCAATCACCCGCTCGTTGTCCTTGAACTTGAAGAGCCGCTGCACCGGTTCGCCGTAGCCCGTGGACGCCGGCACGTCGATGACACGCGCGGTGTAGGCGGCGCCGAAGTTGGTGAAGAACACCACCGTGGCGCGCGTGCTGCCGGCCATCGCCGCGAGCACGGCGTCCCCTTCGCGCAGGCGGGTGGACGTCAGGTCCTTCACGTCCTTCTGCCGCTTCACCCAGCCGTCGCGCGAGACGATGACCACGTTGTCTTCGTCCACGATGAAGGCATCCGGCGCGTATTCGGTTTCGTCCGCCTGCTCGAGGGTGGTGCGGCGCTTGTCGCCGTACTTCTCCTGCACCTGTTCGAGTTCGTTGCGCACGAGCTTCCAGCGCGCGGCGTCGTCGGCCAGCAGGGCGTTGATCTCGCGCGTCCGTGACCGCTTCTCGTTGAGCTCGTTCTGGATGACGAGGATCTCGAGGCGGGCCAGCCGGTACAGCTTCAGCTCGAGGATGGCGTCGGTCTGCATCGCATCGAGCGCGAAGCGGGCCATGATCTTCTCGGCCGAATCGGCCTTGCCGTCCGACTTGCGGATGATGGCGATGATCTCGTCGAGCGCGTCGAAGACCTTCTCGAAGCCTTCGAGGATGTGGATGCGCTTGCCGAGCTGCCCGAGCTCGTGTTCGAGCCGGCTCGTGACGACATCGAGCCGGAAGTGCAGGAAGTGCCAGAGCATCTGCTTGAGATCGAGACGCTCGGGCCGGCCCGCGTCGGCGTTCTCCGTGGGCACGAGGCACGTCAGGTTGACGGCGAAATTGGTCTGCAGCGGCGTGTGTTTGAAGAGGTACGCCATGACCATCTTCTCGTCGGCGTCCTTCTTGATTTCGAGCGCGATGCGGACGTCGTCGGTCGAGAGATCCTTCACGTCCACGAGCTGCGGCAGCTTGCGTGCCAGCACCACGTCGCCGATGCGCTCGACGAGCACCGACTTGTCGACCATGTACGGCACCGACGTGATGTAGATCGTCTTCTCGGCGCGGCCCACCGGACCCGCCTCCCACGTGGCGCGCAGGCGGATGCTGCCGCTGCCGGTGCGGTAGATCTCCTTCAGCTCGTCGGGCGAGTTGAGGATCTGGCCGCCGGTGGGAAAATCCGGCCCCTTCACCCAGCGGCACAACTGCGGCACGGTGAGATCGGGGTTGTCGAGCAGCTTGATGAGCGCCTGACAGACCTCGGTGAGGCTGTGCGGCGGGATGTTCGTGGCCATGCCCACGGCGATGCCGGTGGCGCCGTTCACGAGCAGGTTCGGGATCCGCGAGGGCAGCACGACCGGTTCGGTGCGCGTGCCGTCGTAGTTCGGCCGGAACGGCACCGTCTCCTGGTCGATCTCCTCCAGCACTTCGTCCGAAAGGCGCGCCAGGCGGCATTCCGTGTAGCGCATCGCCGCGGCGCCGTCGCCGTCGAGCGAGCCGAAATTGCCCGAGCCGTCGATGAGCGGATAGCGCAGCGAGAACGACTGCGCCATGCGCACGAGCGTCTCGTAGAGCGCCGAGTCGCCGTGCGGATGGTAGTTGCCCATCACGTCGCCCACGACCTTGGCGCACTTGCGGTGCTTGGCGTCGGCGGTCAGGTTCTGCTGCCACATCGTGAAGAGGATGCGGCGCTGCACCGGCTTGAGCCCGTCGCGCACGTCGGGCAGGGCGCGCGAGGTGATGACCGAGAGCGCGTAGTTGAGATACCGGCTCTGCGCCGCGTCGTGCAACGCAACGGCGCCGTCACCCGCGCCGGAGCCGCCGCCAGGCGGCGACGGCGGGCCGCCGGGCGGTGGAGGGGTGGTGCCGGAGGCGTCTGCGGGGTTATCGAAGAGGGACGGTTCGGGTTTGCGCTTGGCCATCAGTCGTCTTCAGGATACTCGGGAGCCGTCAGATCCAATGCACCCTGTGGCCGGTGGCCGCGAGAAACCGCTGGAAATCCGCGCCCGAGAGCACGAGCGTGGCGGTGTTGACATTCGGATGGAACGCCACGCGTGCCGCGTCGCGGATGGCGACGTCAATCGCCACCTCCACCTTGTGCTCCGGATCGTTGATGAGGCCGAAGGGCGAGACCGAGCCGGGCGTGAGCCCGAGATGCGCCAGCAGGCGCTCGGGCGACGCGAAGCCGAGTTTCTTCTCGCCGAAGTGTTCGCCAAGCGCGGCCAGGTCGCCACGACGAGTGAAGGCCAGCACGACGAGGAAGTGGCGATTGCCCTTCTGGTTGCGCAGGAACAGGTTCTTCGCGTGCAGCGCGTCGATACCGGCCCAGTACTGCTCGGCCTCGGCCACGGTGGCCACGGGCGGATGGTCGTGGCGGTCGCAGGCGATGCCGAGATCTTCCAGGTAGCGTTCCACGGCGGACATCCGTTAGATGATAGGCCGAGTGATCGCCCGGGCACTCCCAGCCATCGCCGTTGTGCTTGCCGCCGCCGCGGACGCGGGCGCCCAGGCGGCGCTCACGGCGAACCTGACGTCGAGCGTGCTCGGTGAGGTGCGCGCCTACACCGTGCGCCTGCCCGAGGGCTACGCGCGCGAGCCGCAGCGGCGGTATCCCGTGGTCTACGTGCTCGATGGGCCGCCGCTCGATGAACACACGGCGCAGGGCGCGCGACCACTCGCTGCCGCCGGCCAGGCGCCAGGCCTCATCGTGGTGGGCATTCCCAACATGCAGCGCGGCGGCCGCGCCCGCGACTTCCTGCCGCCGTTCCTGAAGTTCGCGCGGCGCGACGGTTCGCCCTTCACCGGCGGCGCCGACCGGTTTCTGCGCTTCATCCGCGACGAACTCGTGCCGCGTATCGAACGCGACTACCGCACGACGCGTCCGCGGCTGCTCGTGGGTCACAGCCTTGGCGCGATCTTCGTCAGCTATTCGGTGGGCGCGGCGCCGTCCTTCTTCGACGCCCGCTTCGCGCACAGCCCCGCGATCTGGCGCGACGAAGATGCGATCGCGGGCGATCTGGCGCGCAGCCTGTCGTCCGCACGCGGGCTCGGCAGCTTCTTCTACCTGAGCGTGGGTGAGAAGGAAGGCGGCGGCCTGGGCGAGGGCTACGCGAAGTTCCACACGGTGCTGCGCACACACGCGGCGGCGGCCGGCCTGCGCTGGCGGGCGGAGATCACGCCGGGTGCCGTGCACGAAACCAACGTGGCGCGGTCGACTCCCTCGGCCCTGCGCGCCTACTTCGCCGGCATGACGCCGCCGAAGCGCTGAGGGGCGGCTAGAGCCCGGGCACGAGCTTACCGGGGTTCATGAGATTCTCCGGATCGACGGCGCGCTTGATCGTGCGCATCAGCTCCAGCGCGTCTTCGCCGTGTTCGCGCTCGAGGTACTTGAGTTTCCCCATCCCGACGCCGTGTTCGCCAGAGCACGTACCGCCGAACGACAGCGCGCGCTCGACCAGCCGGTGATTGGCCGCCGCCACGCGCGCCAGCTCCTCTGGGTCGTCCGGGTCGAGCATGAAGATGAGATGAAAGTTGCCGTCGCCGGCGTGGCCGACGAGCGGTGCGACCAGGTTCGAGGCCGCCAGATCCTTCTGTGTCTCAACGATGCAGGCGGCCAGGTGCGCGATCGGCACGCAGACGTCGCTCGTCCACGCCTTGCAGCCGGGCCGCGACGCGATGGTGGCGTAGAGCACGTTGTGCCGCGCCTCCCACAGCTTCGCGCGCTCTTCGGCCGAGGCCGTCCACTGGAACGAGGTGACGCCGTGTTCGTCCGCCACCTCGCGCACGAGCCTGGCGTGTTCTTCCACCACCGCCGGACTCGGACCGTGGAACTCGAAGAGCAGCGTGGGCACTTCCGGCAGCGACGTCTTCGAGAAGCGATTGACGATCGCGAGCTGCACTTCGTCGATGATCTCGATGCGCGCCACCGGCACGCCGAGCTGGATGGTCTGGATGACGGTGGTCGCCGCCCCCTCCATCGTCTGGAAGCCGCAGACGGCGGTGGAGATCGCCTCGGGACGCCCGTAGAGCCGCAGCGTCACTTCAGTGATGACCCCGAGCGTGCCTTCCGAGCCGACGAAGAGGCGCGTCAGGTCGTAGCCCGACGACGACTTGCGGGCCCGGCCGCCGGTGGTCACGATGCGGCCGTCGGCGAGCACCACGGTCAGGCCCAGCACGGTCTCACGCATCGTGCCGTAGCGCACGGCCGCCGTGCCCGAGGCCCGCGTGGCCGTCATGCCGCCAATCGTGGCATCCGCACCAGGGTCCACCATGAACATCAGGCCGGTGTTCTTCAGGTGCGCGTTCAGCTTGCGGTGCGTGAGGCCGGCCTCGACCGTGATGTCCATGTCGTCGGCACTGAGACGCAGCACCTTCGTCATGC
>JAEUQR010000056.1 GCA_016789705.1 Acidobacteriota bacterium
CCGCGCGTGGGCGACGTCGCGGACGACATGCTCTCGCGCGTGCCGAAGCTCACGAGCCGGGTGGCCAGCGCCCGCAGCCGCGTCTCCGACAGGGCGGCCACGATCTGGCGCAGGCGCGGGTCGGCATCGGGCGGCGCGGCCCCCTGGGCGGCGACGAGTGTGGGCACGAGGGCGATCAGGGCAACGAGACAGGCACGCGGGGGCGTCATGGCAAGAATCCTCGCCCGGCAGTCTAGCAGTCGGCCGTGGTCCAAAGTGTGTAACTCCGTGTGATGTGGTGGCTGGTCGGTCCCACGATCCGTCCCGATAACCGAAGAGATGAGTACACCGGCGGCCGGCAGCGAACTGCCGTGGCACCAGCGTCTCGAAGCACGTGTCGCCTCGGCGCTCGGCCTGCTCGTGGCCGTCGCGCTCGGCGCCGTGCTGCTTGCCACGCTCGGTGTCGTGTCGTCGCAGTCGCGCAACCGCGTCGCCGCCGATCTCGAGGTGGCGCAGACCGCCGTGCACCGTCTGCTGGCCCAACGTCTCCGCGCCGCCACCGACGTGGCGGCCCTGGCCGCCCGCACGCCGGCTGTTCGGGACCGGTTCGGCGCCGGCGCCGCCGGCAAACCGGCGCCGGCAGCGTCTGACACGGCCGGCCGGCCGCTGTCGGGTGCGTTCATGGTCTTCAGCCGTGCCGACGGCACCTGGATTGGTGAGACGGGCTGGGACGACCGCACCGGCAGCGGCCTGCCCGTCGTGCGGAGTGCGCAGGCCGCTGCGCTGCGCGGCCAGCCGGCCAGTGCGCTCGTGCAGATCGATGACCGGCTGTTCCTCGCGGTGTCCGTGCCGGTGCGTGAAGGCGAGGCGGTGGTTGGCACGTTCACGACCGGCCATCTTCTCACCGACGAGATCGCTGGTGAGCTGGCGAGTCTGGCGCGCAGTGAAGTGGCGCTCGTCGTGAACGGGCGCGTCGTGGCGACGAGCCTGCGCGACCGGATGGGCGCCAGCGCCGAGCCGCTCGTCACGGCGACGATGGCCGCGCCCGGCGTGCGTGACGACGTGCTCGACGTGGGCGGCCGCGAATACGTGGCCGGCGTCTTCCCGCTCAGTCCGGAGTTACCCGGCGGCGACGCCGTGCGCCTGCTCGTGCTCTCGGATTGGGCATCCACGCAAAGGTTCGTGGACGCGCTCGAGGTGCGCTTCGCCGTCGCCGGCGTCGTGGCCCTGCTGCTGTCGCTCGTCGGCGGCGTCTTCCTCAGCCGCCACCTGAGCCGGCCGCTGCGCGACATCGCCACGGCCGCCACCGAAATCGCCGCCGGCAACCTCGCCCTGCAGCTGCCGGTACGCGGCACGGCCGAGGCCGCCACCGTGGCCCAGGCCTTTAACGCCATGAGTGTGAGTCTCAAGTCGGCGCACGAACGCCTGGTGCACGATGCGATTCACGATCACCTGACGCAGCTGCCGAACCGCTCGCACTTCAAGGACCGCCTCGACCGGGCGCTCGCCCGCCGGGCGCGCCGCAAGGACTACCAGTTCGCCGTGCTGTTCGTGGACCTCGATCGCTTCAAGCACGTGAACGACAGCCTCGGGCACACCGCTGGCGACCGCCTGCTCGTGATGTTCGCCGAGCGCCTGGCATCGGCCGTGCGCGCCGAAGACGTCGTGTCACGCATGCCCGGTGCGGCCACGGTACCCGAGCCGACACTGGCCCGCTTCGGCGGCGACGAATTCGCACTGCTCCTCGACGGCATCCGCGAGCCGTTCGACGCCGTCCGCGTCGCCAAGCGCGTGCAGGTCATGGCGGCGCAGCCCCTGCACCTCGACGGCCAGGACGTGTTCGCCAGTGCCAGCATCGGCGTGGCCGTCGCCACCGACGCCCACACGTCGGGCGAAGACATCATCCGCGACGCCGACCTCGCCATGTACCGCGCCAAGAATGCCGGCGCCGGCGGCTATTCGGTGTTCGACGCCGCCCTGCACGAAGAGGCCGTGCGGCGCCTGCGCCTCGAAACCGACCTGCGCCATGCCGTCGAGCGGCAGGAATTCCGCGTCGCCTACCAGCCGATCGTGTGGCTCGGCGATCACCGCGTCGTCGGCGTCGAGGCGCTCGTGCGCTGGCAACATCCCGAGCGCGGTCCCGTCTCGCCGGGCGAGTTCTTCGATGTGGCCGAGGAAGTGGGCCTCATCACGCAGATCGACGAGTGGGTGCTGCAGGAGGCGTGCCGGCAGGTGCGCGCGTGGCTCGACACCGGCGTCATCACGGCGGCCTTCACCGTGAGCGTGAATCTCTCGGCCAAGGCGTTCGCGCAGGAAACGCTCGTGCAGCGCGTGTTCGACATGCTGCAGGCCACCGGCTGCCCTGCCGCCAGCCTGCGCCTCGAGATCACCGAAGGCGCCGCCATCAAGGACGCGGCCCGCGCCCGCGTCGTGCTGGCGCAGCTGCGCGCCCTCGGCGTGCGCATCAGTCTCGATGACTTCGGTACCGGCTACAGCTCGCTCAGCTACCTGCAGTCGCTGCCACTCGACGTGCTCAAGATCGACCGCTCGTTCGTGGCCGGCATCGGCACCGACAAGGACAAGGGCGAGATCGTCAAGCTCATCGTCGGCCTCGCGCGCACGCTGAAGCTCGAGATCGTGGCCGAGGGCACCGAGACCGAGGCGCAGGTGGAACACCTGCGGCTGCTCGGCTGTCAGTTCGGTCAGGGGTACTACTTCGCGAAGCCGGCGGAGCCCGTGGACGGACGCCCGCCTGCCGTGCCGCGGCGCGTGCGCGCCACGGCCTGAGCGCCGGGCCGGCCACAGGCCGGCCCGGTGTCGAGCCATGGACTAGACCGACGGCGGTGCCGCGATGCGGTCCAGGTCGTCCTTGCCCACCACGACGTTCCAGCAGTGCAGCTCGTACTGCGCGATGTGCTGCTGGTAGAAGGGGTCGCCATCGCGGATGGCGTCGAGCTCGCGCTGCGGGTTCTCGTCTGACACCTTCAGCAGGAAGATGCCGCCGTAGCGCGGGTCCATCGGGCCAGAGGCCACGAGCTTCCCCTCGGCCTTGAGCTGGCGCAAGTAGGTGCGGTGCACGGGGGTCGCGGCCTCGACTTCCTCGATGGGGCGGCGGTAGCGGACAATGGCGATGGCGTACATAGCGCGAGATTATTCCATGATCCGAATCCTGGTGACCGGCGGCACGTTCGACAAGGAATACGACGAAGTGCGTGGGCGGCTGTTCTTCAAGGACACCCACGTGCAGGAGATGCTCGACAAGGGGCGGTCGCGCGTGCCGGTGTCGATCCGCACGCTGATGATGATCGACAGCCTCGAGATGACCGACGCCGACCGCGCGCTCGTCGTCGAGCAGTGCCGGCAGTCGGAGGTCGATCGCCTCGTCGTCACGCACGGCACCGACACGATGGTCGAGACCGGCAGAGCCATCGCGGCCGCCGGCCTGGCCGGCAAGACCGTGGTGCTCACCGGCGCGATGATTCCCTACGCGTTCGGCAGCTCCGACGGTCTCTTCAACCTGGGCAGCGCGCTCAGCTTCGCGCAGGTACTGCCGCCGGGTGTCTACGTGGCGATGAACGGCCAGTGCTTCCCCTGGGACGAGGTGCGGAAGAATCGCGACACGGCGACGTTCGAGCGCGTCTGACGCACGGGTTCTGCGCGCAACGGCCTGACGTCACCATATCGTTGCCCGTCCGCAGCCATCTCGTCACGCGACCCCGATAGGCTCCTGCCGTCGGCTCGATCTGCCATCGAGCCGCCTGCGAAGGAGCATCCGGATGTCGAAGCGTGTGATCTCATTCAGGTTCTGGAAGACGGCCGGCGTGACCGCCCTGACGGTCGCCGCCGTGAGCGCGGCCGTTGGCGCCGGCGGCGGATTCTCCGACCGCGACGACGACGAACGCGAGCCGCGGCGTCGCGCGAAGAACGTCATCTTCTTCGTGGGCGACGGCATGGGCGTCTCGACGGTCACCGCGGCCCGGGTCTATTCCGTGGGTGTGGGTGGACAGCTGGTCGTCGACCAGATGCCCTACACGGCGCTCTCGAAGACCTACTCGGAGGATTCGATCACGCCCGACAGCGCGCCGACGATGTCCGCCATGATGACCGGCGTCAACACGAATCAGAGCGTTATCGGCTTCGGGCCGGCCACCGAACCCAACGACTTCAACCGCGACGGCGATGGCGAGAAGCCGTGGACGCTGCTCGAGATGGCCAAGCATCGCGGCATGCGCGTCGGCGTCGTCTCGACGGCCGAAATCACCCATGCCACGCCCGCCGCGACCTACGCGCACATCAACCAGCGCAACAACCAGAACGACATCGCGCTGCAGGCGCTGCCGACGGCGGCGACCTACAACGAGCGTCTCGGCAAGGGTGTGGACGTGCTGCTCGGCGGCGGCCGCCGCCACTTCGTGCCATCGACGGTCACCGACGAGGAAGGCGACCGCGGCTCGCGGACCGACGGCCGCGACCTGCGGACGGAGTTCCAGAGCGCCGGCTACCGCTACGTGTGGAACAAGGCCGGCTTCGACGCCCTGGCGCCTGCGCAGCTTCCGGTGCTCGGCCTCTTCGAGCGCGGCCACATGGAATTCGACTACGACCGGCCGCGCGACCTCGGCGGCGAGCCGAGCATCAAGGATATGACGGTCAAGGCCATCGAGCTGCTGCGGGGCGCGAAGCGCCGGAATGGCGAGGGCTACTTCCTGCAGGTCGAGGCCGGCCGCATCGACCACGCGCACCACGCCGGCAACGCCTACCGTGCCCTCTCGGACACGCAGGCCCTCGACGAGGCCATCGGCGCCGCGGCGCAGATGGTCGACCTGCGCGACACGCTCATCATCGTGACGGCCGACCACAGCCACGTGTTCTCGATCGCCGGCTACCCGATGCGGCCGCTCGAGGAGCTGCCGTACGCCGTGACGTCCTACAGCCCGGGTTATGCCACCGCCGGTCAGGCCGGCCACGGCATCTTCGACGTGGTCTACGACCTCAACCAGTCCACGGGCGTCGTCGAAGAGTCGACCGACCGCAACGGCGTGCCCTACACGGTACTCGGGTACACGAACGGGCCTGGCCATCGCGGCACCTCGCGTGTCGACCCACGCTTCGACACGTTCGCGGGCCTGGGCGGCGTCGTGCCGACCGGCCCGTCGCACCCGGCCTACCTGCAGGAAGCCACCGTGCCCACGGCGGGCGCGGAAACGCACGCCGGGGAAGACGTGGCCATCTACGCCATCGGGCCCGGCGCCGACCGGGTGCGCGGTACGGTCAAGAACACACACATCTTCTTCACGATGAAGAAGGCGCTCGGCTTCTGACGACGCTCGTTCGTGCTTTCGGGGCCGCGCTGGGGGCGCGGTCCCGCTTTTCTTGAGAACACCGATGTTCATCCATCTTTCAGCCGTCCTGATGCTCGCCGTCACCTTCTCGCCGGCAGCCGCGCAGCGCCGTCCGGCCGCGCCACGCGAGACGCCCGCCGCCGCGCCCGGCGCCGCGGACCGGGAGCGCGACGACCTGACGGCACCAGTACTGCCAGCGCGGCGTCTCTCGATGCCTGCGCCCGAGGCCCCGCCGGCCCTTCCACCAGGCGCGGACCGCGTGCAGCCGCTCACCCTCGACGTTCGGCTGACCACACGCACGAACGGCCGCACCGAGACGCGGGTCCAGACGGTGACTCGCGCTGCCGACCGCATTCACGTCGCCACGGCCACGGGCGTCGAATGGCTCTTCGAGCGCAATCCGGTCGACCCTCGCCGCGTCGCGGCGTCGGCGGTGCGGCACGGCGAACGGACGATCGTGGTCTACGGCGAGAGTGACCTGCGGATGGCGCTCGGCATTCCAGGCTGGGCTCACGTGCTGACCATGGGCGTCGATGCGCGGGCCCTGACCCCCGCAGCCGCCGAGGCCCGGACCGTCGCGGGCCTGCGTTTCCTCAAGACGGGTATCGAGTCCGCCAACGGCACGCATACGCTCTGGTGGAATGCCGAGCAACTGTTGCCTCTCGAATACGCAGCGCGCGAGAACGGTCTGACGGTCGTCAAGATCACGCCTGGCACCGAGCCGTCGCGGCTATGGGCGCCGGAGGTGCGGTTCCCCGGCTACCGGGTCATGGAATTCGCCGACTGGCTTGAGGCGCACTGACGCCCGACCGAGGTCGGCGGTCGCGAGACCCGCGAGCCGGACTGACGAGTTCGCGCATCGCCGCCTCGCCTGAGGCAACTGCGGCTGCCGTGTCGTAGCGCCGGCCGCCGCTGTTAGTCGCGTCCACTCCGATTCGGCGATACAGCGCTTCGAACTCCTGGCGGGACGCTACGACGGAGGCGGCGACCTCGAGCACGTGCTGGAGCTCATGCGCAAGCACGGCCGCCGCCGACGCGACGGGCAGCTGACGAAGCTCGATACGCAGGAACCGGTAGCCGTGCGAGGCGCCGATGAAGCTGAGCCGGCCGTCGTAGGGGGCGTCGAGGCTGCTGAGTTCGTCCACGTACACAACCAGGGGCCGGGCGCCGACCTCCGTCAGGAGCGTGTCGAGCGTCGCCGATAACGGACGCGCCTCGCCAATTGCGTTCGCGATCCAGCCGCGTAGAGGGCGCACGCCGGGCGGGAATGCCTTGATCGGGTCAGCGTTCGCGGGGGTGGAAGAGACAAGAAGCAGGGCGACCAGCAGGCGACGAATCATCTTTCGAGTCTTGCGGCGGGACATGACAGCCGCCCGTACAACGGGGTGAAGACGGGGTAAGTCTGCGGGCTTCCGGCGTCGTTTGGTTTCGCGTTACATCGTTGATTCCTCATTGACACATTCGCGACGTTCGTGCGACAAGGCGTCGTGCGAATCGACCGCTGGTCGTGGATGCTCGCGTGCGCCGGGGCCGTGGCGGTGGTGGCACCCCCGGGGGCGGCCGCCGACCTGCCGCCGGCGCCCTCCGTGCGCTTCGTCTTGCAGCTCACCACCTCGCTGACTCTCGCACCGGCGGTGCGCGACGCCGCCGTGCACGAAGTGCAGCAGATTTGGGCGCGCGAAGGCATCTCGATCGATGTCGCCTCACCACTCGACGCGCCGGTGTCCACACCAGGCATGCGCGTGCTCATCGTCTCGGCGGGGGGCGCCTCGGCCAGGCGCGACGACCACCGCTGGCCGGTGGCGGAACTCACGGGAGACGGCCGCGGCGAGCCCATGGCCATCGCGTCGGTCGTGGCGGCCCGCCGCGTGCTCGACGCCGCAGGACTCGCGGATGGCCCGGGCGCACTGGTGGCGCGGCGTCTCGGGATCGTGCTCGGCCGCGCCATCGCACACGAAGTGGGCCATCACCTGCTGAACACGTCAGGCCACGCGCGGCACGGGCTCATGCGGGCCCGCATCGACGCGCGCGACTTCGCGGACCTGCGCGACGGCGGCTTCGATCTCGACGATGACGCGGCGCACTGGGCGCGCGCGCGCCTCACGCGTCCGCCGGCCGATGCGCTGCGGCTGGCGCGTTTCGTCTACGGCCCCTAGCCGTGTCCCTTCACCGGGCGATGGCCGCCCGCGCCTCGCTGAAGGCTTCGTACTGATCGGTGGCGATGAAGTCCACGCCGGCCTCGATGGCCGCGTGCCACCGCGGCCGCACCGCCTCGGGCGCGCCGAAGTTGTAACCCTCCGACCAGCCGGCATCGTTCGGCTCGTGTCCGTTGAGCGTGTAGAAGCGGAGCCAGAGCCCGAGCGAGTGCGCGCGCGCGACCAGGTCCCGGAGCCGCCCGAAGTCAGCCGTCGTCCACGCGCCGGCCCGTGGCGGGCCGCCGGCTTCGACCACGGCCCAGGCATGGTTGGTCCAGCGGCGATAGTTCGTGGCGCCGCTCGGGATGAGCACGTCAGGGGCGATGGCGACGGCTTTCGCCATGCGGACCTCGGGAGGCTCGTCGCCGGCGCCAGAAGGCGCCGGCACCGTGCCGAAGAGCCGCAGGCGTCCGCCGACCGGCACGGCGTCGTGGAACACGCGCTCCTGGCCCTCACCCTGTTCCGTCAGCACGAGCAGCGGCCCGAGTGAGAACGGCTGCGGCGCCGAGGACGCGACACGGGGCGCCGTGGTGAGCCAACGCTCGTAGCGGCCGAGCAGCGCCCAGATGGCCGCGTGATGGTCGGGCTCGTTCGTCTTGAAATCGAGGTGGAGCACGACGAGCGGCCACGCCGAGGTGTCGCGCGCGGCGAGGGCGCGGTCGAGCCTGGGGGCGAGGGCCTCGAAGAAATGCGCCTCGAGCGTGGGCTCGGCGCCGTCGAGGTCGGTGTCGTGTGACACCACCGGCTGACGGCGTCGCGCGTCCCACACCACATCCTGTTCGATCGCCAGCGTGCCGCGTGTGGTCGCGAGTGCACGCGCGAGTCTGTCGGCGCCGCGCCCTTCGTCCGGATAGCAGTTGTGCGCGTGCAGCCAGACCCGCGGCGTCCACGCCGCCGACGGCTGGGCCGGCGCCGAGGCCTCCCCGAGCGCTGCCGCCACGAGTATTCCCATCACGCCCCAGCCCGCTGCGCGCATCGCCAGACCATACCAGTGCCGCGTGACGCGCGTGCAAAGCCGGGGCTTCGCGCTGACGTTACCAGCGGTTGCCGCGGCCGTTGCGTCCGGCGGTCACCATGATGCAGTTCACCCGTCATCCGGAGATCGTCACGATGCAGCGACTGTTCACCCTCCTGTTCCTTCTCGCTCTGGCCTGGCCGCTCAACGCCGCCGCCCAGAGCAATGCCACTGACGGCGCGCTCGACGGCTTCGTCCGCGACCCGAGCGGCGCCTCGGTGCCGGCCGCGCGTATCATCGCACTCAATCTCGGCACGAATCAGGTGCGCGAGACCACGAGTGATGGTCAGGGCTACTTCCGCTTTCCGCTGTTGCAGGTGGGCGAGTACCAGCTCCTCGTGAGCGCGCAGGGCTTTGCCGACTACCAGCAGACCGGCATCCGCCTGAGCGTCGGCACGCAGGCGCGCGTCGAGATCCCGCTCGCCGTGGGCGGCACGACCGAAACCGTCCAGGTCACGGCGGACGCCTCGATGGTGCTTGCCGGTCAGGGCGCGTC
The DNA here is from genome assembly GCA_016789705.1 of Acidobacteriota bacterium. Classification (GTDB taxonomy): domain Bacteria; phylum Acidobacteriota; class Vicinamibacteria; order Vicinamibacterales; family UBA2999; genus CADEFD01. The sequence goes on from JAEUQR010000056.1 coordinate 9,025, forward strand.
GGGCGCGGTGCTGAGCGAAGAGGCCGTGCGCACGCTGCCCATCACGTCGCGCAACGTCTACAACTTCCACCTCGTCGGCCCCGGCGTGAAGGGCCTGCCGAGCACCGGCTTCGGCACCACGCAGTTCCTCGTGGGCGGCCACAACCGCATGGCCTGGTCGATGGACGGCATCGACAACTCGCAGCGCCGCACCAACCGCCAGATCCGGCTCGTCATCAGCACGCCCGAGAACGTCGAAGAGATGCAGGTGCTGTCGGGCGCCTACTCGGCAGAGTTCGGGCGCGCGGCCGGCGGTGTCATCAACGTCGTCAGCCGCTCGGGCACTAACACGTATCGTGGCGGCGCGATGTCGCTCTTCCGGCCCAACCAGTGGGCGGCCCGTCCGCCGCTCGCGGCGGTGAAGCCGCAGCAGGAATGGTGGATGGTGCAGGGCAACGCCGGCGGGCCGATCGTGCGCGACCGCGCGTTCTTCTTCGCCAACTACGAGTACAACCCACTCAAACTGCCACAGCCCGTCACGATCAACCCGGCGGCGGCCGCGGCCATCGGCATTCCGGCCTCGGACCTCGGCAATTCGCCGTTCGGCGAGACGTTCCACACACCCAGCCTGAAGGTGAACTTCCGCGCCAGCGACCGCAACAGCGGCTTCCTGCGCTACACCCGCTTCACCAACGATCAGCCGGGGGGCGGCGGCGGGCTCACGACGCCGAGTCGCAGCGTGTCGTTCAAGGACCGCATGAACGGCGTCGGCGCGCAGCTGGCGACCACCTTCGGCGCGGGGCTTCTGAACGAGCTTCGTTTCGGCTTCAATCGCCGCGCCGAAGAACGCAAGCCGTACGGCGAAGCCACGGCCAACGGCGCCAACATCAGCATCAACAACGTCGCCAACTTCGGCGTCAACCCGACGGCTGGTTCGTCGAGCGTCGAGGCGAGCCTCCAGTTCATCGACAACCTCACGTGGACGAAGGGTCGTCACTCGTTCAAGACCGGCATCGACTACCAGACGACCGGCTTCGACGTGACCAATGCGCTCGCGCGCAACTTCACGTTCCAGGGGCTGGCCGCCGCCGGCAGCCGTGGCGCCGTGACGCCGCTCGACCAGTATCTGAATACAGTCGCCGGTCGTATCGACCCGGCCACGGGCCGCCCCTTCACTTACACGCAGCTGCAGCAGGAGCTCGGTGATCCCACGCTGAAGCTGCGCTTCCACTACCTGAACCTGTTCCTGCAGGACGAGATTCGGCTGCGTGACGATCTGACGCTCAGCGCCGGCGTGCGCTACGAACTGCAGAAGTACCCGCTGCTTGACGAACAGGCGCCCTACGCGCTCTCGCGCGAGGTCGTGGACGATACCAACAACATCGCCCCGCGCCTCGGCCTCACCTGGCGTCCCGGCGGCAGCCAGCGCACGTCGGTGCGCGCCGGCTACGGGCTCTTCTACGACACGACGAGCCTCGGGCTCATCGTGAACGCGGCCCAGATCAACGGCCGCCGCATCCTCAGCTACGTCGTGCCCGGCACCGACGCGCGGGCGCCGCAGTTCCCGAATCTGCTGGCCACGGCCGATCCGGCCTTCACGACACCGCCGAGCATCACCGTGTTCCCCGACAACTTCGAGACGATGTTCGCGCACCAGGCGAACGTGACGGTGGAGCGCCAGCTCAACGACCATCTGCTCGTGGCCGTGGGCTACAGCTACTGGGGCCACCGCGACACGCCCTACGCGCGGGACATCAACCTCGGCCCGGTCACGAGCACCCTCGCCGACGGGCGTCCGGTGTTCACCGGCTCGGCGAACCGGCCCAACCCGGCCTTCCGCGCCATCAACCTCGTGGAGAGTCAGGGCCGCGGCAGCTACCACGCGCTCGACCTCACCGTGCGGCAGCGCCTCGCGGGGGGCGTGCAGTTGAGCGGCAGCTACAGCTACTCGCGCGCCAGGAGCATCGGCGACATGGAAGGCGGCGCGCTGACCGACCCCACCGATCCGGAACGCGACTGGGGCCCGAGCCCCGGCGACCTGCGCCACAACGTGAGCGCGCAGGCATCGTTCGCGCCTGAGATCGACGGCGGGCCCTTCCGGTGGCTCACGGGCACGCAGCTCTCGACGCTGGTCTTCTACAACAGCGGCTTCCCGGTGAACGCCACGGCCGGCGCCGACCTCAACAACGATCTCGTGCTCAACGACCGCGCGCTCTTCCGCGGACGGAACGCCTTCGTCGGCCCGAACTACTTCCAGGTGGATCTGCGCCTCTCGCGCCGCATCCGCATCGCCGACATCGGCTCGGTCGAGCTGATGGTGGAATCCGAGAACCTGCTGAACCGGCTGAACGCGTCGTGCAGCATCGCCGGCTGCACCGGCGCCGTGGTCAACCGCGACGGCGCGGCTGACTTCGGCCGCATCACCGGCACGCGTCCCGGCCGCTACGTACAGTTCGGCGCGCGGGTGCTCTTCTAATGGCCGGCAGCACCTCGACCTGGCCGGCCACGCACCGTCGCGCGATCGCGGCGCTGCTCGTGGCCGTGGCGATCGTCGTGGCCGCGCCGTCGGGCACGGCCTGGGGCGTGCGCGCGCACACGTGGATCAACCGCGTGGCCGTGCGCACGCTGCCCGACGATGGCCCGGCGTTCCTCAAGGCGCACGAAGACTGGATCGCCTATCTGTCGGTGATTCCGGATGCGTGGCGCCGCCCCTCCGAGCCCTTCCTGAAGATGCTCGAGGATCCGAACCACGGCTGGTTCAAGGAGCAGTTCTCGTTCATGACCGAGATCCCGCGGTCGCGCTACGAGTTCGTGCTCAAGCTCTACGACGAGCAGCGGCGACTGGCGGCGGCGGGTGATCCGGCCGCGGCGCTCACCAACGTCCGCTGGACCGGCACGATGGCCTACGCCGCCGTGGAAGGCTACGAGCGGATGCTGACCGGCATGCGCACGTATCGCGCGCTGCGCGAGCGGAAGGAAGACACGCGCTTCGCCGAGCTCGAGATCGCCTACGCGATGGGCTGGACCGGCCACTACACGGCCGACGGTGCGCAGCCGCTGCACGACACCGTGCACCACGACGGCTGGCAGGGCGCGAATCCGCTCGGGTACACGACCGACCCGCGCGTGCATGGCCTCTTCGAGACGCGGTTCGTCGACCTGATGCAGCTCGAGGGCGGCGACATTCAGCCACAGGTGCCGGCCGCGCGCCGGCTGGCCGATCCGTTCACCGCGATCGTCGAGCACCTCGACGAGGCCGGACGTCACACCGAGCAGGTCTACAAGCTCGAGAAGGCCGGTGCGCTGGCTGATGCCGCGAACGTCGAGGCGCGGACGCTCGTCATCCGGCAGACGGCGCGTGGCGCGGCGCTGCTGCGCGACCTCGCCTACACGGCCTGGCTGAAGAGCGGTGAGCCGCCGGCGAACGACCCCGGCGGCAACCCGATCGTGCCCGCGCATCCGCGCTACAACCCGGCCACGGGCAGCGCACCGGCGCACGTGGCGCCGCCACCCGGCGGTGGGAAGGTCCAGCCGCCACCAGCCGAGGGCGAGGCCGCGCCTGGCTGGCGGCCCATCACGTTCGCCGATCCGGTGATCGGGAAGAACTTCTATCTGCTCGATGCCGTGGCCCGCACGCCGCGAGCGCGGGCTGCCGTCGAGCAGGCGCCGGCGCTGAAGGCGCTGCGCGAAGCGAAGGTACAGGCCCTGGCGAAGGCGGCGACGAGCTGCGGCACAGACACTACGTGTATCGCGGCGGCGTTTGTGTGGACGGCGGCCGATATCGCCAGCGCCGAGCGGGCGCTCGTGGCGCTCGCGGCGGGCAACGACGATGTGCGCGCCCTCATCGCCCGCGATCTGCGTCCGTCTGGTATGGTGCAGGCCTACGCCGCCGGCGACGACGCCGCGCTCATTGCCGGCGCCTGGCGGGAGACGGCCGCCGGCCTCAATCGCATCATCGAAACCTACGCGCAGGGCAAGGCGCCGCGCTATCCGAAGATCGACGCCGTGTCCTACGATCCGGCGTCGGAGTCGTATCGCCGGCTGGTCGGCATCATGGCCAGCGTGCTGCACGAGCAGCGCGACGACCTGACGACCTTCTACGCGCCTTCGCTTTCCTTCGCGCGCCGGCTGCTGGATGCCAACCGCCGCGACGAGGCCGGCCGATTCGAGCCGATGCACGACGGAGAAAATGCCGCCGCGGTTCGACGTGTGAGTGCGGTCCGCTGGGCAGACGTCCCCTACGCGGCCATCGTCGTGCCGGGCGCGGGGCCCGATCGCGAAGACGTCGCACTCGACCCGTGGGCGAAGATGCGGCTGGAACTCGCCGTCATGCGCTACCGCAAAGGTCAGGCGCCCTTCATCCTCGTGTCGGGCGGCTACGTGCACCCGAACCAGACGCCGTTCAACGAAGCCCTCGAAATGAAGCGGGCGCTGGTGCGCGATTTCGGCGTGCCCGCCGCGGCCGTCATCATCGACCCGCACGCCCGCCACACGACGACCAACCTGCGGAACGCGGCGAGGCTCGCGCTGCGCTATGGGCTGCCGCCG
>JAEUQR010000073.1 GCA_016789705.1 Acidobacteriota bacterium
CGAGACATGCATGTAGGGCGCCCAGCTCATCGCCTTGAAGTTGGTGATCTGCTTCTTGTCGGTGCCGTCGAGGTTCATCGTCCAGACGTCGGCGATGAGGCCCTGTTCGTCGAAGCGCCGCCACAGGATCTTCTTGCCGTCGGGCGTGAAGAACGGACCGCCGTCGTAGCCCGGCGTCTCGGTGAGGCGCCGCTGGCCGCTGCCATCGGCCTTCATGATGTAGATCTCGGCGAACCAGGCCGGGTCGGTCGCTAGCTGCTTCTGCTCGGCGGCGCTCAGCGTGTGATCGTAGGCCGTGCGCGTCGAGCTGAAGACGATCCACTGGCCGTCGGGCGAGTAGCCGCCCTCGGCGTCGTAGCCGCGCACGTTCGTGAGCCGCTTCAGCGACTTCGACTTCTCCTGATACGCGTAGATCTCCATCTCGGGGTCGTAGTCCCACGCGTAGCGGCGTTCCTTGCCCGAGGCGCGGAACGCGATCTCGTCGTCCTGCTGCTTCTTCGAGGTCGGGTCGTGATGCGTCGAGGCGAACATGATCTCGTCGCTGCCGGGGCGGAAGAACCCGCAGGTGGTCTTGCCCATGCCGGGCGAGATGCGGGTCGTGTCGCCGGTGGTCAGATCCATCACGTACTGCTGATAGAACGGATTCCCGGGCTCGCGTTCGCTCTGCAGCACGAGGCGTGTGCCATCGGGTGACCAGTAGCCTTCGCCGGCACGTTTGCCGTCCACGGTGAGACGGCGGACGCGCGACAGGAACGCACGTTCCTGGTTCGGCGCTTCCTGCGCCAGCACGGTTCCCCCGGCGACGAGCGCGGCGAGCAGAAGAGCAGATGTACGCATAGACGGCCATTGTACCGAGGCGCTGGCCGCCTGTGTGACACCTACTGCGGTCGCGGCGCCGCCAGCAGCCGGCGGATAGTCGTGTTCATCGGATCATCGCGAAAGGTCTCGAACTCGAGCGTGTAGCCCTCGGGGTCGAGCGCCACGAAGCCCCGGATGGGCAGATTGGCCGAGTTCTTCGAGTCGCCGCGCACTGTGACGCCCTGGCTGACGAGCCAACGGTGCCAGTCGTCCACCCGGTCGGTCACGAAGGCCAGCGCCACGGGCTTCGTGTCCGAGGCCCGATGCATACCGCGCGTCTCGTCCACGAGGCCCACGAACGACGTCGGCGACACCTGATACACCTTGGCCCAGCCCTGATCCACGGTGAGCGTGAGCCCCATCACACGTTCGTAGAAGCGCATCGCGGCGGGCAGATCGCGGTAGTAGAGCCAGGTGATGCCCGCCTGGAACCGTCCGGGCGGGGCGGCGGGCGCGGGCCCCTGGGCGCGCGCGGTGTGTGTCAGGGTGCAGACCAGCGCGAGGACGGACAGGGCGAGCAGGCGGCGTGGCATGGGCGGATTCTAGCCCGCCCGCGTGCCTTTGTCCGGCGGCCGTGTGTCTCGCCGCGGCCGGGGATCGTCCGGGCGGTCTCGGTGCGGTCTTGCTCCTAAGTGAGATTCAGTCTCACTTTGTTCTTGACCGACCGAATCGGTCGCCAATAGACTGGCCCAGTCTTGAGACAGAGTCTCAATTTCAACATGGCAACCTTTCGTTCCTTCCTCTTCTGGGCCCATCTCGCCTGCGGCGTCGCTGCCGGTGTCGTGATCCTCCTGATGTCGGTCACCGGCGTCGCGCTCACCTACGAGAAGCAGAGGCTCGAGTGGGCCGATCGGCGCGCGCACTCGTGGGTGCCGCCCTCGGACGGCGCCCGGCCGTTTCCGCCAGAGACGCTGCTGGCGGCGGTGGTCGCGGCCCGGCCGGGGGCGGCTCCCACGGGTGTGACTCGCCGCGCCGATCCCACCGCGCCGGTCACCGTCACGCTCGAAGGCAACCGCGCGCTGCTCGTGCATCCGTACACGGGGGCGGTGCTCGGCGAGCCGGCGCCGGGCCTGCGCGCGTTCTTCCGCACCACCACGAACTGGCACCGCTGGCTCGCCCTCGAGGGCCCGAGCCGCACCACGGGCCGCCTCGTGACCGGCGTCTCCAACCTGCTGTTCCTCTTCATCGTGGTGAGCGGCATCTACCTCTGGGTGCCGCGCCTCTGGACGCGCCTCCAGTTCGCGCAGGTGCTGTGGTTCCGCCGGGGGCTCTCGGCCAAAGCCCGTGACTTCAACTGGCACAACGTCATCGGCATCTGGTCGGCCCTGCCGCTGGCCATCGTGGTGGCTGGCGCGGTGCCGATCTCGTTCCCGTGGGCGAGCGATCTCGTCTATCGGATGGTGGGTGATGCGCCGCCGCCGGCACCGGCGCGGCCGGCCGCGCCGCGCGCCGAAGGTGCGGCGGGGCGCGGCCGCGGCGAACGCGAACCTGCCGCGCCCGTGTCGTACGCGGGCCTCGATGCCGCCTGGGCGGCGGCCGAGGCGCAGGTGCCCGGATGGCGCGCGATCAGCACGCGCCTGGCCGGTCCGGCCACCGCCCCGATCACGCTCACGGTCGACGCCGGCTACGGCGGCCAGCCGCAGAAGCGCGGCACACTCACCGTGGACCGGGCGACCGGCGCCGTCCGCTCGTGGGAGACGTTCGACCAGTTGGGCCCGGGCCGCCGCGCCCGCTCGTGGCTGCGCTTTGTGCACACGGGCGAGTACTACGGCCTCACCGGCCAGACCATCGCCGGACTCGTCTCGGCGGGCGGCGCGGTGCTCGTCTATACCGGTCTCGCGCTCGCGTGGCGCCGGTTCCGCGCGTGGATGCAGCGCCGCACCCGTGCCCACGTGGTCACGCAGGAAGTGGCGTGAGGCCGGCGCGCCACGCGCGCGCCCCGTCAGTCAGCGTCGAGTGAACAGCGTCACCGTCGTCCACAGCAAGACCCTGATCAGCGTCAGGAAGGTTCGAGTTCGTCATGCGTTCCCGTGTCACCCGTCCCGTTGTCCGCCGGATCCGCACGCGCCGGAGGGGCGCGCACTGGCTCTTCGCCACGAGTGCCCTCCTGATGTCCACCTCGCTCGCGGCGCGGCCTGCCGCGGCGCAGCCTCCCGCCCCGGCGCCGGCCGTGCAGCCCGCCGGCCTCATCCGCTTCGACATTCCCGCCGGCGCGCTCGATGACGCGCTGCGCCTCTACGAGGCCACGACCGGCCTCGCCGTGGACGTCCGCCTCCCGGCCGACACGCTCCACATGATGCAGTCGCCGGGTGTGTCGGGTATGGCCACCCTCGACGGCGCGCTCGAGGCGCTGCTCGACGGCACGGCGCTCGTGGTCACGGGCCGCGCGAGCGGCGTCATCACGGTGGACCTGCGCGGCGTGAGCGAGTCGGTGCAGGTCACCGGCCGCCTGCCGCATGTGCCCTCGCCGAAGTATGCGACCCCGCTCGCCTCCACCCCGCAGACGATTCAGGTCATCTCCCAGGGCGTGATGAACGAGCAGGGCGCGTTCACCCTGTCGGACGCCATGCGCAACGTGCCCGGCATCACCCTGCAGGCGGGTGAAGGCGGCGGCGCCTCGGGCACGGCGGGCGACATGTTCAACATGCGCGGCTTCACCGCCGCTAACAGCCTCTTCGTGGACAACGTGCGTGACGACGGTCTCATCACGCGCGACGTCTACAACCTCGAACAGGTCGAGGTCTACCTGGGGCCCACGGGCGCCGACGTCGGCCGCGGCAACGCCGCCGGCTACGTGAACATGACGACCAAGGCGCCGCGCCTCGGCGACAGCTACACGGGGACGATCAGCGCCGGCTCGGCCGACACCCGCCGCGCCACCGCCGACGTCAACGTCCAGGTGCCGCTCGGCGAATCGGGCACGTGGCTCGGCGGTACGTCGCTGCGGCTGAACGCCCTCTGGCAGCAGGGCGGCATCGCCGGACGCGATTATGCCGAGAACGCACGCGCGTCGGTCGCGCCGAGCCTCGCGCTTGGCCTCGGCACGCCGACGCGGGTCGTCCTCCAGGGGCAGTTCACGCGCCAGGACAACGTGCCCGACTACGGTATTCCCGGTGCGGCGTGGACGGCGCCGCTCGCGCCGGCGTCGGTGCTCGCCTCGCGTCCCGTGTCGCAGCAGACGTACTACGGCTCGCCTGAGATCGATTACGACGACGCCACGCAGACGAGCGTGACCGCCCGCGTCGAACACGACCTCTCGCCGCGCTGGTCGGTGCGCCACCAGACCCGCTACAACGACACCAGTCGCGACGCGGTCGTGACGGCCATATCGGCCGTGGCCAGTTTCGTCGCGGCCGATGAGACGGTGGCCTTCAGCCGGCAGGTGAACCGGCGGGACAACACGATCCTGTCGAACCAGACCACCCTGACCGGCCGGCTCTCGACCGGGCCGGTGGCGCATGCCCTCACGGCCGGCGTCGAACTCGTCGGCGAGTCGTACTCGGCCCCTGGGTTCACCGGCGGCGGCACGCGGCTGCCCGAAAGCATCCACGCGCCGAACCCGTTCACGCCCATTGCCGACTTCGCCCCGGTGCCAAGCGGCGCGACGACCGACGGCACCACGCGGACGCTGGCGCTCTCGGCCTTCGATGTCGCCACCGTCGGCCGCCTGCAGGTGAACGGCGGCGTGCGCGTCGAGCGCTACGACACCGAGTATCGCGCGCTCGCCACGGCCGGCCTCCGCACCGATCTCGACGCCCGCGACGCCATCGTCAGCGGCAAGGCCGGCGTGCTCCTGCAGCTCACGCCGATGGCCAACGTCTACGCGTCGTTCGGGCGCACGGTCACACCGCCCGGCTCGGGCAACTTCGCCCTGAGCGCGCAGCCGAACAACGCCAACAACCCCTTCGTCGACCCGCAGGTGTCGCGTCATCTCGAGGTCGGTGCCAAGTGGGATCTGTTCCGCCGCCGCCTCTCAGCGACCGTGGCGCTGTTCGACACGCGGAACGAGAACGTCATCTACACCATCGACGCCACGACCGTGCCGCCGCTCTTCAATCAGGACGACGCGCAGCACCTGCAGGGCGCGACCGTGGGGCTCGTCGGTCAGGTGACGGACCGCTGGAGCCTGATGGCCAACGGCGCCTGGCTCGACGGCCGGCAGGACTCGCAGAACGTCGCGATTGACCGGCGCCAGCTCACGCTGATGCCGGCCTGGTCCGGCAGCCTGTGGACGACTTACGCGGTCAAGGGATTCACCGCCGGCGGCGGCATCCGGTTCTCCGACCGGGTCTTCGTCAACACCGCCAATACCATCGCCGTGCCGGCGTTCCACCTCGTGGACGCGGTGGCGTCGTATGCGGTGAACGCCCACCTCACACTGCGGCTGAACGGCTACAACCTCACCGACGAGGTCTACATCCGCAGCATCAGCAACAACGGCGGACGCTACATGCCGGGGCTGCGGCGGTCGGTGCTGCTCAGCACCCAGGTCGGGTTCTGATCGTGCTGGTGCAGATTCCCGACGTGCTCTCGGCCGAGCAGGTGGCGCACGCGCGCCACCGGCTCGCCTCCGTCGAGTGGGTGGATGGCCGCGTGACGGCCGGCCCCCAGTCGGCGCGCGCCAAGGACAACCGGCAGGTACCTGAAGAGCATCCGGTCGGCCGCGAACTCGGCGAGATGATCGTGCAGGCGTTGCAGCGCCATCCGCTCTTCATCAGCGCGGCGTTGCCGCTGCACGTGTTCCCGCCGCTCTTCAACAGCTACTCGGGCGGCCAGTCCTTCGGCAGCCATGTGGACAACGCCATCCGTCAGGTGCCGGGCACGGCCCACCGTCTGCGCACCGATCTCTCCTGCACGCTCTTCCTGAGCGGGCCCGACGAGTACGACGGCGGCGAGCTGATGATCGAAGACACCTACGGAGCGCACAGCGTCAAGCTGCCGGCCGGGCATCTCGTGCTGTATCCCTCGACCAGTCTCCATCACGTGCGCCCGGTGACGCGCGGCGCCCGCGTGTGTTCCTTCTTCTGGTTGCAGAGCCTGGTGCGGAACGACGCCGACCGGACGCTGCTCTTCGATCTGGATGCCGGCATCCGCCAGTTGCACGGCCTCGATGCGGCGGGTGCAGCCGCCGTGCAGCTCACCGGCGTGTATCACAACCTGCTGCGGCGCTGGGCCGAGCTGTAGGCCGCGCGGCGTTAGCGGACGACGGCCGGCGACCAGGCTTCGCCCATGAAGCGGCGCGCCGGCGTGCCGTCGTCGGTGTGCACGACGTAGAGGTTGTTACCCTCGTCCGACGGGAACTGGTAGAGCACGTGTCGGTCGTCGAGCCACTCGACCTGATCGTCGATGCTGCGTGTCTCGCCGGCGATGACGTGTTCCTCGCCGGACGCGACGTCACGCACCCAGAGGCGCCAGCGCAGGCCATCCGCGCGCTTGAACGCCAGGCGGGTGCCGTCGGGGGAGAGCGACGGGCACTCGACGTGCGGCGCCAGCACGCGTACCTCGCGCGCGTCGAGGTCGCCCTCCGCCAGATACGGCGTGCCGCCGTAGGCGAGTGTGGCGTAGAACCGGCGCGTGCCGGGGATGAACGTGACGCCCCAGAAGTTGATGTCGATACGGCGCACGCGGGTGCCGTCCTGCCGGATGGTGAACGACTCCAGATCCGGAAAGGCCGTGCCGGTCTCGAGGTCGAGGATCGTGGTGCGCGTCGAGAAGCCCTCCTCGGCGTAGGAGTGGCCCGACTCGAACACCGTCACCGCGCCCAGGCGGCCGTCGCGCGAGACGCGCGCGCGGCTCGGCGGGCCCGTGAGCACGAGTGTGTGCGTGGGCGTGAAGGTGGCCGTCTCGAACACGATCGCGCGGCCATCGGCGCCGTTCGAGGCGAGGCACAGCCCACGCGTCCCGGCCATGTAGCCGCGCACGCACGAAAGTGGCGTGATGAACCGCGGGCCGTCGGGGGCCGCCAGCGGTGCCAGGGCCAGACGGCTCCATCCACTACCAGGCGCGAGGTGCCGCACGAGCACGAAGGGTGATGCCGGGGGCGAGGCCAGGGTGGGTGCGGCCACGGCCGGTCCGCCGCCCGGGCTCGTCGTTCCACGCTGCTCCAGCCGCGCGCGCGTGAGTGACCACGTGACGGCGGCGACGGCCGCGGCGCACACCACCGCGAAGATGACCGTGCGGCGTGCACCCGAAGGCTGCGTCATGATCTGGCCTCCGCGGGCGGGGGCAGTGCCCGCGTCGCCCCGAGTTGCCACGCGCTCACGCCGATGCCGGCGACGAGCAGCGCGGCGAAGGCGGCGAGCGCCGTGCGCGTGTCCGTGTAGGTCCAGAGCGCGCCGAACACGAATGCGGCCAGCCCGCGGCCAGCCGTCGTGCACGTGGCCAGCAGGCCCAGGCCGGTGGCGCGGTCGTCGGCGGGCAGGGCGAGGGCGGCCATCGCCGCAAGGATACCGTCGGTGGCGGCGTAGTAGGCGCCCAGGCCCACGAGACACGCCGCCACGCCGACAGCCGTCGTCACGCCCATCCAGAGCAGCCCGTAGACCGCCAGCAGCGCGAGGTGTCCGGCGAGGAAGAGGCGGGCCGTGCCGATGCGGTCGGCCACGACGCCGCACGGCCCGGCGAGCAGGAAATAGCAGAGCGGCGTGCCCACGAAGAGCAGCGTGATGCGCGTGGGATCGAAGGCGAACTGGCGCTGCAGCACCAGATACAGCAGGCCGTCGGTGACACTCGCGATCGACACCGCGCCGGCGGCGACGAGCACGGCGCGGAAGCGCGGGGCCGTGATCGCGTCGAGCACCCGCGCCCACGGACGCGCCGTGGCCGTGGCGCCAGTCGCCCGCGCGCCGCCGGGCGCCGTCACGAAGAGCCACAGCGCGGCCACGCCCACCACGGCCATCGCGAAGCTCACGACGAACACCTGATCGAAGCGCCCAGGCGCGAGCATCAGCACGCCGAAGGCCGTCAGCGGTCCGATCGTGGCGCCGGCCGCGTCCATCGCGCGATGCACGCCGAAGGCCGTGGCCGTTTCGCCGGGCCGCGCCGAAGCGGCGATGAGGGCGTCACGCGGCGCCGTGCGGATGCCTTTGCCGAGACGATCGGCCGTGACCACGGCCAGGAAGGCCGGCCATGCCGTGCCGGCCGCGATGTAGCAGGCCTTGGCCACGGCGGAGAGGCCGTAGCCGGCGAGCGCCACGGCCTTGTGATGACGGAAGCGGTCGGCCACGACGCCGCTGCCCATCCGCACGAGCGCCGCCACCCCCTGGTACAACCCGTCGAGCGCGCCGAAGGCGAGCGGCGTCATCTGCAGGTGCAGCACGACGTAGAGCGGCAGCACGCTCGTGACCATCTCCGACGAGACGTCCGTGAGCAGGCTCGTGGCGCCGATCGCCCACACGTTCGCACCGACCCGCGGCCAGCGCCAGCGGCGCGCCGGCGGCACGGCATCGAGCGGCGCCGGCGGCTGCTGATACATCGGCGCGGGTGGCGATGCCGGCTTAGCGGTCGCTCAGACGGATGGACGTGCCCACGCGTTCGAAGGCCGGCGCGTAGATCTGCGCGTCATCCTGTGGCGACACGGTGAGGTAGTAGAAGAGGCTGCCGTCCGCGAGGAGCGTCGTGTAGACGCCGACGCGTTCGGTCTGGCCGAGCGCCGAGCGGCCCACGAGCAGCGTGCCGACACCCGAGCGCTGCGAGATGCGCACGGGCTGCTGCGCGCCCGAGACGCGCAGGCCCGGGTTCGCGCGCACGATCGCGTTGATGAAGGCGTCGGTCGACTCGCTCAGATCACGCGACGCGGCGCGCGCCACGCCGAGTTCGACGCCGTGCGTGAAGACACTCTGCCCCTGATAGGGGCCATAGGCGTTCTGCGGCACGAACTTCACGGCGTTGTTCCCGTTGATGCCCACCCAGTTCGACGGCACGCTCACCTGGAAGAGCTGCCCGCCGCGCGCGGTCTTGTACTGCGAGGCTGGCGGCGGCACCGGCTGGCCCACCGTGCCGACCGACGCCGGGGCGCCGCTGCCGCCCGAGTCGCCGTTGCCGGTGCGGGCCTGGTCGGCCATCGACTGCGGCGGCGGCATGGCCGCGAAGCGGGTCTTGGCGCTGGCAAAGCCGCTGCCGTTCGTGCGCGGGCCAATCGTGAGCTTGTCGGCTTCGGCGCGGATGTACTCCACGCGGTTGCCGGGGTTCGGATGGCTGCTCAGCCACTGCGGCGGCGTCTTCCCCTTCGACTCGCGCTCGATCGCCTCGAACATCCGGGCCAGGTCGCGCGGATCGAAGCCGGCGCGCGCCATGATCTGCGCGCCGAGCAGGTCGGCCTGCTTCTCGTAGTCGCGGCTGTACTTCATGAGCCACGCCCCGAGCCCGAACTGCGAGCCCTGGGAAATCGCCTCGCCCCAGCCGCCGCCGATGATCGCGCCGGCAATCGCGCCGGCCACGGCGCCGACCTGGAACTTCTGCGCCTTGGTCGCGTTCGCGGTGCCGTGCCTGAGCAGCACGTGCGCGAGTTCGTGCGCCATCACGCCCACCACTTCGCCTTCGACCTCGGCGGCGTCGAACATGCCGCGGTTGACGAACATCGGCCCGCCCGGCAGCGCGAACGCGTTGATCTCCTTCAGGTTCACCGGCGTGAACGAGTACTCGAACGCGGGATGGTTCAGGTTCGCCGGCGCCGCGGCCACGAGCGCCCGGCCGGCCCGATCGAGGTAGGCGTTGATCTGGTCGTCGGCGATGACCGGGTACTTCTGCCGGACCTCCGCCGCCGCTTCCTTGCCGAGCTGCACGTCCTGCTCGGGTGTGTACTTGTTCTTCGGCGGCGTGACGACCGTCTGCGCGGTGACGGCGATGACGCCGAGTCCCGCGGCAAGCAGGGCCGCGAGAGCGGGAACACGTCGGCGGCGGTCGGCAGGCATCATCGGCTCGGCTCCTGGGGGGAGGACGTGGCCATTCTATCGAACGGCACGCCCGGGAGGGGCCGCGACGCGCCGCTAGCGCGCCATCGCGATGGTCACGGCGGAGGCGGTGCCCGCCTTGACCGTGACCTTGAGGGGCGCGGTCCTGAGCGTCTCGTGCCACACCTTCAGTTCATAGGTGCCCGGCGGCACTCCGGTGAGCTGGAAGCGGCCGTCGGCGCCCGAGACCGCGGCCATGTCGTCGGTGACCACGATGAATCCCCGCATCCACGTGTGCGTGTTGCAGGTGATGCGCACGAGGCCGGCGCCGTTGAGCGGCCGCGTCACGACCATGCCCGGTACCGGCAGGCCGACGTTGAAGAGCGTGCGGCCGCCGTCCTGCTGCGCGTTGGTCGTGTGCAGCAGCGCGTCGTGACTGGTCGTCTTCGTCGGGGCGCCCGGACGCGCAATCTGCACGCGCGGCAGGAAGCGGCACTTGTCGTTCACGACCGACGGCTCGGGATACGGCGTCGAGACCTTCACGCCCGTGAGGCTCACCACGGCGTTGGCGAGCAGGCCACCGGCGCCGACGACGATCGATTCGTCGGGCAGCTGCGTGCCGCACACCTTCATGTCCATCGTGACGCGCAGCGGGCGCGGCGCGGCCACCGCCGTCGTGATGACGCCGGTGATGGTGCCGCCCTGCGCGAAGGCGAACGACGGCAGCGTGAGCGTGGCCAGCAGGCAGAGCGTCGACAGGCGGGTCATGCGCATCTTGTCTTGAAGGTAGCACGCCCAGGCGGAGAAGTCTGGTCCCGCCAAGAATGGGGACAGTCCCCCTCACAACTCGCCGAGACCGGGGCGCCGTTTGTTGGCGGAGAACAACCGTTCGTTGTGAGCCGCTCACGGGCGCCGCGCCCGCCGCTCTAGCCTGAGCGCCCTGGAGCCGACCCGATGCTCGAAGCCCACGCCCTGACCAAACGCTACAACGGCGTCACCGCGCTGAATGCTCTGACCCTGACCGTCGCCCCCGGGGACGTCTTCTGCCTGCTCGGCGCCAACGGCGCGGGCAAGACCACCACCATCAACCTGTTCCTGAACTTCATCGCGCCCACGTCCGGCACGGCCCTCGTGAACGGTGTCGATGTGACGAAGGAGCCGCTCGAAACCAAGCGGCACCTCGCCTACATCCCCGAGACGGTGATGCTCTACAAGAACCTCACCGGGCTCGAGAACCTCGAGTACTTCGCGGCGCTCGCCGGCAAGCCCGACCTCACGCGCGAGCAGCTCGTCGGCTACTTCCGCGAAGTGGGCCTGGCGGTGGAAGCGGCGGACCGCCGGGTAGGCACTTACTCGAAAGGCATGCGCCAGAAGGTGGGCATCGCCATCGCCCTGGCCAAGGGTGCCAAGGCGCTGCTGCTCGACGAGCCCACATCCGGCCTCGACCCGAAGGCCTCGAACGAATTCTCGGACCTGCTGCGGCGGCTGAGCGGCAGTGGCGTGGCCGTGCTCATGGCGACGCACGACCTCTTCCGCGCCAAGGAGTCGGGCACGCGCGTGGGCATCATGAAACACGGCACGCTCGTGGCCCAGCACACGACCGACGAGTTCGGTCACGCCGACCTCGAGCGGATCTACCTCGAACACATGCGCGACTAGTCGCGGGAGCCCGTCATGATTCTGCGAATCGCCCGCAAGGAACTGTTGGATCTCTCCCGCGACGGCCGCTTCCGCGTGCTGTCGGCACTCGTGCTGGTCGTGTCCGTGGTGTCGCTGGCGGCCGGCTGGAAGACCTACACGGACCTGGCCGCGCAGCACCGCACCGCGCAGCAGGCCACCCGCGATCAGTGGCTCAACCAGCCGAAGAAGAACCCGCACTCGGCGGCACACTACGGCGTCTACGCCTTCAAGCCGGCCAGCCAGATGGCGATGGTCGATACTGGCATCGACCCGTACGTGGGCGTGGCGGTGTGGCTCGAGGCCCACAAACAGAACGAGATGAAGTACCGGCCGGCGCAGGACCGCACGGCCGTGCAGCGCTTCGGGTCGATGAACGGCGCCGAAGTGCTGCAGGTGCTCGTGCCGCTCTTCATCGTGCTCATGGCGTTTTCGGCGTTTGCCGGCGAACGCGAGCAGGGCACGCTGCGGCAGCTGCTGAGCGTCGGCGCCCGGCCGCGCGATCTCGCCCTGGGCAAGGCGCTCGGCATCGCCGGCGGGCTCGGGCTCATCCTGTTGCCGGCAACGGTGCTCTGTGTGGTGGCGCTCGCCCTTTCCACGGGTGAAGGGCTGCTCGCGGATGACCCCTGGCGCGTCGTCGCGCTCGGCGCGGTGTATCTCGTCTACTTCGCCCTGGTCACGGCGCTCGCGCTGTGGGTGTCGGCGTGGGCGTCGTCGTCGCGGCTGGCGCTCGTCGTGCTTCTCACGTTCTGGTTCGCCAACTCCGTCGTCGCCTCGCGCGTGGTCTCAGACCTCGCCGCCTGGCTGCACCCGACGCCGTCGGCCGTCGAGTTTCAGAAGGCGCTCGAGGCCGATCTGAACAACGAGCAGGAGATGGAGGAGCGTCTGGAGCGCAAGCGCGAGGCCCTGCTGAAGCAGTACAACGTCGCCTCGGTGGACGCGCTGCCCATCGCCTTTAGCGGCGTGTCGCTCCAGGAAGGCGAAGAACACGGCAACGAGGTGTTCGACAAACACTTCGGCGCGCTCTTCGACCAATACGACCGGCAGAACCGCGTGTTCCAGTGGAGCGCCATCGCGGCGCCGATGCTGGCGACGCGCGGCCTCTCGATGGGGCTTTCCGGCACCGACTTCGGGCAGCACCGCCACTTCATCACGGCGGCCGAGTCATACCGCCGCGACATCCAGCGCACGCTGAACGGCGACATCGCGAAGAACCAGAAGGCCGGCCAGGTCTACATGGCGGGCCGGGAGCTGTGGGATCAGGTGCCGCCCTTCACCTACGAACCGCCGCCGGCCGGCTGGGTGCTCCGCCAGTACAGCCTCGCCCTCCTCGTGCTCGGCGCGTGGCTCGTGGGCGCCGTGGCGCTGATGATGCGGGCCGCGACGACGGCCCTCGTGGACTGACGCCATGCTCTCCCGCATCATTCGCCACGAGTGGCGCACGCTCGGCGCCGATGCCACGTTGTGGGTGGTGGGCCTGGCCTTCGTCGCCGCCATCGGCTACGGCGTCTGGAACGGCGCCCGCTGGGTCGGCTTCCAGCAGGCCGCGCTCGCAACTTCCGCCGCGGAGGAATCCGAGCGCTACGCCGGGCTCGAAAGGGAGGTGCAGGAGCTGCAGCGCACCGGCGGCAAGGTGTCGCCGTTTCGCGACCCGCGCAGCCCGTCGAACGCCGGCAGCCGCTTCGCGCCGCGCTACGCCACGCTGCCCCCGGGGCCGCTCGCGCCGCTGGCCGTCGGCCAGAGCGATCTGCTGCCGTACTACTTCAAGGTGTCGACCGACTCGCGGGATGCCATCGTCGGCGCGACCGAGGTCGAAAATCCGCAGCGCCTGCTCGTCGGGCGGTTCGATCTGGCGTTCGTGCTGATCTTCTTCTACCCGATTCTCATCCTCGCGCTCTGCTACAACATGCTCTCCGCTGAGCAGGAGCAGGGCACGCTCGCGCTCACGCTGTCGCAGCCGCTGTCACTCGCCACGCTCGCGAGCGGGAAGGTGCTGCTGAGGGCCGGCCTGCTCGTCGGCACGGTCGTCGCCTGCACGCTGGCGGCGCTCTTCATCGGTGGCGTCGATCTGGCCGGCCCGGGCGCCTTGCCGCGCCTCGCGTTGTGGGTGGCCGCGGTCGTGGCGTACGGGGCGTTCTGGTTCGGCCTCGCCATGCTCGTCGCGTCGTTCGGGTTGCGCTCGGCGGCCAATGCCACGGTGCTCGCCAGCGCGTGGCTCGTGCTGGTGGTGGTACTGCCGTCGGTCTTCAATCTCGTGGCGACGACGCTGTTCCCCGTGCCGTCACGAATGGAGCTGGTGCAGGCCGTGCGTGTCGCATCCGACGACGCCAACGCCGCCGGCAGCAAGCTACTCGCCGGTTATTACGAGGACCATCCGGAACTCGCGACCGGCGACGCCGCCCAGGCGATGACCGACTTCAACGTCATCCGCGTCGCGGTGAACGACGACGTGGAACGGCGCGTGCGGCCGGTCGTCCAGCGCTACGAGCAGCAGATCGCGGCGCAGCAGCGTCTGGTGGACGG
>JAEUQR010000088.1 GCA_016789705.1 Acidobacteriota bacterium
AATCCTGGCGAACGCTCAGGGGGCGTTGCCTTCGAACACGAGATGTTCTTTTCCTATTTTCTGGCGCAGGTCTTTCGGGAGACCTTGCTGCGTGATGCTTCGGCCGTGAGGGTGCTTCTCAGCCGATCCGTCCTGCCGCAAGAGGTTGCCTCTTCGGCCGTCGCTGGGCTCGATCGTGAGACTTCGCTGTTCGAGCAGACGAGAGCCCAGTGGTTTCTCGACCGATTGGCACAGGCAGCTCAAGTCGAGACGCCTAGATCCTCTCAGGTCAGGGAGAACGCCGGACTCGTGGCGGCGACCGTTCTAAAGCAGGCCGCGAACCACGGGGAACTCAGGGGGCTGACGGTCGCCGGGGTTGTCATACCGGGCGGGGATCTAGAAGGAGTCGACTTGCGTGATGGGCGATTCGAGCGTGTCGAGTTTAGGAGGGTCGACTTGACCAGGACTCGACTGCTGAATTGCCACGCGCGAGGGGTCTTGCTCTCCGAGGTCGTTGTGAACCCGCACTACACTCGGCTCGAGCTCGATGGGGTGGAGCCGGCCAGTCAGATTCTCGGCATCAGAGTGCGGGAGGCCGGCCTGGCGAGGGGAGTCTACGATCCCAACGAAGTGCGCCAGATCTTGGTTCAGTGCGGCGCGGCCACAGCGCCGTCTGAGGCATCTGCTTCTACTGTGCGCAACATCCCAGAACGGTTCGAACGACTGCTTGAGAGGCTTGCGCGTTCCTACAGGCGCATGAATCCAGTCTGCACGAGCGATGACACGCTTCGGTCACTGTTCCAAGACGGCTCCTGGCCCGCATTGGAGGCTGCGTTGGTGCGTCACGGCGTCGTAACGCGCGAGCATCGAGCCACGAAGGGACAACAGAAGCTCTTCCTTCGACGTCAGTTCTTGCCAGATGCCCTGATGGCCGGCGCCGATCGTGCCGCCGAAGTGGCGCCGCAGATCCGGGCGTTTTGGGACGACATTGAAGGACCGCCCAACTGACGCCGACCGAAGACCATTTCGGGGCCGAATCGAAGGCTCCTTCAAACAGGCTGTTGACAGACCAGCTGTGTCGGAGTAGCTTCAGAATCTCCGTGGCGCTCCGCGCCATCCCTCCATCGGTTACAGGCCTTTGGAGGCGGCCTGAATCCCGTAGCCTCAGCGGCCTCGGGTATAGGCACCAATCACGTTCCGGCATCGACTCACTCGGCGCACTTCCCGCTCCGTCGCGATCGCCCTCTGGGCATCCGGCCAGCAGGCATCGCCGACACGGGCTCCCTGCAACCGTCCTCGCACTGCGCAGACGGCACAGGCAGTCGAGCGATAGACCGGAACGTTAAGAGCGACAGAGGCATAAGCGCGGGCGACTCCACTGGGCGCCCGCGACTCCCCTCAGGACCTGAGGCGCGCGCGTGACCAGCTCGTGCGCACGTTCACGGACGGCGCCGTCTCAACCGGCGAGCGCGAGATCGTTCCCGAGGAAGCGGGCACCATCCGGCAGATCTTCAAGCAGTACGCGGCCGGCGTGTCGCCGAAGCAGATCGCCAAGGATCTGAATCGCGAAGGGCTGCGCGGCCCGCGCGGCGCTCTGTGGAGTTCGAGCACCATCCACGGCAACCCGAAGCGCGGCACCGGCATCCTGCACAACGAGCTGTACATCGGCCGCATGGTGTGGAACAAGCTGCGCTACCTGAAAGACCCGGACACGGGCAAGCGGGTGTCACGCCAGAACCCGGCGTCCGAGTGGGTGATCACCCCGGTGCCTGCCCTGCGCATCGTGGACGACGAGCTGTGGCAGGCCGTGCAGACGCGTTACGCCGGCGTGCAGAAGAAGTGGACGGCAGCAGAGCCCGCCAAGCGCTTCAACCAGTTCGTGCGCCCGAAATACCTGTTCACCGGCCTGACCAAGTGCGGCGAGTGCGGCGCCGGCTTCGTCGTCTACTACCGCGATCGGCTCGGCTGCTTCGGCACTCGCGAACGCGGCACGTGCACCAACAAACTGACGATCTCGCGCCAGGAGGTCGAGGCGCGCGTGCTGGCGGCGCTGCAGGAGAAGCTGCTGCGCAAGGACTTCTTCGAGGAGTTCTGCCGAGAGTTCACGAAGGAGATGAACCGGCTCAGGATGGAACAGCGCGCCAGCTTGAGCGGTGCCCGGCGCGAGTTGGATCGAGTCAAGCGCGACATCGAAAAGGTCATCGACGCCATCGTCCAGGGCTACGCCAGCCCGGAGCTCAAGGCGCGTAACGACAGTCTTCAGGAGCGGAAGACCGCACTTCAGACCCAGCTCGAGACCGCGGACGAGCCCCCGCCGCTGCTCCACCCGAGCATGGCCGACCTGTATCGGTCCAAGGTGGAGGAACTGGCCGCCGCGCTCCGGCGCGACGACACCCGGCTGGAGGCGTCGGAAAGCCTCCGCGGGCTGATTGATTCGATTGTCTTGACCCCGAGGGGCGGCCAGCTGGGGATCGAGCTGAAGGGGAACCTGGCCGCGATGCTGACTGCCGTCCAAAAGACGAAAAGGTCGCCAGAGACTGGCGACCTTCTCGTGCCGATTCAGTTGGTTGCGGGGGCGGGATTTGAACCCGCGACCTTTGGGTTATGAGCCCAACGAGCTACCGGACTGCTCCACCCCGCGACAGAAGAACTTGAGTATACCACAGGCGTCGGCGGCGCCAACCACTACTCTTCGATGACGAAGGCCGCCATCCCGGACTTGGCGATTTCCCGGTCGTTCTGCAGCGCCGAGACCGACCAGAAGTACGTGCCGTAGTCGAGATAGAGTTCCTTCGGCATGGGCTCAGACGTCCCCGTGATGTCGTCCTTGCGCCACATGAGCCGGTCGGTCTCGTTCCAGAGGCCGATGGCGTAGCGGTCCGCGCCCTGGATCGGGCTCCAGCGGAACTCGGTGGGCGGCGCGCCCACGAAGTCCCGCTTCGGCACCTCGTGCTGGATGACCCGCAGCTCCTGCGGCGCCGGCGCCTGCCCGGCCGGCGTCCGCGCCGCGCCGTTGGCGTCCGAGGGCGACGCGCAGGCCGCGAGACCAAGCGTGAGAGCCACCATCGCGGCGCCAGCCAGCCACGGCCGGTGCCGCACGAGAACACGTTCAGAGGCCATACGTCGTCATTGTAACGGGCGGCCGCTCGAGGCCACCTCGCGGGTGCGCCGCGCCGTGCTGCCGGGCCGGGCGAGCAGGGCCGCGAGATCGGCGGCGTCGTCGAGGTCTCGCCAGGGCGTCACCGTCGCCACCTCGACCCCCGCCGCCGCGAGTCGCGATGTGACATCCGCCAGTACGGACGGCTGGCTCCAGGTCATCCCCGTGAACGCGTCGCCCAGCGCGGCCACGTCGATCGCAGCGACCAGGTAGAAGCCGCCATCCATCGCCGGTCCGAACACCACGCGTGACTCGCGCGGCCGGGCCACGAGCGCGGCGTGCGCCGCCGTCAGCGCCGCCGGGGGCAGGTCGGGGACGTCGGAGCCCACGAGCACCGCGACGTCATGTCCGGAGGCGAGCGTGGTCGCGAGAGCCGCGACCATCCGCGCACCCAGGTCCTCGCCCGCCTGTGCGTGCCATGACACGCGCGCGGCCAGCGGGGCCAGCGCCGGATCGACAGCGAGCCACGCCGGCATCCGCGCGATGTCCTCAGCAGGGGTGACGTGCACGTGCAGCGGCCAACCGGGCGCAAGGGCGGCCTCAATGGTGTCGCGCAGGAGGGCGTCACGGAGCGAGGCCGCCGTGGCGGGCTCGAGGCCGTAGGTCAGGCGAGTCTTCCCCGCCGCGAACGGACTGCGCGCGAGCATCACGACGGCCGGGCGGCCGGCGGCAACTCCGGCCGCGGCGTCGTGTGCGCCGCTCACGCCTGCGGCGCGACGCGTGCGGCGGCCGGCGCCACGGCGCGCTTTTTCGTGGCCGCCTTCCACACCCGCGCCGCCAGCAGCAGGCCGACGATCGCGAAGTAGTAGATCGGGTTGGTCGTGTCGAGCTTGACCTTCCAGAAGTAGTGCAGCGCGCCGCCGAGCGCCGAGACGTAGACCAGGCGGTGCAGCAGGTTCCAGTTGCGGCCGCCGAGCCGCCGGATCCAGCCCGTGGTGGAGGTGACGGCGAGCGGGATCATCAGCACGAAGGCCGTGAAGCCGGCGGTGATGTACGGGCGCTTGACCACGTCCTCCCACACGCCGTCGAAGACGAGCGAGTGGTCGAGCACGAAGTAGGTCATGAAGTGGAGCGTGCCGTAGAAGAACGCGAAGAGCCCGATCGGCCGGCGGAAACGTGCGAGCGCGTTCAGGCCACTCACCCACCGGAGCGGCGTGATGAGTAGCGTCAGCACCAGGAACCGCAGACACCAGATGCCGGTGTGGTTGGTGATGGTCTCGACCGGGTTCACGCCCAGGTCGCCCCAGAAGGCGTTGTAGACAAGCCAGCCGGCGGGCTGGAGCGCCGCCAGGAACACGATCGGCTTGATGACCCGCCGGACGATCTGTGTCTCGGTCATTCCCGACTCATCGAATCGCGCGCCGGACGGCTCAGTAGTGCTTGCGCAGGTCCATGCCCGCGTAGAGCGAGGCCACCTGGTCGCCGTAGCCGTTGAACGGCAGCGTCTTGCGGCGGAAGAACTCGCCGATACGCCGTTCGGTCTTCTGCGTCCAGCGCGGGTGGTCGACGTCGGGATTCACGTTCGCGTAGAAGCCGTATTCGTCAGCGCGCGTCTGCTGCCAGGTGTTGAGCGGCTCCTTCTCGACGAACTTCACGCTCACGATCGACTTGATGCCCTTGAAGCCGTACTTCCACGGCACCACGAGGCGAATCGGCGCGCCGTTCTGGTTCGGCAGCACCTCGCCGTAGAGGCCCACCGCGAGCATCGCCAGCGGATGCAGCGCTTCGTCCATGCGCAGCCCCTCGCGATACGGCCACACGAGCGCCGGCTCGGTCTGTCCGGGCATCTGCCGCAGGTCGAGCAGCGTGCGCATCTCGATGTACTTCGCCTTGGACGTGGGCTCGAAGCGCTTCACGAAGTCGGCCAGCGGGAAACCGTTCCACGGAATCACCATCGACCACGCCTCGACGCAGCGCATCCGGTAGATGCGCTCCTCGAGCGGGAACCACTTCAGGATGTCTTCGAGGTTGTAGGTACCCGGCTTGGCGCACTCCCCTTCGACCTTGATCGACCACGGCCGCGGCTTGAGGGAATGGGCGTGACGCGCCGGGTCGCCCTTGTCGAGCCCGAACTCGTAGAAGTTGTTGTAGGTGGTCACGTCCCGGTACGAATTCATCGTCTCGGTCGTGCTGAAGCTGCTCTTCTTGAGATTGGCCAGCTTCTGGGCCGACGGGTTCTGCGCGGCGGCCTCGCCGGGCGCCATCGCCCCGGTGGCCAGCGCGGCGGCGGCCGCCCCGGCGGCGCCGATGAACTCACGACGGCGCAGATAGAGCTCGCGGGGTGTCACCTCGGACTCGCGCAGGTCGGGCGTGGGCTTGATCAGCATCGGGCAACCTCAGGAAACGTTCGGGCGACGATCATACCTGCGGGCCAGCCGCTCTGGCGAGACGCCCGCGAAATACAACGCGAGCGTCCCGAGGTTCGACAGACTCTGGCGCAGCCAGCCCCGGCGCTCCCACCGGCGGGCCGACGTGACCATGCCCTCGCTCAGATGAACTACGCGGCCCTGCCGTTTCAGCCGCCGCACGAAGTCGACATCTTCCATCAGCGGAATCGGCAGGAATCCCCGCAGAGACCTGAACACGTCACGGCGCACGAAAATTCCCTGGTCGCCATAGGGCAGACCGAAAAGCCGCACGCGCGCCGCCACGGCCCGTTCCAGCCAGCGCGCCTGCCAGGCCGGCGAATCGAGCCGGAACGCAAAGGCGCCGCCCACCACGTCGGGCTGCCGGTCGAGTGCCTCGAAGCGCTCGAACCAGCCCGGGGGCAGCTGGCTGTCGGCGTGCACGAACCACAGCCAGCGTCCGGTCGCCGCCGCCGCCCCGGCATTGAGCTGCACGCCGCGCCCTGCCTGGCCGTCCATCCACCGGATGTCGGGACGGCTCTCGCGGAGGGCGTCGTGAAACACGTCACTGGGGCCGGTGCACGACACGACGACCTGCACGCCGGGCCGGCTCGGCAGTTGTTCCAGCAGCGCGGCCAGCGATGCCGAATCGCCGCGCACCGGCACGACGACGCTCAGAAGCGGCCCGGTGGCAGACATGCGCGGCTGAGCCATAGTACCGTCTGCGCCATGCCGATGCGTATCGCCGCCCCGCTGCTCGCCCTGATCGGGCACGAGCTGCGCGCCCCCGCGGGCGTCGTGGGGGGCTATCTGGCGCTGCTCGAACAGAGTCGCGCTTCGCTCACACCCGACCAGCAGAAGGCGCTCGCCGGGGCCCGCAAGGCGCAGCAATCGCTCGTCGAGGCGCTCGACGACCTGCGGCGTCTCACCATCTCCTGGCGCGCCGAAGAGGACGCGCTCACGTGGGTGGCGCTGCCGATTCTCGCGCAGGAAGTCCGCAGCCTCGCGGCGACGCGCGGCGTGCCGCTCACACTCGAGGTCCGCGACACCGTCGATGTGCCGCGCCGCGGACGCGACACCGCGCTCGCCGAAGCGCTCGTCACGGTGAGCGAAGCGGTGGGGCGCGAGCACGGCGTGCCGGTCGTGGCCTCCGCCACGCGGCGCGGGCGCACGCTTGTGTGGCAGGTGCGTCCCGAGGGTACGGCGCGCGACGACGCCGCCACGCGGCGGGAGTTCCACGTGTGGCGTCCGGGCCTCGGCGTGCGGCTCGTGGCCGCAGCCGTGACCATCACCGCGTCACACGGCACGCTCGACGATCTCGTCATCGGCGAGGCGCGCCACGGCGTCGACGTGACGTTCGATCTCGACGCGGCCAGCGCGCCACCGCCGCCGTCCTTCGACGCCGGCTGACCGATCGCTCAGCGGATCTCGGTGAGCCGGGTGCCGCGCGCGATTTCGCGGCGCACGCAGCGTTCGGCCCGCAGGAACGCTTCGCGCTGCGCGCCTCCCGAGACCGGCCGCAGGAGCTCCGCGTCACTCGGACAACGCACGCGGCCCTCGACCGCAGGCGCCGCCGTGACGGGTCCCGCGTACATCATCGCCGCGCCCACTTTCACCCAGGCCGGCGCCTTCGTGAGATGGGGCGTGATGACTGCCCACGCCACCTCGTAGCGCAGCGTCGACTCGAGCACGCCGCGTTGCCGCAGGCGCGAGATGGGCGCGAGGTCGATGGCCGTGCCCACGGTGGCCGCCGTGACCCACCACGGCTGCCCGGTGGCGTGGCCGAACGCGTCCATCGTGGGATGCACGCTCACGCTGAGCACGTCCGGGGCCTTGACGAGCGCGCGGGCGGCGACGTCGTCGCGCGTCTGCCGCACGAGCCCGAGCACGAGGGCACGGTCGTGCTCCTCGAACGCCGGCATCGTCAGGCGGATATCGGTGGCGGCGAGCGCCGCGGGGGCGACCGGCGGCGATACGGCGGGCGGCGCCGGCGGCGCGCCGGGTGGCGCGGCGATCACGGGCCCGCCGGA
Organism: Acidobacteriota bacterium; assembly: GCA_016789705.1. Taxonomy (GTDB): domain Bacteria; phylum Acidobacteriota; class Vicinamibacteria; order Vicinamibacterales; family UBA2999; genus CADEFD01. Next base: position 7,512 of record JAEUQR010000088.1, read on the forward strand.
CGGCAGGGCCCGCGTGAGCGTGGCCGCGGCTCCCGGGCTCACGACCAGATCGCGGAAGTACGCCTTGAGGATCGTGGCCGCCGTTTCCCCGCGCGACGCGCGACGCCCGGCACCCACCACGCACAGCCCGACGCCGTGCCCGTAGCCCACGCCGTCGAAGCGGTAGACGGCGCCGTCCTTCGTCACGTCGAACGCGGTGCTGCGCACGAGCTGCCAGCCGAGCGTACGGCCCACGGCCATGCGGAATTCGTGCGCGGTGATCGTGTTGGGCGTGAAGCCGTCCACGCGCAGCCGTCCGGCCCGGCCCGAGGCGGTGCGATCGACGATCGAGAGCGTGCGCAATCGGCCGGTCAACCCGGCCGCCCGCAGCGCCCGCTCCAGATCCGCGCTGGCAATCGCGCGCGACCAGCCCGGTTCGTCGTGGCAGGCATCCTCAGGCTCACCGGGCGCGTAGTCGGTCGCGCCGGGCCAGACCTCGCTGGCAAGGGCCGGCGTGCCGCCGTTGTGCGCCGAGTAGAACACGAACGCCGGCGCCCCCCGGTCGAGCAGGATCTGGCCGGCCGTCGCCTGCGCCGCTTCGCGCGCCGCCGGCAACACCGGCCGCATCACCTGGCAGTGCGTGGTGTCGCAGAGGTCGTAGCCTTCGGCCCGGTGGCGATGGCGATTGGCGGCGGCGAAGGTGCGAATGACGATCGCCAGCGCCTGCTGCGCGGCGGCGCCGGCGCGCGGCTGCCCTTCGCCCGAGACGACGCGCGCCACGTACTCTTCGAGCGGCAGCGTCTCGACGCGCACGCTGCCATCCGCCGCGGTGACGCCGATGCGAATCGTGGGTGCTGACGCGGTGGCCGGTTGCGCCGGCACGGGGGCCAGCCCCGCCCACACGACGACGCCGGCGCATACGACGGCCGACGCCAGGGCGAACGTCCGCCGGGCGACGCGTCTCAGAGCTTGGTCTTGCAGCCGGGCCGGCAGCGACATGGGATGGTCTTGTCGCCTTCCGTGTTGTAGTCGTAGGTGAGTTCGTCGCCGGGCGCGATGGCCTTGGCGGCGCGGATCCACACGCGCTTCTGCTTCGTGTCAACCCAGCTGTAGCAGTTCGGCGTGCAGGAGTGGTTGATGAACCGCGCGTCGTTGCCGCCGACGTGGCCGTCGCGCGACCAGTTGCGGTTGACGCGGAAGACCCAGATACAGCCTTCGTTCAGGTACGTGTCTTCGCGTTTGTCGCTCACCTTGTTGGTGATGAGCTCACCGGCGTATTCGATGATGAACTTGTTCTTGTTGATGGGCTCTTTCGCGAACACGCCCCAGCCGTGGAGCTTCGAACGTTTGCGAACGACTTTCGGCAGGTACAGCGTCGATGCCATGTGCGACCGACAGTGTAGCGGATTCGCCGTGGCTTCGGCTATCCTTCGACGCAGAACTTCACTGGAGGCGCACGTGCGACGACTGGCAGCGGCAGCACTCATCGGACTTCTCGGACTCGGAGGCAGCATGACCGCGCAGGTGCAGCGTTATGCGGGACCGGCGCAATTCCCGTTCAGCTCGGCCACCAAGGCCGACGGGCTCATCTATGTGTCGGGCACGATCGTCGCCGAAGGCGACATCCGCAACCAGACGACGAAGGTGCTCCAGAGCATCGACGACACGCTGAAGAAGGCCGGCTCGAGCCTGGCCATGGCCGCCTCGGTGCAGGTCTACATCAAGAACGCGGCGGACTTCGCCGCCATGAACGAGGTCTATCGCACGTTCTGGAAGGCCGATCCGCCGGCTCGCACCACGATCGTGTCCGACTTCGTCGTGCCGGGCGCGCTGCTCGAGATCTCGGCCATCGCCATTCCCAATGGCGGCGAGCGCAAGGTCATCCATCCCTCGTCGTGGATGAAGTCGCCGAACCCCTACAGCTACGGCATCAAGAGCGGCAGCACCCTCTTCCTCGCCGGCCTCGTCTCGCGCAACGGCAAGGACAACTCGGTGGTCGAGGGCTCGATGGCCGTGCAGACCAAGGCCGTGCTCGACAACGCCGCCGCCATCCTGAAGGAAGCCGGCATGACGTTCGACCACGTGGTGAGCTCCAAGGTCTTCATCACCGACGCCACGAAGTTCCAGGAGATGAATGAGACCTACCGCACGTTCTTCACCAAGGATCCGCCCGCCCGCGCCACCGTGGTCGCGCCGCTCATGGGGGCCGCCAACGTCGTCGAAATCACGCTCACCGCGTCGAGCCTGCCGAAGCAGATCTTCACGACGCCGGCCGCCGACGGCACGCCCGGCAAGCCGAGCCCGATTCTGAGCAGCGCCGTCAAGGTGGGCAACCGTCTGTACCTCTCGGGCCTGCTCGGCAACACCGCCGCCAACAAGGGCGACACGCAGGCGCAGACCACCGAAATCCTCGCCCGCGTCGGCCGCACGCTGCAGGTGGCCGGCTTCGGCTGGGGCGATCTGGTGGACGGCGTCGTCTACATCACCGACGTCAAGAACTTCGAGGCCATGAACACCGGCTACCGCGCTGTCGTGAAGGACCTGCCGGCCCGGGCCACGGTGCAGTCGGGCCTCGTCGCCGACGGCATGCTCGAAATCATGTTCGTCGCCTCGAAGTAGGCGCGACGCACAGCGCGACCGCGGATCCGGCGCCTACGGCAACAGGCGCCAGATCTGCGCGTCGTACCGCCAGGCGGTGAAGGCGAGACGGTGGCCATCGGGCGACCACGCCGGCTGGCTCTTGTGCGCCGGATCGAACGTGAGTTGTTCGACCGGGCCGCCGGACAGTCCGCGGCGGAAGAGCTGATAGACGCCGTCGGGCGCCGGGGCCACGAAGGTGAAGGCGCTGCCATCGGGCGCCACACTCAGGCCCGGAAAGTCGTGCTCACTCGCGAAGCGGTACAGCACCTGCGCGGCGCCGCCACCCGCCGGCACGAGCAGCACGGCGTGGCGGCCCGGGCCTTCTTTGGCGATCGCGACGAGGCGTCGCCCATCGGGCAGCCACTCGCCGTGGGTGATCTCGAAGCCGGGCGCGCCGATCTCGCGCAGGTCTGAGGTGACCTGCCCGGTCTCCTGATCGAGCCCGAGCGTGAACAGCACCGAGCGGCCGTCTTTCGTGCCGTCGAGCAGCAGCGTCCTGCCATCGGGCGCCCAGCGCGGCCACCCCACTTCGGCACCGCGTCCGAGCATCGTGATGCGGCGGTCGGCGACGCCGCCTTCGACCGGCCGCAGCCAGATGTCGTCCGACATCTCACGGTGCGAGTGGAAGGCGATCCAGCGGCCATTCGGCGACCACGCCATCCCCTGATCTTCGGAATCGGAGTTGGCAATGACCTCCGTCGGCGCATCGGCCGGCAGCGGCGCGTTCAGGTCGAGCACGCCCACCTCCTGCGCGATGTCCGGATACTTCGCATCGTCGATCTGGCGGCGCCACGTACCGTAGGTCATCGACAGGCGCGGCTCCGTCGGATGCCACCACGGCGTCTCGGCCTGGAAGGTCGTGAGCGGACGCGCGGCGCCGTCGACGAGTTCGCCGAGCTGCGTGCGGTACTCCTGCGTCTTGTAGACGACCGTGCCGTCGCGGGCCACGGTGGGGCCATAGGCATCACGCGCGGTCGTCGTGACCTGCACCGCCGCTCCCGTCGCGCGCGTGATGTGCCAGAGGTCGAGGAACCCGCGCCGATTGGCGGCGCCCGCGTAGATCGTCTGGCCGTCGGGCGAGAACGCGATCGGACCGGCGATGCGCAGTGCCGGGCGCGTGACGAGCGGCGCGGCGCCGCACGGCGTCGAGACGCCGTCGCCCTGGGGCGTCGAGAGCACGCAGGCCATCTCGGTGGCCGACGCCCAGGCCGGCCACGACGGGCGGCCGGTGGTGATCGGGCTGCGCCAGAGCTCCTGGCCGTCGAGCCGCACGCGCCAGAGCTCGGGGCCGTCGCGTCCATTCGCGAGGCCCGCGATCCATGCGCCGTCGGGGCTCACGCTCAGCTGCCGGAGCGCGTTGGCCTCGAGCGTCGTCCCCGACGTGATGCCGCTGCTCTCGAGCGTCGCCACCGGCCACAGCGGACGGGCGCCGACGCCGATTTCGTGCAGGTGCCAGCGCCACGCCGCGCCGCCGTCTTCGAAGATCACGCGGCGGTCGTCGATCCAGGCAAGGTGCCGCACCTGCCCTTCGGCAAGCACCGCGGAGACGTCCACGCCACCGTCCACGCCGGCCACGCGAAGGCGCCGGCCTTCCGAGAACGCGACGAGCCGTCCCGAGGGCGACACGGCCACGGCCGGATCGCGATAGCCGACGATGCCGTGCTGACGGGCGGTGGCGACCCACGCGGTGACGCCGCGGCGGCCACCGTCGGCGGGCGCGGCCAGACGGCCCACGCCGGCCACCCACACAGCCACGGCAATCGCCGCCACGCCCACGAGCGTCAGAACGCGACTCGACATGCCGGCGATTGTAATCGGCCGGCACGTGTCGGTCATACTCGATCGAGGCTGCCGCTTTCGCCCGGCGCCGCCGACGCCATAGGTTACCTGGCCGCCACGCTCACGACGGCGTCGTGGATTCCGCAGATCGTGCGCACGTGGCGCCTTCGCTCCGCGGGCGATCTCTCGCTCGGCATGCTCGCCACGTTCACACTCGGCATCGCGTTGTGGCTCGTGTTCGGCCTGGCCACGTCGTCGGGTCCGCGCGTGGCCGCCAACGCCGTGGCCCTCGCGCTGAACCTCGTGCTCGTGGGCCTGCGTCTGCGCTTGGTGGCCCCCCGCGTTTGTAACGGGGTCTGTCACGGCCACCGCGCCGTGACATCCCGTGACCGTGACAGACCCGGTTACAAATGGGGTCAGGCGCGGTTGCGGTAGAGCGACGCTTCCACGGCCTTCGCCATCGCCGACGTGTCCATCGGGCGCCCCAGGAACCGCGCCACCGCGGCGGCCGTCGCCTCGGGCGCCGCGACGGCCTCGCGGTACGGCACGTGGAGCGTCTCGAAGCAGGGCCGCGCCGCCATGAAGCGCTCCACCTGCGCCAGATGCGCCTCGAAGACCTCCCGCGACGTGCCGGTGCCCGATTCGCCGCGCCGGGCCAGCATCTGCTGCTGCGAGGCCAGCACCTCGTCGAGGTCGCGCTGCATGAAGATCACCTGGTAGTTGAAGTCTTCGGGCAGCCAGGTGAGCAGGAACGAGATGATCTTGACGGCCTTGCCGCGGGCCTCCGGCAGCCAGGGCACGTCGCCGCGCGCCGCCTCGAGGTCCTTCACCGGCTCGAATTCGAAGTAGCCCTTCGGGTTGCTGATGTCGGCGGCGCGGATGCCGTCGTCGAGGGGGCGCACACCGCCGGCCTCGAGCATCCGCATCATCATCGACGTGCCCGACCGCGGCAGCCCCGACACCACGACGATGGGCGCGCCGTAGCGGATCCGCCGCAGCCACCGCCCGGTCATCGCGCCCCCGCGGTGACCGCCGACGGCAGCGCCCAGCGCAGTACAATGACGTGCGTCCGCCAGCAGATCTCGATGCGTTCCAGCATGGCCAGACTTGTACCACACCCCCCGGTCGCGCTCGCCGTGACGGCCGTGGCGCTCGTCGCGCCGGCCGCCGCCGACGCTTACATCGGCCCCGGCGCGGGCTTCGCCGTGATGTCGTCGTTCCTCGTGATCTTCGTCACGATGATCGTCGTGCTGGCGTCGATCCTGGCCTGGCCGTTTCGTGCGCTCTGGCGCCTCATCCGACGGAGCGGCCCGCCGCCGGCCGCCATCAACCGCTTCATCGTGATCGGCTTCGACGGCCAGGACCCGGCCCTGACCGACCAGTTCCTGCAGGAAGGCGTGCTGCCGAACTTCGCGGCGCTCAAAGCCCAGGGCACGTATCGCCGCCTGCAGACGACCTACCCGGCGCTCTCGCCAGTCGCCTGGTCGTCGTTCAGTACCGGCACGCATCCCGCCCGCCACAACATCTTCGACTTCCTCGACCGTGATCGCCGCACCTACCTCCCGCTCCTGTCGTCGACGCGCATCGGCGCCGTCGAGAAGTTCTTCCGCCTCGGCAAGTACCTCATCCCGCGCGAAAAGCCCGCGCTCACGAACCTGCGGCGCTCGAAACCCTTCTGGACCATCCTCGGCGAGCGGCGCATCTGGAGCACCATCCTGCGCGTGCCGATCACGTTCCCGCCAGACCGGTTCCACGGCGCCGAGCTGAGCGCGATGTGTGTGCCGGATCTGCTCGGCACGCAGGGCACGTTCCTGCTCTTCACCACGCGACCGCCAGCCGCCCGCTTCAAGGAGGGCGGGCAGCGCGTGCAGGTGGCGGTCACGAGCGACCGCATCGACACCGTCGTCACCGGTCCCGAGAACGCGTTCGTGATGGGACATCCGCCGCTGACCTGCCCGCTCACGGTGACCCTCGATCGCTCGAATCACCGGGCGACGGTGGCGATGGGCGGTGAACAGGTCACACTCGCCGTGGGCGAGCTGAGCGGGTGGCTGTCGCTGCCCTTTCCCGCCGCGCCTGGTGTCACGGTGGCCGGTATTGCGCGCGTGCAGCTCCTCGAACTCGGCGAGCACGTGTCGCTCTACATGTCGCCTATCAACCTCGATCCGGAATCGCCGGCGATGCCGATCTCGCATCCGGACTACTACGCCGGGTATCTCGCCAAGCGGCACGGCCCCTACGCCACGCTCGGCCTCGCCGAAGACACGTGGGCGCTCAATGAAGGTGTCACCGACGACGCCACGTTCCTCAAGCAGGCGCATGACATCGACGACGAGCGGCGCACGATGTTCCTCACCTCGCTCGAGAAGCTGCGCGCCGGCACGCTCGTGTGTGTGTTCGATGCCACCGATCGCATCCAGCACATGTTCTGGCGCTACATCGACCCGAAGCACCCGGCGCACCGGAAGGACGCGCCGCGCGAACAGCGCGAGGCGATCAAGGCGCTCTACCAGAAGAACGACGCACTCGTCGGGCAGGTCATGGCCTCGCTGGGCCCGAAGGACCTGCTGATGGTCATCTCCGACCACGGCTTCAGCTCGTTCCGCCGCGGCGTGAACCTCAACGCGTGGCTGCGCCAGGAAGGCTATCTCACGCTCAAGGACGGCGCCGACGGCTCGACCGAGTGGCTGCGCGACGTGGACTGGGCGACAACACGCGCGTATTGCCTGGGGCTCTCCGGCCTGTTCCTGAACCTGCGCGGCCGCGAGGCCGGCGGCATCGTCGAGCCCGGCGACGAGGCACGGGCGCTCAAGGCCGAGCTCATCGCGAAGCTGACGGGCCTCGCCGACGAGACCGGCGGCGACATCGGCGTGCGCGCGGCCTTCGACACCCGCGCGCTCTACGAGGGGCCGTACTCCGAGAACGCGCCGGATCTCGTCATCGGCTACAACGCCGGCTATCGCACGTCGTGGGATTGCGCGTCGGGGATGGTGTCGGGCCCGGTCTTCGAAGACAACACGAAGGCCTGGAGTGGCGACCACTGCATCGACCCGCGGCTCGTGCCCGGCGTGCTCTTCTGCAACCGGACGATCGCCGACACCCGCGACCTCTCGATCGTGGACATCGCCCCGACGGCGCTCACACTCTTCGGGCTCGAACCGCCGCCACACATGGACGGCCGGCCGTGGGCGGTCGCGTCGTGACGCAGATGCGCCCCCGCGCCCGCGTTGCCGGCGGAGTGCTGCTCGCCGTGTGCGCCCTCGCGCTCGCCACCGGCTGCGGCGGGCGGTCGCACGTCGTGGCCGGGCGGAAGGTCATCGTGCTCGGGATCGACGGCTTCGACCACGAGCTCACGCGCGAGCTGCTCGCCGCCGGACGTCTGCCGAACCTCGCGCGGCTCGCCACGCAGGGCGGCTTCTCGCCGCTTGCCACCTCGACGCCGCCGCTCAGTCCGGTGGCGTGGTCCACCTTCATCACCGGCCTCGACCCCGGCGCGCACGGCATCTTCGACTTCATCCACCGCGAACCCGACACGCTTGCGTCATTCCTCTCCACGTCACGCACGGTGCCGCCCGGCCGCATGCTCACGCTCGGGCCGTGGCAGTTCCCGCTGTCGTCTGGCCGCGTCGAGCTGCTGCGCGGCGGCGAGGCTTTCTGGGAGGTGCTCGAAGGGCGCGGCATCGAAACCACCATCGTGCGCATGCCGGCGAACTTCCCGCCGTCGGGCAAGGCCACGCGCGAGCTGAGCGGCATGGGCACGCCCGATATGCTCGGCACCTATGGCATCTTCACGCTCTTCTCGTCGAAGCCCGACGTCTTCGAACGCCGCGATGTCTCGGGCGGCGTGATTCAGCCGATCGACGTCATCGACGGCGTCGCGCGCGGGAAGATCGAAGGCCCCTCGCATCCCTACCGCGTCACCCCCACGCCGATGACGGTGGAGTTCGCCGCGCACGTGGATGCCAGCGGCCAGGCCGTGCAGCTCGTCGTCGGCGACGAGCGGCGCGTGCTCGAGGTGGGCGAATGGAGCTCGTGGGTGCCGGTGGGTCTGCCGCTCCTGCCCCTGCAGCCGCTACCCGGCGAGGTGCGCTTCCTGCTCAAGAGCCTCACGCCGTACTTCGAACTCTACGTCAGCCCGATCAATTTCGATCCCCACGCGCCGGCGCTGCCTATTTCCACGCCCGAGGACTACGCCGCCGAACTCGCGGACGCCGAGGGCCGCTACTACACACAAGGCATGCCCGAAGACACGCGGGCGAGGAACGTCGAGGCCCTCACCGCCGATGAACTGCTGGCGCAGGCGCGGATCACCGCCGACGAGAACCGGCGGCAGTTCCGCTACGTGCTGGACGGCTTCCGCGACGGCCTGCTCTTCTACTACTTCGGCCACGTCGATCAGGTGTCGCACGTGATGTGGCGTTCGATGGACCCGGACCACCCGGCCTACACGGAGGCCGACGCGCAGTACCGCGCCGTCATCGGCGACCTCTACGTGGAAATGGACGCCGTGGTGGGCCAGGCCATGGCCGCCCTGGGGCCGAACGACCTGCTGGTCGTGATGTCCGACCACGGCTTCGCGCCGTGGCGCCGCGCCGTGAACGTGAACAGCTGGCTCCGCGATCACGGCTATCTCGCCGTCACGAACGCCCGCGCCGCCCTGGAACCAGGTCTCGCCGGCGTGGACTGGACGAAGACCCGCGCCTACGCCGTGGGACTGAACGGCGTGTACCTGAACCTGCAGGGCCGCGAGGCCAGGGGCATCGTGCCACCGGCCGACGTGGCGCGCCTGTCGGCCGAGATCGCGGCGGCCATGGAAGGCACGCGCGATCCGGCCACGAACGCCCCGGCCATCACGAAGGCCTTCGTCACTGCCACGGCGTTTGCCGGCCGGGCGTATCCGCGCATCGAACCCGACATCGTCGTCGGCTACGCCCGCGGCACGCGGGTGGCGAGCGACTCGGCGCTCGGCATCGTGGCGGCCGAGGTCTTCAGCGACAACCGCGAGCCGTGGAGCGGCGACCACAGCATGGATCCGGCGCACGTGCCCGGCGTGCTCTTCACCAGCCGGCCGCTGAAGGTGCCGTCGGATCGGCTGCAGACGCTCGCCGCGTCGATCCTCGCGGAGTTCGGCGTCACCGGTTTTCCAGGAGCGAGGTCCACCCCGTGATCTTCGGTTCAGGCGTCAAGCTAGACAAAGCGCTCATCGCCCGCGTCAAGCGCATCTCGGATCTGGCCGGCTACTCGTCGGTCGAGGAGTTCATCACGCACGCGCTCGAGAAGGAGCTCGCCCAGCTCGAGAGCGCCGGCTCCGAAGAGGAGCTGAAGAAGCGCCTCAAGGGCCTCGGATACCTGTCGTAGCCCGATGACCCTCGTGAACGCCCTGCTCGTGCGGCTGGCCGACGCCGTGCTCGCGCCACTCGCCGGCCTGCCGCCGGTGGCGGTCGTGGCCGGCTGCGCCCTCGGCTCGGCGCTCGCCGTGCTGGCGGTGATGCGGTTCACCTCGAACCAGGCGGCGCTCGCCGCCGTGAAGCGGCGGATCCACGCGGCCCTGCTCGAGATGCGGCTCTACAACGACGACCTCGTCGCGCTCGTGCGCGCGCAGGGCGAGGTGCTGCGCCACAACCTGTCGTACGTGGGCCTGTCGCTCGTGCCACTCGTCATCACCGCCGTGCCGCTGACCCTCGCCATCGCGCAGCTCCAGGCGTGGTACGGCTACACGGGCATCACCCCGGGCACGCCGGTCGTGGTCACGGCCGCGGTGGCCGGCAACGCCGGCGCCGCACTCCCGCGCCTTGAAGGCGCCGGAGTCGACCTGGCCGGGCCGCCCCGCTTCTTCCCCACGCTCGGCGAGATGACCTGGCGCGTCGTGCCCCGGACGCCAGGCCCGACCACGCTCAGGGTCGTCACCGCCGGCGGCGCGGTGGTGGAGAAACACCTCTACGTGTCTGCAGGAGACGAGGTGGCGCGCCGATCACCGGTGCGCGAGCTGCCATCGTTCGTGGGCCAGCTCCTCTATCCGTCCGAACCGCCGATCGAAGCCGCCGCCGGCGTGGCGGCCATCCACCTGCCGTACCCGGAGCGTCTGCTGCCGGTGGCCGGTCAGGCCGTGCATTGGCTCTACGTCTACCTGGCGCTGACCTTGGCGTTCGTGCTGCTGCTGCGCAAGCCGCTCGGCGTCGTCGTCTGACACGCCGCCCGGCGTCGGCGCGCCCGCTCTGGGTACAATCAGGTCATGCTCTTCGCGCGTGCGCGCCACGGCCTTGGGCCGGTCTCGGCGCTACTGGCCATCCTCACGCTGGCGCCGGCCTGCAGCCGCCAGGCGTCCGGCCCTCCGAACGTCCTCGTCGTCACCCTCGACACGCTGCGGGCCGATCACCTCGGCGCGTACGGATATGGCGCGGCGACGACGCCGGTCCTCGATGGACTGGCCGCGCGCGGCGCCCGTTTCGCGCACGCCACGACCACCACGCCGCTGACCCTCGCCGCGCACACGTCGCTCTTCACCGGCACCTTCCCCGCCTATCACGGCGTCCGCGACAACACCGGCTTCCACGTGGACGACAGCCTCACGACGATGGCCGAGGTGTTCGCCGCGAAGGGCTACCGCACAGGCGGCTTCGTAGGCGCCTTCGTGCTCGACGGCCGCTGGGGCATCTCACAGGGCTTCACCGACTACGTGGACGACTTCGACCTCTCGGAGGACGTCGGCCCAGGGCTCGATGCCATCCAGCGCCGCGGCGGCGAGGTCGTGTCGAAGGCACTCGCCTGGCTTGGCCAGACCGACGCGCGGCCGTTCTTCGGCTGGGTGCATCTCTACGATCCGCACGCCCCCTACGACGCGCCCGCGGAGTTCGCCGCCCGCTTCCCCGCCGGCCACATCGGCGCCTACGACGCCGAAGTCGCCTATACCGACAGCCAGGTGGGCCGCCTGCTGCAGGCGCTCGAGACGAGCGGCCGTCTGGCCAACACGATCGTCGTCGTGCTCGGCGACCACGGCGAGCAGCTCGGCGAACACCGCGAACAGGCGCACGGGTTCTTCGTCTACGACGCGTCGGTGCAGATTCCGCTCGTGATGGCCGGGCCGGGCATCACGCCGCGCGTCGTGCCCGATCAGGTGCGCATCGTGGACGTCATGCCCACGGTGCTCGATCTGGCCGGCGTCAGCGGGCCGCCGGTGATGCAGGGCACGACGCTCCGCCCGGCGCTCAACGGCGAACGCCTGTCGCTACTCGCGCTCTCGGAGTCGTGGTACCCGCGCTACCACTACGGCTGGAGTGAGCTCACCGCCGTGCGCGACGGCCAGTTCAAGTTCATCCTCGCCCCCACCCGCGAGCTCTACGACATCGCCACCGACCCCGGTGAGCGCACGAACCTCGCGGCGTCGAATCAGGCGAAAGCCGACACGCTCGAGCGGGCGCTGCGGGCGCTGGTCGCGAAGACCACGCGGGCGAACGCCGCGGCCGGCCCCACCACGGTGGCGCCCGAGGTCGAACAGAAACTCCGGGCCCTCGGATACGTGGGCGGCGGCACGAGCGCGAAGAACCTGGAGACCCGCGTCCGCCGCGATCCGAAAGACACGATCGAGCTCTACAACCTGCTGAAGCTCGCCGGGTCCGATTCCGAAGCCGGCCGCTACGACGACGCCGCGGCGAAAGTGCGCCAGGCGCTCGCCGCCGATCCGGAGATCATCGACGCACACGCGCAGCTCGGCAACATCTTCACGAAGGCCGGCCGCCATGCCGACGCGGTGGCCGCCTACAAACAGGCCCTCGCGCTCGACAGCGAGCATGCGATGTCCACCTACAACCTGGCGCTCGCCTACCGGCAGCTCGGCCGCCTGGACGATGCCATCCTCGGGTTCGAACGGTCGACGGTCATCGAACCGCGCAGCGGCCGTGCGCACTTCCAGCTCGGCGACATCTACATGCAGCGCGGCGACGCGTCGAAAGCCGTGGAGGTGCTGCAGCGCGGCCTCACGCTCGACATCGACCGCCCGCCCTTCCTCGTGAAGCTCGGCGAGGCCTATCTCACGCTCAAGCGGTTCGACGAGGCCGAAAAGGTGCTGAAGGAGGCCGTGGCCCTGCGGGCGGACGTGCCGCGCGGCCAGTACAACCTGGCGCTCGTCTACGAGCAGCGCGGCGACGGCGACGGCGCGCGGGCCGCCTACGAGGCCGAGGTCGCGAAGAACCCGAAGAACTACGGCGCGCAGTTCAACCTGGGCAAGGCGATGCTCGCCGCCGGGCGCGTGCCGGAGGCGATTGCGCGGTTCCGCGGCGCGGTCGACGCCAAGCCGGATTTCGCGGAAGGTTACCTGTACCTCTCGAAGGCCCTGCTCGATGCCGGCAACCTGCCAGGCGCCACCGACGCCGCCCGGCAGGGACTCGCGCTCAAGCCGGAGCGTTCGATCGCGCCGCTCGGCCACTACGTGCTCGCCGATGTCTACAGCCGGCAGGGGCGCGAGAACGAGGCGGCGCGCGAAGTGGCGCTGGCGCAGCGGCTGGAGCGCGGACGGTGAGACGGCGGGCGGCGGGGCTCGCCCGCATGAGTGTTCTGGCGGCGGCGCTGTGCGGCGGGGCCTGCGGCGGCGCGGCGCCCCCGGCGGCCGTGCCCCCGGCCGCACCGCGGCACCTCGTGCTCGTCACGATCGACACGCTGCGCGCCGACCGCCTCGGCGTCTACGGCGCCACGACGGTGCCCACGCCGAACCTCGACCGCATCGCCCGCGAGGGCCTGCACGCGGCCGACGCCACCGCCCACGTGCCGATCACCCGCCCGTCGCACGCCTCGCTCCTCACGGGCCGCTTTCCGTCCGAACACGGCCTGCGCGACAACATCTCGCTGCCCCTCGCCGCCTCGGTGCCGACGCTCGCCGACGTGCTGCGGGCGAAGGGCTACACGACGGCCGCGTTCGTCTCGTCGTTCGTGCTCTCGAAGCAGTCAGGACTCGACCGTGGCTTCGCGCACTACGACGATACGTTCGAGACCGGCGGCGGCGACGCCGCGCTCTTCCTCGACTCGGTGCAGCGCCCCGGCGACCGGACGATCGCGCGCGTGGGCCAGTGGCTCGATGCCCGGCCGCCGACTGAGAAGGCCGCGCCCACCGCGCTCTGGGTCCATCTCTACGATCCGCACGATCCCTATGAGCCGCCCGAGCCCTACGCCTCACGATTCGCCGACCGGCCCTACGACGGTGAGGTGGCGTGGACGGACGAACTGGTGGGCCGGCTGCGCACGCTGCTCGAGGCCCACGGGCTCTGGCAGGACGCCCTTGTCGTCATCACCGCCGATCACGGGGAGGCGCTCGGCGAACACGGCGAGAGCGGCCACGGCTACTTCGCCTACGAAACCACGCTGCGCGTGCCGTTCATCGCCCGCGGTCCGGGTCTCCCGGCGGGCACGACGATTCCTGGCATCGTGCGCGCCGTGGACGTGATGCCTACGGTGCTGGATCTGCTGGGCCTCTCGGCCAGTGCGCCGGCGACCACCGGCACGAGCCTCGCGCCGGCCTTTCGCGGTGGCGCAGCGCCGCCCGGCACCACCTACGCCGAGTCGCTCACGCCACTCGTGCACTACCAGTGGAGCGACCTGCGCGTCTGGCGCGACGGCTCGTGGAAGTACATCCTCGCGCCGCGCCCGGAGCTCTACGACCTGGCGAGCGACCCCGGCGAGACGCGCGACCTGGCCGCCGCCGAACCCGCACGGGCGCGGGCGCTGCGCGCTGCCCTCGAAAAGGTGCTCCGCGCCGAACGCGAGCGCGCCACCGCGGCCGACACGGGCACGACCGCCGCGGCGCTCTCGGCCGAGACGCTGCAGAAGCTCGGCGCACTCGGCTACATGAGTCCGGGCGCCGCCACCGGCACCGTGGCCCAAGGCGCCGATCCGAAGGACAGGATCGAGGAGTTCAGCCGGCTCAATGGCCTGATGCGCGACGGCCTCACGCTGCTGCGTGGAAAGCGCTTCGCCGAAAGCGCCGCGAAGCTCTCGGCCCTGCGCGCGGCCGGCGGCGACAGCTTCCAGGTGCACTTCTACCTGGGACGGGCCCTGGCTGGTCAGGGGCGGACGGCCGGAGCGGAAGCCAGCTTCACACGAACGATCGAGCGCATGCCCTCGTTCGCCGACGCGCACCTCGCCCTGGCGGACCTGCGTCTGGCGCGCAAGGACGCACGAGGCGCGCTCACCGCGCTCGCGGCCGGCCAGAAGGTGCTGCCGGCGGATGCCGCGCTCGTCGACCGCGAAGGCCAGGTGTGGCAGCAGCTCGGCGACCGCGACCGCGCCCTCGCGGCCTGGCGCCGCGTGATGGCGCTCGCGCCGAAGGATGCCCTCGTCCGCTGGCGCGCCGGGGAGCTGCTGCTCGACCTGCGCCAGCCGGACCAGGCACTCGCCATGTTCCGCGAGGCGACCACGCTCGACCCGTCCGTCCCCGATTTCTGGAACTCGCTTGGCATGGTGCTCGGCGGCCGCGGCGCCCACGACGAGGCGGCCCGCGCCTTCCGCGACGCCACGCGGCTCGACCCGAAGAACGCGCGCTACGCCTACAACCTCGGCCTCGTGCTGCAGCGCGCCGGCAAGCCCGAGGCGGTGGAGTGGTTCCAGCGCACGCTCACGCTCGATCCCGCGTTCGCGCCGGCCCGCGCGCGCCTGGCGGAACTCGGACGATGACCGCGCTCAGAGCGCTGGCGGTGACCGTCGTGCTGGCGGCGACCGCACTCACCTTCCGGCCGGTGCTCGATCACGGCCTGCTCAACTGGGACGATGGCCGCGTCGTCGGTCATCCACGGCTCACGGAGGCGCCGGGCGCGCTCGCGGCGTGGGCCGCGACCACGACCGACATGCAGCACTACCAGCCGCTGGCGTGGCTGGTGTACGGCGCCGTCGCGCGCGCGGGCGACCGCGCCGCCGCCGTACACGCCGTGAGCCTCGCGCTGCACGTGCTGAACGTGGCGCTGCTCTTCTGGCTGACCACACGCCTCCTCTCGTCGGGCGACGACGACGGCGACTGGTGGATCCCGGCCGCCACGACCGCGCTCTTCGCCGTGCATCCGATGCGCGTGGAGCCAGTGGCCTGGGCGAGCGCGCTGCCGTATCTGCTGGCGTACGCGCCGCTGCTCGTCGCCACGGGCTGCTGGCTGGCCTGGCTGCGCGGCGGCGCCACACGCGCGCTCGCCGCCGCCGTGGGCCTGTATGCCATCTCGCAGCTCGCACGTGTGACCGCGCCACTCTATCCGCTCGTACTCGTGGCCCTCGCCGGCGCCGTGCCGGCTGCTCGCTCTCGGCCCTTCCCCGCGGTCGTGCGGGCCGCCGCCCTCTTCGCGCTCATCGCCGTGCCGCTCGGCTGGATGGAAGCCGGGGCCCGCGAGATCGAGTCGCTTGCCGACATCGGGCTCGAGCCGCGCGTCGCCTGGGCGCTGACCCATCCGATGACGTATCTCGCGCGGGCGGCGTGGCCGAGCGCCGCCTCGCCGCTCGATGTGCTGCCGCGTGTGCCCGTCGCCGACTGGGGTCCGGCCCTCGTCGCCACCATCGCGGCGGCGGTCGTCGTGACCGCAACCGCGCAGCTCGCGTCGGCGCGCGCGGCACTCGCCACGTGGGGCAGTCATCTGCTCCTGCTGCTGCCCGTCGTCGGGCTCACGCCCTCCGGCCTGCAGCTCACGGCCGACCGCTACATGTACGGCCCCGCGCTCGTGCTGTCAGCGGCGCTCGCCGTCGCCCTCACCCGCGCCCCCGGCGGACTCCGGCAGGCGGCGCTCGTCGCCGCCGGCGCCGCCGCCGTGCTGTTCGGACAGACCGCCCGGGCGGAGCTCGCGCCGTGGCACGATTCGGTGGCGCTCTGGACGCGGGCCGTGGCCCTCGACGCGAACAACGACGTGGCGCGCTACAACCTGGCCGACGCCCTCGTCGCGGCGGGACAGCCCGTGGCCGCCATCGCGGAGTACGAGCGGCTCCTCGCCCTCGTGCCCGACCACACGCTCGCCCGCCAGCGCCTGAACGGGTTGCGCGCGGACGCCGAAGCAGCCGCGGCGGACGCCGCCGCGGCCGCCGGACGCCTGGCCGAAGCGGCGACCGCCTACGGGCGCGCGCTCGCCTTCGACGAGTCGCGGGTGCACGTGCGCGTGAAGCGCGGCATGGCGCTCGCAACCCGTGGCGAATTCGCGCGCGCGCTGCCGGATCTCGAAACCGGGGCCGCCGCCGGCAACACCGACCCGGCGGTGGCGAGCGCCCTCGCGTTCGCGCGCGTGGCAGTGGGCCGCACCGCCGACGCCATCGCGCTCCTCACGGAGACCGCCGCGCGCCACCCCGACGACTTCGGGCTGGCGAACAACCTGGCGCGACTGCTCGTGACGGCGGAACCCGCGACGCTCAGGAACCCGGCGCGGGCGCTCGAGATCTCCGCGCGCATCACGCAGGCCACCGGCGGCAACGACCCACGTCAGCTCGACACCCTCGCGCTGGCGTTTGCGGCCTCCGGCCAGCCGGAGGACGCGCGACAGGCATGGACACGCGCGGCCGGCCTCGCTCGCGCCGCCGGCGACACCGAGCTCGTTGCGGCCCTCGACGCGCGTCTGTCCGCGTCGCGGCGCTAGATCGACCCGCGGCGTCCCGCGGACCGTACAAACAACGACGGGGCGACTCCGAAGAGCCGCCCCGTCATGGTGTCTATCGACGCCGGGCGCGAGCCCAGTCCTCCGCTAGAAGCGGAACTTGCCGCCCACCATCAGGCGCCGCGGCAGGATGAAGCGCGAGGGCACGTTCCGGTTGGCGTTACCGATGCGACGGTCGAGCACGCTCTCGTTCGCATCGCTGTTGAGCACGTTCAGGAAGTCGCCGAACACGGCCAGTTCCGCCGTGCCGCCGAGCTTGAACTCCTTCTCGACACGGGCGTCGAGCTGGTTCCAGAACTTGGTGCGATCCTCGCCGTCGAGGGGGAACGCAATGACGCGGCTCGTCACACCAGTGATGCCGGTCGCGCTGGCAGGCACTCGAATTTCGGTGATGATCGGCCGGCCACTCTGCGCCTGGTAGTTGAGTGACGAGGTGATGCCGTAGGGCAGCTGGTAGATGAACTGCGTCTTCAGCACGACCGGGCGGTCGCCGATGAGGCGGCCGTCACTGTTGATGTAGTCGTTCGGGTTCTGGCCGAAGATCCCGGCAGTGCTCGTCTGCGACGTCAGCGGCGTGGCCCGCGCCGAACTCGAGCCCTGACGGCCTGTGCTCTTCGACAACGTGAGGCCGAAGTTGGCCTGCCAGCGGTTCGACATGCGCTTCTTGAGCTCGATCGCCACCCCGTTGTAACGCGACGACATGCGGTCGTCGTTCATGAGCTGGAACAGGCGCGAGTCGAGACCACTCGTCAGGCGGTAAACCTGCGTGACGTTGGCGCCAGCCGGCGCGGTGTAGGGGACGAGCGAGTAGCGTCCGCCGATGTCGTTGAACGCCGTCTGGTTTTCGCTGCGTTTGTGCACGTAGTTGATGGAGAAGCCCAGGTCGGCACCAATCTGCTGCTCGACAGCGGCGATGAACTGGTCGGTGTAGGGGTTCTCGAGGTCCGGATCGACCGTGAGCTGCGAGATGTCGGAGAACAGCTCGAGGCCGAGCGGATTGCCACGGGAATCGTATTCGCCCGAGAACGAATACTTCGGTGTGATCGACGGCGTCGTGTTGTCGAACTCCCCGGTGACGATGCCCCGGTAGTAGCGGCCATAGTGTGCCTTGAGCAGCGTGGAGCCACTCTCGTTCAGTTTGATGTTGGCGCCAAAGCGCGGCGAGATCGCCTTCCAGGAGAAGACCTCGTCCACGGCACGCGATTTCTGTCCCGTGGAATCACCGTTGCGGTCGAGGAAGTCCTGCTCGACGAAGTAGGCGCGGCTCGTGTCGTAGCGGATGCCGAGGTTGAACGTCGCACGGCCCACCTTGTAGGTGTCGTCGGCGAACACGCCGAAGGCGCGCAGGCGGCCGCCCTGCGTCCACGGCAGCTGCGTGTAGCCGTACGCCGGCACGCCGCTGTAGGTGTAGATGTAGTCGTTGTTGCCGTAGGTGTATTCACCGAGGCCCGAGTTGAACTGCACGCCCACCTTGAAGTCGTGGCTGCCGCCCATGAAGTTGTCGGCGTACTTCGTGACCTTGCCCGAGAAGGCAGTCTTGGCGCTCTTGCCGTCGTACCAGCCGTAGATGCCGCCGGTGATCTGACCGGAATCGAGATCGTTGTAGCGACGAGCCACGCGCGGGCCGCCGTTGAGCGGGTCGCCGTGGTCCACTCCGTAGAAGCCCGAGTAGCGCGCTTCGAGCACGGTCGTGGGCGTGAGCACCGACGACCACAGCAGCCCGGGCGACGGGTTGTGGCCCGTTTCCACGCTGACCGATTCGGGCGAGTCGTTCGCCGTGGCGCGCTGCGGGATGCGGTAGAAGTCGTCGTGCATCTGCGCCTGCAGGCGGTTGTTCTGGTTGATCTGGTAGTTGAGCTTCCAGAAGTACCGCTTGGCGGACGAGGCGGCCGGGAAGTCCGGATCGGTGCCGGGCTGCGAGTCGCTGTCCTTCTGATACTGGAACGAGCCGAAGAACCAGAACTTGTCCTTCATGAGCGGACCGCCGAGCTGCACCGTGGAGTCACGGAACTGCTTACGGTTATAGGGCAGGCCGCCGTCCTGGTCGTCGGTCGTGTTGCGGCCGGTCAGGCTCTGGTTCTGGTAGTAGAAGTTCAGGTCGCCGTGGAACTGGTTGCTGCCCTGGCGGGTGACCACGTTGAAGACGGCGCCGGCGAGGTTGCCGTAGTCGGCCGGCGCGCCGAGCGAGAGCACCTGCACTTCTTCGATGGCGTCGGTGTTGGGCCACGGCCAGGCGGCACCCGTGAGCGGCGCGGTAAAGTCCGTGCCGTCGAGCAGGTACATGTTCTCGTTGGTGGCCGAGCCGAACGACTGCGAGCGCGAGCTCGTGGACGTGGCCGGACTGACGCCGGGCGCGGCGTTGATGAGGTCGAAGAAGGTAAAGCGGCGCACCGGCGCGTTCTCGACCCACTCGCGCGAGTAGTTCGTCGCCACCTGCGAGCTGGCCGAATCGACCACCGGGGCTTCCGCCGTGACGGTGATCGTCTCCTGCTGCGTGCTGACCTTCATCTGCACAGGGATGTCGGCGGTGCCTCCGAGCGCGACCGGGATGCCCGTCTGCGTGCTCGTGGCGAAGCCGGCGAGTTCCACCGTGATGTCGTAGGTGCCGGGCGGCAGGTTCGGAAAGCGGAACACGCCCGATTCGTTCGTGATCGACGTCGGTGCGCCGGGCACCGCGCGTCCGCGCAGCGTGACGGTGACACCCGGCAGTACCGCACCGGTGTCGTCCGTGACCGTGCCACGCAGGTTACCGGTGGTCTGCTGTGCCCACCCTGACAGCGGCGCGGCCAGCAAGGCCGCGATCGCACACATCCATACCAGACGAGATCGCATGTAGACCTCCCACACGCCCCGGCGGAATCGGCAGACTCCCAGTCGGAACATGAGACGCGGCTGAATTGTGTGCCCGCATCATGGGAGTGTCAAGACCGAACAACAGTTCGACTACATACGCGTAACGCACGAAACGTTGAATATTTGTCCGATCCAAGGCCCCGGATCGCCCGCTCCAGTTCTCCGTGGGGATGACCGGAGGGACGGTCTCGGTGCGGCCACCGAACGGCCGCATGGCCGCCGCGCTTGGCGCTACAATCCGGCGCATGAGCACCCGACGCGACCACGACCTCGGTATGGACCGCCCGATCACCCGCCGCGACTTCATCAACGGCGTGGCCGTGGGCCTGGGCGGGGGGAGCCTGTTGGCCGGCTGTGGGCCGGGCGAACCGCCAGTGCCTCCGGACAGCGGGCTCGAGAAGGTCGCCGGCTACTACCCGCCGTCGCTGACGGGCCTGCGCGGTGACCACGTGGGCTCGTTCGAACAGGCGCACCGGATGCGCGAAGGGGCCTTCCCCCTCGACGGCGCCATCGACCGTCGCGAAACCTACGATCTCGTCGTCGTGGGCGGCGGCATCAGCGGCCTCGCGGCGGCACACTACTACAGGCAGAAGGCCGGCGCCGGTGCGAAGATCCTGGTGCTCGACAACCACGACGACTTCGGCGGCCACGCCAAGCGCAACGAGTTCACCCACAACGGCAAGACCTGGATCGGCTACGGCGGCACGCAGTCGATCGACAGCCCGGCGCCCTACTCCGCCACCGCGAAGGCGCTCATCACGGACCTGGGCATCGATGTCTCGCGCTACCAGCAGGTGCTCGACAGCGGCCTCTACAAGTCGCTCGGGCTCGGCGGCGGCACCTTCTTCGACAAGGAGACGTTCGGCGCCGACGCGCTCGTCGTCGGCACCTCACGCAACGCCTCGAAGGAGTTCCTGGCGAAGTCGCCGCTCCCGGCCGCGATCCAGCAGCAGATCCTGAGGCTGACGACCGAGAAGCGGGACCTCTTCCCCGGCCTGTCGTCGGCGGAGAAGAAGGCGAAGCTCGCCCGTATGAGCTACACCGACTTCGTGACGAAGGAGTGGAAGCTCGATCCGCAGGTGCTCGCGCTCTACCAGACGCGCACCTACGGACTCTTCGGCTTCGGGGTGGACGCCGTGCCGGCACAGGACGCCTGGGCACTCGGCCTGCCGGGGTTCCAGGGATTGAACCTCGAGCCGGGCAACGGCCCCGGACAGAACCACGACTCGCGGCAGCATCCGGAATCGGAGGAGTACTACTTCCACTTCCCGGACGGCAACGCCTCGATCGCGCGGCTGCTCGTGCGACGGCTGATTCCTGCCGCCGTGCCCGGCACCACCGCCGACGACATCGTGACGGCGAAGATCGACTACGCCAAGCTGGATGACGCCGCCTCCCCGGCACGCATCCGCCTCAACAGCACCGTGGTGCGCGTGGCTCACGACGGACCGGCCACCTCGGCCACCGGTGTGACCGTGCACTACGCGCGCGACGGCAAGGTGCACCTGGTGCGCGCGAAGGCGGCGGTGCTCGCCTGCTGGCACCACGTCATCCCGCACATCTGCCCCGAGCTGCCGGAGACGCAGGTGACGGCGCTCCGCTACGCGAAGAAGGTGCCGCTCGTCTACACGAACGTC
>JAEUQR010000101.1 GCA_016789705.1 Acidobacteriota bacterium
GTCTTCGCGCCTCGAGGCTGTGAGGCGGGGACCACGACGTCGCCGCGGGCGAGCATGTCGACCAGCGCCGCGATCTTCTTCGCGCGACCGGCCGGTGTCTTCATGTTGTTCGTGCGGAACACGAGGGCGAAGAGATTCATGCGGCCGAGCGTCTGGAACGTCTTGCGCGCTGCTGGACTGGCGTTGATCGCCGCCAGAAGGTCTGGCGGCACGCTGTCCTTCGTCATCGTGCGAATTGGTGCGTACGCAGCATCCCACCGGCCATCCGCCTTCGCGAGATCGACCTGACGTTGACCATGCGGCGTCATGCGACCCGCCGCCACCAGCCTGGCCACGTGATCGCGATTCACGTGACTCCAGATGCTCTTCGGCCGACGCGGCGTGAAACGCTGAAGGAACGACGTGCCGTCGAAGCTCTTCCTGAGCCCATCGATCCATCCCCAGCAGAGGGCCACGTCGAGCGCCTGCGCATAGGTCACGCTCGGCAGGCCGGAGGCCTTCTTGTGAATCTTCAGCCACAGCTCATCCGCGCGTGCGTGATTCTTCGATAGCCACGACTCGAAGGCCTTCTCGCTGGCGAAGCTCCGGATCTTCGCAGGGTCCGGGATCACAGGTGCCATGCGCTGCGATCCTACGACGAAGGAGGCTACGGCTGAGGCCCCTGCTCCGGCCTGTGGAGACGCACCGGCAGCACGCGGCTGAACGTCAGGAAGTCGGTGTTCGAGCCCTGAATACCTTTCGCCCGGCAGATGTTGAGGCAGTCTGCCGCGCGCACGTAGTCCTCGGATGTGATCGGCTCGTCAGCGAACGCTCGCCCGTCGGCGCAGTGCGAGAGACCATGCGGACGGCTCGATGAGGACCTTCATCGACGGCGTCGCTGCATCTTGTAGTCGTACTTCGGGTCGTAGTCGATCGTCCCGAAGAGTTCAGCGATGCGCGCCTGCTTGCGTCGACCGATGTACTCCAGCAGCGCTTCGGTGACCGTCTCTCTTTTCGTGGCCCTGCCGCCGACCTTCAATGCCTCGTCGAGCAGTTTGTTGTCGATGGCCATATTCGTTGCCATCTACACACGCTACCAGACATCACTGTGTGTGGCCGAATCGCTTGTGAATGCGAGTTCCCCCGCCAGCTCAGGACCGGATGCGGCCAGCGCGGCGGCGTGCCGCCAGCAGGATGCCCACACCTACAAGGTTCATGATCACGACCGTGGCCGTGATCTTGAGCGCGAACGTGGCCACGCTCTCTACCTTGATGATCGGGAACACCGACAGCACCACGTAGAGCACGGTCATGAGCAGTCCGCTCAGCGACGCCAGGCGCAGCCAGAGCGGCGGGCGTGGCGACACATCGCGGAGGCCGAAGAGAGGAATCGCGAACATCACCACGTAGCAGAGCGCGTAGAAGATGCCGCTGGCGTTGAACAGCAACTGAAACGCCTCGGCATGCCCCACGCCCACGAGGCTCAGCGCGGCGATGCCGAACGACGTCGCGCCTACGAGCAGAATCGAGTTCACCGGCGTCTTGTAGGTGGGGTGCAGGCGGCTGAACCACGGTGGCAGCATGTGGTCCCAGCCCGCCACCATCGGCAGGCGCGTTACGGCGGTGAAGGCCACGCTCGCCTGGCCCACGCGCATAGCCAGCGTCATCAGAATCGCCAGCGTCACAATCGGCGTCACGAACACGAACGGCGCGTAGCCCACACGCAGCACCTGCGCGATCGGTCCGATGAGGTCGATCTGCTCGTTGGGCACGAAGGCCACGACCGTGCTCGTGCCCAACACGAAGATGAGCGCGATAACTGGCGCCGCGATGAACACGGACCGCGTAACGGAGCGCGCCGGCGCCTTGGTTTCACCCGCCAGAATCGCCATGTATTCGAAGCCGCCCAACGCCCCGAAGCCCATCTTGCCGAGGATGTTCAGGTTCAGCAGCGTCAGCTCCGGCATCTCGGCGCGGAACGGCTGGAACGAGGTGAGCGCGCCGGTGGCGAGACCAATGATCGGCAGGATCACGATGGCACCGAAGATCGTGATCATGAAAATGCCGCCGGTGTTGTGCACCCACTTGCCTACGGACAGCCCGAGCGTTGATGTGACCACCATCAACGCCAGCAGCAGGCCCGAGGCCAGTGTGACGAACCAGCCAATCTCGGCCAGCCACGCGGCGTCTGGACCAAGCGCGTACGACAGATACGTCGCGCTCTGCAGCCCGATCTCCGACGTGAAGACGATCACGTAGAGCCAGAGATTCCAGGCCAGCAGGAAGCCGACGTTCTGATTGAAGCCGAGCTTGGCCCACTGATACAGCCCGCCTTCGAGCGGCATCAGGCGGTTCAGGTAGATCACGACCGCCGTGGACGGCAGGTAGAACAGCACCAGCGCCAGCAGCCAGAAGATCACATGCGAGGGCCCGAGCTTGCCAGCCACGCCGATCCACGTCAGCCCGACGATGAAGAGGATCTGCGTGAGCGCCAGGTCACGTACGCCCAGTTCCTTTTTGAGCGACGCGCTGTGCGCCTCGACCTGCGCTTCGGCCGCGGCGAGCCCGGTCGGGCGGCCACCGGCCGAGTCGTTCGATTCGGATGTCATGTCCGTGCCTCGCCGAGGATCCGCCAGTAGCGCGCCCAGGCCTCGAGTCCTTCGTGCAGCCGATGGATGCGGAAGAACTCGTTGGGCGCGTGGAAGTCTTCATCCGCCGTGGAGAACGAGAAGAACACCGTCTCGAGACCGAGATGTGTCTGGAAGAGCTCGGCAATCGGCACCGTGCCACCCATGCGCACGATGAGCGGCGGCACGCCGTAGGTGGCCTGCAGCGCCGACGCGGCAGCCGCGAGTGCGGGATGGTCGGTGCGGATGTGCGCGGCCCGTGCGCCGTGGTCGGCAATCGTCACAGTCAGGCGGGTGCCGGGCGGCACGTGGGCCTCGAGATGCCGCTGCACGCTCGCGGCCACGCGCGAGGGGTCCTGCACCGGCACCAGCCGGCAAGTGATCTTGGCGTGCGCCTCGGCGGGGATCACCGTCTTCTGCCCCGGCCCCTGATACCCGCCCCACATCCCGTTCACTTCGAGTGTTGGCCGTGTCCACTGCCGTTCGAGCGTGGTGTAGCCGGGTTCTCCCACGAGCGCTGGTGCGCCGATCTGCGCCAGGTACGCGGCCTCGTCGTAGGGCAGCGCGGCGATTGCCACGCGTTCGTCCGCCGTGAGCTCCTGCACGTCGTCGTAGAAGCCTTCGACCGCCACGCGGCCCTCGGCGTCGTGGAGCGAGGCGATGAGCGCGGCCAGCGCATGCAGCGGATTGGCCACGCCGCCGCCGTGCCGGCCCGAGTGCAGGTCTTTGCCGGCCGCCGTCAGCACGAGCTCGAGTCCACACAGGCCGCGACTCGCCACCGTGAGTGAGGGCTCGCTCGGCCGCCACATCGCGCCGTCGGCAGACACGACCACATCTGCGGCGAGCATCGAGGCGTGCCTGCGGATGAACTGTTCGAGGTGCGCGCTGCCGATCTCTTCTTCGCCTTCGAAGAGCAGCTTCACGTTCACCGGCAGCCGGCCCTCCACGGCGAAGAACGCCTCCGCCACGGCAATTGGCACGAGCATCGGCGCCTTGTCGTCTGACACGCCGCGGGCGTAGAGCCGGCCGTCGCGCACGGTGGGCGTGAAGGGCGGGCTCACCCACTTGTCGATCGGGTCTGGCGGCTGCACGTCGTAGTGGCCGTAGACGAGCACCGTGGGCTGTCCGGGCGCGCCGAGCCATTCGGCGTAGACCACGGGGTGGCCGCCCGTGGGCAGCTCGCGCACGGTGAAGGGGCCGGCAGCGGCGATTTCTCCTGCGACCCACTGCGCCGCGCGTGCGATGTCGGCGGCATGGGCGGGATCAGTGCTGATGCTGGGGATTGCCGCAAACTCGACCAGCCGCGCGAACACACGTTCGTGCCCGGCGCGCAGATGGTCGAGCACCGCATCGCCGGCCATCACTGGCGACCGTCGATCGACCGGCATCACTTGCCTCCGTCGATCGAGATGACCTGCCCAGTAATCCAGCCGGCGTACTCAGAAGCGAAGAAGAGCACGCCGTGGGCGATGTCGTCGGGCGAGCCGAGCCGCTTGAGGGCGATGCGATCGACGAGTGCGCGTTGGCCCTCTTCCCCGTACGAGGCCCACTGCCGTTCGGTTGTGGGGTTCGAGCGCACGAATCCCGGCGCGATGTTGTTCACCGTGATGCCCCACGGGCCCAGTTCGTGCGCCAGCTGGCGGGTGAGACCGATCTGCGCGGCCTTCGCCGAGGCATACGCCTGAATACCGGTGAGGCTGATGCCCAGGCCGGCGCCGCTCGAGATGTTCACGATGCGTCCGGCACGGGCCGCCTTCATGCCCGGCGCCACCGCCTGCGCGCAGTAGAACGCGCCGGTCACGTTCACGTCGAAGATCGCCTGCCACTGGTCTGGTGTCACCAGTTCGAGCGGCTGGCCCACCTGCCCCAGCACGCCGCCGGCGTTGTTCACGAGCACATCGACGCGTCCCGAGGCCGATGTCGCCTCGGCCACGCAGGCCTCCACCGCCTCGCGGTCGCGGACGTCGAGCACCACGGCGCGGCAAGTACCACCGGCGGCCCGGCAGAGAGCCCCCGTCTCGCGCAGTTCATCGGCGAGCACATCGCAGGCCCACACATGGGCGCCGCGTGTGGCGAACGCCAGGCTGATGGCGCGTCCGAAGCCGTGCGCCGCCCCGGTGACAAGCGCGGTCTTTCCGGTGAAGCCGATATTCATGAGGGTGTCGTGGTGGTCAGCGCGGCTGCCAGCGTATCGAGTGTGTCGAGCGCCTGCGGACGTTCGCCGCGCTCGATGTCGTGGATGAGCGCAACCAGGCGCGTGGTGAGCGGCACGGGCACGCCCGCTTCGGCGGCGAGCCTCAGGACGATGCCGAGCTGCGCGTCTACCTCGGTGGGCCGCTTGCGGATGGCCAGATCGCGCCAGATGCCACTGTGCGACTTGGCGGACTTCCGGTTGTGCGCGACCAGCGCGTCGAGCGAAGCCTCTGCCGCGCCAGCCGGGGCGGACGGGCTATAAGCGAGCGGATCGAAGCCGTCGAACGCCTCGGGAACAACGGATCGCGCCGCCGCTACCGCCAGCATCTCGCGCGCGAGGGCGATGTACACAGGGCGGTAGGCGGGCATCGCCAGCGCATCCGCAATGGACTCGTTGGTCAGCGCCGTGGCAAAGAGCATCGCGCCGTAGGCTTCCTTGCCCCACAGGTAGCCCCAGATGTTCGGCGTGACGATGGCGCGCGTGTCGAACGCCTGCCAGCTATCGCGAATCGCCGTCGCTCTCGGCGTAACCCGGCCATCGATCTCGCCCACCACCACGGCCCCGCGGCCGCCGTAGTGGACCACGCCAGGCTCCAGGTAGTCCGCGCCGAAGTTCACGAACGCGCCCACCGTGCGCGACGCGCCCACAACGTCCGCGATCGCCAGCTCGTTCAGCCCGTTCTGCGCGGACACGACGTAGCCATTGGCAGACAGATGCGGCGCCAGCGCCCGCACCGCCGCCTCAGTGTGATGCGCCTTGGTGGCGAGGATGATCTCGTCCCACGTACCGCGCAGCGTCTCTGGCGTGAACGCCGGCACACGCACGGTGAACGTGTCGATGGGGCCGGTGATCCGAAGCCCCTCGCGCGCGATGGCCTCGACATGCGCGGCCACCGTATCCACGAGGGTGACTTCGCGTCCGGCCCGGGCCAGGTACGCGCCCAGCGTGCCGCCGATCGCCCCGGCGCCCCAGATGAGCGTTCGCGGCGCCGAAGACGTGCTCACGCGGCGTCGCCCCAGGTGCCGTCGACCAGCGCGCGCGTTTCCTCCACCGCCACCTGCCACAGCGCCAGCACCTCGTCGTCGGGCCGCTCGTAGTAGCCGCCGAAGTTGCCGTCGCCGAGGTACTGCTTGAGCGCCACCGGGTCGAGTGCGCGCACGCGCGCCATGTCCACCATGGGCCGCTGCGTGGCCGGCACGGTCACGCCGGGCAGGCGCGTCCACGGGAAGTTCTCCATCCACGAGCCGTGCGATGCCACCGGATCGATCGCCTGCACCTTCGCCCACGTCTGCGGCGCGTTCCACCAGTTGTGGAAGAGCACGCGGCAGCCGGGATGATCCGCCGCCCACTCCACGGCCAGTTGCTGCACGGCGCTGTTGCCGCCGTGGCCGTTCACGATGAGGATGCGCCGGAAACCGCTGTGGGCCAGACTGTCGAGGATGTCGGCTACGACGCGCAGATGGGTCTCGACCTTGAGCGAGACCGAGCCGGGGAACTCACGGAAGTACGGCGTCACGCCGTAGGGCAGCACGGGAAACACGGGAATGCCGAGCGGCTCAGCCGCATCGAGCGCCAGGCGCTCGGGCAGGATGCAGTCCACGGTCAGCCGCAGGTAGCTGTGCTGTTCGGTGCTGCCGAGCGGCAGGATGGCGCGATCGTCGCGCTGCAGGTACTGCTGCACCTGCATCCAGTTCATGTCGCTGATGCGCAACGTCGGTCTCCGGAGAAAGCGGACAGGCGCGCAGAGTAGCACGGCCGCGCCGCGCTACCATGCGGTGCATGCGCCCGACTCCCAGCGTCCTCGCGCTCGCCCTGGCCGCCGGCCTCGCCACCGCCGCGGCGCTCGCACAGCCGTCCACCGATGCCGCGGCGATGATCGCGCGCATCGAGGCCCCGCAGCTGCCCGACCGGCAGGGGCTCGATGCCCTCACGCTCGACCAGGTGATGCGTCGCTTCCGCGTGCCCGGCGTGAGTGTGGCCGTGATCCGCGACTTCAAGATCGACTGGGCCAAGGCGTACGGAGTGGCGGACGCCAGCACCGGGCGGCCCGTGCGCACAGACACACCGTTTCAAGCCGCGTCGATCAGCAAGCCCGTGACCGCGCTGGCGGCGATGCGGCTGGTGCAGGAGGGCAGGTTCGGCCTCGACGACGACGTGAACCGGCACCTCAAGGGCTGGCGCGTACCGGATGGTGCGCTCACGCGTCAGCAGCCGGTCACGCCGCGCACGCTCATGAGCCACACCTCGGGTGCGGATGACGGCTTCGGCTTCCCGGGCTACGAGCCGGCAGCACCGCGTCCATCGGTGGTGCAGATTCTCGACGGCGCGTCGCCGTCCAATGTGGGCAAGGTCACGTTCGCGCGTCCGCCGTATGCCGCCTACAAATACTCTGGTGGCGCTGTGACGCTGATGCAGCTGGTCATCGGCGACGTCACCGGCGAAGACTTCGCGGCCCTGATGCAATCGCGTGTGCTCGGTCCGCTCGGCATGGCCGACAGCTCGTTCGAACAGCCGCCGCCCGAGTCGCGCGCCGCGCGTCTCGCGCACGCGCACAACGGTCAGGGTGCGCACGGCGCCGTGCCATGGCACATCTACCCCGAGCAGGCGGCCGCCGGGTTATGGACGACGCCCAGCGATCTGGCGCGACTGGTGATCGAGGTGCAGGAGGCCACGCGAGGCGCGAAGGGGAAGGTGCTGACGCAGGCATCCGCGCGCGAGATGACCGCGCCGGTGGGCACCGGGCCCTACGCGGTAGGCTTCGGCGTGGAGCAGCGTGGCCAGGGTTGGTACTTTGCCCACGGCGGCTCGAACTGGGGCTTCCGCTGCTCGCTCGTGGCCCACGTGCGTAAGGGCTACGGCGTGGTGGTGATGACCAACGGCGACGCCGGCGGCGGAGTGATCGCCGAGATCGAAGCGCGCGTAGCCAGCGCGTACGGCTGGGACTCGCTCGACAAGCCGCTGCTGCGCTGACACGGCGTGCGCTAGCTGTTGAAGTCAAACACGTTGTTCATCACGCGGCGCTCTGCAGTCGAGTGATGGGCGGCTGATAGCGCAGGCTGGCGTGCGGTCGGAGGCGGTTGTAGTACCGCAGCCACGGCCGCAGCGCCTGGCGTCGCACCTGCGAGGTGGCGTACGGCTGCGCGTAGGCCCACTCGCGCAGCAGGGTCTGGATGAAGCGCTCGGCCTTGCCGTTCGTGCGCGGCGTGTAGGGCCGCGTCCGCCGGTGGTCGAGCCGGAGCTGCGCACACGCGTCACGGAAGGCGCGCGAGACGTAGCCGCTGCCATTGTCCGTGAGCAGGCGGTGACAGGTGATGCCGCGCGCCGTAAACCACGCGATCGCGCGCTGGAGGAAGGTGGCGCAGTGCGCGCCGTCCTGCGCGGCCAGCACCTCGACGTAGGCGACCCGCGAGTGATCGTCGACGGCCACGTGCGCGTACTCCCAGCCCGCCCCGGGCGACGCCTGCTGCGGATTGCCGTGGATCCGGTGCCCGATCTGGCGAAAGCGCCCAAGCGGCTTGATGTCCAGATGGACGAGGTCACCCGGGCGCGGCCATTCGTAGCGCTGGACCGGCGGGCCCGCGACAACCGGCGGCCGGTTGAGTCCCAGGCGGCGCAGCCACGCGCCGACGGTCGACGTCGGCACACCCACCGCGCGACTGATCCGCCACGCCGGGATCCAGTAGGTCTCGCGCCACGCGCGGATGGCGGTGACGGTCTCGGCCGGCGTCTGATGCGGCGGCCGTCCGGGCCGTGAGGACGCGTCCTCGAGCGCGGCCAGGCCACCGTCGCGGAAGCGGCGGACCCACTTCGCCACGGTGCGGACGCTGACGGCGAAGCCCTCGGCGGCGTCGGCGTAGCTCCAGCCCTCGTGCAGGACGCGTTGCACCATGATCAGGCGGGTCGACGGGGTGCTCTTGGCATTACGATGAAGCTTCATCCGGGGCTCTCCTCTGCGCGGAACGGTTGTGTGGAAACACCATTCTTGGCAGAGCGCTCCGGATGAACAACGTGTTTAGCAAAGACAGCTAGCGAATCTCGCGCACCTCCCCCGGCGTCGTGAACAGCTCGTGTCCGCGCAGCTCCTGCTCGCGATCCTCCGAACGACTCGGTACGTTCGCCGGCACGTGCACGCCGATGGACCGCGCGGCGTTCAGGCGCGTGTTCAGCACCCGGCGTCCCTCGTCGTTCGTGAAGAACCAGTACGGCGGCAGGGCCACGTCCGTGCGGCGTCGTCCCCAGTACGCGCCGTCGCGCGCGAAGTGTGCGTCGCTCGTGTCCGCATCCCCAAGGTGCACCACGGTGGTGGCGCCATCGAGCGTCACCCGGAAGGCGATGTTCTCCGTGTCCTGCTGGCGGGCAGGCCAGCCCGAATGCGGAACGCGCACGGCCTCTACCACCAGCGCGCCTTGTTCGAGCGTGACCGGTGTGTCTCGATAGGCGAGCGCGATCGCATGCACACGCGACTGCACGGCGACCAGGCGCGCGGCTGAGACCTCGCGCATACCGGCCACGGTCTGGGCCGGCGCGAAGAGCCGCAGTGCAGGACGGGCTTCGAGCAGTCGCAGCACGTCCACGGCAGAGAAATGGTCTTCGTGGTAGTGGCTCACGAACACCGCGTCCAGTCCGTCGAAGGGCGCCGCGCCCTCGAAGAGGGCTCGCTCGGTCTGCGGCGCCACCAGCCGGTATTGCCCGAAATCGTTCCGGAAGAGCGGGTCGAACACCACCTTGGTATCGCCGTGGGTCACGAGCACGCTGGCGTTGGCGATGTACTGCAGGCGCGCTGCGATCGGTGCTGCCGCACCTGACCCGGCCGGCTGCGTGGCGGCGCCCGCGCGTGCGATGGCGACTGCGGTCAGCGCCGCGGCGACGAGCGATCCATGAACAAGTGCGCGATTCGTGATGTGCATCATCGGCCTCGGGTCTGCAAGCGTATAGCGAACGCGTGTCCGGCAGACGCGGACTGATGCCGAGTCGTGGGAGTCCGCGGCTGTTGCCCTCTCGTTATCTGGCCTTGGTCTGCCAGGCCGTCACCGTGGTGTCTGACACGAGCACGGAAAAGCCTTCGAACGAAAATACGCGTTGACCGCGCGCAGGTGTGGTGCCGGTGACGGTGCCGGCGCGAATCGCCCGCATGGCATCGCGCACGCTCACGAGCATCGAGGGCGCGGCCACCACCGTGTTGTGTGCCGGCAGCACACGTGTGAGCGACGGCGCGAGGGCGGCGAGCTGGGTGATTGACGCAAGATGCGCATCCAGGTCCGTCTCGGGCATGAAGAGCCAGATCGGGCCGGCGTAGAACGTGTCGCCCGTCCACAGCAGTCCCGCGGCGCGGTCGTGCAGCGCGATCGCATCGGGCGTGTGGCCCGGCACGGCGATGACGTCGATCGTGCGTCCGCCCAGGTTGAACGTGTCGCCGCCACGGAGCGCACCCGCGGACGTCCACGGCCGCGTGCGGTAGGCCGCGGTATCGAAGCCCACCGCCGTGTTGCCACAGAGCGCCTCGGGCGACACTTCAGCCGCCACCTGCGTGTGCGTCTTGCCGCTCATGTTGCGGCGCGTGAACACGTGATCGATGGCGCGCACGTCGGTGAACTCGGCGTTTCCGCCCACGTGATCGAGATGGGTGTGGGAGTTCAGCACGGTCACCGGAAGTGTCGTGAGCTGCGCCACCACCGGCTGCAGCGGACGCATACCCATCCCGGTGTCGAAGAGCAGCGCGCGCGTCGTGCCCAGGATGAGCCACGAGATCACTTCCTGCTGCTGCCGCGACTCCACCAGGGCGAAGACGCCCGGCGCCACCGAATGCACATCGAACCAGTCGGTGCTGGC
>JAEUQR010000128.1 GCA_016789705.1 Acidobacteriota bacterium
CTACCGGCTGCCGGAGATCATGGGCGGCGGCGCCGCGCTCTTCGACATGGACGGCGATGGTGACCTCGATGCGCTGCTCGTGCAGAGCGGCACGCTTGGCGCTTACGATCGCGGGCCCCGGCATCGGCTCTTCCGCAACGACGGCCGTGGTCACTTCACCGACGCCACGGCCGGCAGTGGCGTGGACGTGGCCGGCTACGGCATGGGCGTCGCCACCGGCGATGTGGACAACGACGGCGACGTGGACGTCTACCTCACGAACCTCGGGGCCAACGTCCTCCTGCAGAACGACGGCCGCGGTGTCTTTACGAACGTGACCGCCAAAGCCGGCGTGGCCGGAGCGGGCTGGAGCACGAGCGCGACGTTCTTCGACGCCGAGGCCGATGGCGACCTCGATCTCTTCGTCACGCGGTATCTCGCCTGGGAACCGGCGCGCGAGCGCCAGTGCTTCAGCCTCACGGGCCGCGTGGACTTCTGCAGCCCGAAGAACTACGACGCGCCGACGAGCGACCTGCTGTTCCTGAACGACGGGCAGGGCGTGTTCCGCGACGTGTCGGCGGCGGCCGGCTTCACGACGGCCCGCGGCAACGGCCTCGGGGTTGTGGCCGACGACGTGAACGGTGATGGCCGCGTCGACCTCTTCGTGGCCAACGACGGCACGCCGAATCACCTGTGGCTCAATCAGGGCGGCGCGCGCTTCATCGACGCGGCGCTGGCGCGCGGCGTGGCCATCGATCAGGACGGCGCGCCGAAGGCCGGCATGGGCGTGCATGCTGCCGATGCGGACGACGACGGCGACAACGACCTCCTCGTGATGAATCTCGATTCCGAGTCCGACTCGTTCTTCCGGAACGACGGCGCCTTCTTCGTCGATGCCACGACGATGGCCGGGCTGCGGGTGGCCAGCCGCCGCTACACGCGCTTCGGCATGGCGATGGTGGACTTCGACAACGACGGCCGGCTCGACCTCTACGAAGCGAATGGCCGCGTGGGCCTGCAGGGCGAGACGTTCTCAAACGATCCGTATGCCGAGCCGAACCTGCTCTTTCGCGGCGTGTCTGGCGCGAAGTTCGAGGAGGTGATGCCACGGGGCGGCACCGCCGCGCCGCTCGTCGCCACGAGCCGCGCCGCCGCCTTCGGCGACATCGACAACGACGGCGGCGTGGACGTGCTCGTCGCCAACCGTGACGCCGCGCCCTACCTGCTGCGGAATGTCGTGGCGTCGCGTGGCCACTGGGCACAGTTTGCCGTGAAGACCGCGCAGGGAGGCGACGCCCTCGGCGCGCGCCTCGACGTGACGACCGGCGGACGCGCCTGGCGGCGCGACGTGCGCAGCGGCTACAGCTATCTCGCGGCGAACGATCCGCGCGTGCACCTTGGCGTTGGTGCGGCCACGGGCATCGATGCGGTGGACGTGACCTGGCCGGGCGGCGTGATGGAGCGCTTCGGGCCGTTCGGCGTCGATGCCGTCGTGACGCTCCGGCAGGGCACGGGCACGCCGCGCCCGGCTGCCGCTACTGCGCCTCGGTAATCGTCGTCGTCTGGCCGAGCGGAACGCCTGAGAGCGTCTGCACGGCGCCGCGCGGCCACGTCACGCGGATCGTGTCGGCCGTCTCGCCCCCGGTGAGGCCGAAGGTCAGCGCCGCGTCCGACTGCGACAGGTATCCGTGCGTGGGGCTCACGACCTTGCGGCGCGTGCGGCCGCCGCTCGTCACCTCCACGACCGCGCCGACGGCGTCGTGCGGGCTAGACGTGCCCACGAGCCGCAGCCGGAACCAGCGCCGCGCGGCGACGTCGTTGCGCAGCAGCTTCGCCGGACCGGTCGCCGGCACGAGCAGCAGGTCGAGGTCGCCATCGCCGTTGATGTCGCCATACGCGCCGCCGCGTCCCACGATCGGTGTCGCGAGCGCGCCGGTGTCCGTCACCGGCACGAAGGTCGTTGCGGCGTCAGGGCCGGCGTTCCAGTAGAGCCCGGCCGGCTGCGCGTGCGTCTGGCTCTTCTGCACGAGGGCGATCTGGTCTTCGACGTGTCCATTGATCGTCAGGAGATCGTCGCGGCCATCGAGGTCGTAGTCCACGAAGAGCACGCCGAACGTGAGGTGCGCGCGGCTGGCCGCGCCGACGCCGCTCGCGATGGCTTCGTCCACGAACTGTCCGGACGCCTGCCGGGCGAAGATGGCCGTCATCTCATTGGCGAAGTTACCCACGGCAATCACCGGCGCGCCGTCGTCGCGCACATCGGCGATGTCGATGCCCATACCCGACCGCGCGTTGCCGTAGCCGTCGTAGGCGAGTCCGATCGTCGTGCCCACCTCCTCGAACGTGCCATCGCAGCGGTTGCGGAAGGCGTAGTTGCGCACGGTGTCGTTGGCGACGACGAGATCGGGGCAGCGGTTGTCGTCGAGGTGGGTGAGCGCCACGCCGAGCGACTTGGCGGCCGGTGTCTTCGTGACCGGATCGTGCACGACGAGGCCGGCCGCGGCGGCGCGTTCGGTGAAGCGGCCATCACCCTCGTTCACGTAGAAGAAGGGCGCCGTGCCGGCGAAGTTGCGCGGCGGCCCGTAGGCGCGGCCCACGCCCGCCAGGCTGAAGTCCTGCGCGCGGTCGAGATCGCGCGACCAGCGCACGTAGTTGCAGACGAACAGGTCGAGGTCGCCGTCGTTGTCGGCGTCGAACCACGTCGCGCACGTGCTCCACTGGTCGGCTCGGCCGGCGACCCCGGCCCTGGCGGTGATGTCGTGGAAGCGTCCGCCGACGTTCTCGAGCAGCACGTTCTGGCCCACCGCGGTGATGAAGAGATCCGTCCAGCCGTCGTTGTCGAAGTCACCGGCGGCGATGCCCATGCCGTAGCGCTGCACGGCGAGTCCTGCCGCGGCCGTGCTGTCGGTGAAATGGCCGGCGCCATCGTTCCTGTAGAGCACGACCGTGGAGCGGGGCGCGGCGCCGCCGCCAGACGTCCACGGCCAGGCGCGGCCGTTCACGAGCACGATGTCGAGGTCGCCGTCGTTGTCCACGTCCACGAAGGCGCCGCCGCCGCCCGTGGTTTCCGGCAACAGCTTCTCGCCGGTGGCGCCGTTCATGCGCTCGAAGGCGCCGAGGCCGGCCTCGGCGGTGATGTCGCTGAAGCGGGCCGGCGGGGCCGTGGTGGCGGCGCGTTCGCTGGCGGCCGGGCCCGACGAGACCGGCGCGGTCGGCGCCCGGCGCGCGATCCAGATGCCCAGGCCCACGGCGGCGAGGGCGAGGGCCGCGAGGTGCAGGCGCGAGGGACGGGTGGATGTGCTCACGGCAGGGTGGGGCGCGCGGCCGGCGTGGCCGGCGGCGGATCCTTTCGTTGCAGATCGTAGATCACGACCGACTGCGCGGCGTGGTTGGCCGGCGGATGCGTGGCCCGGTGCCGGGCGATGACCCGGGAGCGCGACTGTTCATCGGCCGTGTAGCGCAGGTGCGCGTTGCGGTGGCGGGCGGCGCGGGTGGCGTCGCCGAGTTCGGCGTGGATGACGCCCAGGGCGTAGTGCGCCGTCACGTTCTCGCTGTCGATGGCGAGCGTGCGCTCGAAGACGGCGACGGCGCGGTCGAGCAGCGCACGCCGCGCGCCGGCCCGGGCCGCTCCACGTTCCTGCTTGGCGCGTTCGAAGAGCGTCAGGCCCAGTTCGTTCAGCACCTCGTAGTCGCGGCGGAAGTCGAAGCCGCGGGCGGCGAGTTCGGGCGACGTGGCCTCGAGCGCCGCCGTGAAGTTGGCGACGGCCTCGTCGAGGTGGCCGTTCTCCTTGTTCACGAGGCCGTTCATCCACGCCACCGTCCACGGCGCCGCACCGGCCGTGGCGGCGCGCCGCAGCGCCTGTGCGGCCTCGTCGAGGCGGCCTTCCTTGTGGAGCACGCGCGCCAGGTTCAGCGGTCCCTCGGGCCGGCCGAGCCGCTCAACCTCGGCGAACGCCGCTTCCGCCTGCCGCAATTCGCCTTTGTCACTGCCGGCGTTGCCTTCAAGCAGCAGGCCGATGCCGTAGTCGTTCCAGCGTTCCCATGCCGGCTGCGCGTTGGCGGTGTCGGGCCGGCCCGGAAAGCTCGCGGCCGCCGTTGCGATCGTGGTGACGGGCAGGTCCATCCGGTAGTCGTCGCCCTTCACGAAGCGCATCATCGTCAGGTCGAACTTGCGGTAGAGCAGCGTGGCTTCGATCGTGATTGGACCGGTCGTGCCACGCGGCACCTCGAAGGCGTAGTGCACGACCTGTGCGGCGCCGGGCGGGATCTGCTTGTCGTAGAGCGGCACGTAGATGTCCTGCACGTTGCGGCGGTCGACCTTCCGTGCTTCGCGATCGAGCATGTAGACGTTCGTGAAGTGCGCCCACGGATCGACGCGGCCGTCCGGGGCGAGCGCGCCGCTCTGGCCGACGACCGTGCCGCCCGCCTTCACCGTGACCTGCACCCACACTTCGTTCGAGTCGGCGGTGCCCTGCGTGAAGTGGTGGCCCACCTTGCGGGTGCGTACGACGAGTTCGGTGAGGTAGCGTGCGCCCGCCGTGAGCCGCGGGGCGTTGGCGTCGAGTGGGCCGATGAGGCGGCCGTCGATCGTGCCGCCCTCGCGCACGCCGAAGAGATCGAGCGTGACCACCTTGTCGAGGAACGCCTGCTGCGCCGCCACCGTGGCGGCGTCGCCGCGCAGGTGCGGCAGGCCGGTGTTGGCGCCGGTGAAGCGATGGTCGTGAATCTGCAGCGCGCCGGTGGCGTCGAAGGGCCGGGCGCCAAAGTCGCGCGAGGTCTGCAGCGGCATGTGGCAGCCGGCGCACCGATCCTGCGCCTGCGGCGGGTAGTAGAAAGCGCGCGCGCCGCGGCCCGAGACGCCGCTCAGGATGAAGCTGTCGTAGTGGTTCTGGCCGCGCAGAAACTCCTTGTAGTCGTTGAGCGCGCCGGGGATGTGCACCTTGTGGCAGGTGGAGCAGAACTCCGCCGTGCGGTGCAGCGGCTTCAGGAACGTCGCCTTGTGGAAGGCCGGCTTGGCCTTGATGAGCTGCTGACTGAGCGCGCGCAGCGCCGGACTCGCGCTGAAGGCGAACGGATAGTGCTGCGGCTCCTGAATCGTGTAGTCGCCGTTGCCGCGTGTGCTGTTCACGCGGTCGATGGCGTGGCAGGCGGTGCAGGTGATGCCGGCCTGCGACGTGGGATCCCGCTCGGTGTCGAAGTCGGCGCGCGAGAACGCGCCGGAGAAGAGCGGCACCGGATCGTGGCAGCCGGCGCACCAGCGGCTCGGGTCGACCGTGCCGTCGCGGGCCAGCATCACCTTGCGCGTCTCCTTCACGCTGGCGGCATAGACGGCATTGTTGAACGAGCTGAATCGGTGCGCGCTCGAGAGCCAGCCGGTGTGGGCGTCCTCGTGGCACTCGGCGCAGTAGTCGTCACGCATGAGCGCCTCGGCCTCGATGGTGCGGCCGGTGGAGGTCTGCGCGAACGACGGCAGGAACGACGTCTGCTCGCCGGGTGGGTCCGGCTGACGGCTCACGCGCAGATCGATCACGGCGGTGAGCGCGACGGCAGTGGCGGTGACGAGGCTCCACGTCCAGACGGCCGCCGGTTCGAGCCGGCGGCCGCGGCGGCGGTGCAGGCGGAAGGCCCAGAAGGCCGCCACCGGCGCGACCACGTGCAGCCAGTAGACGACGTTGCGCGCAAGTGGCTGACGGAGTTCGATGCCCGCCACGCGCATGAGGGCGATGCCGGTCGCGAGCACCACCGCCGCCAGCGCCGCGAGCAGGTAGCCCACGCGGGCCGCGCGGCGATTCGGGTGGGCGCGCGCGGCCAGACCGTGCGCGACCGCGAAGGGCACGAAGGGCAGCAGCACGAGCAGGCCCACGCCGAGGTGGGTGATGAGGGCCCACTGATACACGTAGCCCTGGTGGCTCGTGCCGCGCAGCCAGTCCGCGGCGGTCACGGCGCCGAGGTAGATCGCCGAGGCGGTGAGCACGCCGACGAGCACGTAGACCGCGCGCAGCAGCAGGCGCGCGGGGCCGCTGATGACGGGGGGACGCGCCGGCGTGCCGCTCATCGTCCGCTCTCGAAGCGCGTGTTGTAGGCGCGGTGAAGGCGTGTGCGCGCCGCCGTGTCATCGCCCGGCAGCGGCGACACGGTCTCGCTGTCACGCGTGTAGAGGTCCATGTCCTTGCACCAGCCACGGGCGCGCAGCACCAGCCGGCGCGTCCAGCCGGCGGGCGGCGCGGCGGGTGGCGCCGTGAACTCGACCATGACTTCCTCGCCGGGGCCGATGATGGCGAGCGCGTCGTCGGCCGCGGCCACGAGCGGTGTGGCGTCACCGAAGGCCGTGTACCAGCCGCGCGGGTGACGCGTGTCCCAGAGCGGGGCGCGACGGTCGTAATCGTAGGCGGGCGTGCGCTGTGGTCCGGTCGTGCGGCGCGCGAAGCCCGACTCCCGGAGCGTCGCCACGGCGAGCGGCAGCTCATGCACCGCGGGCGCAGGCAGCGGCTCGTCGTAGACGAGCGCCACGCGGTCCCAGTAGATCTCCTGCGACGTCGTGAGGCGCAGCGCCGTCGTGCCGGCCGGCAGCGGCGGCAGCGGCAGCGTCATGCGCCGCGGCATGCCGGCCGGATACCCGAAGTCCGGTGCCACGACCCGCCAGCGGCCATCACGGCCGCGCGCTTCGAGCGTCGGGGGCTCGAAGGCGGCGCCCGCCTGCCATGCGGCGAACACCGTCTGCGCGTAGGGATACTCCACCCAGCCATCGACCATGAGCACCGGACGGCCGGGGCCGCGGTCAACCGGCTGCTCGAATGAGAGCTCCAGCGTGTGTCGGCTCGTGCGGCCGATGAAGCGCGGGTCGGCCGTGCCCGGCGTGGGCGCCACCTGATCCGCCGTCAGCACGCGCGCCGTGACGTCGTCGCCGCGGTGGTTCACCGCGCGCGCCGGCAGACGTTCCTCGCGAAAGAAGATCGGCGCGCCGGTGGGCAGTGCGCCGGCGATTGCCTTCCGCTCGTCGAGCGCCATCTGCCAGCCGGGCGGCAGATCGTAAGCGGCGAGCGCGAGCTGGTCGAGGTAGGCCACTTCCTCCATCGGCTCGCCAACGACGAGGCGGTAGCGTCCGCCGGTCTCGCGCGCGACGCCCTCGGGCAGCAGCACGTGCTCGCGGGGGAACGGTTCGCTGTAGACGCCGGGCCGCTCGAAGAAGCCGATGCCGCCGACGCCGAGGATGTCGGTCACGAAGCGCGTCGTCGTGCCGTCGAACGCGAAGAGCACCGGGCAGCTCGAGAGCTGCCGTTGGGTCTCTTCGATGACGTGCACCCGGCCGGCCTCGAGCCGCAGCTCCGACTGCAGAATGCCGTCGGACCAGACGAGCGACACGAGATCGGCGTGCGCCGCGCCCCCGAGGCCCACGGCGACCGGCTGCTGGCTCTGGCCGCCGCCCGACTGCAGACTCACCGTGTCGAACGCCGTCCAGCGGGACTCGGTGCGCACGGCGACCTTCGTGCCGACGCCCGACACGTTCGAGCGCCGCTGATCGCTCGACTGCGAACGGCCCGTCGTGGAGATGGCGGCGAACGTGTGTCGGCCTTGTCCAGGCGCCCAGGCGACGAGACCCGCGGCGGTGAGTCCGACGACCGACGGCCCGCGCGCGGCGTCGAGCGTCGCCGGCGTCCACGCAACGGCGTCCGTGCCACCGTCCGCCACGGCGGTGGCGGTACCGGCGGGCCGCATGGCATAGGCCTCCCACGTGCGCGCGGAAGCCACGAGCACTTCGAAGGTGCCATCGCCGTCGATGTCGGCGAGCGCGAGCTGCGCGCGCTGCGCGGTGTCGCGGACGAGCGGCGCCAGCAGGTCCGCGCGCATCGTGCCGTCCGCATCGCCCGTCCAGCGCTCGAGCCCGCGGACGCTCGTCGTGTACAGCTCGGGGCGTCCGTTGGCGTCGAGATCGGCCGCGAGCGCCGCATCGTGTGGCGCGGCGAGGAAGGCGGCCGGCCGGGAATCGCGCCGGTACTGCCACACACGATCGTTCAGGAACACTTCGTGCGGCGGCGTCGCCTTCAGCACGACGAGGTCGTGATCGCGGTCCGCGTCGAGGTCCGTGAAGACGGCGCCCAGCGACGGACGACCGTCGCCGGCCACGCCGGCCGCTCCCGCGATGTCGCGGAAGGTGCCGTTGCCGTTGTTGTTCAAGAGCACGTTCGGGCCGCGCGCGTTCGTCAGCCAGATGTCGAGGTCGCCGTCGTGGTCGGCGTCCACGAGCGCGCCGTCGACCGCGTCCACGCCGCGCGTCGTGGCGCGGCTCGCGGCCGTGACGTCCTGCCATGTGCCAGGCGCGGTCTGCCGCCACACGGCCGTGGCGCCGCTACCGCGCACGAACACCGCGTCGAGGCGGCCGTCGTTGTCGAGGTCACCCCAGAGGGCCGCGCGCACGCCCGCCACCGCCGCGAGCGGATGCCGGTCGTCGCGTGTCCAGGTCGTCGCACTCCGCCGCAGCACCACGTTCGGCGTGGCGCCGCTGACGGCGTTCGCCGCGAAGAGATCGAGCGCGCCGTTGCCGTCGATGTCGGCCACGGTGAGGCTGACGCCGGCCGGCGCCTGGGGCAGCGACTGCAGCACGGTCTCGCGTTCGAAGAGGGCTCCCGCGGGCCGAGGTGCTGGCGCGACCGGCGCTTCGACGAACATCGCTTCGGCGAGCGGACCCATGCGCGTGTACTTGAACTCCGCCATGCGCGCGCGCGGGTCGGTGTCGAGCGATTCGAAGACGGCGAGCGCCGCCGTGGCCTGCGCCTGGCGTCCGGCGCGCTGTTCGGCCTGGAACACGCCGTAGCTGGCGCTGCGCAGCAGCGGATCGAGCGTGCGCGCTTTCTCGAACCACGGCAGCGCGTCGGCCGGGGCCGCCCCGAGGCGGGCCTGCCCGGCGAAGTAGGCGGGGAAGGGATCGGCGGGCACCGCCGTCGCCACGGCCGAGAGCAGTGGGAACGCCTCCGCATCGCGGCCCTGATAGAGCAGCAGCAGGCCGAGCGCATACCGCGCGCGTGTGCCCACGGCCGGATGGTCGAGCACGGCGCGCAGCCGCGATTCGGCTTCGGCCGCGTCGTCGGGGCGTTGCCGGTTGATGAGCGCGACGGCGAGGTTGAAGGTGGTTTCGCCCGAGGCCGGGTGCGTGGCCGTGAGCGGCCGCAGCACATCGATGGCTGCCTGGAAGTCGTAGCGGCCCATGTGGCCGACGGCGGTGTTGGTGGCGGCGATGAGGGCGGCGTCCGGGGCCGCCGGCGCGGGCGTGCCGGCGCCGCCGCAGGCGCACGCGGCGACGAGCGAGACGCAGGCAATCAGACGACGGACGAGGCGCGTCATCGAGGCGATGACGCGGGATTGTACTGCAGCGCCCGCAGGAAAATACTGCGTGTCTAGCGCGATGCCGCCGCCAGCGCGGCCGCATCGGCCTGCTCGTGCGCGTGATACGAGCTCCGCACGAGCGGGCCGGCTTCGACGTGCACGAAGCCGAGACCGAGTGCGATGCGCTTCAGTTCTGCGAACTCATCCGGATGGTAATACCGCGTCATCGGCGCGTGATCGGCCGACGGCCGCAGGTACTGGCCCAGCGTGAGAATCGCCACGCCAACCTTCCGCAGGTCGCGGAAGACCTGCACCAGCTCATCGTGTTCCTCGCCCAGCCCGACCATGAGACCGGTCTTCGTGGGGATGTGCGGCGCAATCGCGGTGGCGCGTTCGAGCAGCTCGAGGCAGCGCGAGTACTTACCGCCGGAGCGCGCCATCCGGTACAGCCGCGGCACGGTCTCGGTGTTGTGGTTGAGGATGTCGGGGCCGGCGCCGAGCACGGTGCGCAGCGGCGCTTCCTCACCCTTGAAGTCGGGGATGAGCACCTCGACGCGGCACTCGGGCATGCGCGCCTTGATCTCGCGGATCGTGCCGGCGAAGATCGACGCGCCGCCGTCGGCCAGATCGTCGCGATCGACCGACGTCACGACCGCATACTTGAGCCGCATCGCCGTCGCCGCCTCGGCCACGCGCACGGGTTCGTCGAGGTCGAGCGTGGGCGGCCGTCCGTGCTTCACCGCGCAGTAGGCGCAGGCGCGCGTGCAGACGTCGCCCAGGATCATGAAGGTGGCCGTGCCGTGGTGCCAGCACTCGCCGATGTTGGGGCAGTGGGCGTCCTCGCAGACCGTGTTGAGCTTGAGGTCGCGCATGATGCCCTTGAGGCGGAGGTAGTTCTCCGACCCGGGCGCCCGGACCTTCAGCCAGTCGGGCTTCGGCTCGCGCGGTTTGATGAATGTCAGTGGCGCTTCCACCCCTTCAGTTTACCGTAGCGGACCGCGCGTGGCTGCGGCCGGGCTGGAATGGCATACTCCTGCCATGACCGATGGACGCCTGGCAATCACGTGGCTGGGGCACAGCGCCTTTTCGCTGAAGACCCCCGGGGGGCTGACCGTGCTCTTCGACCCCTGGTACACCGGCAACCCCAGTTTTCCGGCCGGAAAGACTCCGACGGCGGCCGATCTCGTCCTTCTTTCTCACGGCCACAGCGACCACACGGGGGACGCTGCCGCCGTCGCGAAGGCCACCGGCGCCACCGTGGTGGGCATCTACGAGATCACGTCGTGGCTCGGCGCGAAGGGCGTCACCCGTCTCGAGCCGATGAACAAGGGCGGCACGATCGAGCTGCGCGGCCTGCGCATCACGATGACCGACGCGCGGCACAGCAGCAGCTTCGACGACCTGACCTACCTCGGCGAGCCGGCAGGCTTCGTCGTGCGTCTCGAGAACGGCCAGACGATCTACTTCGCCGGCGATACCGCGCTCTTCGGCGACATGAAGATGGTCGGCGAGCTCTATCGTCCCGACATCGCCTTCCTGCCGATTGGCGACCGGTTCACGATGGGGCCCGATACCGCGGCCATCGCGGCGCGCTGGCTGGGCGTGCGGCAGGTGGTGCCGATGCACTGGGGCACGTTTCCGCTGCTCACCGGCACGCCGCAGGCGCTCGAGCATCATCTCGACGGTTCGGGTATCCAGGTGCTCGCGCTCAAGCCGGGCGAGACGGCGGACTAGCGCTCAGCGCGCCGGTGGCGGCAGCGGCGGCGCGGGCTCGCCGGGCATGCGCGTGAGGCCGCCCACGAGATAGTCGGCGAAGGCCTGGCCGATGGCCTCCGAGGTCAGCGGTCCGGCCGGGTCGTACCACTTCGTGATCCAGTTCACCGCGCCCATCACGGCGAAGGCGACCATCTTCGGATTGCCCGGCGCGAAGGTGCCGGCGTCCATGCCCTGCTGGATGATCTCGCGCAGGCCGCGATCGAACGCGTCGCGGCGGGCGATGATCTTGCGCAGCAGCGGCGGCGACAGCGCCTGCAGATCGATCGTGAGGGCCGTGGCCTGCAACTCGTCGAGCAGCAGATGCACGAAGGCCAGGATCAGCCGGCGCAGTTTCTGGTCGGGCGTCGAGGCGTCGGCGCGGACGTCGTCCAGCAGCGCCAGCAGCACGTCGAGCGAGTATTCGTGGCAGGCGTAGAGGATCTCTTCCTTGTTGCGGAAGTAGTAGTAGAGATTCCCCTTCGTCATCTCGAGCGCGCTGGCGATTTCGTCCACGCTCGCGCCGTGATAGCCGCGGCGGCGGAAGGCCGCGGCCGCGCTCTTCAGGATCTCGATACGGCGGTCGGCGCTGGCGAGGGTCGGAGCGGGGGCCATGGGCGAAGGGCCGGCTGGGCGCCGGACGTCGCCACTCTAGCACAGCGTTGAACGAGCGTTCAACGCTGTGTCGGTGGCCCGCCGCGCTACGGCGCCACGATCGTGATGCGGCCCTGGAGGCCGGTCACCGTCGGCAGGTTGTGATCGTGGAAGCCGCAGACGCGCACGGTGTTGAGGTTGCCGCTCGTCTTCGACTGTCCGGGCGAGAGGAACCCCACCTGCTCGAGCGGCGGGCAGTCTTCGTGGCTCGGATGCGGATCCGACGACATGTCGTGCGAGCGCGAGTCGTTGTTCACGAAGGTGACGCGTCCGCCCTGCGTGATGGTCACGGCGTTCGGCGTCGCCACGCCGTTCGAGCCGATCGTGATCGTGGCACTCGACGTCGCGCCGCCGGTGCCGCCCGTGCCACCACCAGAGGTGCCGCCGCCTGACGTGCCGCCAGACGGCCCCGAGGGCGTACCGCCACCACCACAGGCGGCAGTGGCGGCCGCGAGAATCAGAACGCCGAGCGTGCGGGGCAGTGACATAGGGCGAACTCCTCAACCACTTCGGACCGGCGGTCGCGCAACAAGGTTACCTCGGC
The DNA here is from genome assembly GCA_016789705.1 of Acidobacteriota bacterium. Classification (GTDB taxonomy): domain Bacteria; phylum Acidobacteriota; class Vicinamibacteria; order Vicinamibacterales; family UBA2999; genus CADEFD01. Next base: position 12,251 of record JAEUQR010000128.1, read on the forward strand.
TGCGTGCCGACAATGACACACGGGCCGTCACGCCTGGCGGCGGACGGCCCGTGGAGTCGAACGGACGCGCTGAATCAGAAGAACTTGCGTGAGATGTTGAAGCCCAGATACCAGTCGTCGTTGCCGCCGCGGGCGATCTGGCCGAACGTCGTGCCGAAGCCGTTGCCGACGTTGATCTGGAAGCTGTGGCCGCCGGCGCGCATCTCGATGCCGGCGCCGACCTGCGTCTTGCCTGGATCGAAGCCGTTCACGCGCGGGGTGAGTTCGAACACCCCGTAGAGGCTGTTCGTGAAGCGGAGCCGTGCGCCGAGACCGACGAGCAGCGAGCTGTTGTCATCGACCAGTTCCTCCGGCAGCGGATTGGTGTTGTTCACCCAGAAGGGCTCGACGTAGACGGCCGCGCGGTCTGACACCTCGCGCGACAGCAGCACACCGAGCGCCGGTGAATAGCTGTCCTGGAGGTTGTTCGTGCCCTCGGCGCTGCCGAAGACGCTGATACCGATGGGGAAGTCCTCGGTCTGCCCCTTGATTTCGCGCTGGAGCATGAACTGGATGGTGCGGTTGTTCGTGCGGTGGAACACCACCTGCGTGGCCTTCAGGATGCCGAAGCGGTACTCGAAGCCGATGACCGCGCCGTTGTCGGTGCCGAGGCCATCGGCCAGCAGGTCGGTCAGGCTGCCCTCGCCGAGCGGGCGTCCGAAGCGGTGTGTGATGCGGAACGCTCCCTTGCGCGCCGGCAGGCGCAGCGTCGTGGGGAGGTTCACGATCGTGAAATCGGGCTGGGCGCGGTTGACGTCCATGTCCGGATCGTCGTCCTGCGCCTCGGCCGCGGTGGTGGTCTCGTCGGCGGGCGTCGCCGTAGCGGCCGGCGCCTTCGGGGCGGCGGGCGGATCGCTGGCCAGGGCCGGGGTGACGCCCACGGCGAGCGCCATGGTCAGTGCGAGCGGAAGTCGTGTGATGGCTGCCTTCACGTTGTGCTCCTGTTGTGGACGGGCCGCAGCCCTAGTCGTTCTTGGCGCCGGACTGAATCCAGCGACGGACCACGAGCATCTGCCCGTCGGTCAGATAGGGACCACCGAGCGGCATGCGGACGCCGACGATGTCGGTGCGGCCCTCGAGCTTCTGCACCAGGTAGCTGCCGTCGGCGTCGCCGGGCACCACGAACGTCGCCCCGGCCTTGCGGGCGCTCGGGCGGCCGACGAGGGCGGCATACGCCGTCGCGGCATCCTTGAGATTCAGGCCCGCGGCCGGCGTACGGCCGACGTCGGTGTGGCAGCCGCTGCAGGCGCGCCGGCCGCTCGAATCCGCATTCGTGAAGATCTGGGCCGTGATGCTGCTCATCGTCGGCTGCAGATCCGGCGTCGGACCGGTGAGATCCGACAACTTTTCGTCGCAACCGACGCTGAACAGCACCAGGGGCACGGCGCACACGAACAACCGCAGATGTCGCATGGGGACTCTGACCTCGAGGATGAAGGACGTTACTTGGAGGCGACGACGAGCGAGCCGCGCATATCCGCGTGCCCGTCACCGCAAGCTTCTGAACAGACGATGGGGAAGGTCCCGGCCTCGCTGGCCGTGAAATCGATGGTCACCGGCTTACCGCCGCGCGGCACGAGCGTGTTGACCTTGAACTTGCGGATGCCGACACCATGCACGCCGTCGGCGGAGGTGACGACGAGGCGCACCTGGTCGCCGACCGACACTTCGATGGTGGCCGGTTCGAACGTGAAGCGTTTCGCCACGACGGCGAAGGTCTTCACGTCGGACGACTGGGCCGCCGCCGCGGATGCGGCGACGGCAGCAGGCGCGTATGCCGTGGCGGGGTCCTTCCCCACGCCGGCGTGCGCCGGCGTTTCAGGGAGGAGCGCCATCCCCGCCACGGCAACAGTGGCGAACACCACGAGGGTTCGCAGAAAAGAGTGAGCGCCGTGTCCGGCTGATAGCCCGAGATGCGCCATGCCCTCACAGGTTTGCAAAGGCGGTGCCGCCGCGGTCGAGCCGGCGAGGCACGGATTCGGGCGACTTTTCGCGGCGTCGGCAGAGGCGCGGCGTCCGGCGACTTACGGGAGCCGTAAGTCCTTACCGGCCGCGTAAAGCCGGGCTAGTCGATGCGATACTTGGCGAGGTAGTGCGAGAGCGCGCGCTGGCTGAGCCCCATGAGCTCCGCCGCGTCCTTCTTCACGCCGCGCGACCGTTCGAGCGCGTGGCGGATCGTCTCGCGCTCCACCCATTCGACGTTCTGGTGCAGGCGCAGCGAGGGCAGGCCGGTCGTCGGCGCCGAGGCCGCGCCCATCACCCACACCGACTCCGGCGTGAGCGACGGGCCGGTCGTGAGGACCACCGCACGTTCGATGGTGTTCTCGAGCTCGCGGACGTTGCCGGGCCAGTGATACCGCTTCAGTTCGGCCATCGCCTCGGCATCCACGCCGGTGATGCGCTTGCCGAGGCGTTGTGAGAACTTCTGCACGAAGTGGTCGACGAGCGCCGGCAGGTCGTCGAGCCGCTGCCGCAGCGGCGGCAGCTCGATCGGAATGACGTGCAGCCGGTAGTAGAGATCTTCCTGGAAGCGGCCCTCGGCTGCCATTTGCCGAAGATCGCGATTGGTCGCGGCGATCACGCGGACGTCGACTTTTTCGGTGCGCTCGCTGCCGAGCGGCTCGAATTCCCGCTCCTGCAGCACCCGCAGCAGCTTGGCCTGCACGGCCGGCCCGAGTGTGGCGATTTCGTCGAGGAAGATGGTGCCGCCGTCAGCGAGCGCGAAGCGTCCCTTCTTGGCCGACACCGCGCCGGTGAACGCGCCGCGGACGTGGCCGAAGAGCTCCGATTCGATGAGGGTGTCGGGGATGGCGGCGCAGTTCACCTTGATGAGCGGCAGGTGTCGCTGCTGGCTGCGGTCGTGGATGGCCCGGGCCACGAGTTCCTTGCCGGTGCCGGTTTCGCCCGTGAGCAACACCGTGCTGCGCGACTGCGCGACGAGCTCGATGCGCTTCGAGATGTCGATCATGACGCGGCTGCGGCCGACGATCCCGTAGTGATCGAAGTCAGCGTCGCGTTCGCTGCGCAGATAGGTGAGCTCGGTGCGGGCCCGCTGGGCGGCCAGCACCCGCCGCGCCGTGAGCAGCAGCTCGTCCACCTCGAACGGCTTCTGCAGGTAGTCGTGGGCGCCGAGCTTCATGGCCTCGACGGCGTTTTCGACGCTGCCATGCGCCGTCATCATCACGATGGCCGGTCGCTCGCCGTCGGCCGTCGTCGCCACCAGTTCCTTCACGACGTCGATGCCGGACCGATCCGGCATGCGGTAGTCGATGATGAGCACGTCGAAGGCCTGTTCGGCCAGCAGCCGCTCACCATCGAGCGCGCGTGACGCCGTGGTGACGTCGTGGCCCTCGTCGCGCAGGGCGCGGCCGAGGGTCTTCAGGATCTTCTCCTCGTCGTCGACGAGGAGCACGCGGCCCCCGGGTGTCATCGTCACGTGCGCCGCTCCGGCATGTCGGTCAGGTCGAGCGTGATCTCGGTGCCCACGTCGAGCCGGCTCGACACGCGGATGGTGCCGCCGAGGCCTTCGACCACGTTCTTCGAAATCGCCAGCCCGAGTCCACTGCCCGTGCGGCGCGTGGTGAAGTATGGATCGAACACGCGGCCGATGTCGTCGGCGGCGATGCCGACACCGCGGTCGCGCACCGTCAGCTGCACGTGGCGGCCGTGCCGGCGCGAGGCGATCGTGATGAGCGGGCCCTCGTGGGCGTCGCGGCCCTCGACGGCGGCGCGCGCGTTGGTCAGCAGGTTCACGAGCACGGTGCGCAGACGTTCGGCATCGGTCGTGAGCTCGCCGCAGTCGGCATCGAGATCGAGCGCGATGTCCGGCGTGGCTTGCGCCGCCACGACCGCCTCGCGGGCCGACCGGCAGACGTCGTTCATCGCCGCCGGAGCGCAGTCGAAGCGGATGGGCCGCGCGAAGTCGAGCACCTCGTTGACCACCCGGTTGAGGCGATCGACTTCTTCGTCGATGTCGGCGGCGGCTTCGCGCGTGTCGGCCGGCGCAGCGCCAGGCCGTCCGAGCTGGCGCAGTGCGCCCTTGATGATCATGAGGGGATTGCGGATTTCGTGCGCGATGACCGTCGAGAGGCGTCCGAGCGCCGAGAGGCGTTCACGCTGGGCCGCATCGCGCTGCGCGGCGGCGACCGAGTCGGTGAGCGTGTTGTAGGTCGAGGCGACGAGCTGCGCGTCTTCGTCGGTCCACGGCGAGTCCGCGAGCGCGAGCTTGCGGGTGAGGTCGCCGGTGGCGGCGGCGTCGCGCATGTGCGCGGTGATGGTGGCGAGCGGCCGTGTCACCGTGCGTGCCAGCGAGTAGCTGAGCACGGCGGCGAGCGCCACCGTGGCGAGCGCCACCACGCCGAGCGCGGCGCGAATCGTGCCGAGTGTGCTCATGCGGGCGCTGCGCGAGCGCAGCACGATGGCGTGCGGCACGACACCCGGCGCGCCGGCGCCGGCCTCCTGGCGGGCGAGCGGGCTGGCGAGAGCGGAGTAGTCCTCGTTGCCGAGGCGCAGCACGGCCGCCCGCGGCTCGTCGTTGAACCACGCCGTCACCGTGGGCACGGCCGGCGGTGGCAGTGACGAGGCCCGCACGTCGCCGGCGAACGCGAACGCGACGTCGGCGCCCGTCAGGCGGCGCAGTTCGGCGGCGCGCGGCGAGTCGAGCAGGAAACCCATCGTCAGCAGGCCGAGGCGCTCCGGGCGGTCGAGGTCGATCGTGACCGGCACGGTGACGAGCTGCAGCACGCCGCTCGGATGCGGCCAGAACGTGGCGCCGGGGCGGTCGCCGGGCGGCACCGCGGTGGCCGGCGCGTCGTCGGGCGCGACGGCGTGGCCCGTGGCGCTCACGACGGCGAGACGCCGGCCGTCCCGGTCGGTCACGACGACGAGGTCGGCGCCGGCCTGCTCGAGGTAGTCGCGCGCGATGGGCTCGACGGTGGGCGGGTCGCGCGTTTCGAGCGCCGCCTTGAACTTCGGCAGGTCGGCGATGAGCGTGGCCGTGCGCGTCACACCTTCGAAGAGCGTGGTGCTCTGCTGATCGACGAGGGACACGGCTTCGGTCAGGTCGCGCTGCAGTTCGGCCTCGGCCTGCGCCGTGAGCACCGCGCTCACGAAGTACACGGCCGATCCGATCGACATGGTGGCCAGCAGCGTGCTGGCGAGGAAGATCCGGCTGCGCAGGGAGCCGAGGCCGGGAATCACGGCACCACCAGCTCGAGGTCGGTGACGGCGCCGGCCGTGACGGTGACGGCGCGCTGGGTGCGGGCCTCGCCTTCGTACCAGCCCACCACCGTGTAGGTGCCCGGCGGCACGTTGTCGATGCGGAAGCGGCCGTCGGCGTCGGTGACACGGAAGTACGGATGGTTGAAGACGACGACGAACGCCGACATGTGTGAGTGGATGTCGCAGAAGACCCGCACCACGCCGGGCCGGTCGAAGCGCACCGACTTGGTCTTGCCGGCGGCGTAGCGGCCGAGGTCGAAGCGCCGCGCCCGCGAGAGCGAGAAGACGTTGTGATACGTCGAGTCGCTGTTCGGGAAGTCCACGGTCGTGCCGGTCTGCACGGCGAGCAGGCGCGGCAGGAAGGTCTCGTTCCGCTGGTCCATCACGGCGCGGCCCGGCTCGCGGTCGTCGAAGGCGCTCCGCGGCGCGACATCGAGGTACACGAGGCCACGGCGCACGTCCGGCGTGGCCACGTGCTGACGGCCGCCGAGATCCGATACCGCGGGCCGCGGCTGTGGCAGGGTGGCGAGGCGTCGGATGTCGAGGCGGCCGCGGAGGGCGCCGGCGGCTGGTGTCTGCGCGGCGTCCAGGCGTGGCATGACCAGCACGGCGGCGGCGAGCGCCGTGGTGAGCGCCGCGCCGACAACGAGGCGCGCGCGGTTCAGAACCATAGCGACACCTGCGCCGCGAGCAGCGTGTCCTGCCGCACGCGTCCACCGAGCGGCCGGCGATTGTGCTGCAGGGCGAGCTTCAGGCGCGCATGCCGCACGGGCGCGAAGGCGACGCCGGTTTCCAGCCGCGAGACCGGCGCCTCCCACGGCTGAATGCCGGCCTGGGTCGCGACATCGCCGAAGTCGAGGCGTTCGATGCGCAGACCGAGGTCGAGTCCGGGCATAAGGCGCACGCGGCCCTCGCCCCAGGCGGCGAGTGACGTCACGACCGGTGTCATCGTGGTGCCGGTGAACGCGGGCAGATCCCAGCGGCTGGCGATGAGCTCGCCCCGCGCCAGCCAGCGGCCCGCCGAGAACTCCAGATCGGCGCCGGCGGCGCGTTGTTGCAGCCGCGCTGTCGATTCGCCGGCAATCAGCGTGTCGTCGAGTCCGCGTGAGAGATACGCGCCCTGCGCGCCCGACACACCGACGACGAGTCCGGGGTGCAGACGCGCCGTGAGTCGCGTCGAGAGCGCGCGGCCGCCGTTGTCGTCGTCGAGGCGCGGACTGCCGAGCGACCCCGCCGTCACCGCGCCCACCCACGCGAGGCGCGTGTTGGCCAGACGCAGTTGCACGCCGGTGTCCCACGTGTCGGTGTTCACGATCGGCAGTCCGCGGTCGGGGGTGACGTTGCCCCGCGGAAAACTCGAGAGCCAGCCGCGGCCGCGCATCCGCAGCAGGTCGGCGGCGCCGGCCGGCACGGCGTCGCGGCGCAGCGAGAGGAGATAGCCGTAGGGCAGTGGGCGGCCGACGAGCGCCGAGTCGCTGCCGTAGGCCGTGCGGCCGAAGAGGCCGAAGGCCGTGGGCACGCGGCCGGCCTGCAGGTCGATGTCGCGCGCGCGCCACGGGCGGACCCGCACGTAGAGCGCCGCCATGCGGGCCTGGGAGACGCCGTCCGTGCGCACCTGCGCCAGCAGCTCGATCTGGCGGACGGGCCGCAGCGACGCGTCGAAGACCACGCGCACGTTGCGCAGTGGATCGTAGGCGTAGGTGGCGTAGTTGAAGAACCCCGGATCTTCGGATCCGTACGTGGCGGTGAGCTCCCCGCCCACGGAGATGCGCCCGGCGTCGCCGGCGTCTGTCGGGACGTCCGGCGGCTGGGCGGCCGCCGAACCGACCGTGCAGACGAACAGGAAGGTGCAGAGGGCGCGCACGAGGGCGATCGTCCGAGGGCGGAAGGACGGCGGTCATTATAATGCCGCCCATGCAGCCCCTGGGGCCCGGGCGTCGCCTGCCGTTCGCGCGTGCGGTGGTCGGCGTGCTCGTCGCGGCCCGCCTCGTGGCGCCGGCGGCGGCCGCGCGGGTCGCGGCCACCGATCGCAGCGAGCGGACGTTCACGCTCGGCGCCGGGCAGTCGCTCGGCGTGGCGATGTCGGTGGGCAGCCTGCGTGTGACGGGTGAGGCCGGACGTCGAGACGTCCGTGTCGACATCACGCGACACGCTCCGTCGACGGTGGCACTCGCCATGATGCCGATTGTCGTCACCGCGAGCGCCGATGGTCCACGCCTCACCGTGACGCAGACGGCGGATGGTGCCGATCCGGCGCTGCGCACCGAGGTCGTCGTCACCGCGCCGCTCGACGCGGCCCTCGAGCCGCTCAGCGTGGCGGAAGGGCGGATCGATCTGCGTGGCCTGCGCGGGCGCGTGCGGGCGCGGGTGGCGCGTGGCCCGATCGCGGCCGACGACGTCGGCGGGATCCTGCGCCTCGAGACGACGATCGGTTCGGTGGAGGTGACGCGGGCGGTGCTCGACGCGCGCGGCCTGCTGCGCCTGCGCGCCTTCAACGGCGACGTGCGCCTGAGCCTGGCCCTGCCACTGCGCGACACGCGCGTGATGGCCCTGGCGCTGAATGGCACGGTCACATCCGCCGTGCCGCTGGCGCTCAAGGACGGCTGGGGGCCGCGCTGGGGGGAAGCCACGGTGGGGCGGCCCGACCGCGTCGTGTCGCTCGATGTCGTGACCGGGGCGATCCGGATTGACGCGCCCCCGGCGCCCTGAGGGCGCCGGCTATCGCCGCAGCTTGCGCTGCGCGTCCTGGTACCGCTTCGACGACTGCGGCACCTGCGCGTAGGCGGCCTGCGCGCGTTCGTTGTCGCGCAGCCGGCGTTCGTACAGCTCGCCGAGCAGCCACCACGCGTCGTTCGGATTGTCCGGATAGCGGTTGGCCAGGTCCGTCCAGGCGCGCGCCGCCATCTCCCACTGATCGTTGTCGGCGTAGCCGGCGCCGAGGCGATAGAGCGCGAGCATCCCGTGTGGCGAGGTGGGGAACTGGTCGGCGAGTGTCCGCAGTGTCGCGAGGCTCGCCGGCATGTCCTTGCCGACGGAGGCGTCGCGTTCCTTGAGCTTGCGGCGCTCTTCGATGGCGACTTTGGCTTGCAGCGCGCGCAGAGCGGTGTTGGTGCCGGGCGCCGCCGCGGCGGCGCGGCCGTAGGCCTCGCGGGCGGCGTCTTCGCGGTTGGGACGCCGCGACTTGAGCGTGAGGTCGGCGAGTGCGAGCTGGCTCTCGGCAAGGCGGCTGTCGCTGCCGAAGCGGTTCTCGAACTCGACATGCGCCGCCATCGCATCGTCGGTGCGGCCGGCGCGCGTCAGCGCATCGGCGGCGAGGAACGCGGCATCGGCGGCCACGGTGGTGCCGGGGAAGTCGGTCACGATGGCGCGCAGGTCGGCCACGCCCTGATCGAGCAGGTTGCTGCTGAGCTTGGCGCGGGCCACGTCCATGCGCTTCGTGGCTTCGGCCGTGAGATCAGGAGGCGGTGGCGTGGCGCCCTTGGCCGGGACCACCGGTTTCGCCGTGGTGCCGGGGGCCGTGCCGGGAGCGGTGCCCGGAGCCGCCGGTGCCGCGGTGGCACTCTTGCCGGGCGGCGGTGTGGCCACGGGCGTCGTGGGCGAGGCGGGCGTGGTGGCCGGGGACGCCGTTGCGGGCGCGCCGTCGTACATCGCCGGCACCGACGGATCACCGGGCGTGGCCGCCGCCGTGGCTGCGTCGGCGGCCGGTGGCTCACTGCCGCCGCGCATGAAGAAGGCACCCGCCACGGCCGCGACGAGCACCGCGGCGATGCCGCCGATGACGGCCACGGGTGGCCCGGACCGTGCGGCCGCGGGCGAGGCGGGGACGGCGGCGGGCGCGACGGGTACGGCCGGCATCGGGGCCGGCGCGGCAGAACCGCCGTGCGTCGAGGCTGGTGCCGCCGGTACCGCGGTCGTGACGGCGAGCGCCGGATCCATCGCGGCCATCGAGTGGCGCACTGGCGGCGGCGTGACCATCGTCGCAGCGAGCGCCTGGCTGGCCGGGGCCGCGGACGGCGGCGCCGGCACGGGCGTAGGCGCGGCGGGTGCCGGCGCGTGGGCGCCAGTCGAGGCCGCCGCGAAACGTTTGCTCGAATCGCGGCGCAGGCGCTGCAGGTCGGCGCGCAGGTCGGCCGCCGTCTGGTAACGCAGCGCGCGATCCTTTTCGAGGGCCTTGGCGATGATGCGATCGAGCTCGCCCGTGATGGCCGGGTTGTACGACGAGGCCGGCGCCGGATCACGGTTGAGGATGCCGTCGAAGATGACGGCCGTCGTGTTCCCGGGGAAGCTGACCCGCCCGGTCGCCATCTCGTAGAGCACGACGCCGAACGAGAACAGGTCGGTGCGCGAGTCGAGCTCTTCGGCCCGCGCCTGTTCGGGCGACATGTAGGCCACGGTGCCCACCGTGGTGCCGACGACGCTCGTGAAGACGGTGGGCTCGACGGTGGTGGACTGATCGCCGCCGCTGCGCCGGTGGTGCGCCGTCGATAGCTTGGCGAGGCCGAAGTCGAGCACCTTGGTCGGCCCGCGCTTCGTCAGGAAGATATTGGCCGGCTTGATGTCGCGATGCAGGATGCCTTCGACGTGCGCGGCGTCGAGCGCGTCGGCCACCTGGGTGGCCACGTCGATGAGGGCGGCCGGTTCGAGTGGTCCCCGGAGCAGGCGCCGGTCGAGCGTTTCGCCCTCGAGCAGTTCCATCGCCAGATAACAGCGACCGTCGAGATCGTCGAATCCGTAGATGGTGCAGATGTTGGGGTGGTTGAGGCTCGAGGCCGTGCGCGCCTCGCGCTTGAAGCGGCTCACCGCCTCCGGGTCGGTCGAGGATGTGGCGGGGAGCACCTTGAGTGCCACCATCCGGCCGAGCACCGTGTCCTGGGCGCGGTACACCACACCCATGCCACCGGCGCCCAGGGGCTCGAGGACTTTGTAGTGGCCGAGCTGCTGCCCAGAGAGATTCGACACGAGGGAAGTCCCATCGTAGGGGTGGGCGTACATAGTGTCAACGTCTCGCGACATGGCTTGACCTTGGAGAATGCGCGAAAGTACAGTTGTCAGGGCCATTTCGAAAACGCATTCCGCCTGATGGAATCCCCCGCACCTGTCGCGAAGCCGCCCGGCGGCACCTCTACGGACAAAGCGCTGGATGTGTGCGAAACGCTCAGCCGCTCGCCGCGGGGCCTGAGCGTGTCGGACGTGGCCCGGTCGACGCACCTGCCGATCTCGAGCGCCCATCGGGTGCTGGCCGTGCTGAAGCGCCGCGGTTACGTACGGCAGGACGAGGAGACGTCCCGCTACAGCCTCTCGCTCAAGATGCTCGACGTGATGTTCCGGGCGCTCGGCGGATCGGAACTGCGCCTGCACGCCTACCCGCTCGTGCGCGACTACGTGTTGCGGACGTCACACCGGATGTTCCTCGCCATTCCCTCGACCGGCGAGGTCACCTATCTGTGGACCGCCGCTCCGGACGAAGTGGCGATGCGCACCGTCTACGGCCGCGAGATGCCCGGGCACTGCGCCCTGTATTTCGACGCCGCGGCGCCGCAGGCAACGCGCCGTCTCAGTTGTTTGAAGCTGTCGGACGCGCGCGAGGTGCGGGCACCCGGACCGGCGCTGGTCCGACTCGGGCCGGCCGGCGCCCTGCCCGATGGCGCGCAGCGCCTCGTGTGCACCTGCGCGCCGATCCGTGACTACACCAGCCAGGAAGTGGGCCGCGTCGGCGCCTTCGCGCATGGCGCGGAGGAGGCCCCGCTGGCCACCACCGAACACCGGGGTATCTGGGAACTGGCCCGGAATATCTCGCTCAGACTCGGCTATCTGCCATCGACGCCGCTGGAGGCGTCAGCCTAGCCGACCGCCGTCCCCCGGGGCGGCGTGTGCTCTCTCACCGGAGGAACGAAGACGTGGCGTACATCATCTGTGAACCCTGCATCGGCACCAAGGACTCGGCCTGCGTGGACGTGTGCCCGGTCGACTGCATCCACCCCCGCAAGGACGAAGGCGACTTCGAGGCCTCGACCATGCTCTACATCCACCCCGACGAGTGCATCGATTGCGGCGCCTGCGTGCCGGCGTGCCCGGTCGAGGCGATCTTCGCCCTCGACGAGGTGCCGGAGAAGTGGAAGAATTACATCGCAATCAACGCCGAGCACTATAAGAAGTAGCGGCGCTGGTGGGCGCGCCTCGGGCGCGCCCGTGCGGGGATGGTTGACTGCGTGCGTCTGCGCCGGCGCGCGCGCGAGCGTCCCGGCGGCGAGTGCGCTCGTCCCCGGGGAGGGACCAGGCTATGCGTGTGGCCCGTCGCGTTGTGCTCGTCGCGGCCTTGTGTGCCGCGGTAGTGATGTCACTCGAGGCGCGGGCGCCTGGAGCTGACGCCGAACTGCAGTTCCAGCTCGCGGAACTCCTGTACGAAGAGACCCGCTTTGACGAAGCGCGCGAGGCCTACCGGCTCGCTGCCGCTGCCGACGATCCCGGGTTGCGGATGCGGGCGCGCATCGGCGTCGTGAAGACGGCGCTCCTCCTCGGCGAGTTCGAGGAGGCACAGCGCGAAGCCGCGAGCCTTCGCCTGGATTCTCCGGGCAATCCCGAAGCGATGGCCGTGCACGCCGACGCCCTGTGGTCGGCCGGCCTCTTCGACGAAGCGGAACGCGAGTTCCGCGACGCGCTGTCGCTGGCGCCGGAGATGTCGCGCGGGCGCCACGGCCTCGCCAAGGCGCTGGCCTCGCGATCGAAGCTCGACGAGGCGCTGAACGAGGTGCAGGCGGCGCTGCGCACGTCGCCGCGCGACGGCGAAATCCATCACACGACGGGCGCCATCCTCGAGCGGCTGCGCCGCTACGAGGCGGCCGCGGCGTCCTACACCAATTACGTCAATCTGCTGCCGAACAAGGACAAGAGCGACAAGGCGCTCTGGTCGAAGGCGCAGATCCGCTTCCTGCAGGCCTTCCGCAGCCGCGAGGCCAATGCCCTCGACGAGAACTCGAAGGGCCGCCTCCACACCGTGCCCTTCAAGCTCGTGAAGGACAAGGTGATCGTGAAGGGCCGCATCAACGGCGGCCGCTGGGTCGACTTCGTGCTCGATACGGGCTCGGAGCAGACGACGATTTCCCGGCAGATCGGCCAGGCGGCCGGCGTCGTGCCGATCACCTACACGCTCAGCGCCGGTGTCGGCGAGGTGGGCCTGCGCGGCTTGCAGCTGGCGCGCCTCGACAGCTTCGAGGTGGGCACGCTCAAAGTGCATGACGTGCCGGTGCTCATCAAGAACCCGGCGCTCAAGGGCATTCCGAAGCGCGAGATGGAGAGCTTCTCGCCGATGGCGTTCGGCCTGTCGATGACGATCGACTATTCCACGAAGCTGCTGACCATCGGCGATTCGCTGCCCGACGACGCCGCCGACATCCGCCTGCCGCTGCGGATGCACCGCCTCGCGATGGTGCGCGGTCTCATCAACGCGGAGCGGCCCGCGTACTTCGTGGTCGACACCGGCGGGGAAGTCATCTCGATCAGCAAGGCGACGGCCGACGCGCTGCACCCGGACGGCCAGATGCCCGGACGCAAGATCGCGCTGCGCGTGTACGGCACGTCAGGCTGGGACCGCGACGCGTTCCTGATGCAGGGCCTGAATCTGTCGTTCCGCGACATCGAGTACCGCAACTTCTCGGTGGTGGTGCTGAACCTGAGGGCGCCGAGCGTGCTGCTCGGCTTCCAGCTCGGCGGCATCGTCGGCCACAAGTTCCTGAGCCCCTACCGCGTGGCCATGGACCTCGACCGCAGCGAACTGCGCATGACGCGCGTTGCTCGCGGCGCAAGGACGAACTAGGAACAGGGAACAGAAGTCCCCTTACATGCGAACGGCCGCCCATCTCGGGCGGCCGTTCGTGTGTTCGGGAGCGTGCCGCGGGAAACCGTGGTCCTTGGGGCCGTGTTCCCTCAGTCCCTGCTCCCTCAGGCCCTGTGGTTAGAAGTCGTACCCGATCCACACCTGGAAGCGGGGCTTGCGGAAGGCGGCGCTGCCGCCCTGCTGCGCGAACACCACGTCTTCCCAGCTCTGGTTGAAGAGCGTGCGCCAGCTCCAGTCGAAGTGCACCGGGAAGCCGAGGGCGAAGGTCTGCAGGCCGATGCCGTAGCTCGCCCGGGCATCCACCAGACGGAAGCCCGAGACGGCGATGGGGGCACCGAACACCGGCACACCCTGCGTCGGATCCAGCGGGTCGGCCACGTAGCCGGTGATCGGGCGCTCCACTGAGGCCTCGCGCGAGTAGGCCTTGAACCCCGACTGGTCGAAGTAGGCACCGCCGACGTTTGCGAAGAGCGTGCCGCGGATGCCGCCGAGGATACCGATCGGCGTGGCCATCGCGTGGATGAGGGGCAGGCGCAGTTCGGCGTTGAGGTGATAGCCGTTCTGGCCCAGGAACTCGAGGTACTCGTAACCGCGCATCTCGGAGTTGCCGCCGAAGAAGAAGTAGCCGGGATTGTCGCCCCAGCTCTTGAAGCCGCGGGCGCGCAGCGCCAGCAGACCCGAGCCGCCGAGCCGCAGGTACTTGCGCACGTCGCCGTCGAGCGTCTGCCGGCTGAGTGAGCCGGCGATCTTCGGCGCGATCTCGAACGAGAGCCGTGCCGTGCTGCCCGAGAGCGGCCCGAACTCACGGAAGATGGTGGTTTCCTGCACCAGGGCGACGCCGAACGGCACGAGGTAGCCGTTGTTGAAGAGGCTGCGGCCGAACTGCTGCTCCTGGTACTGCTGCGAGAACAGCTCCAGGTTGACGTCCTCGAAGCGCTGCTGCGACTGGAACACGCCGCCCGTGAACTCGATGCGGCGGTAGCGGTTGAACGGCCAGATGCCGAACGCGGTCGCGCCGCGCGTGGTCGTCGTGGCCACCGCGAGGTCGCGGTCGATGAAGCCGCTGAACGCGGGGTCGTAGAAGATGCCCTGGTTCTGTCCGTAGAAGAACTGCGTCTGCGAGAAGCCCTGGATGGCGTATTGGAAGCGGCGCTCGAGGTTGATGTACGAGCCCGAGAACGAGCGGAACTGCGACACCGACGTCGCGTACATCGTGAACTGCTGATCGCCGAGCACGTCGGTGAAGGCGATGGCCGTGCCGCCGAGGAAGTCGCCGCCGCTCGTCAGCCCGACGTTGACGGGCGGCCGGCCCTCGAGGAACAGCTTCTCGAACTTGCCCTTGCGCTTCTGGTTGTCGGCGACGAGGGTGTGGGTGAGCGGCGCCTGGAAGTCGATGATCGGCCCGGCGGAGCCGAAGTCTTCCGTCGTGGCCTTGCCGATCGGCTCGCGCTTGTCGAGCACGTGCACGCTGTAATCGCCCTTGTAGTAGCTGACGAAGGCCACCTGCTGGCCGTCGCCGCCCTTGTTGAGCACGACCGGCGACAGGTTGCCGCCCACCGCGTCGGTGTAACGAGCGAGCGCGCTCGTCTTCAGGTTGAGCGTCCAGATGTTGTAGATGGTGCCGTTCTTCGCCGCCTCGGGGTCGATGGTCTCGTTCGGATCGACCGCCGTGGACGCGAAGACCAGCGTGTTCTCGTCCATGAACTGCGCGCCGTTGTCGTCGTGCGTGCCGAAGGTGAGCTGCGTCCGCTTGCCGGTCGCGGCCTCGACACGGAACAGCTTTTCGTTGCCGCTGAGGCGGGTCGAGACGATGAGCCCCCTGCCGTCGGGCGTCCAGGTGGGCGCGTAGTCGGCAAACGAGTCTTTCGTCACGTTGGTGACGGCGGCCGTGGCCAGGTCGATCGTGAAGATGTCGGTCGTGCCCTCGCGCATCGCCGAGAACGCCACAACCTTGCCGTCAGGCGAGAAGTCCGGCGATTCCGGCGCATCCAGATCGTTCAGCTCGACCCGCTGCACGACTTTCCGCGTGATGACGTCCTGCACGATGAGCGAGCGGTCCTTCTCGGTGCGGACGAAGAAGGCGATGCGGTCGCCCGCCGGCGCCCACGACATCCAGGGCACCGAGTTGCCGCGGCCGCCCGGCTGCACGATGTACTCGAACCCGCGCGACTGATCGAAGCCGGGGGTGAGGTTGCGGATGACGCTGCCGTCCTTGGCCGAGAGCAGCACGATGTCGATCTCGCGGTCGTTCGGGTTGATGGTCATCGCCGCGATGAGGTCACCCGACGGGGAGGGCTCGATCGAGAAGGCCTGCGCGAAGCGCGACTTCTCGGGATTGGGCGCCAGGTTGCGGCCGTAGTCGGCCGGCCGCTCCTTGTCGCGGAACGGCTTGAATCGTTCCTTCAGGTAGCGGTCGAACTCGCGGTCCCACTCTTCGGCCGACATCTGGAAGGCTTCCTGGTAGGCGTCGTCGCCGCCGCCGATGATGCTCTTGCGCAGCGCGAACACGTACTGCCGCACACCTTCCTTGCCCCAGCGTGCCTCCATGAACTCGAAGGCGGCGTGGCCGAGGTTGTAGATGCCGCGCGGGCTGCCCAGGTTGCCGTAGCCCTGGAGGTTGCTCATCTTCGGCACGATGTCGGCGATGGCGACATCGCGCACCATCATGATGTCGAGGGGACGCCAGATGCCCGTCATGTAGTCGGACATGCCTTCGTTCACCCAGAGCGGGGTGGTGTTGCGGATGAGCGACGTCGGGATGATGTCGAACTGGAAGATGTGGGTCAGCTCGTGGACGATGAGCCGGTAGAGCAGGTCGGGGGGCTCGTCCATCGGCATCAGGATGCGATACCGGCTCGGCTCGGCGAAGGCGCCGACGCCTTCCTGCGCGGCGCCCGGGATGACGTTCTGCTGGTAGAACTCGGCGCCGGTCTGGAAGAGGATGAGCGGCACCTTGGCCGCCAGGTCGTGCTTCAACTCGGAACTGATGTGCTGATAGGCGCTTTCGGCGTAGCCCGCCATGCGCTCGAGATGCGGCTCGATTTCCGGGTAGTAGTAGATCTCGAAGTGGTCGGTCTGGTAGGTGTGCCACTTGAAGTGGTCGTACCGGATGGCGTTCTTGCCGTAATACGGCGCGAACTGCGTCTGGGCGGCCGCGGGAGCCGGTCCGGTCACGAACGCGAGGGTCAGGACGAGCGCGATCGACAGAGCCGCAGGGAGGGGCCGAGCCGGCGTGCAGGTTCGCATACGAAGAACTCCTCGGAAATCCTGGGGACGTCGCGGCAGTCGGGCACCGGGCGCCAGCGCTTCGGGCATCTTACTCTGGAGCGACGCAGCTCGCACTCGAGAGGGTTCAAGCAAGTTCCGGTCCCCGTCTCCGTGTCCTATACTTGAGACGCGTTCGTGCCCTCCACCATGCCGGGAATAGACCGCCGCCGCCGGGGGTTCACCCCCACATCCGCGCTGTCGGAGGCCCGTGTTCGCACGTAAGCCGCCGCCGGGCGCGGACCCTGGTGTGCGGCTCATGGATGAAGCGCTTGCGCTGATGAACGGTCTCTACGGCACGGCCGTACGTCTCACCCGGGACGGCGATGCGGCGCGTGACCTCGTGCAGGACACCTATCTGAAGGCGATCCGGGCGGAGGCGCGTTTCGAGCCGGGCACGAATCTCAAGGCCTGGCTCTACACGATCCTCCACAACACCTGGCGCAACCGGCGGCGGGACTTCGCGCGCGCCCGGGTGTCGTTCGACAGCGACACCGTGGACGCGGCGGTCGATGCCGGCCGTCCCGGGGTCGTCGACGCGGCCACGCCCGAAACAGAGCTGCTGCGGTCGGTGATGGATGCCGACATCAAGGCGGCCGTGGACGCCCTGCCCGATGCCTTTCGCGAAGCCGTCTGGCTGCGCGATGTCGAAGACCTTTCGTATCAGGAAATCGCCGACGCGCTGTCGGTGCCGATTGGCACCGTGATGTCGCGCATCTCCCGCGGTCGCAAGCTGCTGCACGCATCACTCAGTGCCCGGCCCGGATTCCCGCGGCCCCGTACAGGAACGGCAGGAGAAGTATGACGCTCGAGTTTCCCACCCAGGCCGCAGGCTGTCGCCAGATGGAGGCGCTGCTGCCTCCCTTCGTGGACGGCGAGGCGCTGCCGTCGATTCGCGCCGAAGTCGAGGCGCACCTGGCGATGTGCGCGGATTGCCGCGAGGCCGTCGAGGCCCAACGCGCGGTGCGCGCGCTGCTCGTGAGCCGCCGGGCGCGGCTGATTGAGACCGCGCCGGACGGCCTGGCCGACAACGTCCGCCGCGTGGTCGCCGCCCAGCAGGCGCGCACCACCCCGGCCTGGTCGCGCCTGTCGGCCTTCGCCGCCGCCGCCGCGGTGGTGCTCGCGGTGACCGGGGCGCTTTCGTGGGCGACCGGCCGGTCGTCGGTGCTCCTCGCGGCGCAGCTCACGCTCGACCATCTCAAGTGTTTCGTCATCGACGGCGACGACCACGACCACCCGATGACCGCGGATGCCGCCCAGGCCCACTTTCACCAGGACTTCGGGATGGACGTGCGACTGCCGGTGCCGCCCGAAGGCAGCCACGCCAGACTCGTGAGCGTGCGCCAGTGCCTCTATGGCGAAGGCTGGATCGCGCACGCCCTGTACCGCGTGGACGGCGAGGCCGTGTCGCTCTTCGTGATGCGCGGCCGCAACGCCTCGCCCACGGATATCGAGGCCTTCGGGCGCCACGCGGCGGTGGTCACGAAGGGTGACTCGACCTACGTGCTCGTCGCGCCGGCCCGGCTGTCGGGAGTGGCTGACGCCGTCGGTCTTGAGGCAGAATGACGGGTATGGAGTCCGAGACCCCGTCCACCCCGCCGGCTACGTCCATGCGCACCGTCGCCATCATCGCCACGGTGGTGGCGCTCATCGGCATCAGCATCCCCTTCACCTGGGACACGCACGCCGATGCCGGCGGCGAGCCGATCACGGCGCCGCTCATGGAGCCGGTGGCGGCGCATGCCTCCGCGCTCGAACTCGGGGCGCAGGCCGACGCGGCAGCGTGCATGCCGAATGCGAAGCCGGCGACGGACTTCACGCTGCCGGCGCTCGACGGCAAGAAGGTGTCGCTCAGCCAGTTCAAGGGCAAGGTCGTGCTGCTGAACTTCTGGGCGACCTGGTGCGGCCCGTGCAAGGCCGAGATCCCCGGCTTCGTCGAGCTGCAGCAGCAGTACAAGAATGATCTGGTGATCCTTGGACTTTCCGTCGATGACCCGGCCGACAAGGCCAGGGCGTTCGCGGATCAGTACAAGGTGAACTACCCGATGGTGCTCGGCCTCGGCCACGACGAGATTCAGGACGCCTACGGCCCGATCTACGGCATTCCCGCGTCGTTCCTCATCAGCCGCGACGGCAAGGTCTGCAAGCGGCATCTCGGTATTGCACCGAAGTCGCAGTTCGAGCGTGAGATCAAAGCCCTGCTCTGAAGTGCGCGTGTAGTATGATCTCTTCAGTTCGATGCTGAAGGGCTTCACACACGCGCGTCTCGCCTGCGGCTGCCGCCTCGCGTTCCGCGAAGGCACCGGCGGCAGTCCGGTCACCGTCATCGTCGAGGCGAAGTCCCCAGCGTGTCCGAACTCGATGCACGTGCGCGACGTGCCCATCTACGATCACCGGGAAGCGCTGCGTCCGGCGACGCGCCCGCTGCCGATCGAAGAAGGGTTCGAGGAAGAGAGCTAGCGGCCGCCACCGTGTTCTGGGGCGTGCAGGCGTCGTCGCTGCTCGTCTTCACGGTGCCGTTCACCTGGTCGCTCGTGGCCCTCTGGGCCGCCTCGCACTTCATCCGCGCCATCGGCCTCACGCTCGCGTTCCATCGCTATTTCGCACATCGCGCCTTCGAAGTGTCGCGGCCGGCCCGGTTCTTCTGGGCGTTCACCGGCACGGCGGCGATGCAGAAGGGGCCGATCTGGTGGGCCGGGCATCACATCGCGCATCACAAGTACGCCGACCGCGAGGGCGATCCGCACAGCCCGGCGGTGAGCGGCTTCTACTACGCACACGTCGGCTGGTTCCTGCACGACGCGCGGCACGAGAGCCTGCCGCCCACCAACCCCGTGGTCCGCGACTTCGGCGGCGTGCCGGAGATCGCCTGGCTCGATCGTTACTACGTGGTGCCGCCGCTGCTGCTGGCGCTCGTGTTGTACCTGGCGGGCGGTTATGCGTGGCTCGTGTGGGGCTTCTCGCTCGCCACGACCACCCTCGCGCACGCCACCTTCTCGATCAACACGATCAACCACCTGTGGGGCTCGCGGCGGTTCGACACGCCGGATGAGTCGCGCAACAACGCGCTCACCGCGTTCTTCGCGGTGGGCGAGGGGTGGCACAACAACCACCACCGCTATCAGCGCGCGGCGCGTAACGGCTTCTACTGGTGGGAGTTCGATCCGACGTACTACGTGGTTGCGGCGATGTCGTGGGTGGGACTGGCGTGGAATCTCCAGCCGGTGCCGCCCCGCATCTACGAGGAAGCGCGGCACGGCGCGCCGGCGCTCGGTGCCGTGGCCGACGGCACCGACGCGTGACGACATGGCGGGCCGCCGCGTACCTGTGGGCGGCACCCACGTCCCTGCCCGGGCTGCTGCTGCTCGTCTGCACGGGAGCCCGCGCCGCGTGGCGTGACGGCGTGCTCGAGGGCCATGGCCCCGGCGTCGCGCGCTGGTTCGACTTCGTGGCACCGGGCCGCGGCATCATCGCGATGACACTTGGCCATGTCGTGCTGGCTCGCGACGAGGCGGCTCTCGACGTCACGCGCGCCCACGAGCGCGTGCACGTCGCGCAGTGCGAACGCTGGGGCGCCTTCTTCGTGCCCGCGTATCTGTGCGCCAGTGCCGTGGCGTGGGTGCGCGGCCGTGACACCTACTACGACAACGTCTTCGAGCAGGCGGCGTGGCGCGCCGCGCCGATCCCCGCACCGGTCCCGGCCGTCCTCGACGTCGTCGCGGCGCCGCGCCGCTGATCGCCGGGACTCAGCCGGCCGACGGCCCGCCGTTCGTGTCGTCGGGCGGCTGAGGCGCCCGGGCCCGCCCGGCCCGTTTCAGGGCATCGCGCAGCAGGAACTCGATCTGGCCGTTCAGGCTGCGCAGGTCGTCGTTGGCCCAGCGCTGCAGGGCCTCGAGCAGCGCCGGGTCCACGCGCAACAGGAACGCCCTGCGTTCAGCCACGTGACCTCACTGGTAAATCGTCCCGGTGTTCACGACAGGCTGGGCGCCGCGTTCGCCGCACAGCACCACGAGCAGATTGCTGACCATGGCGGCACGCCGCTCGTCGTCCAGCACGACGATCGACCTGGCCGAGAGCTGTTGCAGCGCCATGTCCACCATGCCGACGGCGCCTTCGACGATGCGCTGTCTGGCGGCGATGATGGCGCCGGCCTGCTGCCGCTGCAGCATCGCCGCCGCAATCTCCGGCGCGTAGGCGAGGTGGCTGATGCGCGCCTCGATCACCTGCACGCCGGCCCTGGCGAGGCGTTCCTGCACCTCACGCTTCAGGTGATCGGCGACGACGGCCGTGTGGCCGCGCAGCGACGTGTGCGCGTCGTCGTGCGCGTCGTAGGCGTAGCTCGTGGCCAGGTTGCGGAGCGCGGCTTCCGCCTGCACCCGCACGTAGTGCTCGTAGTCATCGACTTCGAACACCGCTTCAGCCGTGTCCACCACCTTCCACACCACGACCGAGGCGATTTCAATCGGGTTGCCTTCGTTGTCGTTGACCTTGAGGTGCGAGCTCTCGAAGTTGCGCACCCTGAGCGACACCTGCCGCTTCGACAGGAACGGATTGGCCCAGCGGAGTCCGGGCTCGCGCGCGGTGCCCTTGTAGTCGCCGAAGAGCTGCAGCACGCGGCCTTCGTTCGGGTTCACCAGGAAGAGCCCCGCGGCGATGAGCAGCACCACCAGCAGGCCCGTCCCGGCGCCGATGATGAGGGCCGGCTGGTCGTTCCTGGCACCGTTCACCAGAGTCCAGATGAGGCCGCCGGCGGCGGCAAGTACGACAGCGACGATTGGCAGACCGGGGATCCCGTTGTATTCCTGCTCGCGAACCGGCATGTGTCCCTCCGATGATTTCCAGATGATATCATATGGAAATCATTCGGGCAAACAGGTTCGCGTCGGTGCTCAGTCCCGGTGCCACTTGATCCGGGTGTAGGCGACCCGGAATCCGCGGCGTTCGGCGTTGCGGTGCGAGTCGCTTCCCGGACGCGCGCAGATCATCGCCAGGTCGCAGCCCGCCCGCCGCGCCTGTCGCAGCCGCGCGGCGAGCAGCGCCGACTGGGCGCCGCGCCGCCGCCACGCCGGCCGGGTGCTGGCGCCGGCAAGCAGGGCGGTGCCGCCGTGGATCGCGAGCACGCCCGTAGCGGCGACGGTGCCGTCGATCGAGGCCGCAAAGCAGGTCGAACCCGCGGTGTGCGGATAGACGGCGCCGAGGGCGCGCACGAACGGGACCACATCCGGATGTTCGCTCCAGCCGTCGGCAGCGGCCTCCGCCCACGTCTCGCCGGTCTCGGGCCCCGCGGTCGTGATGACGATCGCGGGGGCAGTGACCGCGTCGTCGGCCGCAGTGATCGGGCGGAACATCACATCCGTGAGCTCGATCGGCACGTAACCGCGACCGCTCAGGAGCGCCAGCGGGTCGCCGAGCGCGAGCGGGCTGACTTCGTGGTCGACCGCCACGCCCCGCGACCCGAAGAACGCCTCCACGGCGTCGAACGCGGCGTCGTCGGCCGGCCGGGTCATGCCGAGCCCGAAGGTCTGCGTGAGCGGCGACCCGGCGCCGTCGAACAGGGCGGTGATGCCGTGGATGTCGCGCCAGCTGGCGCCGAGCGCCGGCGACACTGTGGCGCGGGCCTCGATGAAGCGGGCGTTGGCGGCCGCCTCCGCGCCTTCGAGCCGGGCGGCCAGGGCGTGATCGACGAGCAGGCTCGACATCGGGTGATCATGCCTCATGCGCGCGCCGGGCACGAGGCGGGGAATACCGCCCCGGGGACCGGGGTTCACGTTCAGGATTGAAAATCGGAGTCATCGGCGCCGGCGTCTCGGGCCTCACGGCGGCCTGGCGGCTGGCGCGCCAGCACGAGGTCGTCCTGTTCGAGCGCGAACCCCGCCTTGGCGGCCACGCCCACACCCATGCCGTGCGGGTCGGAGGTCGGACGGTACCCGTGGACACCGGCTTCATGGTGTTCAACGAGCGCACGTATCCGCATTTCGTCCGCATGCTCGACGAACTCGGCGTCGCCAGCCGGCCGAGTGACATGTCGTTCAGCGTGCAGTGCCAGCGCTGCGACGTCGAATACTCGAGCGTCGGTCTCGGCGGGCTCTTCGCCCGCGGCCGCCGGGCGTTCACCACGCCGCACCTGGCGATGCTCGCCGACGTGCTGCGCTTCTTCCGCGCCGGGCGCGCGGCGCTCGCGGACGGCAGCGCCGCGCCGCTCACGCTCGGCGCGTTCCTCGACCGGCACGGCTTCGGCGAGGGGCTCATCCGCCACTTCGTGCTGCCGATGGGGGGCGCGATCTGGTCGGCGTCGTCGCGCACGATGCGCGACTTCCCGGCGGCGTCGTATCTGCGCTTCCTCGAGAATCACGGTCTGCTGGCGGCGTCCGGCCAGCCGGTGTGGCGCACCATCATCGGCGGCAGCCGTGCCTACGTGCAGCGGATCGCCGACGCGCTCGGTGCTGGCGTGCACGTCGCCACGCCCGCCACGTCCGTGCGCCGCACGGCGTCGGGCGCCGTCGTCACGACGGCCGGCGCCGGCGAGGTCGACGTGGATGCGGTCGTCATCGCGACGCACGCCGATGAGGCACTGGCGTTGCTGGCCGATGCGTCGGCGGAGGAAGTGGCGGCACTCTCGCCATTCCGTTACTCCGTGAATCCCACCGTGCTGCACGCCGACGCCCGGCACCTGCCGGCGACGCCGGCGGCGCGCGCCTCGTGGAACGTGTGGATGGCCGACTGCCGCGACGAACACCTGCCGGTGGCGGTGACCTACGATCTCGCGCGCCTGCAGGGGCTCGACGGCGTCGGGGCGATGTTGTGCACGCTGAACGGCGGCGCCATCGACGATCCGGTGTATGCGCGCATGACGTACGCGCACCCGATCCTCGACCGCCCGGCGCTCGACGCGCAGCCGATGGTGGCGGCCCTGAGCGGCACACGGCAGACCTATTTCTGCGGCGCGCACCTGCGCTACGGCTTCCACGAGGACGGCGTCATGTCGGCGCTCGCCGTGGTCGAGCGCCTCGAAGGACGCGCGTCATGAATGCCGGATCGGCCGTGCTCGTCGGGCGCGTGTCGCACAGTCGCCTCGCGCCACGGCCGCACGCGTTCGCCTACGAGCTGTTCATGCTGCGCCTCGATCTGGCTGAGGTCGCCGGCTTCGACGCCCGGCTGCGACTCTTCGGCACGCGGTGGTGGAAGGCCGTGCGGTTCGAACCCACGGACTTCATGGGCCTGGTGCGCACGGCGGCGCCGATCGCGGCGCGCGTCGCGGCGCTGCGGACGGCCGTGGTGGACGCGCTCGTCGCGCATGGCGTGCACGCGCCCATCGGCCGCATCGAACTCGTGGCACATGGGCGCATCGCCGGCTACGTCTTCAACCCGGTGAGCTTCTTTGCCTGCTACCGCGCCGACGACGGTATGCTCGCCGGCGTCGTGGCCGACGTGCACAACACGTTCGGTGAGCGGCATGCCTACGTGCTGCCGGTCGAGGGCGCCGCGGCTCCGGGGGTCTGGACGGAGAAGAAGGTCTTCCATGTGTCGCCGTTCTTCACGCTCGATGGCACCTACCGGTTCCAGATGACCTTCGCCGACGACGGCGTCGACATCCACATCGACCTCCACACCGACGGCCGGCCGGTGTTCGTGTCGCGCCTCGTGCTCGCGGCGCGGCCGCTCACCGACGGCGCGCTCGTGCGTGTGCTCACGCGGTTCCCGGCGATGACCGCGCGTGTCATCGGCGCCATCCACTGGGAAGCCCTGCGCCTGTGGCGTAAGGGCCTCCCGTATCTGTCGAAACCGGCCTACGACCCGACACGCGCCGGTGGCGCGACGCGGGCGTAGGGCCGCAAGGAGTCTCCGCCATGCTTGCGTCTCCCGGCGCCCGCGCCGACCGCACCGTCCGCGACGTCGAGTCGTCGGACACCACCACCTGGCTCGATCGGCAGATTGCCGGCCTCGCGCGTGCCCGCGTGCTCGCGGGGCTCAGCAACTGGCGGCACGGCCGTCTGACGCTCACGCTGCCCGACGGCACGACCACCGTGCTCGGCGCGCCCGGCGCGGAGCCGCATGCGTCGGTGTGGATCGCGCGCGATCGCTTCTTCCGGCGCATGCTCTTCCACGGCGACATCGGCGTGGGCGATGCCTACATCGACGGCGACTGGGGGACGGACGACCTGGCGCTCGTCGTCGATCTCGCGCTGCGCAACCAGCACGAGGCGCCGGTCGACTCCGTGGGCACGCGGCTGTGGAACCTCGCCGACACCTGGCGGCACCGTCGCCGGAAGAACACCACGAGCGGCAGCCGCCGCAACATCTACGCGCACTACGACCTCGGCAACGCGTTCTTCTCCCTGTTCCTCGATCCGACGATGGCGTATTCGAGCGGCTACTTCGTGGCCCCGGGTGACTCGCTCGACGCCGCGCAGCTCGAGAAATACCGGCAGTGGGGCGAGCGCCTGCAGCCGGGGGCCACCGACCACGTGCTCGAAATCGGGTCGGGCTGGGGCGGTCTGGCCATGCACCTCGCCCGCACCTACCGCTGCCGCGTCACGAGCATCACGGTGTCCGAAGAGCAGCGCGCGCTCGCCTCGGCACGCGTC
This sequence comes from Acidobacteriota bacterium, assembly GCA_016789705.1. Classification (GTDB taxonomy): domain Bacteria; phylum Acidobacteriota; class Vicinamibacteria; order Vicinamibacterales; family UBA2999; genus CADEFD01. Next base: position 37,193 of record JAEUQR010000128.1, read on the forward strand.
GCCGCGGCGGGGCTGAGCGACCGCGTCACGATCGAGCTGCGTGACTACCGGCACATCGAGGGGCAGTACCAGCGCATCGTCTCGGTGGAGATGATCGAGGCCGTGGGGCAGGAGTTCTGGCCCGGGTTCTTCCGGGCCATCGACCGCGCGCTGGCGCCGGGCGGGCGCGTGGGCATCCAGGCCATTACGATTCCGGACGGCCGTTTCGACCAGTACGTGAAGCACGCCGACTGGATTCAGAAGCACATCTTTCCGGGTGGCCTGTTGCCGTGCCTGCGCGAGGTCTGCGCCGTGACCGCCGCGCACACGCGCCTTGCGGTGACGCAGGTGGAGGACCGGCCGCTCGACTACGCAGCGACGCTCGCCGCCTGGCGCAGGCGCTTCTTCGAACGGCTTGACGACGTGAAGCAGATGGGCTTCGACGACCGCTTCGTCCGCACGTGGGAGTACTACCTCGCCAGCTGCGAGGCGGCCTTCCGCACGCGCAACCTCGGACTTCTGCACCTCACGCTGTCGCGCGTCGGCGAAGACCTGGCCTGACGCTCAGTAGGTGAGGCGCAGGTCGGCCACGAGCGGCAGGTGGTCGGAGGCCATGAGCGCCTGCCGGGTGCGCACGAGTTCGACGTTCACGACCTCGACGCGGCCCTTGAAGTAGATGTGGTCGAGGTGGAGCAGCGGGAAGAAGCCGGGGTAGCTGCGTTTCTTCGGCAGGTGCTTCGTGAGGTCGAGGCTCTCGAGCCGCGACGAGAGGATGTCGGTGGCCAGCCCGCGCGCCCACTCGTTGAAGTCGCCGAGGACGACGCTCGCGCCGTGGGTGCGGTTGTCGTGTACCAGGTCGGCCACCTTCGCGGCCTGCACCCGCCGTTCGCCGAGTGACGTGCCCAGGTGCACGTTGTAGACGTGCAGCACGTGGTTGTCGTCGAACGCCACGTCGACGCGCTGGGCGCCGCGCGGCTCGCAGGTCTTCCACGACAGGTCGTACTGGACGTGCTGGCGCACGGGAAAGCGCGTGAGCACGACGTTGCCGAAGAGCGCGCCGCGCAGGTGCCGGGTCGGCGCCATCACCCAGCCCATACCGAGGGCCGCCCCGAGCTCGGCCGCCTGGCCGGCCCGGCGCTGGCTGGCGCCGACGACCTCCTGCAGCGCCACGACGTCCGCGTCGAGGCCGGCGATGACGGCGGCGACGCGCTGAGGCAGCGTGCGCGCGTCCATGCCGCGGCAGCGGTGCACGTTGTAGGTGGCAATCCGCACGGTGCGGATGCGACGGGGCTCATCTTGCGGCATCGGCGCTCACCCCACTACTCTTGACGAGCGGCCGGGCTCACGGCAAGTGCCCGCCCGCGGAGGTCCGATGGCAATCCTGCAGAGCGAGCGCGAAGTCACCTGTCCCTGCTGCCGCGCCACGCTGGTGGTCGATGTGAACCTCGGCCGCGTCGTGTCGCACAAGGAAGCGGCCTCGGGCCAGGCGCCGGAACTCCACAACGCCCAGCGCGTGCTGCAGGAGCAGGCGCGGCGGCGCGAGGCGATCTTCGAGCAGTCGATGGCGTCGGAAAAATCGCGCGACGACGTCCTGTCGCGGCGCTTCGAGGAGGCGCTCGAGCAGGCGAAGAAGGAACCGGTGGTCAAGCCGGTGCGCGCTATCGACCTCGACTGAGCGGGGGGCAGGCCCACGTCACGCCTCCCGCGGGCCGCGCGACGCGGCGCGGAATTCGGCGGGCAGTGGCGTCCAGCGTTCGCGGCCCCGGTAGTAGAGCGGCTTCGTCCCGTGGGCCCGCCGGTACGCGAGATACCGCCGCTTCAGGCGGCGATAACGCGCGTCGGACGTGCGGATACGGTGATGCGGCCAGTCGATGAGCAGTTGTTCGACGGCCCAGACGTTGCCCATGGCGAACCGCCAGTCGTAGCCGCCCATCGCCGCCAGATGCACCACCCCGTAGGCCCGCACTCGGCCCGTGGCGTCGACGTAGGGATCGACATAACTCAGGGCGAGGGCGCGGGGCGTGGCGAAGACCGGCCGGCGTCCGTGCAGGCCCGGATCGCGTGAGCGCGCAATCGACCCCCAGCCGTCCGGGCCCCGGTAGATGAAGATCACGTGGTCGAGCCGATCCTGCGACTCGAAACTGAGCAGCAGTGGCGGATGGCCGTGCTGCTCGAGGATGACGGCCGCCGTCAGCGCCGCTTCGAGGCAGTGCGCGGTACCGCGGGCAATCACGCCGCGGAACGTGTGCAGCGTCTCGCCACCCGCCTCGGTGTTGTAGGTCAGGGCGTTCAGCCAGCGTTGTACGGCAAATGGTGTGCGCAGGCGGTCGATCACCGCACGCTCGGCGGCCGTGAACACCGCCACCGGCGGTGGCTCGAGCCGTGGGGCGAGCGCCTGCTTCAGCGACTGCGGCCGGCTGGGGATGGTCCGGCGCATCGTCACTTCGCCGGCGGCGCGAGCGCACGGCGCAGGTCGTCGACGAGCTGCGGCGCCGTCCAGTCGTTCCCCGAGTAGACGGCGGCCATCCGGCCATCCGGGCCGATGACGGCGGTGCGCAGGTTGTGCGTGATCGAGCCGTCGGTCTCGCGGATGACGTTGACGCCGAATTCGGCCGCGAAGCGGTCCACGATGGCCGGCGGCGCCGTCGCGAACGCCCAGCCGGGTTTCGCGCCGGCTTTGGCGGCGTGCGCGGTGAGCACGTCGGGCGTGTCGTTGGCCGGGTCGAAGCTCACCGAGAGCAGCCGCACCCGTCCGGCGAGGGCCGCATCGGCGGCGGCGAGCGTCTGGATCTCGGCGAAGCGCGCATCCATGAGCGGGCAGAAGTCGGGCAGGGGGCAGCGCGTGTAGATGAAGGTCACCACGCCGGCCGCGCCCTTCCAGTCGGCCAGGGAGGCCGGCTGGCCCGATTGGTTCGTGAGGGCCACCGTGGGCACCGGATCGCCCGGCGCCAGCACGTGCACCCCTTCGGCGACGGGACGCGCGGTGGCCGGCTCGGGCAGCGGCGCCGTGCCCGTCGCGACGACGTTCTCGAGGAAGACGCGCGTGGGCTCCACGACGAGGGTCGCCGTCACGAGGTCCCCGGGGCGGCGCTGGAGGATGGAGGCCCGGTCCGCCACCTGGAAGGGCATGGTCATCGCGTCCATGTAGCCGGCGACCGCCCCGTGCTTCAGCAGCACCTGGCCGGTATCGAGCTGCACGCCAAGGAGCTGCCCCTGGATGGGGTAGCGTTCCGCGGGGACAGGCGGGTCGGCACATCCGGTCGCAAGCACCAGGATGAGGAGCACAACTCCGCGACGGGCCATCACCTCCGACTGTACCACGGCCGGGACGGGCGGCAGGAGTCTCCCTTGAGCTTGACTCCGGGTCTGCTATACTTCGCCAGCTTTCACGTCCCTGAGGGAGCCCTGTGCTGGCCGGCGAAACACTGTTTCCCCCGTCCCGCGTGGTGAGCTGGTCGCGGGGGAGTCCCGGCGTTCGCGCGCGTCGGGCTGATCGACCGCAGCGCGGCAGGAGCGAGTGACCGATGGGCCGTAGACTTTACGTGGGCAATCTTCCTTACAGCGCAACCGACGAGGATTTGAACGAGCTTTTCAGCCGCGCCGGTGCGGTGGCCAACGTGCACGTGATGCGCGATCAGGCCACGGGCCGCGCGCGCGGATTCGCGTTCGTTGAAATGACGACCGACGAGGGCGCGCAGAAGGCGATCGACGAGCTCCACGAATACCAGATGGATGGCCGCGCGCTCGTCGTGAACGAAGCGCGTCCGAAGCCGAGCGGCGGCGGTGGCGGCTTCGGCGGCGGTGGCGGCATGGGCCGTGGCGGTGGTGGCGGCGGCCGCGGTGGCGGCGGCGGCAACGGCCGGCGCGAACCGCGCTGGTAACAGCCCCCTCTCGTTCCCACGCTCGCGGGCCACACCCGTGATTCTGGTCGGCACGTCCGGCTACAACTATCCCGAGTGGAAGGGCAGTTTCTATCCGCAGGATCTTCCTGCGTCGAAGATGCTGCCCTTCTACGCGGCGCGTTTCCCCTCGGTCGAGATCAACGCCACCTTCTACCGCATGCCTACGACGAGTGCCGTCGCCGGCTGGGTCTCGCAGGTGCCGCCCGCCTTCCGCTTCACCCTCAAGGCCAACCGCCGCATCACCCACGACAAACGGCTCAAGGACGTGGGCGACGCCGTGGACTTCTTCATCACGACGGCCCGCGGACTCGGCCCGCAGCTCGGTGCCGTGTTGTTCCAGACGCCGCCGAATCTGAAATGTGATCTCGAGCGCTTCGACGCCTTTCTGCCGTCGGTGCCCGACGGCGTGCAGGCGGCCTTCGAGTTCCGCCACGACTCGTGGCTGACCGACGAGGTCTACGCGCGACTGCGCGCCAGGAACTTCGCGCTCTGCGTGGCCGACACCGAGTCCCGGTCCGTGCCCATCGTGGCCACGGCCGACTTCGCCTACCTGCGCCTGCGCGACGAAGGCTACGACGACGAGGCCATCGTGCGCTGGACGCGCACCGCGCAGGACCTGGCGGCCACCTGTCGCGACGTCTTCGTCTATTTCAAGCACGAAGACGCCGGCAAGGGCGCGGTGTTCGGGCAGCGGATGCTCGAGCTGCTCGCGAAAGGCTGAGCGCGGCGCTTCAGCGCGCCAGGGCCGCGCGCGCGGCCACGAAGTCCATCACGCGGCGCTCGGCCCAGTAGCCATCCTCGCCGGCCGTGCGCGTGCCCACGAAGCCGCAGTGCCCACCGTGCCGCGTGATGATCCGCGTCAGCCCGTCGATGGCCCCGAGCGCCGGGTCGCGTGCGGCGTCCGGCGGCACGAACGGGTCGTCATCGGCAGTGATGAGCAGCGCCGGCACGGCGAGGCGCTCGATGACGCGGCGCGCGCTGGCGCGGTGGTAGTAGTCGGCGGCGCCGGCAAAACCGTTGTGCGGCGCGGTGTAGACGTCGTCGAAGTGCCGCACGCTGCGTACGCGCGCCAATGGCCGCGTGTCGTAGACCTCCGGGAAGAGCGCTGCCTTGCGCTTCATCCGGCCGCGCAGGCCGACAAGGAAGTTCAGGTGGTAGGCCAGATTCTCCGTGCGTTCGAGCGCGTCCACGCACTGGCTCAGCTCGATGGGCGGTGACACCGCCGTGACGGCGACGATGCGCGCGGCCTCGGCCGCAGCCGCCAGCTCGCCGCCGAGCTTGAGCGCGATGTTTCCTCCGAGTGAGTAGCCGCACACCGCGAAGCGGTCGAGGCCCTCGGCGTGCAGCAGGCGCAGCACGGCCAGCGGATCGGCCGTGAGCCCCGAATGATAGAGGCCGGGTGTCAGGTGTTCCGTGCCGCCGCAGTTGCGCTGGTTCAGGCGCACGACGTTGAAGCCGCGGCGCCACGCCTTCTCGGCCATGCCGCGCATGTAGTGGCTGTCGCTCGATCCTTCGAGGCCGTGCAGCAGGAGCACGGTGAGCGCGCGCCTGCGATCCGCCTGCCAGTGACAGTGCGCGAGCACCTGCGTGTCGTCGCTCACCGCGAAGTGGCGCGCCTCCGGCGGCGGCAGGGCGGGGAAGCGCCGGCGGGCCGCCCACGCATAGAGCGTCATGCGGTGCCCGCCGCCCAGCCACGGGCGCGGGACGAAGTCATCGGGGGGCGTCGGCACGCGTGTCCGAGGATACACTGACCGTCATGACCGTCCGCCGTCTCGCGCTCGTCCTGGCCCTCGTCTCTCCCGTTGCCTGCACCGCCGCGCCCGAACAGGCCGCCACGCCCGCGCCGGCCGCCGCGCCCGCCGTGGACGTCGCTGAACTGAGCGCCTTCGAGGCGCGCAACCGCATGGACGTGGGCACGCTGACGGCGCGTGCGCTCACCGAGGCGTATCTCGCGCGCATCGCCGGCATCGACAAAGCCGGGCCAACGCTGAACTCGGTCATCGAGCTGAACCCCATCGCGCTCGCCGATGCCGACCGGCTCGACGCCGAACGCAAGGCCGGCAAGGTGCGCGGCCCGATGCACGGCATTCCCGTGCTGCTCAAGGACAACATCGACGCGGTGGGGATGACGAACTCCGCCGGATCGCTCGCGCTCGCCGACAACAAACCCGCGGCCGACGCCTTCCTCGTGGCGCGCCTGCGCGAGGCGGGCGCCGTCATCCTCGGCAAGACGAACCTGAGCGAGTGGGCGAACTTCCGTTCCACGCGTTCGACGTCCGGCTGGAGTTCGCGCGGTGGCCAGACGAAGAATCCCTACGTGCTCGATCGGAACCCGTGCGGATCGAGTGCCGGCACGGGCACGTCGATCGCGGCGAGCCTCGCCGCGGTGGGTGTGGGCACGGAGACCGATGGCAGCATCCTGTGCCCGGCGTCGGTCGCGGGGCTCGTGGGCCTCAAGCCCACCGTGGGTGTCGTGAGCCGCAGCGGCATCATCCCGATCTCGATCTCACAGGATACGGCCGGGCCGATGACCCGCACCGTGGCCGACGCCGCGATGCTGCTCACGGCGATGGCCGGCGTGGACGCGAAGGACCCGGCCGGCCCCGCGGCGGCCGGGCAGACGTCCGACTATCTGAAGGCGCTCGATGCGAATGCGCTCACCGGCAAGCGCTTCGGCGTGCTGCGGCAGGCGATGGGCTATCACCCCGACGTGGATGCGGCCATGACGCGGGCGATCGCGACGCTCACGGCGGCGGGCGCCACGGCGGTGGACGTGCAGGTGCCGACCTACAACCGCTGGAGCACGCCCGAGTTCGAGGTGCTGCTCTATGAGTTCAAGGACGGGTTGAACGCGTACCTGGCGTCGAGCACCTCCGCCAACAAGTCGCTGGAAGCACTCATCGCCTGGAACACCACCAATGCGGAGAAGGCCATGCCGTTCTTCGGCCAGGAACTCTTCGAACAGGCGCAGGCGAAGGGGCCGCTGACCGACGCGGCGTATCTGCGTGCGAAGGCGGCGGCGAAGCAACTCGCCGGCCGCGATGGGCTGCTGGCGACGCTCGACGGCCACAAGCTCGACGCGCTCATCGCGCCGTCGATGGCGCCGGCGTGGCCCACGGACCACGTGCTCGGCGATCACTTCGTGGGCGCGGGGTACGGCATGGCGGCCGTGGCCGGCACGCCGAGCCTCACCGTGCCGATGGGTGACGTGCGCGGGCTGCCGCTGGGGCTCGCCTTCATGGGCCGCGCCTACAGCGAAGCGGCGCTCCTCGGCTACGGCTACGCGTTCGAGCAGAAGGCCCGGGCGCGCAAGGCGCCGACGTACAAGCCGACGCTCGAGTAGCCCGTCGCCGTCGGATCGAGGCCGCAGAACCTGACGACTCCCCGCATTCCTGGTGGATGAGTGCTGGCGCGCCGGGCCGCTCGACGGGTGCTTACTCGGACGTGCGTCGCCGAAGGCCCCACAGAATCAGGACCGTCGAGGCTATCAGAGCAATCGCAGCACTTCTCAGCCCAATCGTGATGAGCGTCTCAGAGACGGACGCGCTGCGCGCCGGGCCAGACGCGAGTGGCAACATCGCGCTGCCGCCCTGCGTAGCCGCCACCACATTCGATATCCAGGCGGCCACGCACCCACAGGTCGTCAACCCCACCCCGACGCGAGACGACGTTCGCCCGAGTGCGAGCCGCGGCCACACCAAGCCCAGGACGGTCAGCAGGATGCCTTGCATGATGCCCAGCAGATGCACCGACAATCCGAGGCGTGGCACCGCAAACTGCTGAACGAAGAGGCCAACCACGAGTGCCACCAGGAACAACGTCATGCCGACCTGAATCAGCAGCGTCGAGTGTCGCGAGCGCCAGTCGTCGGTCGTCGTTGACATGCCGGTTCCTCGCCTTCGTTTCTAGCGGCCGAACTGCAGTTGGACAGGTCCGCCCAGGACCGTGGAGACCGTCAGCGCCAGGAGTGTAGCGCGCTCGCCGCGACTCTATCGAGCCTCCCCGTGCCTGTGTTGCCAGGGAGCCCCGTCGATCCGCAGCCTCCAGGTCTACCGCTCGAACTCGATGTAGTGAGACGAGCTGCCGGTCAGGAACAGCCGGGCGCGCTGGCCGGCAAGCTTGTCGGTGCCGCTGCCCTCGTCGAGGCCGGCCACCTGCGGATACCAGCCGCCGCCGTTCAAGATCTTCACGGGAGCGGACCACGCACGCGGCGTATCGAGCGTGGGCGCGAACGAGACGTAGATGCCGTCCTGTCCGTACTGCTCGTCCTTCGCCCGGTTGAGCAGCATCACGTACTGCTCGAGATGCGTATTCCAGTGGATGGCCGGGCCCCAGAACACATCCGCCGCGGCCTGTCCGTCGTGGAACGGCCGCGTCGGCGGTTGCAGCGACGTGCCCGCGGGATACTCCCAACGCGGCTCTTCGTCATCGGCGGCGACGTTCTGCACCGGCAGCCAGGCGTCGTCGTTCCAGATCGTCATGCGGCCGGCCGGCGTGTCGCGATCGGCCCACGACATGCGCGCCACGGCGACGCCCTGCGTGGCGGCGTCGCGGCCGTACTGGCTGAAGTAGAGGTAGAGGAACTGCTGGTCGCGATCGAGGGCTGCTGTCACATCACCCACGCCGCCGAGCGTGAAGCGGTTGGAGGAATCGCAGGCTGCGCTGCCTGGCGGCGCATCGAGCACGATGCCGAGGTCGTCCCAGGTGCGGCCGAAGTCGGTCGAGCGCGCGGCGCCGATGCGCGGGAGTTGCCGGTCGGGCCGTCCGCAGTCGTCGGCAGGGCGCTCGTGATGGTAGAAGCCGTACCACTGGTCGTGGTTGTCGGCGACGATGGCCTCGAACCAGACGCCGTGCCCGGGGTGCGTGGTGAACGTAACGCCGCCCTCGATGCCGAGCCGGTCGATCGAGGCGCCCCGAGCCAGTTCCGGAATGCCGCCCCACGACGTCATCGCGGTGAGGATGGCAGTGGCGCCGTCGTGATGCCACACGAGCGGGTTGTTGCTGTCCACACGCCCCGGCAGCGTCAGCTTCGGCGCGCTGACGACGCGTGCGGTGGGCACGCCCGTGTCCTGCGCCAGCCCCGCAGCGCCGAGGGCCAGGGCCACGAGGGCGGTCACGAGCCGGGAATCCGCCGCGCGTGTTCGCACCCGCCTGAGCTTACCTCGTCGCCGGGCTGGACGTGCTGCGATGCCGTTCCGGCATGACGTGCATCGGCGAATCATCCAGCCGGCGGATGGGTCGGGCGAGTACAATTCTCCCGTTCCGTGGAGGACTACCCGATGACCCGCACGCGCACGTTCGCTCCCGCCGCACTCGCCCTGGCGCTTACCGCCTCGGTCGCTGCCGCCCAGACTCCTGCCGCGAAACCCGCGGCGCCCGCTGTGTCGGAGGCGAACCTCGCCGCCATGAAGCGTGGCGTGGCCGAACACGTGGATGGCCTCGCCAAGCTCGCCCAGGAAGCCGTGGACTCGGTGTTCAGCTTCGGCGAACTCGGCTTCCAGGAAGTCGAGACCTCGAAGTACCTCACCGGCGTGCTCGAGAAGAACGGCTTCACGATCACCCGCGGCCAGTCGGGTATTCCCACCGCGTGGGTGGCCACGTTCGGCAGCGGCAAGCCGGTCATCGCCCTCGGCTCGGACATCGACGGCATTCCGCAGTCGTCGCAGAAGCCCGGCGTGGCCTACAAGGATCCGATCATCGAAGGCGCGCCCGGCCATGGCGAAGGCCACAACACCGGCGTGCCGCTCAACATCGTGGCCGCTATCGCGGTCAAGCGCGTGATGGAGCGCGAGAAGCTGCCCGGCACGATCATGCTGTGGCCCGGCGTGGCCGAGGAGCTCGTGGCCAGCAAGGCGTGGTTCATCCGCGACGGCATGTTCAAGGACGTCGACGTGACGCTCTTCACGCACGTCGGCAACAACCTGAACGTGTCGTGGGGCGCGGGCGGTGGCAACGGCCTGGTCTCGGTCGAATACATGTTCGAAGGTGAGACGGCGCACAGTGCCGGCGCTCCGTGGCGCGGCCGCTCGGCGGCCGATGCCGTGGAGCTCATGAGCATCGCCTGGAACTATCGCCGCGAGCACCTGCGCCTGTCCCAGCGCTCGCACTCGGTCATCACCAACGGCGGCGATCAGCCGAACGTGGTGCCGCGGGCGGCCAGCATCTGGTTCTACCTGCGCGAGAACGATCAGCCGCACATCAAGGAGCTGTGGGACATCGCCGACAAGATGGCCGAAGGCGCGGCGCTCATGACGAACACCAAGTGGACGTCGCGCATCCTCGGCACGGCCTATCCGCAGCACTTCAACAAGCCGGTCGCCGACACGGTGTTCGCCAACATCCAGAAGGTGGGCCTGCCCACCTGGAGCGAGGCGGACCAGACGCTGGCCAAGGCCCTGCAGAAGGAACTCGGCAACCCGACGCAGCCGGGGCTCGCGACCACGCTCGCCGAGATGGGGCAGCCGGTGCGGAACGAAGACAACATGGGTGGCGGCTCGGACGACATCGGCGACGTCTCGTGGAACGTGCCCACGGTGACGCTGCGCTACCCGGCCAATATTCCCGGCCTGCCCGGCCACAACTGGTCGAGCGGCATCGCCAGCGCGACGCCGATCGCGCACAAGGGCGTGGTGGCCGGCGCGAAGGTGCAGGCGATGACGGTGCTCGACCTGCTCACGAAGCCCGAACTCATCAAGCAGGCGTGGGACTACTTCAACAACGTGCAGACGAAGGACGTGAAGTACATCCCCTTCATCAAGGCCGACACGCCGGCGCCGACGTTCCTGAACGAGTCGATCCTCTCGAAGTACCGCGAACAGATGAAGAAGTTCTACTACGACCCGAGCAAGTATCCGACCTACCTGGATCAGCTCGGCATCAAGTACCCCACCGTGCGCGCCACGCCTGCCACGCCCCAGCAGAACGAGCAGCAGTAACGTGACGCCCGCGCTCTTTGCCCGGGAGCTCGCCGCCGCGCTGGCGGCGAGCCTGCCCGATGGGTTTACCGCCAGCGCCGACGGCGCGCTCGTCACGATCGAGCCGCCCGACGGCAGCGGCGTGACCACCGCGCTCGACATCGAGCCCGACGACATCGGCGACCTGGACGTCTACGCGGATGCCGCCGAAGGTGTCCTCAGCCTGGCGCAGGACGTGGTGTGCGAGGCGCTCGACGCAACCTGGCCATCGGCTGGCGGCGGGGCCGTGGATCTGCCCATCCCTGGCGCACGCGTCGAGGGTGACACGCTGCGTCTCTGGTACGGCGATGAAGACGCGCCAGTGCTCGCGCTGCGCGCAGTGACGATCGCGTCGTAGCGCGCCCGGATGACGCGGCGCGGGCCCGTGCGCACCACGAGCCCGCACGCGGTCGACTAGTGAATGGTGACGGCGACGCCGATCGTGCCGAAGTTGGCGTCGGCTTCATCCGCACTGACGGCCGTGCCGTGCCAGAAGGGCGTGACGCTGACGTTGCGGCCCACGCGGATGTCCCAGCCGAGACCGAGCGTCAGGCCGACACCGTTCTGGGTGTCGTCGCCGATGCCGTCGAACTCTACCCGAAGCGAGCCCAGGCCGAGCCCGCCCGTGAGATAAAAGCCCTTCTCCGCGATCGGGTAGAAGCGCAGGCGCGCCTCGAGGGTGCTGGCCGTCAGGGTGGCGCCGTCCTCCTCCTTGCTCCAGGCCGCCAGGCCCACACCGAGGAGCAGGCGATCGCCGAGCGTGCCGCCGAGCGAGATGTCGGCGGCGCCGGAGATTTCGCGCTCGTCGCAGTCTTCACAACCGAGCGAGCCCACACCGAGGCCGCCGCTGAACCAGAAGCCGCCGCGCGTCTGCGGGCGCGCCGAACTGCCAGACTGTTCGGTGGTGGAGAAATGCGGCGCCGACGCCGGGAACGTGATGGACTGCGCTGCGGCGGGCACGGCCGTCAGCGCGAACAGAACCAGGGCACACGAAACGAAACGGACTGAACGCATGAGAACTCCTCAGTCCGCTCTATCGGTTGTGCGACGCGCCGGGTTCAATGCGGCAACCTCGGGGTGTGGCGCTTCGTGCAGGCGCACGCAGGGGCGACGACGCGAGGCGGTCACGTCGGTCGGCGTGGCGACCGGCGAGGGTGCCCGCGTGTCTGGCATACTCTGCCGAGTCGTGACGCTCATCGTCGACGTCGCCCGTAGCCATGCCCGCCATTCAGCGCCGCCGCGCTTTGCACGCGTGGTGATGGCCGTGTGTGTCGTCGCCATGCTGGCGACTGGGTGCAAGACGGCGCCGGGTTCGTTCTACCAGAAGTGCGGCGTTGACCCAGGGAGTGCTCGAATCACCCAGTTCTATTTCTCCGGCCTGGGCATGGACCACGCGTATCTCTGGGTTGTCGAACCGGTCGACGACACGTTGATCGATGCGGTCGTGAAGGCTGCCGGACTGGTCGCACGGAAGAACCTGTTCGAAGGCTCAAGCCTGATCAGCGACTTTCCTCCATGGTGGGATTCGGACACCATCGAGCAACTACCGGAGGGCTATTGCAGAGATGGTGACCGGCAGTTCTGGCGGGTCTGGATAGACCGACGGTCGAATCGCATTTACGCACAGTGGTTCGACACCTAACCACACGCAGTACAAGCGAGCACGTGGGTTGGCGTGGCATCTCCTGACGAGGAGATTGATGGCCAGCCCGCTATCGGTGTGGCGATCTCACGTGAGCCGTGCGTTGAGCGGGCGCCCGCCGAGCGCGACGAGGAAGGAGATGCCACGTCAACACGCGTGCGGTCCTCGGTGGATGCCAGGATCCGAGTTCACAGGCGACTAGATCCCGCTCTTCATGTATTTCGCCACCGCCGCCACGAGCTTGTCCACCTCGGCGGGGCTGTTGTAGAAGTGCGGCGAGACGCGAATGCCCGGGCGGTCCTTGCCGCCGCGCGTCGTGATGCCGATGCGGTCGTTGGTGTAGAGCGCCGTCGCAAGCTTGTTCGCGTCGAGCGTGCCGGGCACGAACGAGACCACGGCCACACGCCGCTCCGCCACCGGTGAGGTCCAGTTCGTGATGCCGGGAATCTTCGCGAGGCCGGCCATGAGCTGTGTCGTGAGGTCGCGCGAGCGCTTCTCGATGGCGGCCCGGCCTACCTTCGTCTGGAAGGTGAGCGCCTCGTGCATCGCGATCATCGTCGCTTCGTCACGCTGCCCGAAGCTCTCGAAGGTCTTCGAGAAGCCGACCGCGCCGGGATACGCGCTGTAGACGCTGGGCCAGAGCTTCGCCTGCGCGCTCTTGTTCACATAGAGCACGCCACACTCACGCGCGCCGCAGGGCCACTTGTGGGCGCTGCCGGAATAGAAGTCGGGCTGGATGTCGGCGAGGTTCACGTCGAGCAGGCCGAAGCTCTGCGCACCGTCGAGCAGGAACAGGATGCCGCGCGACCGGGCCAGGGCCGCCAGTTCCTTCGCCGGCATGATGTCACCCACGGTGCTCGTGAGATGGGTGACCGACATCACCTTCGTGCGCGGCGTGATCGCCTTCGTGAAGGCCTCGACGTAGTACTCGGCGCCGGGATGCGGATTCTTCTGCGGCACGACCACGACCGAGAAGCCGAACCGCTTCGCCTTCTCCTGCCACGCCACGAGGTTGCTCGGATGGTTGTCCTCGTGGAGCAGCACTTCGTCCCCGGCCTTGAGATCCAGGCCGTTCGACACCATGTTGTTCGACTCGCTGGTGTTCCGCGTGATGATGATCTCGTCGGGTGTCACGCGCAGGAACTCGGCGAGCGCCACGCGCGTCGCTTCCTTCTCGGGCATGAGGCGGGCGCGGTTGGTGGGCGACGGATCCGTGTCCACGCTCTTCGATTCGCGGCTGAGCGCCTCGGCGGCCGGGCGCGACGCCGGGCACAGGTTCGCCGCGTTCATCACCGCGAGATCCGGCGGCATCACGAACTGTTCACGCACGCTCTTCCAGAATGGCTCGCCGGCGGACGGACCGGCCGGCAGGATGTCGCCACTGGCGGCTATCTCGCGCGCGAAGACGGGATCGGCCAGCAGGGCGGCGGAACCGCCGACGGCGAACAGCTTGGCGAAGTTGCGGCGCGAGACGTTGGCAGCCATGTCTGAGTCCTCCTGCCGGATGTCCGGCGAACGGCCGGAGTATACCCCGGCGGCTACGGGGTGAGGCGGTAGACGGCAACCGTACCGGCGCGGTGGAGCAGCGGCAGCTCGAGGGTGCGGGGCGTGACGAAGAGCGTCAGGCCCTCACGAGCGGCCAGCGCCCGGATGTCCGCTTCGGACATCGTGTCGAGGCCCTGCGCGGCCTCGATGCGCGCGGCGACCCGGTGAGCGGCGTCCCGCGAGTACATCGCCATCGCCACGTCCTTCGTCTCTTCGAGGAAGACATCCCGCGCGGCGCCGATCCGCACGGCCGTGCCCATGCCGGGCTTCCACGCGTGTCCTGGGTCGGCGAGCACGTAGGCGTCGGCCGGCGACGAGGCGCGGATCCAGCCGAGCGCGTCGTCCCAGTCGCTCCGGCCGAGATCGAAGGCGAGCGTCGGGCGGTCAGGGCTTTCGATGAAGCCCACGTAGATGCCGCGCGCGAGGCTCACGCCGATGACGAGCGCGGCAACCGCGCGGGCCGCCATCGACGGCGCAGCGGCGCGTGCCGGGCGGTCCACCAGCCACCACACGAGGAAGAGGGTGGCCACGATCTCGACCGGCCAGAACGCGCGCGACGTCTGCAGCTGCACCACAATCGGCACGCCGGCGCTGATGAGCGGCAGCGACGCGAAGAAGCCGGCGACGAGCACGAGGCAGCCGGCGACGAGGCCCGTCTCCGGCGCGGTGAGGCGGCCGTCGCGATGGCGCGTCCATGCCGTGGCCGCGAGCACGATCGGGCCGGCGAGGTTCGTGAGCCACGTCGAGAGCGACCACGTGGTCGGGAAGGTGTAGTCCTTCGTGGCGACGAGCGCGCGCCACGTCGGGTCCATCGGTGTGAGGTCGATCGGCACGACGCCGGCGGCAAGAGCGGCGACAGCCACGAGCGCCGCGGCGCCCGCGGCGAGGAGGGCGGGGCGGCGCAGTCGGGTGTCACTCAGCGCGACGGCGACGCCGACGATGACGAGAAAGAGCGCGGCCGTCGTGGGATGCAGAGCCGCACCGGCCAGGAGGATCGCGATCGGCCGCACGCGCCGGCCGCGCAGCACGTCGGCCACCGCCAGGAGGCCAAGGCCGAAGACCAGCATCCGCGGATGGAAGTAGCCCTCGAGGGTGTTGGCGCCCGTCTTGGCGATGCGATGCCGGAGCGTCAGCGCGGCGATCCACGCGGCGAGCGCCCACGGCGTCGTCAACATCGCGCGCCCCATCGCGAGTGCCCCGGCGTAGAGCGCGACGAGCGTCGCCGCCTGTGCGATGGCGAACCAGACCGGCAGCGCGAGGCCACTCACGCCGACGAGCGCGGCGCCGATCTCGTCCACGAAGAAGAAGCGGCCCTGCGCGCCAAGCATCGCCCAGTCGCGCGGGAAGAGGGCCGGGTCGAGCTGGTGCAGGATGGCGGGGATGTAGAACGCCTGGTCCGACGCTCCGTAGCGGTAGCCCCCGGCGTTGAGCGTGGCCACGAGCGCGAAGGCCACGCCGCCCAGCCAGAGCTGTGGGGTGGAGACCCGCACGCCGTCACATGGCTTCGTCGGCACTCGGTCCGTAGATCGACGGCAGCGGCACGTCGAGTTCGCGCAGGTACACCGTGAGCTGGCCGCGATGATGGATGAGGTGGTTCATCACGAACGTGCGCCAGCACGAGGCCTTCGGCATCGTGAAGAACTCCTGCGCGCCCTTGCGCAGCGTCCACGGCGCCAGGAGCTCCGCGTCGGTGCGCCCGGCGAGCGCCACCCGCGCGGCGGCCATCTGGGTGTCGAAGTGGGCGAGGATGTCGGCCTTCACCGTCATGGGCTGGTAGCCGGGGGGCCGCGCCGTCGTCTCGAGGTCCACTGCCGACTGCGTGAGAGTCAGCTGGCCCCAGACGCCCAGTTGCCCCAGGTGCTCGGCGAGCGCTCCGAGGGCCATGCTCCTCGGATGCGGCTTCCAGGTGAGCTGGTGATCGGGCAGGCGATCGAGCAGGCGGCGCGTGGCCGCGATCTCATGGTCGAACTCGGGAAGCAGGGCGTCGACGAGGGCCATGGCGGCGGGATCCTGATGGAGAGGACGAACGCCCGCTATGCTATCACCATGGATGCGAGCGGCACGTCGCGCGCGGGCGAGGTGATTCTGTCGGATGGCACCGCGGTGGTCATCCGTCCGATCCGCCCTGAGGACGAGCCGCTCATGGCGCCGTTTCATGCCGGGCTCTCGATGCGCTCGGTCTACCAGCGCTACTTCCACCTCTCGTCGCTCGAGCAGCGCATCGCGCATTCACGGCTGTCGCTCACGTGCCGGGTCGATCCGGCGACGGGCCTTGCGATCGTGGCCGACCGCGTCACGGCCGACGGGGCACACGAAGTGCTGGCGCTCGGCCGCCTCACACGCACCGAGCCCGGTGCGGCCGAGATCGCGCTCCTCGTGATGGATCGCTGGCAGGGGCGCGGACTCGGCCGCGCGATGATGCGCGCGCTCGTGGCTCACGCACGGGCACTCGGTGTGCACCGCCTCCACGGCGACATGCTCGCGGACAACGACGCCATGCGCGCGGTGGTGCGGCGGGCCGGCTTTGCCGTGCAGCCGGTGCCGGGTGATGCCGCCGTGCTGCGCGCCGAGCGTCTGCTCGACTAACCTCGCGGCGGCCGCGGGGCGCGCGGCGATACCGGCGCGGGCGGCGGCGGAGGCGCGAGCGGCGCCATGGGCGGCAGCGGCGCGAGCGCGGGCGGGGGGGCGAGCGGCGCCAGGCTCCGGCCCACGAGGTCGCTCAGGCGCTCCATGTCCGCCTGCCACTCGGGACCGAACTCGCGGCGCAGGCTGGCGGCGACGTCGGCGGCGAGCTCGGCGCCGATCGCGCCGTCGAGGGGAGGCAGAGGCGGAATACCGTCGCGCCCGGCGCGGTTGCGGCGCCGGGCGCGTTCCTCCTCACGCGTGCGCAGCGGTCCCTTCGCCACGTGGATATCGCCCTGGAACGACTGCAGTTCCACGCGCGCGCCGCCGGCGCCGAGCGTGAAGTTGAAGCGCTTGTTCGAATCCCGGCCGCTGTCTTCCTTCGGCAGCGTGACGGGGAAGTCGCTGCTGAAGTCGCCGCGGAACGTGCGCACGAACACGGTGGCGCTGGCCTGCTGGCCGAGGCTCACGCGGATGTCACCCTGGTGCGTGCTCACGCGGTAGGTGCCGGTGGTGCTCACCGTGCTCTCGAAGCGCACGTCGCCATTCACCGTGGAGACCTCGAGGCTCGATGCTTTCGCGTTCGTGATCGTCACATCGCCATTGACCGTTTCGGCGACGACGTCGCCTGCCACGCCCGAGAGCGTAATCGAGTCGTTCACGGTGGAGACGTTGAGCTTGCCGGACGCGCCGTCGGCGCGGATTTCGCCTTCGATCGAGCGCAGCGACACGGCGCCCGAGCCGCCTTTGAGCGTGAGATCGCCGCCCACCGTCTCGACGTTCACCTCGGCGGTCGTGCCCTCGATCGTCGCGGCGAGGTAGGTGCCCGAAAGGTTCACGGGCATCCAGCGTGGCACGGTGAGCGTGTAGTCCACGACGCCGCCCGGCCCGCGCGCGCTGCGCGTGCGGATGCGCAGCGTGTTGTCGGCCATCTGCACGTCCACGCGGTCGCGGCTCGCATGGGTGGCCTGCACGCGCACCGCGTCGCGGTCCCACGCGCGCACGGTCACCTCGCCGGCGTGGCTCGACAGCACGAGGCGCGTGCCTTTGGCGACGTCCATCGTCTGATCGGTCCGCGGAGATTCGTCGGCGTCGGTCCAGCCGGGACGCGCCTGCACGGGCGGCTGCGGCGTGGCTGGTGTGGCTGGTGCGGCGGGCGCCGGTGAGGGGGCGGGCCGCGGCGTCTGCGCGGCGGAGAGGGAAGCGGCCATGAGCACCGCCGACATCGCGAAAGTGAGGGCACGAGCGGACATGGACGTCAGTCTCCTTCGGTGATGAGCGCCGCGCGGCGCAGCAGATCGAGCTTCCGCTGACGCGCGCCGGCCAGGTGGGCGTTCAGCAGCGCGTTGGCCGGGTCGGTCGCGAGTGCCTCGCGGGCTTCGCGAATGGCGTCGTCGATGACGCGGAGGTTCCGTTCGAGCACCACGACGGTGCGCGGATCGAGGCGCTCCCGCTGCTCGCGCAGCACCCGCTCCAGGTCGACCACGGCCGCGTCGTACTGCGCGTCGGCGAAGTTCACCGGCGTGACCTGCCCGTCGCCGCCGTCGAAGGCCTCGGCCTCGGCAATGACAGGCGCGGCGGCGCCGGCCGCCGGCGGCGCCGGCGTGACGCGCGGCCAGAGCAGGGTGCCGCCGAGCGCGGCGACGAGCGTCGCGGCCAGGGCCAGTTCCGGCAGCCCCACCGACCAGCGGCGTTGATACCACGCGAGTCGCGGCCCTGGCGTCGGCGCGTGCGGGGCCGCCGCGGGGGCGAGTTCGCGCGGACCGGTCAGCCGCGCGGCAATGCCGGGCCAGAGATCCGCCGGTGGGGCGACGTCGGCGTCGCGCCACCGGGCAGCGGCGCCTTGCAGGGCCGTCAGGTCGGCCAGCACCACCCGGCACGATTCACACGCGGTCAGGTGGGCGTCGACGGCGGCCCGGGCCTGCGGGTCGAGGTCGTCGTCGAGATAGTCGGACAGGACGTCGAGAGGATGCGCGCTCATGACGCGGCCTCCGTGGCGGTGAGATGGCCGCGCAGCGACATGCGGGCGCGGTGCAGTTGCGATTTCGAGGTGCCGACCGACACGCCGAGCAGGGTGCCGATTTCCTCGTGTTTGTAGCCCTCGACGTCGTGCAGCACGAAGACGGCGCGGGCCCCGGGCGGCAGACGGTTCACCGCCACGTGGAGGTCCATCGCCGCGTGCCAGCCGCGTTCCGACACCGTCGGCGCCGCTACGCGCGTCAGCACGTCGTCGCCTTCCGGCAGGAAGCGCTCGCGCGCGGTGCCGAGCGTGCGGAACTGCTCGATGACGACGTTCACCGCCATCCGGTGCAGCCAGGTGGCGAGCGACGACTCGCCCCGGAAGAGGGCCAGCTTCTGCCAGGCCCGGACGAAGACGTCCTGCGTCAGGTCGTCGGCGCGGTCGGCCCCGGCCATCCGGCGGGTGAGGGCGAGAATCCGTGGCACGTGGGCGCGGTAGAGGCGCTCGAATGCCGCCGTGTCGCCCGCAATGGCGCGGGCCACATCGTCGGCCTCCGTGACGGGCCGGGAGTGAGGGGTCGTGGTCACACCGCGGTCCAGCGCGTCAGCTCCTTCACCCGGTTGGATGGCCGGGCCGGGCGAAGGGTTGGAATGCGCCTACTGGCCGGTCTTGGGCTTCGAGAAATCCACCTTCGGGGCTTCCTTCGCCTCGGGCGGCGCTTCGAACAGGGGGTAGTCCTGGAAGCGGAAGATGGCGTTGGTGATGTTGGCGGGGAAGCTCCGCCGCGAGGTGTTGTAGGCCTGGACCCGCTCGTTGTACCGCATGCGCTCCGTGGCGATGCGGTTTTCGGTGCCCGCCAGCTCGTCACTGAGACGGGCGAAGATCTCGCTCGACCTGAGTTCCGGGTAGTTCTCGGTCACGACCAGCAGGCGGGCGAGGGCGCTCGACTGCTCGTTGGCGGCGGCCATCGTCTCGGTCGGCGTCCGCGCCCCGGCCAGCTTGGCCCGCGAGTCGGCAATCGCCTTGAACACGTCCTGCTCCTGTTGCGCGAAGCCCTTGGTGGTCTCGACCAGGTTGGGGATGAGGTCGCTGCGGCGCTTCAGCTGGTTCTCGACCTGCGCCCACTGCGCCTTCACGGCTTCTTCCTGGCTGACGAACGTGTTGTACGAGCAGCCGCTCGCCGCCGTTGCGCTCACGAGCACCACCACCGCCATCACTGCCTGTCGCATGACTCCTCCTGCTGTCGCGGGCCTGCTGTCACCACGAGGCGCCGCCGCCGCCACCACCACTGCGTCCGCCGCCGAAGCCGCCGAAGCCGCCCGATGAGCCGCCCCATGAGCCCCCACCCCAGGACGAACCGCCACCCCAGGTGCCTCCATAGTAGCCGCCTCCCCAGCGCCCGACGCCGCCGCGCCAGGAGCGCCGCCGGCGGCCGCCGGCGCGGTTGAGGGCCGGCAGGATGACGAAGAGGACGACGAGGGCGAGCAGGATGAGCCGTGGCGAGATCGGATCACGCGTGCGCTGCGGTGCCTCGCGCACCTCGAGACCCGAGACCGTCACCCGCCGGTCGGCGGCGATGCGCTCGATGATCCGTGACGTGCCCGCGAGCAGTCCCTGCCCGTACTGGTTCTGCCTGAAGTACGGTGCCATGACCTGACGGCTGGTCTCCCCGGCGAATCCGTCGGTGATGACGCCCTCGAGGTCGTAGCCCACTTCGACCCGCACCTGGCGGTCGTCGACCGCCAGCAGCACGAGCAGGCCGTTGTCCTTGCCCTGCTGGCCGATGCCGCGGCCCTCGTTCTCGAACATCTTCGTGGCGTAGCTCTGGATGTCGCCCCACGGCTGGAAGGTCTTCACCGTGGCCACGACCACGGTGTCGCCGCTCGCCGCCTGCAGCGCGCGGATGAGGCGATCGAGCGACGCCGCCGAGGCCGGGTCGATCACGCCGGCGAAGTCGTTGACCGGCGCGGTCAACGCCGGCGGAAGCGGTTGCGCCGCGGCGGATGACACCACGAGCGCGAGCGCCGCCAGCGCGGCCGCTACGCTGCGCCAGCGAGTGCACCACGAGGCGCGCGGGCGGGCTACTGGTCGGGCCATTCGTCGATGTGGCGGGCGAGCTGTTCGGTGGCGGCCAGGTACTGCGGAAACAGACGCGCCGCGTCGATGCCGCTGCGTTCGAGTTCGTTGGCGATGTGCAGGACGTCAGATACGACCTTCGCGTCGAGCCCGAGCCGCTCGGCCGCCCATTGCGCGAGCTGCCGCTGGTCGCCGAGCTGACCATCGAGGCGCGAGACCAGGTTGAGCAGCGC
>JAEUQR010000199.1 GCA_016789705.1 Acidobacteriota bacterium
TGGTGCGCCTGCCAGTAGCGCCGCGCCGCCTCGCCGATCTCCTGGCGCGTCAGCGCACTCCGCCCCAGTACGTCCAGCGTCTCGACGAGCGTGCGGTGCTCATCGAGGATCGGAATCGCCACCGCCACCGGCGCCGCGCCGGCCGGCCCGAGCGTGCGCCAGCCGCGCGGATCCACCACCGGGATCTCCGGCTGGTGGACGAGGTCGGTCACGATCGTGGCGCGGCCCGCCGCCATCGCCCGCCACCACGACGCCGACGTCTCGCCGTTCGACGGCCAGCGCATGCAGGCGCAGATGTCGATCGCGGCGAGATACGCGCCGAGCTCGGCGTCGTCCACGAATCCGGTGACGTGCAGGCGGCCGGCGAGCCCGCGCGCCGCAGCGTCCGCCACGATGTCGTAATGCGCCGCCGTGGCCCCGACGACGAGCAGGTGGAGGTCCGGCCGTCGATCGCCGAGGGCGGCCATCGCCGCGAGCAGTTCCGGCAGGCGCTTCTCCGGGGTGACGCCGCCCACGGCCCCCACCACGACGGCGTCCTGCGGAACGCCGTGCCGGGTGCGGATGGCGGCGGCCGAGGCAGCTGGCGGCGGCTCGAGTGGATCGGGCACCCCCATCGGCAGCGCGGCGACGTCGACGCCCCACGTGTCCCGCAGGCGGCGTGCAAGGGCCGGGCTGTGCACGGCGGCCAGGCGCGCGCCGCGCAGCACGAGCCGCACGAGCGGCCAGTGGCCGTAGAGCGAACCGCCAAGCCCCGCCTCGAACAGCAGCCCGAGATCGGCGGGCGCGTCGGGATGGTTGGCGCGGAACTCCGCCAGGTAGTCGTCGCGCCGCGGCATCCAGCGCTGGAGCAGCGACTGCGCCCGTGCCTGGTGGATCTGCGCATCGTGCAGCACGACCAGCCCCGGGTAGCGAAACAGGTAGCCCCACATGTAGTCGTGGCACCGCGCGTTCCCGAGCTGGTAGACGGTGAGGTCGTACGGACGGCGTCGCTGCATCCAGACGAAGTCGCGGGCGGCGAAGAGAGTGCCGGCCCCGGCGACCGGCCGTTCCGTGAAGACGTCGATGGCGAGACCGCGCGCGCGGAGCAGCGGCAGGACCTCCGCCGAATAGGCGGCGATCCCCGACGGCGAGGGGGGCATCGGGCTGAACCAGGCCACCCGCAGCGCACCCGCCGTGACGGGTGCCGGCAAATCGTGTGCAGCGCTGGTCGCGGCACCGAGGGGTGGGAGGGTCATGACGGCAGGAACACCAGTAATCGTGGGTAGGGCGTTTGACTGTGCCCAGTGTGGTTGACTACCATCTACGCGACTCTTGCGAAATCCTTCACAAGCGGCGCACCGGCGCGCCTGCGTCTAACGAACGAGAGAACTATGGAAGGCTGGGGCGGTGTCGCACTCATGGTGGCGCTCGGGGTCGGCTTCGGAGCCGTCAACGTGGTGCTGTCCTACTTTGCGGGCCCGCGGCATCCTACACCCGAAAAAGAAGCGGCGTACGAATGCGGCATGCCGCCGGTCGGGGATGCGCGGGAGCGTCAGTCGGTCAAGTTCTACCTGATCGCGATGATCTTCCTGCTGTTCGATATCGAAGTGGCGTTCCTCGGTCCCTGGGCCATGGCGCTGCGCGATCTCGGCTGGCCCGGCTTCATTCAGATCGCCCTCTTCTTCGCCATTCTCGCGGTGGCCTTCATCTACGTGTGGCGCAAGGGCGTCCTCGACTGGGGTCCCGAAACCGACCCCGACTACGTGCGTCCGCCCAAGCCGGGTCCGGCCGTGGTCAAGAGATACAACTATGGGACTGGAAACTGATCTCCCCGAGATTCCGGTACTCACGACCACGCTCGAGAAGGTCGTGACCTGGAGCCGGCGTTCGGCCATCTGGCCGGTGACGTTCGGCCTGGCGTGCTGCGCGATCGAGATGATGGCGATGGCCTCGAGCCGCTACGACATCTCGCGTTTCGGCGCCGAGGTGTTCCGCGGTTCGCCGCGGCAATCGGACCTGATGATCATCGCCGGCCGCCTGTCGCGCAAGATGGCGCCGGCGCTGCGCCGCATCTACGACCAGATGCCCGAGCCCAAGTGGGTGATCTCGATGGGCGCCTGCGCGTCGTGCGGCGGCGTGTTCGACAACTACTCCATCGTGCAGGGCTCCGATCAGGTGGTGCCGGTCGACGTCTTCATTCCGGGATGCCCGCCGCGGCCGGAGTCGGTCCTCTACGGCATCGTGCAGCTGCAGAAGAAGATCGACGCCACGAAGCTGAGGGCGTCGTAGGGTCATGATGGACGTCCAGCCCCTCATCGACCAGCTCTCGGCGCTCGTGCCGGGGGTACAGCTCTCGCCCTGTCCGTCGGCGGATACCGACGTCACGCCGGCGCTCTGGGTGTCGGCCGCGCACATCGTGCCGGTGTGTCTGGCACTCCGCGACACGCCGGGCCTCGAGTTCGTGGCCTTCTCGAACGTCACCGCCGTCGACTACCACCCGAAGCGCGCGCCGCGGTTCGACGTCGTCTACCACATCGTCTCGCCCCACCGCCGCACGCGCCTGCGTCTCAAGGTGCAGCTCGGCCTCGACGAGCCGATCGCCTCGGTCACGTCCGTGTGGGCGGGCGCCGGCTGGTGCGAACGCGAAGTCTACGACCTGTTCGGTATCGTCTTCGAAGGCCACGCGGATCTTCGCCGCCTGATGATGACGGAAGACTGGGTCGGACACCCGCTCCGGAAGGACTATCCGGTGCAGGTGCGGAAGGACGCCCAGACCTACATGCCTCTGCAGATCACCGCCGAGGAATTCCGGGCGAACATGGAACGCGATCGCTACTCGCGGACGCGCCCGAAGTAACGGATGACCGCAGGCGACACGGCGCGGCGTGCGCTCGTCATCGAGACGCTCGCGACCACCGCGCGGCTGCATGCGGCACTCGCTGACGGTCCGGCGGTCGAGGCGATCGCGCGGGCTGGCGAGACCCTCGTACGGGTGCTCGCGGCGGGAGGACAGGTGCTGGCGTTCGGCAACGGCGGCAGTGCCGCCGATGCCCAGCACTTCGTGGCGGAGCTGGTGGGGCGGTTCGAGCGTGCGCGGCGGGGCTTTCCGGCCGTGGCGCTCACGACCGACCCGAGTATCGTGACGGCCGCAGCGAACGATTTCGGGTTCGAGGCGGTCTTCGCCCGGCAGGTCGAGGCGCTCGGGCGCGCCGGCGACCTGGCGGTGGGGATCACGACGAGCGGCAACTCGCCGAACGTCGTGCGCGGGCTCGAAGCGGCGAAGGCCCGGGGGCTGCGGACGATCGCGCTCACGGGAAACGATGGCGGCGCGGCAGGCCGGCTTGCCGAGGTGCACGTGAACGTTCCGGCGGCGGTGACGGCGCGGGTGCAGGAAGCGCACATGACGGTGCTGCACCTGCTCTGTGCCTTCGTCGACCGGGAAGTGGAAGGCTGAGGATGGCTGAAGTACGCACCGAAACGATGACCGTCAACATGGGGCCTCAGCACCCCAGCACGCACGGCGTGCTGCGGCTCGTGCTCGAGCTCGACGGCGAGACGGTCGTCTCCGTATCTCCCACCATCGGCTTCCTGCACACCGGCATCGAGAAGACCGCCGAGCAGAAGAAGTGGCAGCAGGTCATCCCGCTCGTCGAGCGCATGGACTACCTGGGGGCCCAGTCGAACAGCCTCGCCTACTGCCTGTCGGTGGAGAAACTGCTCGGCATGGAGGTGCCGCAGCGCGTCAAGGACATCCGCGTGCTCATCGCGGAGCTGCAGCGCATCAGCAGCCACCTCGTGTGGTTCGGCACGCACGGCATGGAAATCGGCGCCATCACGGTGATGCTCTACGCATTCCGCGAGCGCGAGATCCTGATGAATCTGAACGAGATGATGGCCGGGTTCCGTTTCTTCCCGAGCTACATCCGCGTCGGCGGCCTGCGCGACGACCTGCCGCGCGGCTTCAAGGAAGCCGTCACCGCCTTCATCGATCGGCTGCCGGGCAAGCTCGACGAATACGAGACGATGCTCACGAAGAACCCGATCTGGCTGGACCGCACGCGCGGCGTCGGCACGATCACGCTGGCCGACTGCTACCAGTACGGGCTCTTCGGGCCGATCGCCCGCGCCGCCGGCGGCGACTACGACGTGCGCCGCGCCTTTCCGTACTCGGGCTACGAGACCTACAAGTTCGACGTCATCGGCGCCAGCAACGGCGACGTCTACGACCGCTACATCACGCGCGTCGCCGAGATGCGCGAAAGCGTCAAGATCGTCCGCCAGGCGCTCGATCGCATCGAGCCGGTGGGTGAGTGGCAGGTGGCCGACCGCAAGGTGGCGCCGCCGCCGAAGGACGAGGTCTACACCGAGATGGAAGCGCTGATTCAGCACTTCCTCATCTACTCGCAGGGATTCAACGTGCCGGCCGGCGAGGCCTACGTGCCGGTCGAGGGGCCGCGCGGCGAGCACGGCTGCTACGTGGTCTCCGACGGCACCAACCGTCCGTGGCGCGTGCACATGCGGTCGCCCGGTCTCATGGCCAGTCAGGCGCTGCACAAATTCATCGTGGGCGGCATGATCGCGGACGTCGTCGCGGTCATCGGCTCGCTCGACGTGGTCATGGGAGACGTGGATCGATGAGTTTCCATCCCGCGATGCCCTACGGCACCGAGCGCTGGCATCGCTCGGAGCGCCAGACGCTGCCGGAAGGGCCCGAGTTCTCCTTCACGCCGGAACGGCGTGCCGAGTTCGAGCGCCTGGCGGCGCAGTATCCCCCCGAACACCGCCGCTCCTCGGTGCTCTACGCGCTCTACCTCGCGCAGGATCAGCAGGGCTACATCAGCGCCAACGCGGCGCGTCACGTCGCGGAAGTCGTGGGTATCACGACTGCCGACGTCGAGGACGTGGTCAGCTACTACGTGATGTTCCACCGCACGCCGGTGGGGAAGTACGTGCTGCAGGTCTGCACCACGCTCTCGTGCGCCCTGGCCGGCGCCGAGCGTGTCGTCGAGCGGATGGAACAGGTGCTCGGCGTGAAGCAGGGTGAGACCGACCCGTCGGGCCTCTTCACCATCCAGCAGATGGAATGCCTGGGCGCCTGTGACAAGGCGCCCGTGGTCATGGTGAACAACGTGCACTGGCACGAGTGCCTGTCGCCCGACGACGTGCCCGCTTTCATCGACGGCATGCGCAAGGACGGCCTGAAGGCGCTGTCGGGCTGCCACCTCGACGTCGAATCGCGCACCGACGCAGCGGGCAAGACCACGACGCCGTCGCGCCCGGCGGCGTCGACCGAATACGAGCCGGTGCTCACGAAGTACGCCTACACGCCCGGCGGCAACACCCTCGAGCACTACGTGCAGCACCAGCAGGGCTACGAGGGCCTGAAGAAGGCGCTGGCGATGACGCCCGATCAGGTCATCGAAGTCGTGAAGGCCTCCGGCCTGCGCGGCCGTGGCGGCGCCGGCTTCCCGACCGGTCTCAAGTGGCAGTTCGTCGACAAGAAGTCGCCGAAACCGAAGTACATCGTCTGCAACGCCGACGAGAGCGAGCCGGGCACCTTCAAGGACCACCTGCTGATGGAGCGCAACCCCCATCTGCTCGTGGAAGGCTGCCTCATCGGCTGCCACGCCATCGGCTCTCACGCCGCCTACATCTACATCCGCGGCGAGTTCTATCACCTGTTCCCGGCGCTGCAGAAGGCGATCGACGACGCCCGGGCCGCCGGCTACGTCGGCAAGAACATCCTCGGCAGCGGCTGGGACTGCGAGGTCTACCTGCACCGCGGCGCCGGCGCGTATGAAGCCGGCGAAGAAACGGCGCTCCTCGATTCGCTCGAAGGGCGGCGCGCGCAGCCGCGCTTCAAGCCGCCGTTCCCCGCCGTGGCGGGGTTGTGGGGCTGCCCGACCGCGGTCAACAACGTCGAGACGCTGTGCAACGCGCCGCTCATCCTGACGCGCGGCGCCGAGTGGTTCTCGGCCCTCGGGCCGGAGAAGAACGGCGGGCCGAAGCTGTTCTGCATCAGCGGCCAGGTGAAGCGGCCCGGCGTGTACGAAGCGCCGATGAAGGTGTCGCTCAAGGAACTCATCAACGACTACGCCGGCGGCATGCGCGACGGCCACACGATGAAGGCCGTGATTCCCGGCGGCTCGTCGGTGCCGATTCTGCTGCCCGATCAGATCGACATCCCGGCCAGCTTCGACGACGTGCAGAAGGCCGGGTCGCTGCTCGGCTCGGCAGCCATCATGGTGCTCGACGACACCGTGGACATGGTGTGGCTGGCCGAGAACCTGCTGCACTTCTACCGCCACGAGTCGTGCGGCAAGTGCACGCCATGCCGCGAGGGCACCGACTGGCTCTATCGCCTGCTGCACCGCATGCTGCACGGCGAGGGCTCGCCCAAGGACATCACGCTGCTGCAGAGCGTCGCCAGCCAGATCAACGGCAAGACCCTGTGCGCGTTCGGTGATGCGGCGGCCACGCCCGTGCTGACCACGCTCAAGCTCTTCAAGAACGAGTACGAGGTCTACGCGCGCGGGGAAAAGCCCGCGTCGGCCGACTACCGCGCCAGCCAGCCGGCCGGCGCGCATCACTAGCGCGCTGGAGCCGAGGCACCGAACCGTCATGCTCGACTTCGTCTTCTCCCTGTTCCGACCGCCCTACAACTGGTGGGTCGCCTACGCGGCGATCGTCGGCGTCATCTTCATGGCGCTGCAGATCAGCGCCGCCGTGATGGTCTACTTCGAGCGCAAGGTCTCGGCGTGGATGCAGCAGCGCTATGGCCCGACGCTCGTCGGCCCGAGCGGCACGCTGCAGCCGATTGCCGACGTCGTGAAGCTCATATTCAAGGAAGAGCTGCGGCCGAAGGCTGCCGACTCGCTGCTCTTCACGCTGGCGCCCGTCATCTCGGTGGCCACCTGCCTCATCGCGTTCGCGCCCGTGCCCTTCGGCGGCTCGACCACGTTCTTTGGCTGGCTCGAGGAGCCGGTGGCGCTCCAGATCGCCGACCTCGACGTCGGCGTGCTCGTGGTGTTCGCCGTGGCCTCGGTGGGCGTCTACGGCATCGTGCTCGCCGGCTGGGCCAGCAACTCGAAATACGCGCTCCTCGGTGGCCTTCGCAGCTCGGCGCAGATGATCAGCTACGAACTCGCCTACGGCATGGCCCTCGCCACCGTGGTGCTGCTGGCCGGCTCGATGTCGTTCCGCGAAATCGTGGACGCCCAGGCCGGCTACTTCGGCTACCTGGTGCTGCCGTCGATCAACATCCCTGACGTGATTCCGCGCTGGAACGTGTTCGCGATGTTCCCGTTCGGGTTCATCGCGTTCCTGCTCTTCTTCACGGCGGGCGTGGCGGAAACCAACCGCGCGCCGTTCGACTTCCCGGAAGCGGAACAGGAACTCGTGGCCGGCTACCACACGGAATACAGCTCGATGCGCTTTGCCATGTTCTTCATGGCCGAGTACATCAACATGGTCACTGTCTCGGCGGTGGCGGTGAACCTCTTCCTTGGCGGCTGGCACTTCCCGCTGGTGCCCGAGGGCTACGGCTGGATCATGTTCCTCGTGAAGCTGGCCGCGTTGCTCTTCTTCTACCTGTGGCTGCGCTGGACGCTGCCGCGCGTGCGCTACGACCAGCTCATGACACTCGGCTGGAAGATTCTGCTGCCGGTCGCCACGCTCAATCTGCTGGCTGTCGCGGCGGGGGTGATCGCCTTTGGCCTTTGATCTCATCGCCTTCTACGTCTTTGCCGCCATCACGGTGCTCGGCGCGCTGGCCGTCGTCGGGCAGCGCAACCCCGTCTACAGCGTGGTGGCCATCGTGGGCTCGTTCTGCGGGCTCTCGGGGCTCTACGTGCTGCTCGACGCGCCGTTCGTGGCGGTCGTGCAGATCATCATCTACGCCGGCGCCATCCTCGTGCTCTTCCTCTTCACGGTGATGCTGCTCAACGCCAGCCGCGAGGACGGCGCCGAGTGGGATCGCTCGCATCCCTACTACCGTCCCGGTCCGACCCGCCTCGGCGGCGTGCTGGCGGTGGTGCTGCTTGGACAGCTCCTGTGGGCGATGTCGCGCATCGCCGACACCGGCGGCATCGGCGAGCAGCAGCCGGCGGCATCGAGCGTGCGGCTGCTCGGCCGCGTGCTCTTCACCGACTACATGTTCGCCTTCGAAGTGACGTCCATCCTCATCATCGCGGCGATGGTCGGCGCGGTCGTGCTGGCCGGCAGAAAGGGGAACTGAGCCATGGTTCCCATCACGCATTACCTCATTCTCTCGGGCATCCTCTTCGCCATCGGCACCGCGGGCGTGTTCCTGCGGCGCAACGTCATCACGCTGCTGCTCTCGGTCGAAGTGATGCTGAATGCCGTGAACCTCTCGTTCGTGGCCTTCGGCCGCCAGTTCGGCACGGTGGACGGGCAGATCATCACCTTCTTCGTCATGACGGTGGCTGCCGCCGAGGCTGCCGTCGGCCTGGCGATCGTCATCGCACTCTTCCGCCATCGGGAATCGCTCAGCCCCGAGGCGTTCACGAACCTCAAGTGGTGACGCCGTGCTCGCGCTGATCCCGCTCCTTCCGCTCCTCGGCTTCCTGGTCAACGCCAGTACCGGCCGCCGCCTGCCCAAGTCGATCTCCGGCGGGCTGGCCTCGGCCGTCATGGTCGCCGCCTTTGTTATCGCCGTCACGCAGGTGATGGCGCTCGCCGGTCTGCCCGAGGGCAGCCGCGAAATCACCCAGACGGTCTTCACCTGGATCAAGTCGGGCGACTTCCTGCTCGACCTGACCTTCCGGCTCGACCCGCTCTCGGCGGTGATGATTCTGGTCATCACCGGCATCGGCTCGCTCATCCACATCTACTCGACGGCGTACATGCACGAGGAGACCGACAGCGAGTTCGCGCGGTTCTTCTCCTACCTGAACCTGTTCGTGTTCTTCATGCTCCTGCTCGTGCTCGGCTCGAACTTCCTCGTGATGTTCGTGGGCTGGGAGGGCGTGGGCCTCTGCTCCTACCTGCTCATCGGCTTCTACTACGTGAAGAAGGCGGCCGGTGACGCCAGCAAGAAGGCGTTCATCGTGAACCGCGTGGGCGACTACGCGTTCGTGCTGGGATCGCTGCTGGCCTTCGTGACCTTCGGCTCGCTCGACTTCCAGATCATCGCCGCCAAGGCGTCGGCGATGGCCCCGGAAGTGGCCTTCGGCACGCTCAGCCTGATCACGCTGCTGCTGTTCGTCGGCGCGACGGGGAAGTCGGCGCAGATCCCGCTCTACACCTGGCTGCCGGACGCGATGGAAGGCCCGACGCCGGTGTCGGCCCTCATCCACGCCGCGACCATGGTGACCGCCGGCGTCTACATGATCGGCAGAAACGCCGTGCTCTTCGAGCACGCGCCGGTGACGCTCGGTGTCATCGCCGCCATCGGCGCGGCGACGGCGCTCTTTGCCGGCACCATCGGCCTCGTGCAGAACGACATCAAGCGCGTGCTGGCCTACTCGACGGTCTCGCAGCTCGGCTACATGTTCCTCGCCATGGGCGTGGGCGCGTTCGGCGCCGGCGTGTTCCACCTCTACACGCACGCCTTCTTCAAGGCCTGTCTCTTCCTCGGATCGGGCGCCGTCATCCACGCGCTGCACGGCGAGCAGGACATCCGCCACATGGGCGGCCTGAAGAAGGGCCTGCCGATCACCTACTGGACGTTCCTCATCGCGTCCATCGCGATTGCCGGCGTGCCTGGCCTTGCCGGCTTCTTCTCGAAGGACGAAATTCTCTTCGAGACCTTCGCGCACGGGCACCAGATCCTGTGGGTGGTGGGCGTCGTGACGTCGCTGCTCACGGCCACCTACATGTTCCGCCTCGTCTTCCTGACCTTCCACGGCGAGCGCCGTGAGGCGGTGGCGCACGGGCAGGACGCGCACGGCCACGCCCCACCTGCGGCGCACGGTCACGGGCACGACGATCACGGCCACGGCGGCGGCCACGGCCACGGGCACGGCCTCCACGACGCGCCGCCGGCGATGGCCCTCGCGCTCATCGTGCTGGCGATTGGCTCGGTGCTCGCCGGCTACATCGGCGTGCCGCACGCGCTCGGCGGCCATAACTCGCTCGCGGAGTGGCTGAAGCCGTCGTTCGCGGCGACGTCGAAGGCGCTGGCGGAGTGCAACATCCCGGTGTCGCTGCCGGGCGCGCCGGCTGGCATGACGATGGCCGAATGCGCGCCGGGTGACGCGGCGCCGGCGGTGGCCTCGTCGGCACAGACGGCGGCGGAAACGGCGCTCACGGCATCGGTGCAGACCGCCGAATCGCATGAGGCGCCGGCCGCGGGTGGCCACGGTGAGGCGGGCGAGGAAGACAAGACCGCGCTCGAGCTCACGCTCATGGGCGTGTCGTCGGTCATCGCCCTCCTCGGCATCGGCCTGGCGGCGTTCCTGTGGCTGAAGAACCCGCAGATTCCGGCCTCCATGGCCGCGAGTTTCCCGGGCCTCCACAAGCTGCTGCTCAACAAGTACTACGTCGACGAGATCTACGATGCGGCGATCGTCCATCCCATCAAGACGGCCTCGACCGAGGGCCTCTGGAAGGTGGCCGACAGCCGGATCATCGACGGCGTCGTCAACGTGACCGGCTACCTCGTCGCCGGGGTGAGCGCGGTGCTGCGGCTGTTCCAGACCGGTTCAGTGCGCAGCTACGCGGCCTCCACGTTCGTGGGCGTCGTGCTGATCCTCGGCTACTACCTCTGGAGATGATGGTGACTGGTGTGCCGATCCTGACGCTGCTCATCGCGCTGCCGATCGTGGGTTCGCTGGCGTTGCTGGCGCTGCCCAACCGAGACGGCTCCAAGGACCAGACGATGCGTCTGGGCGCGCTGGCGATCTCGCTCGTGACGCTCGTGGCGTCGCTCTTCCTCTGGGCCGCGTTCGACCAGTCGGCCGGCGCCCCGGCCTTCCAGTTCGTCGAACGCCACGGCTGGATCCCGACCTTCGGCATCGAGTACTCGCTCGGCCTCGACGGCATCAGCCTGATGCTCGTCGTGCTGACCACGTTCCTCACGCCGATTGCGCTGCTCTCGTCGTGGGAAGGCATCCACGAACGCGTGAAGGAGTTCTCGATCTTCATGCTGCTCCTCGAAGCGGCGATGATCGGCGTGTTCGTCTCGATGGACCTGTTCCTCTTCTACGTGTTCTGGGACGTCGTCCTCATCCCGATGTACTTCCTCATCGGCATCTGGGGCTACGACCAGCGGCTCTACGCCTCGATCAAGTTCCTGCTCTACACGATGGCCGGCAGCGTCCTGATGCTCATCGCCATCATCGGCACCGCCTGGCTGCACCAGCAGGCGACCGGGCAGTACTCGTTCGACCTGCTGAAGCTCTACGAACTGCGCGTCCCCGACCACCTGCAGTACTGGTTCTTCCTGGCCTTCGCGCTGGCCTTCGCCATCAAGGTGCCGCTCTTCCCGTTCCATACGTGGCTGCCCGATGCCCACGTGCAGGCGCCGACACCCGGCTCGGTCATCCTGGCCGGCGTGATGCTGAAGATGGGCGCCTACGGCCTGCTGCGCTTCGCCTTCCCGATGTTCCCGGAAGCGGCGCTGGCCTTCGCGCCGATGCTCGCGACCCTCTCGGTCATCGCCATCGTCTACGGCGCGCTCGTGGCGATGGTGCAGCCCGACATGAAGAAGCTGGTCGCCTACTCGTCGGTCAGCCACATGGGCTTCGTCGTCCTCGGCATCGCGGCGATGAACGTGCAGGGCGTGCAGGGCGCGTCCTACCAGATGCTGGCGCACGGCATCAGCACGGGCGGGCTTTTCGCGGTGGTCGGCATGCTGTCAGACCGCCGGCACACGCGCCTCATCAGCGAGTTCGGCGGCCTGAAGGCCGTGATGCCGCGGCTCACCGCCGCCTTCCTCATCGTCACGCTGGCCTCGGTCGGCCTGCCCGGCATGAACGGTTTCATCGGCGAGTTCCTGATCCTGCTCGGCGCCTTCCGCTGGGAACCGAAGTTCGTGGTGGTGGCCGGCCTCGGCGTCATTCTCTCGGCGGTCTACATGCTGTGGATGTTCCAGCGCGTCTACTACGGCGCGGTCACGAGCGAAGAGAACCGGCACCTGCCGGATCTGAGCGTGCGCGAGTGGGCCGTCATCGGCCCGCTCTGCGCGATGTCGATTCTGATGGGCGTTGCGCCCAACCTGTTCCTGGCGCCGATGGAGCCGGCCGTCACGCGCATCGTCCAGCGGATGGAAGCGCGCGAGCCGATGCGGGTCGACGCGGGATGGCGTTCCTGGTTCACCGGCCCCGCAGCGCCGGTCACGGCGCGTCGCGCCGGCGAGGGGCAGTAGGATGAGCACCAGCGCTTTTGACGCCGTCGTTCCGGTGGTGTGCGTGGCGCTCGCCGGCCTCTTCGCGATGCTGGCCGAGGCGTTCCGCGGCAAGACGGAGAAGATGCCGATTGGCGGCCTCGCCATCATCGGCCTGCTCGGGTCCGGCTTTGCCTCGATCCTGCTGTGGGACCGCAACGCGTCGAGCTTCGGCGTGGTCACGGCCGACAACTTCGCGCTCTTCGTCAACCTCATCCTGGTCGTCGTCGGCGTGCTGACGGTGCTCTTCTCGTCCGAGACCATCGAACGCGACGGCATTCCGGCGGGTGAGTACTACGCGCTCGTCCTCTTCGCCATCGTCGGCATGATGCTGATGGCGCAGTCGAGCGACCTGCTGCTCATGTTCCTGGCGCTCGAGACCATGTCGATTGCGGTCTACGTGCTCACCGGGCTGCGCCGCGACCAGGCCAACGCGACCGAAGCGGCCTTCAAGTACTTCCTGCTCGGCGCTTTCGCCAGTTCGTTCTTCCTCTACGGCATCGCCTTCATCTACGGCGTGACCGGCACGACGCACCTCGAGCGCGCCGGCGCGGCGATTGCGGCCCAGTCGATGGCCGACAGCCCCATGCTGCTCATCGCGGTGGGCCTGCTCATCGTGGGCTTCGCGTTCAAGGTGGCCGCGGTGCCGTTCCACATGTGGTCGCCGGATGCCTACGAAGGCGCGCCGACCGTCGTGACCGGCTTCATGTCCACGGGCGTGAAGGCGGCGGCGGTGGCGGCCTTCGCGCGTGTGTTCCTGTCGGCCCTCGGCCCGCTCGTGGACGACTGGACGCCGGTGCTCTGGGTGATTGCCGTGCTGACGATGGTGGTGGGCACGGTGGTGGGCGTGTCGCAGACCAGCATCAAGCGCATGCTGGCCTACTCGAGCATCGCGCACGCCGGCTACCTGCTGGTCGCCATCATCGCGGCGAATGACGTGGGGAAGGCCTCGCTGCTGTTCTACCTGGCCTCCTACGCCGTGACCAACGTGGCCGCCTTCGGCATCATCGCGATGCTCGGCTCGAAGGACAGCGCCAACGACGAACTGCGCGACTACGCCGGTCTCGCGCACTCCCATCCGGCACTGGCGGCGCTGCTCACCGTCTTCCTGCTCTCGCTCGGCGGGTTCCCGCCCACCGCGGGCTTCATCGCCAAGTGGTACACGTTCAGTGCGGCGGTGACCGAGGGCTACTACGGCCTGGCCATCATCGGCATGCTGTCGAGCGTCGTCTCGGTCTACTTCTACCTGCGCATCGTGGTGATGATGTACATGACCGAACGCGACGCGCGTCCGGTGCCGCCGCCGGTGCCCGGCATCGCGATGGCCGGTCTGGTCGTGTCGATGATCGCGGTGCTCTACCTCGGCGTGCTCCCCGCGCAGGTCATCGCGTGGGCAGAGCAGTCGATCGCGACAATCTTCTAGGCCTTCGACGGGCTCAGGCCGCAGCGGGACCCGGGGCTCGGGTCTCGGGAGGTGCTGCTCAGCGCGGTGCGTTCAGCGCCGCGAGAGAGGCATCGTCTGACGGATCGACGGTGCGCAGGTCCAGCACGACGCTGCCGTCCTGAATGCGGGCGATGACCGGCGTCGGACGGGCCCGCAGCCACGCCTCCAGCCGATCCGCGCTCCAGCCCGGGCAGGCGAGTTGCACGAGCGACGTGGGGACGGTGACGCCCGGCGCGCTGCCGCCGCCAATCGCCGACTCGCCGTCGATGACGGTGGCCTGCCAGCCGCCGGCCCGCAGCGCCAGGGCCAGCGCGCCGGCTCGCGCGGTCACGGCCGCCTTCGGCGTGTGCAGCATGCGCAGCACCGGCACCGTGTCGTGGGCGCGGCCGGCGCGGTGTTCGAGCAGCGTGCCCTCGAGGGCCGCGTAGGTCAGCTTGTCCACCCGCAAGGCCCGCATCAGGGGATGCGCGCGCAGACGCTCCACGAGGGCCTTCCTGCCCAGAACGATGCCGGCCTGCGGTCCGCCGAGCATCTTGTCGCCGCTCACGGCGACCAGGTCCACGCCGGCGCCAATCGAGGCCTGCACGGTGGGCTCCCACGGCGATCCGGCATCGACGTTCCCCGACCCGAGATCCTCGACCACGGCCACGCCGGCCGCATGCGCGGCGTCGACGACGGCGGCGAGCGGCGGCTGCTCGGTGAAGCCCTCGATGCGGAAGTTCGACGGATGCACGCGCAGCACGAGCGCCGTGGAGGGCCCGATGGCCGCCGTGAAGTCCGAAAGGCGCGTTCGATTGGTCGTGCCGACCTCCCGCAGGCTGGCGCCGGATTGGGTCATCACGTCCGGCACCCGGAAGCCGCCGCCGATCTCGACCAGTTCGCCGCGCGAGATGAGCACCTCGCGGCCGCGCGCGAGCGCGCCCAGCACGAGCAGCATCGCCGCGGCGTTGTTGTTCACGACCACCGCCGCCTCGGCGCCGGTCAGGGCGCAGAGCAGCCCCTCGGCGTGTACCGCGCGCGAGCCGCGGGCGCCGCGTGCCAGGTCGTACTCGAGCGTGGCGTAGCCGCGGGCCACCTCGCCGATGCGCTCGACGGCGCGGGCGGACAGCGGCGCCCGGCCGAGGTTCGTGTGGATGACGACGCCGGTGGCATTCACGACCGGCACGAGCGAGCCGCGGTCGGCGGCCGCGAGCGTGGCGGCGGCCCGGGCCAGCAGCGTGTCGGGGACGGCGACGAGGCTGGCGTCGTCACCCCGGACGATGGCGTCGCGGGCACTGCCCACCGCGGCGCGCAGGGCGGCGGTGGTGGCTGCGGCGCCGAAGCGCGTCACCAGGTCCCGGGCGGCGGGACGCTGCAGAAGCTGGTCGATCGAGGGAAGTGCGCGGAAGTCGCCCAAGGTGCGCCGTCTTGCGAGGGGTGGCGGATCAGGATACCATCACAAACTCACGCGTTCGCGCTGCGCCCGCGCCCCGCAATGCCCGAGCCACCCTCTGCCACGCCTGTCCTGCCGGCCCCGACGCGCCGGCCGCTCGAGCGCTTCTGGCCCTACGTCGAATTGACGGAGGAGCCGACGCCCGAGGAACTCGCCGCGCTCGATCCCGACCTGCACGCCGCGCTCTTCGGTCCGCGTGACCTGCCGTTTTCGTTCACGCTGGTGTTCCCCGATTTCAGCGGCGACCTGTTCGCCGAGGCGCTGGCCCGGGCGCAAGCCGCGCCCGAGTACCGGGTCGTGGGCACCGGCGCCGCGCGCCGGCACCGCGCCCGGTTCTTCAGCGCCGACGTCGCCGCCCTGCGCGACCTCTACGCGCTCATCGGCCACCTGCCGGAGTCGGAAGTGCTCATCGACGACCGTCCCGTGCCGTTCGCGCGGGAGCTCTGGCTGCCGCTCCTCTGGTTCCAGCTTCTCAGGTAAGCCGTGGCCCCACCTGTTTCAGAGTTCGAGCGCCGGCTGCAGGAGCTGGACGGCGAGATCAAGCGGCTCGAGCTCGAGTACATGCAGTTCCAGACAGGCCGGCTGGCGAAGCTGCCGTGGGAGTCACGCAAGCGTGTTGAGGCGCTCGTCAAGCAGTACGACCGGATGCACATCCAGAACACCGCGGAGCGCTTCCGGTTCGAGGGCCTCCAGTCACGCTTCTCGGCGTTCTGCGAGCGGTGGGAGCGCGACCTGAAGATGCGCGAACTCGGGCGGCCGGCGCTGCGCGGGCGCGTCGGCACCGCGCCGTCGTCGGCGACGCCGGCCGCGCCGGTGATGCCGCGGGAGCGCGTCGCGGCGGCCGACACGGGCGGCCCGGCCCGTCCGGACGTGGTGGCGCTGCGCGATCCGGAGGCCGAGCCCGAGAAGCTGCACGCGCTCTACGAGAAGCTGAGCGAGGCCCGCCGCCAGACGGGAGATGCCGACGTGCCGTTCGAGCGCTTCCGCGAAGTCGTGCGGGCGCAGGTGTCGAAGCACTCGAAAGAGGGCGTCGAGGTGTCGTTCCGCGTCGGGGTGCAGGATGGCCGGGTGGTCTTCACGGCGAAGCCGAAGACCGGCACGAACGACGAATGACGACGGATGGGGGAGGGCGAACGGGCGGGACGAACCTGGCAGAAGCGGCGCCGACCACGAGGCCGGCGCCGGATGACATCAGTGGCTCAGACGAGCTGGACGTTGCCCGCCTGCGGACCCTTGGGCCCGTCGACGATTTCGAACTCGACGCCCTGACCCTCTTCGAGGGAGCGGAAGCCCGAGCCCTGGATCGCCGAGTAGTGGACGAACACGTCGCTGCCGCCCTCGCGCTCGATGAAGCCGTAGCCCTTGGCGTTGTTGAACCACTTGACCTTGCCTGTGATACGCATCGTTCTTCTTCCTAGCTTGCTGTGGCTCGCGCCACCTTACATCCGACCCCAGACCCCCGGGCGGGCGCCAGAGCCACGAAAAAAGGCCGCGCGATCGCGGCCTTCCGCGTCCCCACGGGGGGAACCGCAACATGGATGATACCGACCGGTGTCTCCAAGTGTCAATGCCTGTCTCGCGGTGCGGCTGCGGACGGTTTCACGCTTTCGCCAGTGATCTTCTTCCAGGACCAGGTTAACCGACCATGCGACGTGCGCTCCTCAGTGTGTCTGACAAGTCCGGCCTTCTCGACTTCGCCCGCGGCCTCACGACCCGCGGCTTCGAGCTCGTCTCGACAGGAGGCACGGCCGCGGCGCTGACCGCGGCCGGCCTGCCGGTGACCAATGTGTCCGACGTGACCGGCTTTCCCGAGATGATGGACGGGCGCGTCAAGACGCTGCATCCGCTCATCCACGGCGGGATCCTGGCGCGCCGGCACGAGCCGCACGACCTGGAATCGGCGCGCGCCAACGGCATCGGCCTCATCGACCTCGTGGCCGTGAACCTCTACCCGTTCGCGAGGACCGCCGCCAATCCGGCGGCCACCTTCGATGAGCTCATCGAGAACATCGACATCGGCGGCCCGAGCATGGTGCGGGCCGCGGCGAAGAACTTCCGCGACGTCGTCGTGGTGGTCGACCCGGCCGACTACGGTGCCGTGCTGGCGTCACTCGACGGCGACGGGCCGTCGCCGGCCATGCGGTTCGACCTGGCGCGCCGGGCGCTCACCCACACGGCCGCCTACGACACGACCATTGCCGAGGTGCTCGACAGCGTCCGCTACGACGACGGCGGCACCCCGGTCCGTGAGCCCGCGGCGCTGGCGCCGGCCCGGCTGGTGGTGACCGCCACCAAGGTGCGCGACCTGCGCTACGGCGAGAATCCGCACCAGCCGG
The DNA here is from genome assembly GCA_016789705.1 of Acidobacteriota bacterium. Classification (GTDB taxonomy): domain Bacteria; phylum Acidobacteriota; class Vicinamibacteria; order Vicinamibacterales; family UBA2999; genus CADEFD01. The sequence goes on from JAEUQR010000199.1 coordinate 17,538, forward strand.
CGAGCTGGTACGCGATTGGCGGCGGCGACGGGCTGGGACGTCCGGCCATCGTCCAGGGGAAGGAGCTCTCGTACACCAACCTGCTGGATCTCGACGCCGCCGCGCGCATCGCCCTCGAGTTCGATGAGCCGGCGGCGGTGGTCATCAAGCACACGAACCCCTGCGGCGTGGCGATCGGCACGTCGGCGACAGACGCCTTCGAGCGTGCCCGCGAGGCGGATGCGCTCTCGGCGTTCGGCGGCATCGTCGGACTGAATCGTGCGCTCGACGCCGCCACGGCCAGGGCGCTCACCTCGACCTTCATCGAGGCCGTCGTCGCCCCGTCGGTGGACGAGGAGGCCAGGCCGATCCTCGCGGCGAAGCCGAACATGCGCGTCGTGGCCGCTGACACGTCGGCCTTTCAGGCGCCGGCCACGGCGGCGGCCTCGCGCGAGATCCGCTCGGTGCTCGGCGGCCTGCTCGTGCAGGCACGGGACATTGTCGCGGAAGCGCGTCTGGCCTGGCCGTGCGAGGGGGTGAAGGTCGTGACGAAGCGGGTGCCGACGGCGGAGGAATGGCGGGCTCTGCGGTTTGCGTGGCGCGTCTGCGCCCACGTCAAGTCGAACACGGTGCTGTTCGCCGATGCCGGACGCACGCGCGCCATCGGCGCCGGGCAGATGAGCCGCGTGGATGCCGTGCAGGTGGCCACGATGAAGGCGTCGGCCTGGCAGGCCGTGGAGCGTCCGCTCGCCGGCACGGTCGCCGCGTCCGACGCGTTCTTCCCGTTCCGCGACGGCCTCGACGCGGTGGCCCGCGCCGGGGCGACCGCGGTCGTCCATCCCGGCGGGTCGGTGCGCGACGCCGAAGTGATCGCGGCCGCCGATGAACACGGCCTGGCGATGGTGCTGACCGGCCGCCGCCACTTCCGCCACTAGGCGGCGAGCGCGACGCGCGCCCGGGTCCTAACCGACGCGGGCGCGCAGTTCGTCGAGCGTCGCGACCGCGGTGCCGAACCTCGTCACGACGATGCCGGCCGCCTCGTTCGCGATCCGCGCGCCTTCAGCGGACGTCGCCCCGGCGGCCATCGCCGCGGCGAGCGTCGCGACCACCGTGTCGCCGGCGCCGGTGACGTCCGAGACCTCGTGGGCGAGCGCCGGCAGATGGCCGTCATTCGCCTCGTGCGCCAGCCACATGCCCTGTTCCCCCAGGGTAACGAGCACGCCATCGACGCGCAGCGTCTCGCGAAGCGCGCGCGAGGCGCGGCGGGCGTCGTCGGCGGTCCGGATGCGGACGTGACTCGCGCTCTCGGCCTCGTGATGGTTGGGCGTGAGCAGCGTGGCGCCGGCGTAGAGCGGCAGGTGCGGCACCTTCGGATCGACGAGCACGGGAATGCCGCGGGCGCGGGCCACGGCGACGACGTGCCGCATGACGCGTTCGGTCACGACCCCCTTCAGGTAGTCCGAGACGACGACGGCGCCGGCCGTGGCGGCCGCGCCGTCGATCACACCGACGATGGCCGCTTCGACATCGGCGGCGAGGTCGTCGCTCTTCTCGACATCGATGCGCGCGACCTGCTGGTTGCGGGTGGTGGCGATGCGTGTCTTGCGCGTCGTGGGCCGCGCGCCGTCGGTCACGAGGCCGCTGACGCCGACGCCGCGCGCCTCGAGCAGGCCGCGCATCTCTGCCGCCTGCGGGTCGTCGCCCGTCACCGCCACGAGCGTTACCCGTGCGCCGAGTGCCCGCACGTTGCAGGCGACGTTGGCGGCGCCACCCGGCAGGCTGAATTCGCGCAGGAACTCCACGACCGGCACCGGCGCTTCGGGCGAGATCCGCGAGACCCTGCCGATCATGAAGTGGTCGAGCATCGCATCGCCGACGACCACGACGTGCGTCGCCGGGATGCCGTCGAGGATGGCGCGGGCGCGTTCGGGCGCGAGCGGCGGCAGTTCGGGGGCGTCGATCACGGCAGGCCTCCGTCTCGGTCAGCCGCGAAAGGGGCGGTGATCATCACGAGGAACAGCATCAGGAACTCGGAATCGCCGAAGTTGTACTCGAAGAGGCCGGCCGCGAGCATGGCGGCCATCGCCGCCAGTCCGCCGGCGGCGAGCGCGGGCGTCCGCGAACGCCGCAGCCGCGGCCACAGGCCGTACGCCGCCGCGGCGATGAACCACACCCAGGCGGCGAGCGCCGGCAGGCCGCGTTCGGCCGCAATCTGCATCGGCACGTTGTGGAGGTGGGGGTTCGACGGCTGCACCGCCCACGGCACGCGGTAGCGCGGGTAGACGTGCTGCACCATGTCGGGCCCCACACCCGTCAGCGGGTGGTCGCGCACCATCGCCCGCCCCGATTCGAGCATCGCCATGCGGTCGCGGCTGGTTGGATCGTTCCGGTCGAACATCGAGTAGACGCGGTCGGTCACCGAGGCCGGGGCCACGCCGACGACGATGGCGACGGCGATCGGCAGCAGGCCGATGAGCCGCCGATCCTTCAGCAGGAACAGGGTGCCGACGCCGGCGAACACCCCCACCCAGGCGCTGCGGGTGAGCGTCAGCGCGAGACTCGTCACGAGGGCGGGCATCGCCACGGCCGCCCAGGCGCGGTCACGCGTGTCGAAGAGCAGACGCGATACGCCGGCGCAGATGACGAGCATCAGCGTGCCGGAGTAGGTCATCCAGTGGGAGAGTGTTCCCTGCGGACGGCGGCCGAGGCCCCCGTAGTTCAGCACGCCGTACTGGACGATCCCGACGAGCGCGCTCGCCGCGCCGACCGTGAGCGCAATCGAGATGAGCGTGCGGGCGCGGGCGCCGCGCGCGAAGTCGAAGACCAGCGGCACGAGCAGGAAGAGCACGAGCTGCTTCGTGTCTGGCACGCTCACCGCGGGGTCGCGCGATACGCCGGCCGAGAGCAGGGTCCAGGCGATGTAGACCCCGAGCGGCACGGCGAAGCGGGGCAGGGGCGGCACGCCGGCGATCGCGGCGCGCATCACCCACGTCAGACCGGCGACGGTGACGGCAATCTGCGCCGCGGCGATCGAGACCTGGAGCGAGGCGACGGCGGCCATCACCGACCACCAGCCCACGCGGTCGAGCCGTTCGAGGGTGGCGCGCGCGGTGGCGTCGGCGGCGAGCGTGGTCATGCGCCGGCTCCCAGCAGGCGGTGCGCCGCGGCAACGACCTGCGCCGGCGTGGTGGCGGTCAGGCAGCGGAAGTCGCCGTGCACGCAGACCCGCTGATGACATGGCCGGCAGGCGAGCGGGCCGGGCTCGAGCGCGTCGGCGGGCGCCGCCGGATCGCGCCACGGCATCGACCGCGCCGGCAGGGTCGGCCCGAAGAGCGCCAGGATGGGCACGCCGGTCGTCGCGGCCACGTGGAGCGGGCCGGAGTCGCCTCCGATGAAGAGTGTCGCGCGCGACATGATGACCTGGAGCTCGTCGAGTGGCGGGTCGCCGCAGCGGACGATGGCGCCCGCGGCCGTCCCGGCCGCGCCCGCGGCACCGGCAGCGATCGCATCGGCGGCGTCCGTTTCCGAAGGGCCCGCCGTGATCATAATGCGGCGCCGCGGATTGGCGAGCGCCAGGGCGCCGGCCACCTGCGCAAACGATTCACGTGGCCAGCGCCGGAAGGGGTTGCTGGCGCTCACGTGCAGGACGACGAGCGGCGCATCCGCCGCGACGCCGGCGCCCGCCAGACGGGCCGCAGCCGCGCGCTCCGCCTCGGCCCCCGGAGTCATCCGCACGGGGTCGCCTGACGGCGTCGGCGCCGCCAGGCCGAGCGGCGTCAGCAGATCCCACTGGTTCAGCACGGAATGGCGCGGCGGGACGAGGTCCGGATGCCACGGCACATGGTCCGTGTAGGCGAAGCGGCGGCCGGGAATGTCGTAGCCGATCCGGCGCGGCGCGCCGCTCGCGCGCACGAGCCATGCCGATCGCGGGCCGCCGTGGAAGTCGAGCGCGAGATCGTATCCGGTGCGCCGGAGGCGGCGTGCGAGACCGATGTCGTAGGCGAGCCGGGCAAGACCGCGCGGGCGCGCCACTTCGATCACCGCGTCGAGATCGGGAGAATGGCGGACGACGGCCGCTGCGGCGGGTTCGACCAGGTAGTCGAGCCGCGCGGCGGGGAAGTGGCGCCGCAGGGCGTGGATGGCCGGCGTCGTGAACACCACATCGCCGACCAGGCGCAGGCGCACCAGCAGGATCTTCAGGGTTCGACCGTGGCTTCGTCGAGCAGCATCACCGGGATGTCGTCCTTGATCGGATACACGCGCCGGCAGCGCTCGCATTTCAGGGCGGCGCCGTCCTTTACGAGCACGACCGGGGTCTTGCAGGCCGGGCACGCCAGGATCTCGAGCAGCTCCGCATCAATAGGCATCGGGGACTCCGCAGAGGAGTATAACGCGCAGGCACGGCGCCCGCCCCGCGGTCCCGGAAATGTGAAAAGATGCAGCCCATGACGCTCGGTCGCGCTGCTCTTGCTCTGACGCTGGTGGTGGCCGGCCGGCCGGTCGCGGCTCAGCCCGCGCCCGCCGCCCCGCCGGCGGTCGCGGCGCGTCCGGCGAATGCCGCGGCGATGTTCGAGTTCCTGCTGGCACGCCGCGCCGAGGCGGCCGACGACGCGAAGGCGGCGGAAGCGGCGTTCCAGCGGGCACTCGCGCTCGACCCCGGTGCCGCGGAACTTCACGCCGAACTCGCTGGCTTCTATGCCCGGCAGAACCGGGCGAGTGACGCCGTGGCCGCGGCCGAAAAGGCGCTCGCCCTCGATGCGTCGTCGGAGGAAGGGCACCGCATCCTCGGACTGGTGAATGCGGCCTGGGCCGACGGCGTCGTCGATGGCCCGGCCGGCGGCAGTGAAGAGGTCTGGCGCACGGCGGCGATTACCCATCTGCAGAAGGTGCAGAACTCGCCGGCGATGGCGACCGACCTCGGACTGCAGCTCACCCTCGCGCGACAGCTCCTCGGCGCCGAACGCGCGGCCGATGCCGTGCCGATCCTCGAACGCATCGTGTCGCAGACCGGGCCGTCCGGTGAGCCGGTGTCGATGCTGGCCGAGGCGCTGCGCACACTCGGGCAACTCGAACGCGCCACCACGGTGCTCGAACAGGCCGCCGCGGCCAACCCGCGCTACTACATGGCCCTTGGCGACATCTACGAGCGCCAGTCGAAGTTCGAAGAGGCGGCCGAGGCGTTCGATCGCGGTGCCAAGGCGCTCAGGACGCCGGGCCGAGAACTGCGGCTGCGGCGCATGAACGCGCTGCTCGGCATTCCGGACGGCAAGGGCGCGGCACGCGCCGTGACCGCGCTCACCGAGTACCTCGCGGCCAACCCGAAGGATGCCGCCGCGCAGTATCTGCTGGCGCGCGCGCATCTGCTCGGCGGCGACGCCGCCGCGGCGGTGAAGGCCGGACAGCAGGCGCTCGCCCTCGAACCGCGGCACATGCCGACGCTCTCCCTGCTGGCCGAACACTACCGCGAGCGCTACGACTATGCCGCCGTTGCCGCCCTGCTCGCGCCGATCGAGAAGACCGAGGGCGCGCGCAACGAATCGCCGGGCGATGTCGTGCGGCTTCTCGCCGAGCTCGGCGGCGCGCGCCAGCAACTCGGGGATGCGGCCGGGGCCGCGGTCGCCTTCGAGAAGGCGCGCACGCTGCTGCCGGAGTCCGCGCCGCTCGCCACCGCCCTTGCCCAGGCGTACCTCCAGGCAGGCCGCGCCGATGATGCGGTGAAGGTGGCGCGCGAGGCGCGTGCCGCGGCAGCGGGCGATCTCGGACTCATCCGCGTGGAGGCACTCGCCGGCATTCGCGCCGGCCGCGCCAGCGAAGCGGTGAGCACCGCCGAAACCGCCGTGGGCGGACGCCGCACGCAGGTGTCGGGCGCGTTCGTGCTCGCCGACGTCTATCAGGAGGCGAAGCGTCACGCCGACGCGATCGGCGTGCTCGCGCCACTCTCATCCGCGCGCCCCGACGATGACGCGGTGGCCTTCCGCCTGGGCGCCGCCTACGAGACCGCCGGCCGGGTGTCCGATGCGGAGAAGTCGTTCCGCGCCATCATCGCCCGCGACCCCCTGAACGCCGCCGCGCTCAACTACCTGGGCTACATGCTGGCCAGCCGCGGGATGAAGGTGCCCGAGGCACTGGCGCTGGTCGATCGCGCGCTCGTCGTGGAGCCGGGGAACCCGGCGTATCTCGACAGCCGCGGGTGGGCGCTCTTCAAGATGGGCCGTGCCGCCGATGCCGAAGCGCCGTTGCGCCAGGCGGCGACCGCCCTCGGCGGCAGCTCGGTCATCCAGTTCCACTTCGCCGAAGTGCTGGCCGCCCTCGGGAAGCGCGACGAGGCGGCCTCACGGCTCGAACAGGCCCTCAAAGGTGACGGCGTGGACATCGATCGGGCGGTCATCGAGCGCCGGCTCGGCCAGGTCCGGCGCGGCCGATGATCGCGCTCCGCGCCACCGCGTGTGGCCTCGTGCTTCTCGCCGCCGGTTGCGCGGCCCGCGGTCCCGCCCGTCCGGGTGGCGCCGCGACCGATGATCCGGCCGCCCTCACGGCGCTCGCCGCCGCGACCGTCCACTGTTCGCCGCTCCGCACCGCCACGACCGAAATTCGGCTGGCCGGGCGCGCCGGCTCGCAGCGCATCCGCGCGCGTTTGCTTGCCGGCTTCGCGGAGCCGGCCTCGGTGCGTCTCGAGGCGCTCGCGCCCTTCGGCGCGCCGGCGCTCGTGCTCGCCTCCGACGGCACGGCGACGACGTTGTTCTTTCCGCGCGAGCGCCAAGTGCTGCGTGAGGCGCCGGTGGCCTCGGTGCTCGAAGCGCTGACGGGTCTCGCGCTCGATGCCGCGGAACTGCGGCGCATCGTCTTCGGCTGCCTGGCGCCTGCCGGCGGGCACGGCGAGCGATATGGCGCCGCCTGGCAGGCCGTGGCGGACGCCGACACCCGCGTCTATCTGCGCGACGGCGTGCCGGTGGCGGCCGAATACCGCGGCTGGCAGATCGACTACGCCGGCCCTGTCTCGGGCGTGGCCCGTCAGGTGCGCGTGCGTCGCACGGTCGCCGCCGGGCCGATCGATCTCACCGCCACGCTTGGCGAGGTCGAGATGAACGTCGACCTCGATCCGCGCGCCTTCGTCGTCGACGTCCCGGCCGGCGCCGCCGCCATCTCGCTCGAGGAATTGCGCCAGTCGAGCCCGCTCACTGCCCGCTGATCCCGTCGTCCGCCCATGCCGCGCTCCGCTCCCGTCACCGTTCGCGCGTTCGCGAAGATCAACCTCGACCTGCGCATCCTCGGCCTGATGCCGGACGGTTATCACGACGTCCGTACCGTGCTGCAGTCCGTCCGCCTCCACGACACGCTCACCTTCACCCCCACACGCGGTGCGTTCGTCATCGACTGTGACGTGCCGGGCGTGCCGCTCGACGCGCGGAACCTCGTGTGGAAGGCGGCCGCGCTGCTCGACCATGTCGTGCGCCGGCGCGACGGCGGACCCGCCGGCGTTCGCGTGACGCTGACGAAGCGGATTCCCGCCGAAGCCGGGCTCGGGGGCGGCAGCAGTGACGCCGCGGCCACACTGCTCGCGCTCTCGCGGCTCTGGCGCCTCGATCTCGACCTGCCGAGCCTGCTGCGCCTGGGCGCGCGCCTCGGCGCCGACGTCCCGTTTTTCCTGGCTGGTGGCACGGTGCTCGGCACGGGGCGTGGGGACGAGATCTCCCCGCTGGCCGAGCCACCCCGCGTTTCCATGGTGATCGTGAAGCCGCCGTTCGGCGTGTCGACGCCGGATGCCTACCGCTGGTTCGATGAGGATGGACCGCCTCGGCCCGGCCGGACCAGACGGCGTCTCCCGCCGAGCTGGCCGGCCTGGGCGGCTGACGTCCGCAATGACCTCGAGGCGCCCGTCGCCCGCCGCCACCCGCCCATACGGCGCATCGTCCGGTCTCTCGATGCCCTCGGGGCCGACTACGCCGCCATGTCGGGCAGCGGCTCGGCCGTCTTCGGCCTCTTCGAGGCCCGCGAGGCGGCGCTGGCGGCCCAGGCGGCGCTCACCCGACGGGGGTGGCAGGCCTGGGCCACCGAAACCGTCTCCCGGGCCACGGTCGTGCGGGAACGCCAGCGGGTGCTTGCCCGCGGCTGAACCGGTCGTATACACTTGGGGTTTCGGCCGCTCGGCAAGGGCGTGCCATGCAGGGCGGCTCCGGCCGTCCAGCGTGGCGGGTTCTGGCCGGCGGGGGCGTGGCGAAGGCGGCCACGGGTGCTGGGGCGTGGCCAAGCGGTAAGGCGCGGGCCTTTGGAGCCCGTATTCGAAGGTTCGAATCCTTCCGCCCCAACCAAACTTACTCACTACTTGTCGTCCGTCTTCCCCGGGGAGGCGGGCCGTTGACGACGGTTCATGCCACAGGCGATGCCACAAACGGGATTCGGGGATCTGAAAGTGTTCGCCGGCAGCGCGCATCCGCGCCTGGCCCGTGAGATCGCCCAGTTCCTGGGAGTGCCGCTCGGGCAGGCCCGCCTGCGGCGCTTCCCCGACACGGAAGTCTCGTTCCAGATCGACGAGAACATCCGCGGCACCGACATCTTCCTCGTGCAGCCCACCTGCGCGCCGGTCGATGAACATCTCGTCGAGATGCTCATCATGATCGACGCCTTCCGGCGCTCGTCGGCGGCGCGCATCACGGCGGTGATTCCGTACTACGGTTACGCCCGGCAGGACCGCAAGGACAAGCCGCGCGTGCCGATCTCGGCCAAGCTCGTGGCCAATGTCATCGCCGCCGCCGGCGCCCACCGCGTGCTCACGATGGACCTGCACAAGGCGCAGATCCAGGCGTTCTTCGACATCCCGGTGGATCACCTGTTCGCCGCGCCGGTCATCATCGACCACCTGTCGCGGCAGGACCTGAAGAACCTCTCGATCGTCGCGCCAGACGCCGGCGGCGCCGAACGTGCCCGCGCCTACGCCAAGCGCCTCGGCGCCGAACTGGCCGTGATCGACAAACGGCGCAGCGAAGACGGCACGGCCGAGGTGATGAACGTCATCGGTGACATCCGCGGCCGCACCTGCGTGATTGCCGACGACATCATCGACACGGCGGGCACCATCCAGAAGGCGGCCCAGGCGCTCAAGGACTCGGGCGCCGAACGGGTGCTGGCGTGCGCGGTGCACGGGGTACTCTCGGGCCCCGCCATCGATCGCATCGAGAAGTCGCCGCTCGACAAGCTCATCGTGACCAACACGATTCCGCTCGAAGAGAAGCGCGCCCGCTGCGAGAAGATCGTCGAGTTGTCGGTGGCACGCCTGCTCGGGCAGGCCATCCGCAGCATTCACGAAGAGACATCGGTGTCGTCGCTGTTCGTCTGACGGACAGGGGCGACGGGGCTAGGGGCTCGGGGCTAGGGCAAGGAAAAAGGTCATGGAAGCGACACTCGCGGCAGTGAATCGGACGGGGAAGGGCAAGAACGAGGCGCGGCGCCTGCGCGCGTCGGGCCAGGTGCCTGCGGTGGTCTACGGCGCCCAGAAGGCCGGCGACGCGATCGCGCCGGTGCAGATCGCCGTCAGCCCGAAGGAGATGATGCGCATCCTCCACTCGGCGTCGGGGGTGAACACGCTCATCACCCTGAACGGACCCGGCGACAGCACCCAGAAGGTGCTCGTCCGCGAGTTCCAGCTCGACCCGGTCACCCAGGCGCTGCTGCACGCCGACTTCTACCGCGTCAACCTCGAGAAGAAGATCGCGGTGAAGGTGCCCGTCGTGCTGCACGGCGAGCCGAAGGGCGTGAAGAACCAGGGCGGCATCCTCGAGTTCCTGCACAAGGAAGTCGAAGTCGAGTGCCTCCCGACCGCCATTCCCGAACACATCGACGTGGAGGTGGCCGAACTCGAACTGGGCCAGGCCATCTACGTGCGCGACCTCGCGGCCAATGCCTCGTGGTCGCCGCTGAGCGACCACGACCTGATGCTGGTGCACATCGTCAACCTGAAGGCGTCGGCGGAACCGGCGGCGGAAGGTGCGGCCACGCCGGCGGCCGCGGCCGAGCCCGAAGTGATGAAGAAGGGCAAGACCGACAAGGAAAGCGACGACAAGGACAAGCCGAAGAAGTGAAGCTCCTCGTCGGACTCGGAAATCCCGGCGCGAAGTACCACGGCACGCGCCACAACATCGGATTCCGGGTAATCGACGCGCTCGCGCGACGGTGGTCGGTGGACCAGTGGCGCGAACAGCACCAGGCCCTCGTGGCGAAGGTGCGGGCGGGCGACGAGGCGGTGCTCGTCGCCAAGCCCATGACGTTCATGAACCTCAGCGGCGAGGCCGTTGCCGGGCTCGCGGGGTTCTACAAGGTGGCCGTGCCCGACGTGCTCGTGGTGCTCGACGAAGTGGCGCTGCCACTCGGACGGCTCCGGGCAGGGCGGGGCGGCAGCCACGGCGGGCACAACGGCCTGAAGTCGGTCATTGCCCGCCTCGGCACGTCCGACGTGCCGCGCCTGCGCATCGGCGTGGGCCGGGGCGACGGACGCAGGGAACTCGCGGACCATGTCCTCGGCGTGTTCGCCGCGGAGGAACGCGATCAGGTGGAGGCGGCCGTGCTGCGGGCCGCCGAGGCCTCGGTGATGTTCGTCACCGACGGCATCGAACGCGTGATGAACGTGTTCAACGCAGCCAACGACAAGCAGGACCCCAGCCCCGTCGCGTGACGGGGCGGCAGGTCTCCTTGCCACTACGGTGGCCAAGCCGACGCGCGGCGGGCGAGCGAAGCGATGCTTCGCCGACGCCCGAAGGGCGAGGGCGAGTCCACAAGGAGAACGGATGAACGACCGCAAGTACGAACTCGTCTACGTCATGAAACCCGAGGCCACCGAGGCCGAGGTCGCCGAAATGCAGGCGCAGGTCGAGGCCATCATCGCCCGTCTGGGCGGCGCCCTCGAGAAGACCGATGTGTGGGGCCGCCGCAAGCTGGCCTACGACATCGGCAACCACAAGGAAGGCTTCTACGTCCTCCACGTCATCGCCGGCAGCGGCGAGCTGATGAAGGAGATCGACCGCCGGCTGCGCAACACCGAAGGGCTGTTGCGCCACCTGGTCGTGCGCATCGACGAGAGCGATCGCAAGGCCGAGCGCTCGAAGACCATTCGCGTGGAAGACTCGCGCCGCCGCCGCGTCGCCCGCGGACTGCCGCCCGACCGTCAGCCGGGTGAAGGCCCGCAGCAGGCGGATGGCGACGACGACGATCGCGACGGCTACGAGTCTCCGGAGGCATAGAACATGGCATTTGCGAAGAAGACAGGACCTGGCGGCAAGGGCCGCGGGCGGGGCGCCAAGGCCGCCGGCGACAAGAAGGACGGTCAGCGCCGCGGGATGTTCCGCCGCCGCAAGGTGTGCAAGTTCTGCGCGGAGCGGATCGACGACATCAACTACAAGGACATGCGGATGCTGTCGGGCTTCGTGCCAGAGCGTGGCAAGGTGCTGCCGCGCCGCATCTCCGGCACCTGCGCGCTGCACCAGCGCAAGCTCCGCACGGCCATCATGCGGGCGCGCCAGATTGCGCTCCTGCCCTACGTGACCGACTAGGAGGACGACCATGGAAATCATCCTCCGCGACCACGTGGAACACCTCGGCGTGCGCGGCCAGATCGTCAAGGTCGCCGACGGCTACGCCCGCAACTACCTCCTGCCCCGGAAGCTGGCCCTGCTGGCGACCGAAGGCAACAAGAAGCGCGTCGAGCGCGAGCGCAGGATCGCCGAAGCGCGCGAAGCGGAAGAACGCGAGGCGTCGCAGGCCATCGCCACGCGTCTCAGCGCGCTCGAGCTTGCCTTCACCCGCAAGGTCGGCGATACCGAACAGCTCTACGGCTCGGTGACGAACCAGGACCTGGCGGATGCGCTCAAGGCGAAGGGCTTCGACGTCGACCGTCGCAAGATCCTGCTGCCGGATGCCATCAAGGCGCTCGGCGAGTTCACGGTGCCGGTCAAGCTGCACCGCGACGTGACCGCGCAGCTCAAGGTCACGGTCTCCAAGGAATAGGGGCTGGGGACTCGGGGCTGGGGGCTGGGGGCTGGGGCTCCCGCCGGTCTCTCGCTGCCATCTCGCGGCCGGGTGCGTGCGCACCCGGCCGTTTTCTTTTTGCAGGTCTCACCCGGCCGGACGTAAAGTTCTCTTCTCGCCGCCGTCACGCCCATGGCCGAATCCACTGCTGTCGCCCCGCACGAGCGGTCCCTGCCGCACAACCTCGACGCCGAACGCTCCGTGCTCGGCGCCGTGCTGCTCGACAACGAGGCGTTCAACACCGCCATCGCCATCATCACGCCGGAGGCGTTCTTCCGCGACGCGCATCGGCGCATCTTCGAGCGCATGGTGCAGCTCACCGAGCGGCGGAGCGCCATCGACTTCGTGACCCTGCGCGAGGAACTGTCGAAATCCGGCGAGATCGAAGAAGTCGGCGGCGCCGCGTATCTCGCCTCGCTCGTCGACGGCGTGCCGCGGGCCACCAACGTCGAGTACTACGCGCGCATCGTCAAGGAAAAGGCGACGCTGCGCAGCCTCATCTACGCGGCCAACAAGATCGTCACCAACGCCTACGAGGCGGATCAGGACGCCGATCTCATCCTCGACGACGCCGAAGGCGCCATCTTCGCGGTGGCCGAGGATCGCGTGAAGGCCGGCTTCGTGCCGATGCGTCAGCTGGTGCAGGAGAGCTTCCCGAAGATCGAGAAGCTGTTCGAGCACCAGTCCTACGTCACCGGCGTGGGCTGCCACCTGCCCGATCTCGACAAGATGACGCGCGGCTTCCAGCCCGGCGACCTGGTCATCGTCGCGGCCCGCCCGTCGATGGGCAAGACCAGTCTCGTGCTGAACATCTGCCAGCACGTGGCCACCCACGCGGCGCCCTACGGGCTGCCGCGCCAGGGCGTGGCCGGTGTCTTCAGCCTTGAAATGTCGAAGGAGCAGTTGTTCATGCGTATGCTGGCGTCGGAGGCGAAGATCGACAGCTTCCGGCTGCTGAGCGGGCAGATCGGCCAGCGCGAATACGGCCAGATCACGCACGCGATGGAGACGCTCGCCGAGGCGCAGCTCTTCGTGGACGACTCGGCCGGCATCGGCGTGCTCGAGATGCGCGCCAAGGCGCGCCGCCTGCAGGCCGAACATGGCCTCGACATCCTCGCCATCGACTACGTGCAGCTCATGACCGGCCGCGGCAAGTCGGAGAACCGCACGCTCGAACTGGCGGCGATCTCGCGTTCGCTCAAGGGCCTGGCCAAGGAGCTGAACGTGCCGATCATGGTGCTCTCGCAGCTGTCGCGCGCGCCGGAAGCGCGGTCGGACAAGCGGCCGATGCTGTCGGACCTGCGTGAGTCGGGCGCCCTCGAGCAGGACGCGGACGTCGTCATCATGATCTACCGCGACGAGATGTACAAGGTCGACCGCTCGATCCCGGCGGAGACCGACGGCATCGCCGAGCTCATCATCTCCAAACAACGTAACGGTCCGACCGGCACGGTGAAGACCGCATTCCTCGCGGGGCAGACCAAGTTCATGCCCCTCGCGCCGGGCGAGTGACCCGCTGCACGTCGGCCCGGGTCGATCTCGACGCCGTCCGGCGCAACTTCCGCGCGCTCACCGCGTTCCTCGCCGGCGAAGCGGCACGGAATCGCGACGCCGGGGCCGGCGCGGCCACGCCGCCGGCCATCATCGGCGTGGTCAAGGCGAACGCCTACGGGCACGGCGCGGTGCCGGTGGCGCGGGCGCTCGTCGAGGCCGGGGCGTCGTGGCTCGCGGTCGCTGACATCGAGGAGGGGATCGAACTGCGCGAGGCCGGCATTCCCGGCCGCATCCTGGTCTTCGGCGCGCTCAGTGTCAGCGACGTCGCCGGCGTCTTCACGCATGCCCTCACGCCCACCATCTCGAGTCCGGCGGCGGCGCGGGCGCTCGGGACGGCGGCGCGTGCTCGCGGCGTGCGGCTCACCTGTCATCTCAAGATCGACACCGGGCTGAACCGCCTCGGGTTCCGGTTCGACAACCTGACGCGCTCGTTGCCCGAGGTGCTGGCCGACCCCGCGCTCGAGATCGAGGCGCTCTCGACGCACTTCGCGACGGCCGATGATGCCGAAGATCCGATGTTCGAGACCCAGCGGACACGGTTCGAGGCGGCGCGCGAGACCGTGCGGGCGCTCGGCGGCACCGTGCGGCTGGCGCACGCGGCCAACAGCGCCGCCAGCCTGCGCGATTCGCGCACCTGGGCCGACTGGATCCGCCCGGGCCTGCTGCTCTACGGGCTGGTGCCGGCGCCGATGGCGACCACCGTGGCGCTCGCGCCGGCCATGACGCTCACGAGCCGCGTCGTCGCCGTGAAGGGCGTCCGCACCGGGGAACGCATCGGCTATGGCGGACGCCACGAGGCGGCCGTTCCGATGACCCTTGCCGTCGTGCCGGCTGGTTACGCCGATGGACTCGACCGCCGCCTCGAGGGACGCGGCGCGGCACTCGTGCGCGGACGTCGCGCGCCGATCGTGGGCTCGGTCAGCATGGACACGCTCACCGTAGATGTCACCGGCATCGAGGGTGTGTCGACGGGCGATGAGGTGGTGTTCCTCGGCTCGCAGGGTGGCGAGTCGTGGCAGACGATCGACGCCCGCGAGATGGCGGCGTGGATCGGTACGATTCCCTACGAAGTGTTGTGCCGGCTCGGCGCGCGCGTCGAGCGCCGCTACCGGTGAGCGGCGGCCGCGCCGGTCATCCGCGATAGGATCGACGCTGATGAGCAAGGCTCCCAAGCCCGTGTTCGTGTGCCAGGAGTGCGGCAGCCAGTCGGCGAAGTGGCTCGGGCGCTGCCCCGACTGCGATGCCTGGAACTCCTTCGTCGAGGAACGGGCTGTGGAGCCGGCGGCTGCTGGCGGCGGTCTGGCCGCGGGTGGTCATCGTTACTCGATGCCGGGCGGCACCGCGGGCGCCAGGAAGTACGCCGACATCGAGAACAGCGACACGGCGCGCCTGACGACGGGCATCGACGAATTCGACCGGGTGCTCGGCGGCGGTATCGTGCCGGGGTCGCTCGTGCTGCTCGGCGGCGAGCCGGGCATCGGCAAATCCACGCTGCTGCTGCAGGCGGCGGCGAATTTCGCGCGCGTCCACGGCCCCGTGCTCTATGCCTCGGGCGAAGAATCCGAACATCAGGTGAAGTCGCGCGGCGAACGCCTCGGCGTCGGCGACGCGCCGCTCTTCCTGCTGGCCGAAACGTGCGTCGAGCGCATCCTCGAAGAGATCGGCCGCGTGCGGCCGCGGCTGCTCGTCGTGGACTCGATCCAGACGGTGTTCTCGCTCAAGTTCCAGTCGGCGCCCGGCAGCATCGGCCAGGTGCGCGAGGCGGCGACCCAGTTTCTTTTCACGGCGAAGGGGCACGACCTGCCCACCTTTCTCGTCGGCCACGTCACGAAGGACGGCGCCCTGGCGGGGCCGAAAGTGCTCGAACACGTCGTCGATACGGTGCTCTACTTCGAAGGGGAGCGGCACCACTCGCACCGCGTCGTGCGGGCGATCAAGAACCGCTTTGGCGCCATCAGCGAGCTCGGCGTCTTCGAAATGACCGGCGGCGGGCTGCGGCCGGTGCCGAACCCGTCCCAGATGTTCCTGGCCGAGCGGCCCACCGCCACGCCGGGCTCGGCCGTGCTCTGCTGCGTGGAAGGGTCGCGCCCGCTGCTCGTCGAGGTGCAGGCGCTCGTGAGCACCGCCACGTACGGCACGGCGCGCCGCATGGCCGTCGGCATCGATTCGGGCCGCGTGTCGCTGCTGCTCGCGGTGCTCGAGAAGCGCGCCGGCCTCGTGCTCGTGGGCGAAGACGTCTACGTGAACATCGCCGGCGGCATGAGCCTCGACGAGCCGGCGGCCGACCTGGCGGTCATCGCGGCGCTCGCCTCGAGCGTGCGCAACCGGCCAATCGTGCAGGGCACGGCCGTCTTCGGCGAAGTCGGCCTCGGCGGGGAAGTGCGCGGCGTGCCGCAGGCGCCGCTGCGGCTGCGGGAGGCCCGCCAGCTCGGTTTCACGCGCGTCGTGCTGCCGGCGTCCAATCTCGACGACGAGAGCCGTCAGCAGGCCGACGAGGCCGGCACGGCGCTCGTCGGCGTCCGCCACGTCGGCGAAGCGCTCGACGTGCTGCTTGGGTGACCCTGGTGTCGTTCCACCTGTTTCGCACCGTCTTCTGGCTGATTCCGGCCATCACGGTCTATACGATCGTGCTCGGCACGATGTCGCTCGGCTCGACCGTGCTCGGCGGGCACGGCCACTTCGCGCACAAGTGCGCGCAGTGGTGGTCGTGGCTCATCCTCGCGACGACGGGTGTGCGCGTGCGCGTCGAGGGCCTCGAGCACCTGACGCCGGGCGCCACCTATGTGTTCGTGGCGAACCACCAGAGCATCTACGACATCCCCGTGCTCTTCGGCTCGCTGCCCTTCCAGCTCCGGATCATCGCCAAAGAGTCACTCGGGCGCTTCCCGTTCCTCGGCTGGCATCTGAGCCGCACGGGGCACATGCTCGTGGACCGCAGGCGGCCGGATCGCGCCGGCATCTTCGCCTGGGCGACGTCGCTGCCGAGCCGCGGCCTGTCGCTCATCGTGTTCCCCGAGGGCACGCGGAGCCGCGACGGGCATGTCGCCACGTTCAAGGGCGGCAGCTTCGTGCCGGCCGTGCAGACGGGCATTCCAATCGTGCCGCTGTCGGTCATCGGCAGCCGCCACGTCATGACGAAGGGCGAACTGACGACGCGGCCGGGTGATGTACGGCTCATCGTGCACCCGCCCATCGTGACGGCTGCTGTCCTCGAGCCGACGCCCGACGATCTGCGGGCGCTGGCGGCGCGCGTGCGCGAGATCGTGCGCGTCGAGGTGGATGCGGAGGCCGACGCCGGCTAGGCGCGCGCCCGGCGCATCTTCACGAACTCGAACACGATCGGCAGCACCGACACGCCGACGATGCCGAGCACCACCAGCTCGAAGTTCTCCTTCACGACCGGAATGTTGCCGAAGAGGTACCCGGCGCCCACGCAGATGCCGACCCAGGCAATCGCCCCGGTGATGTTGTAGAAGGCGAAGGTGCGGTAGGGCATGTCGGCGCCGCCGGCCACGAACGGCAGGAACGTGCGCACGATCGGCACGAAGCGCGCGAGCACCACCGCCTTGCCCCCGTGCTTCACGAAGAACTCGTGGGCCTGCGCCACGTGTTCCCGCTTCACCAGGCGGCCGAGCGGGCCGGCCACCCGTTCACCCTCGGGGGCAAGGAACGTGTGGGCCAGCCGCGCGCCCACCGAATAGTTCACGGCGTCACCGAGCACGGCCGCGACGAGCAGGACCGGGGTCAGGATGCGCAGGTCGAAGAGGCCGGTGGCGCCGAGCGCGCCGGCAGCGAAGAGCAGGGAGTCGCCCGGGAGGAACGGCGTCACCACGAGCCCGGTCTCGGCGAAGATGATGACGAAGAGCACGGCGTAGGCCCACGGACCGGCGGCGTTCGCGATGGCGACGAGCCGCTCGTCGACGTGCAGCAGGAAATCGAGCATCGTCCTAGTGTACAGGCACCGAACGACCGTGCCGTGACGGACAGGGTAGAATTCCGGTGTGCCGATGCCGTTCTCCGTGGATCCGACGCTGGCCGGCATCGCGCGTCCCGCCGCGCTGTGGTGGACGGGCGCTGCCGTGACGGACCGGCCGGCGGGACTCGACGAGGTCATCACCGCCGTCTCGGCCGCGGTGGTGGCCGCGCCGCCCGTCGACGTGCAGACGGTGCGCGAGATGTACCGCCGTATCGGCCTCGATCCCACGAAGACCAGGCCGTCGAACGAAGCGCTGCTGCGCCGCGTGCGCCGCGGCGATCCGTTTCCCCGCGTCAATGCGCTCGTCGACGCCGTCAACGTCTGCTCGCTCGAGTGCCAGTTGCCCTACGGTGTCTACGACCGCGTGGCCATCGAGGGCCCGATCACGCTGCGTCTCGGCCACGACGGCGAGGCCTACGACGGCATCCGCAAGGACACGGTGCACGTGGCCGGCCGTGTCACCGTCGCCGATGCGCGCGGCCCGTTCGGCAATCCGACGTCGGATTCCGCGCGCGCCATGGTCACCGCCGCCACGCGCGAGGCGCTCGTGGTCGTGTACGCGCCGGCCGCCACACCGGTGGCGACCCTGACGCGCGTGCTGGATCTCACGGCCGGGCGCATTGCCGCGGCCGTGGGCGGGCAGGAGGAGGCGCGGTGGACGGCATGAGGGCCAGCGGCGTCAGCGCGATTCTCGCCGCCGGCGGTATCGGCGCCCGGCTCGGAGCGGGGCAGCCGAAGCAGTTCCTCGAACTCGACGGCCGCTCCATGCTCGAACTGAGCCTGGCCGTGCTGGCGACACACCCTGACGTGGACGAAGTCGTCGTGGCGCTGCCGGCTGCGCATCTCGACCCGCTGCCGGCATGCCTCACACGCGGCTGGCCCCGTCCGGTACGGGTGGTGGCGGGCGGCGCGCGCCGGCAGGATTCCGTGGCGCAGGCGTTTGCCGCGGTCGCGCTGACGAGCGAGGTCGTGCTGGTGCACGATGCCGCCCGGCCGTTCGCCAGTGCCGGCCTCGTGCGCCGGATGATCGCGGCCGCCAGGGCCAGCGGCGCCGCGATCCCGGCCGTGGCGGCCACCGACACCGTGAAACTGGGCCGCGCCGCCGACGGCGGCATCGTCGTCGCGGCGACGGTGCCGCGACAGGACGTCTACCTGGCGCAGACGCCGCAGGCCTTCACGCGCGACGTGCTCGCCGCGGCGCTGGCCGAGGGGGCGCGCGCGGACGTCGCGACCGACGAGGCGGGCCTCGTCGAACGCCTGGGGGGACAGGTGGCGATTGTTGACGGTGAACCGGCGAACGTGAAGATCACGACCCCCGAGGATCTGGCGGCCGCCCGGGCCCGCGCGACGCGCGCTCCGGCGCCGGCCGCGGTCCGGGTCGGCACTGGCTACGACCTCCATCGCCTCGTGGCGGGACGTCCGCTCATCCTCGGCGGCGTCACGATTCCGTTCGACACCGGCCTCGAGGGACACTCCGATGCCGACATCATCTGCCACGCGGTGACCGACGCCGTGCTCGGGGCCGCCGCGCTGGGCGATATCGGCCGGTTGTTTCCCGACACCGACGCCGCGTGGAAGGGCGCCGACAGCGTGGTGCTGCTGCGCCAGGCGATGACGCACGTGCAGGCTGCCGGCTATCTCGTTGGCAACGTGGATGTGACGGTCATCGCGCAGCGGCCGAAGCTGCTGCCGTATCTCGCCGCCATCCGCGCCAATCTCGCCGCTGCCCTCGGCGTGACCGAGGGCGCCGTCAGCGTGAAGGGCAAGACCAACGAGCACGTCGACAGCATGGGCCGTGGCGAGTCGATGGCCTGCCATGCCGTGGCCCTGCTGCTGCGGACCGCCGCGTCGCCCGAGCCCCGAGTCCCGAGCCCCGAGCCCCGCCCATGAGAGTCCGCTTCGCTCCCAGTCCCACCGGCCACCTGCATGTCGGCAACGCGCGCACCGCGCTCTTCAACTGGCTGCTGGCGCGCCATGCAGGCGGCACCTACATCCTGCGTGTCGAAGACACCGATCGCGAACGCTCGACGGCGGCCTCCGAAGCGGCCATCAAGGACGACCTGCGCTGGCTCGGGCTGACGTGGGACGAAGGCATCGATGCGGGCGGCGACGTCGGTCCGTACCGGCAGACCGAGCGGCTCGAGCTCTACGCGCGGCACACGCAGCAGCTGCTCGAGACCGGCCACGCCTACCACTGCTTCTGCACCCCGGAGCAACTCGAGGCCGAGCGCCAGGCGGCGCTCGCGGCCGGAGCGCCGCCGAAATACGCGGGGACCTGTCGTGCGCTCGATCGCGCCGACGTGGCGCGACGGATCGCGGCCGGGGCGCGTCCGGCCGTGCGTCTGCGCGTGCCCTCCGATCGCACGGTGGCGTTCGACGATCTGGTGCGCGGCACCGTGTCGTTCCATACCGACGTCATCGGCGATCCGGTCATCGTTCGCGGCGACGGCATTCCCGCCTACAACTACGCGGTGGTCATCGATGATGCCCTGATGCACATCACGCACGTCGTGCGTGGTGAGGACCACATTTCGAACACGCCGCGGCAGATCCTCGTCTACGAGGCCTTCGGATGGACGCCGCCGGCCTTCGCGCACCTTTCACTCGTGCTTGGCCCCGACCACGCACCCTTGTCGAAGCGGCACGGCGCGACGTCGGTCGCGGAGTTCCGCGCCAAGGGCTACCTGCCGGAAGCCCTCGCCAACTACCTCGCGCTCATCGGCTGGTCACCGGGAGACGGGCAGGAGCTGCTGCCGCTGCCGGAACTTGCGGCGCGATTCGACCTGAGCGCCGTGGGACACAGCGCCGGCGTGTTCGACGAGGCGAAGCTCGCCTGGGCCAACCGGCACTATCTGAAGCTGGCACCGCCCGAGCGTCTCGTCGCGTTGTCCCTGCCGTATCTCAAGACCGCGGGGTTCGTGCGTGCCACGCCGTCCGCGGCACTCTCCGCGTGGCTGACGCTGGTCGTGCCGCCGCTTGCGACCTCGATCGACAAGCTGAGCGACCTGCCCGAGCGGATGCGGCTGCTCTTCGCGTTCGATGCCGCCGCCGCGCTCGCGCGCCCCGACGTGCACGCGGAGGCGCACGAGCCACTTGCGCTGTCGGTGGCACGCGCCTTCGCCGAGGCCGTGTCGGGCGCGCCGCCCCTGACGACCAAAGAGGCGTTCCGCGCGCTCGCAAAACAGGTGGGCGCTGCGACGGGCGCGAAGGGCAAGGCGCTCTTCCACACCATCCGCCTCGTCTGCACCGGCGAACCCGATGGCCCCGAACTCGATCTGCTCGTGCCGGCCATCGAACAGGCGGCGGCGTTTGCGCCCGCCGACGGCCTGGCGCCCGTCATGAGCTGCCGCGATCGCGCCGCTGCATTCGTCGATGCGCTGTCGGCCTGACCATGATCATCTACGGCATCAACCCGGTTCTCGAGGCCGTGCGCACGGGGCGCGCCACCGAAGTGGTGGTGCAGGACACGCGCGGCGACCGCGTGCGCGAAATCGTCTCGGCCGCCCGCGCGGCCGGCGTGCCGGTGCGCGTCACCCACGCCGACGGCCTCCGGCGGCTCGTGCCGACGGGCGTGCATCAGGGCGTGGTGGCGCGTATGCGTCCTGCGCCGACGGCGACGCTCGAGGAACTGGCCTCCGCCGAGCACGGGCCACCACTCATCGTCGTGCTCGACGGCGTCGAAGACCCGAACAACGTTGGCGCCATCCTGCGCTCGGTGCATGCGGCCGGCGCCACCGGTATCGTGCGGCAGACCCGGCGGGCCGCGCCGCTCGACGGCGGGGCCGCCAAGGCCTCAGCCGGTGCGGTGCACCACGTGCCGGTGGCCGACGTCGTGAACATCGCGCGAGCGCTTGAGGACCTGAAGGCCCTGAATGTCTGGACCGTGGGACTCGACGCCGATGCCGATCTGCATTACGATGATGTGGACCTCACGCTTCCCACCGCGCTCGTCGTCGGGGCCGAGGGTTCCGGGCTGCGACGCCTGGTGAGGGAGCGGTGCGACCGGCTGACCTCGATTCCCATGCGAGGCCAACTGGGCAGTTTGAACGTTTCGGTGGCCGCCGCGATCCTCTTGTTCGAGGCGGTCCGCCAGCGCTACCGGGGGAGGCCCCGCGTCTGACCGGCAACGGTTGGTCGCTTGGGGGCCGTCTGGACTCCGGAGGAGGAAGACAGGCCCGTCGAGTGATACCCCGCGTACGCGTGTGGCAGATCCTGTGTTGCACTTCTGGCACAGGACGTGCTACCATCCCTGATTCGTCTGGCTGGCGTAGCTCAGCCCGGTAGAGCGGCTGATTTGTAATCAGCGGGTCGTGGGTTCAAATCCCTCCGCCAGCTCCACCGGCTGCAACGCCGGCTCGAACCAGGAACGCGAAGCAGCCCGGGGGAAATCCAGGACAGACATTTCAAGCGTGCGATGGCAAACGGCCACGAGTGCCGTCGCGCGGACGACGAGATTGGGTAGGTGGCGGAGCGGTCAATCGCAGCAGACTGTAAATCTGCCGGCCTTGTGCCTACGGAGGTTCGAATCCTCCCCTGCCCACCAGCCTTCGCTTCGCATCGCGGAGCTTCGGCCAGGCAGCCACGACGGGGCCTGGTGAGGGCTGGGTACGACAGAACGATGAGGTCCGGCCGCGGCCGGACCTCATCGCGGCAAGACAAGCGGATACGGGGTGTAGGCGGGCCTGCCTCGCCGATGCCCCGGGGGCGTAGGCGGGAGTAACTCAGTGGTAGAGTCACAGCCTTCCAAGCTGTTGGTCGCGGGTTCGATCCCCGTCTCCCGCTCCAGTCGTCAGGCAAGACCGGCCGCCGTGCCAGAGACGGTAGCCGGATAGGGAAGTCGGGGCAGGCGTCGGAGCCCCGGACCGGGACGAAGGCGGCACGCTGCCGGCGTCTCGAAGGGCAGGCCGACGCGTTGGCCTCAGCAGAGATGTAGGCCGATGTAGCTCAGTTGGCAGAGCACGTCATTGGTAATGACGAGGTCACCGGTTCGATCCCGGTCATCGGCTCCAGAAGTCAGTTGGTTCGGAAGCTCGACGCCGGCACGGGGCCGGGTCGTCAGTCCGCAAACGAAGCGAGCGTAGACGAGTCATGGCGAAAGAGAAATTCGACCGTTCCAAACCCCACGTCAACGTCGGCACGATCGGCCACATCGACCACGGCAAGACCACCCTTACCGCGTCGCTGACCAAGGTCGCGGCCGACAAGGGCTGGGCGAAGTTCGTCCCGTACGACGAGGTCGCCAAGGCGTCCGAGTCGCAGGGCCGCCGCGACGACACGAAGATTCTGACGATCGCGACCAGCCACGTCGAATACAGCACGGCCAACCGGCACTACGCGCACGTCGACTGCCCGGGCCACGCCGACTACATCAAGAACATGATTACGGGCGCGGCGCAGATGGACGGCGCCATTCTCGTCGTCAGCTGCGTCGACGGCCCGATGCCGCAGACGCGCGAGCACGTGCTGCTCGCCCGCCAGGTCAACGTGCCGTACCTCGTCGTCGCCCTCAACAAGGTCGACATGATGGACGACCCGGAACTGGTGGACCTCGTCGAACTCGAAGTGCGCGAGCTGCTGACGAGCTACGGCTTCCCCGGCGACAAGACCCCCGTGGTGCGCGTGTCGGCCCTCAAGGCCATCAACGGCGACCCCGAAGGTGTGCAGTCGATCGTCAACCTGATGGAAGCGCTCGACAGCTACATCCCGCTGCCGGAGCGTGACGTCGACAAGCCGTTCCTGATGCCCATCGAAGACGTGTTCTCGATCTCGGGCCGCGGCACGGTCGTGACCGGCCGTATCGAGCGCGGTCGCGTGAAGGTCGGTGAGGAAATCGAGATCGTCGGCTTCAAGCCCACCGAGAAGAAGGTGGTCACCGGCGTCGAGATGTTCCGCAAGCTCCTCGACGAGGGCGTGGCCGGCGACAACGTCGGCGTGCTGCTCCGCGGCGTGGAAAAGGACGACGTCGAGCGCGGCCAGGTGCTGGCCAAGCCCGGCTCGATCAAGCCGCACACGAAGTTCAAGGCCGAGGTGTACATCCTCAGCAAGGAAGAGGGTGGCCGCCACACGCCGTTCTTCAACGGCTACCGTCCGCAGTTCTACCTGCGCACGACCGACGTGACGGGCACGCTCAAGCTGCCCGAGGGCGTCGAGATGGTGATGCCCGGCGACAACACGCCGATCACCGCCGAGCTCATCACCCCGGTGGCCATCGAAAAGGGCGCCCGGTTCGCGATTCGTGAAGGTGGCCGCACCGTCGGCGCCGGCACGATTTCGGAAGTCATCGAGTAGGCGGGGCTCGGGACCCGGGTCTCGGGTCTCGGAAATGCCAGGCCACTGATTGCTGAGCCCGAAGCGGTGTCCCCGCTTCGGGCCTTAGTCCCGAGCCCCGGGTCCCGGGACCCGGTCAGCGAGCGAAGCGAGTATGAGAGACATCATCCAGATGGCGTGCGGCGACTGCAAGCGTCGCAACTACAGCACGACGAAGAACAAGAAGAAGACGACGGAGCGGCTCGAGATGAGCAAGTACTGCCGCTTCTGCCGCAAGCACACGGCTCACAAAGAGCAGAAGTAGAACGGGTCCCGGGCGCTCATGTCCGGGTTCCGGCTTTGAAGGCCAATAGCTCAATTGGCAGAGCACCGGTCTCCAAAACCGGGGGTTGGGGGTTCGATTCCCTCTTGGCCTGCCACTGCAAGACCCGGCCGCGCGCGTCGCGTACTGAGCTGACGCCGCCGCGGTACGGGGCGAGAAGAGAATCGAGATATTCGTGGCAACCGAAACGCTCGACAACGTAGGAACACGGGCCGCCGGCGACGGCGCGCCGGAAGGCGGCGCGGTCTCGACTGCGCGGGGCCCCGGCAGGCTCGTCGAGTTCATCGGCGAGGTGCGGGCCGAGCTGAAGCGCGTGACGTGGCCGTCGCAGGCCGAGGTCTACGCCACGACGGTCGTGGTCATCCTGACGTCGCTCGTCTTCGGCCTCTATCTCTTCGGCATCGACCTGCTGCTGAACACGGCCGTCCAGCGGCTCTTCCAGCGGTTCGGTGGAGCATGACGGACGTCGCCGCGAAGCACTGGTACATCGTCCACACCTACTCGGGTTTCGAGAAGAAGGTGGCCGAGTCGCTCCAGCAGCGTGTGCAGGCCTACGGCCTGCAGGACGAAATCGGCGAAGTGCTGATTCCCACCGAAGACGTGGTGGAGATGCGCGCCGGGAAGAAGGTGGTGTCCTCGAAGCGGTTCTTCCCGGGCTACCTGCTTGTCGAGATGCACATGTCCGACAACGCGTGGCACTGCGTGAAGAACACGCCCAAGGTCACCGGCTTCGTCGGCGCGGGCTCGAAGCCCACGCCGCTCAGCAAGGAAGAAGTCGATCAGATCCTGGTGCAGGTCAAGACCGCCCACGAAAAGCCGAAGCCGAAGTATTCCTTCGAGCGCGGCGATCAGGTGCGCATCAACGAAGGCCCGTTCACGAGCTTCAACGGCATCGTCGACGACGTGAACATGGACAAGAACACCCTGAAGGTGATGGTCACGATCTTCGGCAGGGCGACGCCTGTCGAGCTCGATTTCCTTCAGGTGGAGAAGCTCTAGCGGCTAGCGGCTAGGGACTAGCAGCTAGGAGAACTGCAGCGATGGCGAAAAAAGTACAAGCGATGGTGAAGCTCCAGATCCCGGCGGGGAAGGCCACTCCGGCTCCTCCCGTGGGCACGGCGCTCGGTCCGCACGGCGTCAACATCATGGACTTCGTCAAGGCGTTCAACGCCCGCACGGCGAAGGACGAGGGCCTCATCATCCCGGCCGTCGTCACGATCTATTCCGACCGGTCCTACACCTTCATCACCAAGACGCCGCCGGCGCCGGTGCTGCTGAAGAAAGCCGCCAACGTCGCCAAGGGCTCGGCCGAGCCCAACAAGGCGAAGGTCGGCACCGTCACGATGAAGCAGGTCGAGGACATCGCGAAGCAGAAGCTTCCCGACCTCAACACCGAGTCGCTGGCCGCCGCCATCAAGTCCGTGGCCGGCACCGCCCGCTCGATGGGCATCGACGTCATCAAGTAGGTGACGGGGCCCGGCCCCACTGCGGGGACCGGGTGAAAGCCGCAGGCGCGCGTCGCGCCGGCGGTCTGGTTGAGCGGTGCGCCGGGCCTGGAGTCGGGCGCCGGCATCGCCCAGGGTAACGTGGGAGGGTGAATCACCCGATCGAACCACGGAGGAGGCACATGAGAAAACGCGGGAAGAAGTACCTCGCGGCGCGCCAGCAGGTCGAAGAGCGCGCCTACGGGCTCGAGGAAGCGCTGCCGCTTCTCCAGAAGCTCAAGTTCGCCAAATTCGACGAGACGGTGGCGCTGTCGATCCGCCTGGGTGTGGATCCGAAGCACGCCGACCAGATGGTGCGCGGCACCGTCGTGCTGCCGCACGGGCTGGGCAAGACGAAGAATGTCCTCGTCATCGCCGGACCCGAAAAGCAGAAGGAAGCGACGGAAGCCGGCGCCGATGTCGTGGGCGGCGAGGACCTGGTCGAAAAGATCCAGGCGGGGTGGACGGATTTTGATGCCGTCGTCGCCACGCCCGACATGATGCGCGTCGTCGGCAAGCTCGGCAAGGTGCTCGGCCCCCGGGGCCTGATGCCGAACCCGAAGACCGGCACCGTCACCGTGGACATCGCCAGGGCGGTCAAGGAAATCAAGGCCGGCAAGGTGGAGTTCCGCGTCGACAAGACGGGCATCGTGCATGCGCCAGTGGGGAAGGTCTCCTTCCCGGCGCAGAACCTCATCGACAACGCCTCCACGCTGCTCGAGAGCATCGTGAAGGCGAAGCCGTCTGCGGCCAAGGGCAAGTACCTCCGCAGCATCACCATCTCGTCCACCATGGGCCCCGGCATCCGCATCGATGAGCTGCGGATCGAGTCGGCGGCGAAACAGTAGGAGGCGCTCCAACCATGGCAGTGACGAGAGCCGACAAGGACGCCGAGCTCCAGACCCTGACGACGATGTTCCAGGGCGCGGACGCGGCCATTCTGATCGACTACAAGGGCATCAACGTTCCCCAGGTCACCGAGCTGCGGCGCGAGCTGCGCAAGGCGAGCTCGAGCTACCGCGTCGTCAAGAACACGCTGGCGAAACGCGCGCTGAAGGGCACCGCGTTCGAGTCCCTGACGGCACACTTCGAAGGCTCGACGGCGATCGCCTACACGGAGACCGACCCGGTCGCCCTGGCGAAGACGCTGACGACGTTCATGAAGACCGCGCCCTCGCTGCAGATCAAGGCGGCGGTGGTGCAGGGCCAGGCCATCAAGGCTGCCGAGGTCACCGACCTCGCGAACATGCCGGGCAAGCCGGAGCTGTACGCCAAGCTCCTCTTCCTGCTGAATGCGCCCGCCACCAACCTGGTGCGCGTGCTGAGCGCCGTGCCGCGCGATTTCATGAACGTGCTCGCGGCATCGGAAAAGAAGCGGGCGTAATCGCCCATTTACCCTTTCGTTTCACATAGACGGAGACAAGAGCAATGGCCGACGTGACGCAGCAGCAGGTGGTGGACTACATCAAGAACATCAGCGTGATGGAGCTCTCGCAGCTCGTGAAGACGCTGGAAGCCGAGCTCGGTGTGTCGGCTGCGGCCGCCATGCCGATGATGGCGATGCCGATGGGCGGCGGCGGCGCGGCCGCGGCGGCGGTCGAAGAGCAGACCGAGTTCACCGCGATGCTGACGGATGTGGGCGGCAACAAGATCAACGTGATCAAGGTGGTCCGCGAAGTCACCAGCCTCGGGCTGAAGGAAGCCAAGGACCTCGTCGAGAGCGCGCCCAAGCCGATCAAGGAAGGCGTGACCAAGGAAGAGGCCGAGGCCATCAAGAAGAAGTTCGAAGAAGCGGGCGCCAAGGTCGAGATCAAGTAAGGACGGCGCTCCGCGCCGTCTCTCGCCGGAGACCGGGGAACGAGGCCCGGGGTCGCAGAGACCCCGAGGCCTCGCCCGTGCTCCGGCTGTTCCTGTCCGATTCGAGATTTCGAGCCCCGTCGTTCGCTGCCTCTCAGGACGTCCTGAGCCCGGCCGCATGGCGAGCCCCGAGCGCCGAGACCCGTTTCAAAGGGTTTTCACAGCATGTACAGCCTTCCCAAGAACGTCTACCGCGAGCGCAAGGAATTCTCGAAGATCCGGACGACCGTCCCGATCCCCAACCTCATCGAGATCCAGCGGCGCTCGTACGAGCGCTTCCTGCAGATGAATCGGATGCCCTCGGAACGCGAGGACCAGGGTCTGCAGTCGGTGTTCAAGTCGGTGTTTCCGATCAGCGACTTCCGCGAGAACTCGTCGCTCGAGTTCATCGAGTATTCGATCGGGAACTGGGAGTGCAAGTGCGGCAAGCTGGCCGGCCTGCACCACCTGCGGAAGCCCTGCAAGGCCTGCGGCTTCACGCTGGTGGCCGACCCCTACGGCGAGAAGGACGTCATCTGCGGCAAGTGCGGCACCGCCAATCACGCGCGTGGCGATGTCTGTGACATCTGCGGCCACACGGTCCAGCTGAAGCTCAAGTACGACGTCGACGAGTGCCAGGAGCGCGGCATGACCTACGCCGTGCCGCTGAAAGTGACCATCCGGCTCGTGGTCTGGAACAAGGACCCGGAGACCGGCGTCAAGACCATCCGCGATATCAAGGAGCAGGAGGTCTACTTCGGCGATATCCCGCTGATGACGGACAACGGCACCTTCATCATCAACGGCACCGAGCGCGTCATCGTCAGCCAGCTGCACCGCTCGCCGGGCGCGTTCTTCCACTCGGAAGACAAGACGCTCTACGTCGCGCAGATCATCCCCTACCGCGGCTCGTGGGTGGAGTTCGAGTACGACGCCAAGAACCTGCTCTACGTCCGCATCGATCGCAAGCGGAAGTTCCTTGCCACGGTGTTCCTGCGCGCCCTCGGGCTGCGCGGCGCCGACGAGATCATCCGCGCCTTCTACGGGGTGGATCGTCTGCACCTGGCCGATAACGGCATCCGCTGGGCGGTCAACGACACCATCGTCGGCCTGCGCGCGAAGAAGGGCGTGAAGATCCCCGGTGCCGATGTTTCGGTCGCCGAGGGCAAGAAGATCAGCAAGGCGCACGTCGATGCCATGCGCAAGGCCGGCATCGACACCATCGAGATCACCGACGAGGCGCTCGAAGGGGCGTTTGCGGCCGGCGACGTCGTCGACCCGGGCACCGGCGAAGTGCTGCTCGAAGCGAACGAGGAACTGACGGCGCGCATCATCTCGATGGCGCACGAGAAGGGCGTCGACACCGTCGAGATCTTCTTCCCCGAGCGCGACGAAATCGGCACCATCCTGTCGCAGACGCTGCGCAAGGATCCGATCCGCACGCACGAAGAGGCGCTCATCGAGATCTACCGCCGTCTCCGTCCGGGCGACCCGCCGACGCTCGACAGCTCGCGCACGCTCTTCGAAAACATGTTCTTCAACCCGCAGAAGTACGACTTCTCGCGGGTCGGCCGCCTCAAGCTCAACACGAAACTCGGCCTGAACACGCCGCTCGACGAGAAGATCCTGCACCCGCAGGACTTCTACGAGGTCATCAAGTACCAGCTCAAGCTGAAGAAGAACCCGGCGAACGTCGACGATATCGATCACCTCGGCAACCGGCGCGTCCGCTCGGTCGGCGAGCTGCTCGAGAACCAGTTCCGCATCGGCCTCGTCCGCATGGAGCGGGCGATCAAGGAAAAGATGTCGGTCTACCAGGAAATGGCCACGGCCATGCCTCACGACCTCATCAACGCCAAGCCGGTGATG